>DKYT01000065.1:2844-49920 GCA_002492465.1 Lachnospiraceae bacterium UBA7093 | reverse complement strand
TTATCAGACTTATTTTTCAATCTAACTCCTCCATGTCAACAATTCTGATTAAAATAATCCCGAAGCTCTTCAATGTCTTTTTTTGTCAGCGCTTCACTGTTCACCAATGCCGCCGCCAAATTTCTGGAGCTGCCCTTGAAAAATTTATCCACAAAATTTTTCGTTTCTTCCCTTACATATTCCTCACGCTTTATACAGGGGGCATAGTAATATACCTCCCTCTTTTCCTGGCGGATCACGTTCTTTTTCAAAAGTCTTTGTATCAGTGTAAGAACCGTTGTCCTTTCCCAATTCTTGCTGAGACCCAATTGCTGACGGATTTCGCTGGCGTTAAGCGCTCTGCCTGCCGCCCATAAAACTTCCAAAATTTCCAGTTCTGCATCTGAAACCGTTGCCTTTTTCTCCATCCGCTTCTATCTCCCTTTGCTTCTATATTGGTGTCTACCATTGTAGACATTTATAGTTTACATCTGTAGACACCAAATGTCAAGCATCCTTATATGAATAAACGCCGTTTTTTCAGTAAAAAAATCTTAAAAGCATTATTTCAAATTTCTTTTTCTTTTTTTGAAATATTAAAAACAGTATTCAAAATACTAAAATGCAAATTATGGAGCAGCTGCCCACGCATAAAGACATTCCATTATTTGGACGGAATATACTGGAACAACAATTTTTGCTTTTAGAAACACTGGAAAAATGGGAAGAAAATTTTGAAAAAGAATTGGAGAAAGAAAGGGAAGAAAAATGAGAATGATATATTTTATATTTTTTAATTTAGTAATTTATTTGCCATTCCACTTATTCGAGGAAGCTATTGGTGATTTTCCCAAATGGATGTATGAGCATAAATGGCTGCCCTATCATATGACGCATGGACACTGGATGGCAAACAATCTATTTATTTACTACCCAATGCTGCTTGTATCAGTTTTTTTATTTGTGTTCAATAATAAGTTCGCCTGTTTTGGAGTGGCAATTCTTATATGGGGAATCATAAACTTTGGCGACCATTTTTTCTATACAATCAAAGACAGGAAAATCTCTCCGGGGTTAATAACCGGAACACTCTTTCTTGTTAATTCAATTTTCGGGTTAAGAAATTACTATTTGTCAGATTACTTTTCTGTATATCAGTTGATAATAGGAGTTTTGATTGGTGGTGTGTTATTTGGTTTGCCTATGGGATTATGTATTGTTTTTTACAAGTTTTTTGATAAGTATTTCAAGTAAATGCTTAATATTGAATATATCTGCAATAACTACTACTGTTTCAGCCCTTCATCCATAGGACAAATAATTTCATACCATCTTGATCTATCATAAAAATGCACGAAAAGGATTTCCATCGCCTTTCGTGCATTTTCATTTCAAATCATATCTATTTTAGAACCATTCCGCCTATAAATATTTCTTAAGCTCCTCCACCTTATCCAATTTCTCCCAGGGAAGATCCAAATCGTTACGTCCAAAGTGACCATAAGCCGCGGTCTGCTTATAGATGGGACGGCGCAAATCCAGCATCTTGATAATGCCTGCAGGACGGAGGTCAAAGTTTTCTCTGATGATCTCCACCAGCTTCTCGTCGGAGAGCTTTCCTGTTCCAAAGGTATCTACCATAATAGAGGTAGGCTGTGCCACACCGATTGCATAGGACAGCTGAATCTCACACTTATCGGCAAGCCCTGCTCCTACAATATTCTTCGCAACATAACGTGCAGCGTAAGCTGCGCTTCTGTCCACCTTGGTACAGTCCTTGCCGGAGAAAGCGCCGCCGCCATGACGTGCGTATCCGCCGTAGGTATCTACAATGATCTTACGTCCTGTCAGACCTGCATCTCCGTGAGGTCCTCCGATTACGAAACGTCCTGTAGGATTGATGAAATACTTGGTGTTTTCATCCAGCAGCTCCTTGGGGAGAATCGGATCAAACACATATTTTTTGATATCCTCATGAATCTGTTCCTGGGTCACATCCTCGTCATGCTGTGTGGAAAGAACCACTGCCTCCAGACGAATGGGTTTGCCGTTTTCGTCATACTCTACGGAAACCTGACTCTTGCCGTCGGGTCTTAAGTAAGGAAGGGTACCGTCCTTACGAACCTTGGTAAGCTGCAAAGCAAGCTTGTGGGCAAGAGAAATGGAATAAGGCATGTATTCCTCTGTCTCGTTGGTTGCATAGCCGAACATCATTCCCTGATCGCCTGCTCCGATTGCCTCGATTTCCGCATCGGACATTTTGTTTTCCTTTGCTTCCAGCGCCTTATCAACGCCCATCGCTATATCTGCGGACTGCTCGTCGATTGCCACCAGAACAGCGCAGGTATTGCCGTCAAAGCCGTATTCAGATTTGGTATAACCAATCTCCTTTACGGTTTCCCGCACCACCTTCTGAATATCCACATACGCGTTGGTCGTGATCTCCCCTGTCACAAGCACAAACCCTGTGCAGGTAGCGGTCTCGCATGCTACACGGCTCATAGGATCCTTTTCCATGCATGCATCCAGAATTGCATCGGAAATCGCATCGCAGACCTTGTCAGGATGCCCTTCTGTTACAGATTCCGAAGTAAATAAACGTTTTTCCATTTCTTTTCCTCCTGTTCGTGAAAAATCATTTTTGAAAAAAAAATCCACTTATGAATCATAAGCGGACCCGACATTCGATAATCAAATCCTCTTATTGTTCGATTCGCCATAGGCTGTTTCCTCGCTCAGGTAGGCACCTTCCATATCCGGGGTTGCCGTGGCTTCACAGGTCCTCTGTACCTCCACCACTCTGAATAAGAGATTCTCTACAATATTGAATTTTCATATCTGTTATTAGCCTACACCATATAGCCTGCTTTGTCAATGCATTTTTGTCTTTCGTCCAGCCCTCATTCAAATATGCATCTTAATGCCCCGCACAGATTTGAATTGTAACGGTTTCTTTTGGCTTTTATTGTCCAAAAATTACAGTTCGTTGACAACCATTTCCAATGTGCTTATAATGGAATGTGGGGTAAAGGTGAAAAATAATCACTGGGGGAATATAAAATGAAACGAGTTAAAACATCTGAACTGATTCCCGGCATGATCACAGCCGAGGACGTCTATTCTTACAACAATCAGCTGATTCTTCCGAGAGGGCTGATCTTAAATGACCGCTCTATTACCAAGCTTGCCTTCTATTCCATTTTATCTGTCAAAGTGGAAGATACTGAAAAGCCGAAACCGGAACACGTTGCTGAAAAATCTTCTTATTCCGAGCGCCTGCAGCAGAGTCTGGAATTTGTTAAATTCCGGAAGAGCTTTGAAACGGACGTGCATAATTTCAGGCTTGCAGTGAACGATGTGGTTGAAAAAGGCGCCCCTTTGGATGTGGATTACCTGATAGATCATACCTTGAAAATTCTTGATCTGGGCGCTACCGCAAACGTATTTGACATACTCCACCATATGCGTACATATGACGATGTCACTTATGCCCACAGCATGAACGTTGCTCTGATCTGCAATGTATTTGCAAGGTGGCTTCGCATGAGCGAAGATGAAATTCGTCTTGCCACCATAAGCGGTCTTCTCCATGACATTGGAAAAACCAAAATTCCCGATACCATCATCAAAAAACCTGGCAGGCTGACAGACGATGAATATGACCTGATCAAAACCCACCCTCAGGAAGGCTACCAGCTGTTGCAGGGTGCTCATCTGGATCAACCTGTTCTGAATGCGGTTTTAATGCATCATGAACGGAACGACGGAAGCGGTTACCCCTATGGAATAACAGGCGACAAGATCGGTCCCTATGCAAAGATGGTTTCCATTGCAGATGTATATGACGCCCTTACCAGCGCCCGGATTTACCGCGGTCCTTTATGTCCTTTTAAGGCGATCGCACTTTTTGAAAGCGAAGGACTTCAGAAATACGATCCAAAGTATATTCTGACCTTCCTCGAAAACGTTGTAAATACTTATCTTTTAAATGATGTCCGTCTCAGCAACGGCGTCACCGGCAAGGTAGTCTATGTAAACCGTGATAAACTCTCTGCTCCTACCATTCAAACGGAGCACGGATTCTTGGATTTAAGCGCACATCCCGATATAACAATAGAAGCTCTGGTATAAACCAGAGCTTCTTTTTTAAGGAATCGAAACAGATTCCATTTTCAGCATATTCAGTTTTTCATTCCCGAGGCTTTCATCCCGTCTTCAAGCGGAACTTCTGGAGCTCTCTTTCAGAGTTGACCCTTTCAATCTGAGCGCCCAGATTCTGCAGCTTAATGTGAAAATCCTCATAGCCTCTTTCGATAAACTTAATATCGTCTATCACCGTGGTTCCCTCTGCAGCCAGCCCTGCAATCACCAGCGCAGCGCCTGCGCGCAGATCCGGCGCACTAATGCTTGCCCCTGTATACTTGGGCACGCCGTCAATGATTGCCGTGTTGCTTTCCACTTTAATGCTTGCACCCATTCTGGTAAGCTCATCTACATACTTAAAACGATTTTCAAAAATACTCTCCGTTACGATACTGGTTCCCTTAGACAGCCCCAGCGCCACTGTGATCTGAGGCTGCATATCCGTTGGAAATCCCGGATACGGCAGGGTCTTAACATGGGTATGGGAAAGGGGCTTGGATGCCACCACTCTGACAGCATCGTCAGATTCCTCCACCTCGCAGCCAATCTCTGTGAGTTTGGCGCTGATGGACTCCAAGTGCTTGGGAATGACGTTTTTAACCGTCACATCCCCCTTGGTTACTGCCGCGGCAAACATAAAAGTGCCCGCCTCAATCTGATCGGGGATAATGGTATATTCTGTACCGTGAAGCCTTGGCACACCTTTTATCCTGATCACATCAGTCCCGGCGCCTCTGATCACGGCGCCCATGCTGTTCAGGAAGTTTGCCACATCCACCACATGAGGCTCCTTCGCTGCATTTTCGATGATCGTCTGCCCTTCCGCCAGTACTGCCGCCATCATCACGTCAATGGTTGCGCCAACGGTTACCACGTCCATATAAATATGACCGCCACGCAGTCTTTCCGCCTCTGCAATAATAAATCCATGTTCAATGCGCACATCCGCTCCCAAGGCACGAAAACCCTTGATATGCTGGTCAATGGGACGAAGACCTATGTTGCAGCCTCCCGGTAACGTTACCTGTGCTTTCTTGTATTTTCCCAGCAAAGCGCCCAGCAAATAATAGGATGCGCGTATTTTCTTGATAAAATCGTCTTCTATCACCAAATCCGTAATGGATTTGCCTGAAATTCTCACAGTGTGTCTGTCAAGGTGCTCCACAATACCGCCAATGCTCTCGATCGCCTGCATCATCACATTGGTATCCCGGACATCCGGTACGTTCTCTATCAACACAGTTTCATCCGTCATAATGGAAGCCGCAAGAATTGCCAGTGCCGCGTTCTTGGCGCCGCCGATCTCCACCTCTCCCACCAGCGGATTACCGCCTTTAATTGCATACTGTTCCATAGTATACCTCTATATAATCAAAATCAAATTTTCATAAACTTGTTTATCATATCCAGAATCTGGCAAACTGCCCATCAGGCAATACTTACCAGATTTTCACTTCTCGCTAACGTACATTATAACATATTGTGACCATTTGTAAACATCAAACATCAGTTCAGATAGTTGAGCGGGTTTACCTGTGATCCGTTAATCAGTATTTCAAAATGCAAATGCGGTCCCGTGCTGACGCCCGTATTTCCGCTAAGCGCTATCTTCTGTCCCTGTGAAACAGTCTGTCCGGCGGACACCAGAACCTTGCTTAAGTGCCCATATCTTGTCTGCCTTCCGTCCGGGTGGTTGATGTAAACCACATAACCGTAACCGCTTCCCCATCCGGCTTTTGCCACCGTACCGCCGCAGGATGCAAAGACAGCTGTCCCGGTAGGCGTTGCCCAGTCCACTCCCTTGTGATAAGTGCTGGCTCCTCTGGTAGGTCTGCTTCTGCGTCCAAAATTGGAGCTCAGTCTTCCCCCTGAAATCGGCTTAATATAAGTTGGCGGTATCTTGGTTCCCCGTTCAACGATCTTGGGCACCGCCTTATAGGTAACCTCTTCCTTGATGATCTCCGTTGCTGTTTCTTTATCATTTTCAAAGGTAACCACCGCAATTACCCTTCTGTGTCCCGCAGAGGGTTCCTGTAAGGTTTTGGTTTCCGTGGTATACCAATTGTCGTTATCGATATAGATTACTTCTTCCTCGTAATCTTCTTCGTAGTACATTTCCTCCTGACGCACCACCGCAAGCTTGGGTTCCGGTACGGTAATGATCAGCTCATCCCCCGGTCTGATCATAGAGGTTTCATCCTCCAGCGACTCATTCATTTCAATCAGCTTGTCCATGGGAATATTAGTTTTGATGGCAATTTCAGAAAGGGTATCTCCGGAAACCACCTCATAGATACCGTTCTTCTCCTCATCCTGGGTTACTTCCCGGACTGCCTGGTTTAAGCTTGTCAGCTCATCCTCCTTAAGATAAGCCTCCACAACCTCCACCGTATCGCCGTATTCCATGGAAATCAGCCCCAGCTCATAATCCTCAAAATCCTTTTCCCCTGTCGCTTCCACAGCCTCAAAGGTCTCCGTCAGATCTGCATGGATACCTGCCTCCAGGTTGATGACCTCCTGCGCCTCCTCCACCAGCTCTTCCTTTGTTTTAATGGATGTGGTAAGCACAGACAGCTCTCTCTCCGGATCAAGAACCATCTCTACCTGATATCTGCTTTGAGAATCATACTTGTCCAGGGCTGCCTGCATAAGAGCAGTCACTTCGCTCTGACTGGAAAGATTCACCATGTATTCATTGATTTTAACCACATAGGATCTGTGCAGCGTTTCCTTCACATCACCGGCAAGGATCTCCTTCATTCTGCCGATCACCTGGGACGGCGTGTCGGTTTTTCCCCAAAGCACTTCTCTGCCCACCGTTTCCAGATCGCTTTCCACCAACACAAGCTCTCCGTTTCCCATTGCCAGCTGTCTTCTCGCCTCAACCGCATATTCTTCCGCCTCCCAGGGCGCAGAAACCGTGCCTGCTTCCTGATTGTTTAAAATCACTGTAAAGATATTATTACCCGTTTTTTCAAAGGGTACAAAAGAAGGCAGAAAAAATATACTGACAAAAACTGCCAGTACTGCAATTTTAATATTTCTGATATTTACTTTTTTATAATGACATGTAATCCGTTTCATCTATGGTAAACTCCAATATAGGCATCTATTTTGTAATATTTTCGTAACGATTTCATTCTAACAGTTATCAATTTAGTTGTAAAGGGTATGTTATTTTCAAATATTCTGGTAAGATTAACCTAAAGCAGACTTTTGCTTTTGTGTTTTTGTCTGAAAGGAACCGGTTATGGAAAAAATCATCTTTCACATTGATGTTAATTCGGCATATTTGAGCTGGAGTGCCTTAAAGCGCCTCGCCCAGGGCGACGCCACAGACCTGCGCAGCATTCCGGCTATTATCGGCGGCGATATGGAGCAGCGGCACGGAGTCGTTCTTGCCAAATCCATTCCCGCCAAAAAATACGGCGTCACCACCGGGGAACCCATTGTAAACGCCCTGCGCAAATGCCCGGCTCTGGTCGTGGAAAGCCCCGACCACACCCTTTACCACCAAAGGAGCCGGGAACTGATGCACTACCTGTCCCAAGTCTGTCCCGAGATCGAACAACTCAGCGTGGACGAATGTTTTATGGATTTTACGCCCATAAGAACCCGTTTTCCCTCACCTGAAGCCGCCGCATGCGCCATCAAAGACCATATCCGGGAATCCTTTGGCTATACCGTAAACGTTGGCATTTCCGACAAAAAGGTGCTTGCCAAAATGGCTTCCGATTTTAAAAAGCCAGATCTCGTTCACACCCTTTATACCCATGAAATCAAAGAAAAAATGTGGGTTCTTCCCGTTTCTTCTTTATATATGTGCGGGAAGTCCAGCACTCTGGCACTGAAAAATCTGGGCATCCAAACCATCGGCGAGCTTGCCCAGGCAGATCCTCAGATTCTTGCATCCCATTTAAAAAGTCATGGACTGCTTCTCTGGGAATATGCCAACGGCATAGACGATTCCTCTGTGACCTCTTCCCCCGCGGAGGCAAAGGGAATCGGCAATTCTACCACTCTGCCCAAAGATGTGTCCGACCGCAGGGAAGCGTTTCTCACCCTTTTATCCCTCTCTGACAGTGTTTCCGCGCGTCTTCGGAAATCCGGTCTTCTTGCCGGCATGATCAGTGTGGAAATTAAATACAGCAGCTTTCAAAGCGTTTCTCATCAGATGATTCTCCCTGCTCCCTCCAATACTTCCCAGGTAATCTACGAGACAGCATGCAGGCTCTTCGATGAACTGTGGAACGGTTCTCCCATACGGCTCCTTGGCATCCGTTCCTCAAAGCTCAGCGATCTGACAGAGCCTACGCAGCTTTCTCTTTTTGACCTGCCTGGAGAGAGCGTCGGTCTTTCCGCTTCCCCTTCGGCAGCCGCAAAAAAACACAGCCCGCCTTCCCCCTCTAAGGAAAAACTGGCTGCTCTTGATCAAACGTTGGATGCCATCCGCCAAAAATATGGAGAGACCGCCGTTATCCGCGGCAGTTTTCTGACGGATCCCTCCCGAAAATAACTCAGGAGGTATGTTTTTTAACACTATAGCCAAAGGTTCCCAGCTTTTCACCCAATGTAAAATAAGTCCCATGGGAATAAGCAATGGGATCCGCCTTCTCCAGGGCAAAGCGTCCCTTCTCATCCATATATGCCTCCTCGGCATGTACCGCCACTACCCTGGCAAGATACATGTCATGGGTTCCCAGGCGAAGGGTTTCCTCAACGCGGCACTCTATGTTGACGGGGCTTTCCTTCAGAAGCGGCGCTTTCACCTGCTCTCCCGGCAAAAGCGTCAAATTCATATCCTGAATCTTATCCGTATCCCTTCCGCTCTTCACACCGCAATAGTCAGTGGCAAAGGCAAGCTCCTTTGTGGTAAGGTTAATCACAAACTCTCCCGTCTCCTCCAGCATCTGATGGGAATATCTTTCCGGCCGCACCGATATGGATACCATAGGCGGATCGCTGCATACCGTTCCCGTCCAGGCAACTGTGAAAATATTGGCGTTTCCCTTAAGATCCGCCACCGTAATAAGCACTGCGGGCACAGGATAAAGCATATTGCCCGGTTTCCAACTTTGTTTTCCCATCCTATCCTCCATGTGGGAGCGTTTTCTGCGCTATTCTTTCTAAAATAAGCCTAATATCCTGGCAATGGTAACCGCCAGGTTGGTAATGGTTACAATCATAGTAACGATCACAAAAGGCAGCATCGCCTTATTGCCCTTGGCAAGCTTATTCTGCTCTTCCTTCAGCTGTGCCTCCTGCTTTCCCAATTCCTCTATCATCGCCGCCTGCACATTTCGATAAACCTTCACATTATCCACATGGAGAAAGTCCTCCATGGTTTTAAACCGCTCTTCAATTTTCGTCTGCAGCTCCGCCATATTCTCGGTAACCTGCTCCAGATTATCGGAGTTTTCTTTAATTTCGGCAATTTTTGCCAGACTTTCATTCAGGGTCTGGTTGATCCCCGCAATGGAAAGATCTGAAGTTTCCTTGATTCTGGAAACGGATGCCGCTTCCATATTTCCTACCGTCTCTCCCAGCTTTTCATTTGCCTTATCGGCAAGCTCCTGGACGCCCTGGGCACTCTCTATGTTTTTCAAATTCAGTCTGCGCATTTCCTGCAGACAGTCATCATATTTTTCCATCTGATTCTTAAACAGTGTCAGCTGCTTTTCCAGGTTTTCGAGAGCCGCCGCATCCGCCGCCGCATTCGCCCTGATGATCTCCTGAGAGTTCAGCTTCTCTGCAACCTTATCCATAAAATTGTCCATTATCTTTCCTCCGGTTGTATACTGAGTCCGTGCCGATGCACACTTATTGCTTTATCATAACACTTTTACGCCTTTTTTACAATAAACTCCTGCCTTCTCTTGCACCTTAATCCGCAATTCTTCTTAAAAAGGTACATAAACCTTCGTTTTTGTGCAATTTGCATATTTATTGACCTCATTTTTTTCATGTATTGTAAAAATTAACGATATTTTCACACTGTGTTCATATTTTATTCATAATTATGAGGTATATTATATTTAAATCAAACGAACGACAAAACAGTAATTTCAACAAGCAAATAGATAATTTTTTCATAATAGCCCAGGTGCAGAAATGTATCTGGGCACTCCTCATTTTTGTTGAAAAATACCTTTCTATTTTATATGTTAAATTCATTTCAACCATTCACTGTATAATGCCATGCCATTGTCTCTTCTTATATGGACATGCCTTCCTGAACCCAAAACAAGCCCTCCACTAGACGATCTTTTTCCAAAACCCATCTTCCCTTTTAAGTGTAAAGCAAATCATCTTTATAGTCAATTAATTACCTTGTTTGTTATCGGAATTTTGGTTCGCATCAGCAGGGATAATCGGCACCAAACGCCGGCACGCTTTGCGAGCCAGAGCTTATTGGACAAAAAAGGAAGATGCGGTTTTGTTCCCCTCAAAACCGCATCTTCCTGTAGGTTTGTATTTCCTTATCTTGCTTTTTGGCTGATACTCAGCACTTCTTCGTTCAGAGACAGCATTTTGGCATCCAACTCGGATACCATCCTTGCACAGTCTACCAGCTCATTTTTGATATGCTCCGGCGCATTCCCTTCAAATTTGTAATGGATCTTATGCTCCAGGCTTGCCCAGAAATCCATAGCAACTGTACGGATCTGGATTTCCACCTTGGTATCCACAATCCTGTCGGAAAGATTTACCGGCACCGTAACCAGCATATGATAGCTCTTATAACCGCTGCTTTTAGGATTTACGATATAGTCCTTTACGGAAATCACATTAATATCACTCTGGTTGCTGATCATGTCTGCAATCCTGTAAATGTCCGATGTAAAAGAACAAATTACGCGAATGCCTGCAATATCGTTTACATGATCCACCATGTTCTGAATGGTGGATTCATACCCGTGCTTTTTCAATTTCTTGACAATGCTTTCGGATGTTTTGAGCCTGGATTTGATATGCTCAATGGGGTTGTATCTATGTACATGCTGGAATTCATCGTTTAATATTTCCAGTTTCGTTGAAATCTGCTTCAGTGCAGAACTATAAATTAAAATAACTTCCTTCCAGCTGTCGATATCGCTGTCCCGCCCTGCTCTTAATTCCATTTTGTTACCGCCTTACTTATGTATTCCTTCTTTAGCTGATTCTTGATGCTCAGTCCACCTCCCCCTACAGCCTATGACTATTGTACCATACTTTTACCAAATAATGTACATTATTCACAAGTTTTTTATATTTTTTTAATTTTTATTGTCTATTTTCATGAGGTTGAGAAGTTTTTCCCCCTCTGCTATAATAAACAGAAAAAGTGACGTAAAATTTGGAGAAGATCATGTTTCGTTTGTGGGCAAAAATTTTCAAGGACAATCGTATGCTAAAGGATATCGTCATCTGTGATGACAGTGCCGATACCCGCACGCACAAAGTATTCCATGCAATTGACCAGGTCTGTTATGCTTTCGACTTAGGCAAGCCGATCTGGCTGGATGCTACGATTCAGGAGTTTAAGCGCCATGATAAGGTTCGATTTACACAGGATCATTTTGTGGAGGGAATAGACTTTGATTATCTTGAAATTCATGTTATAGAAGAAGACTGATTCGTTTATATATATGCTCAGACCGCCGGTTTATGAAAGGGTCTGGGCATTTTTTTGCATAATTTTGATTGACATGAGATATTATATGTAGTAGTATTACCATATATTAAACATAGTTTTCAAAACTACTTGTTGTGTTTTAGGTGTAAAAGGAGGTCCTACAATGCAAATTACAATACGCGAACCGGGAAGCGCTATTACCCACTTCATCGGTATGATGATGGCAGTTTTCGCCGCAGTCCCGCTTCTGATAAAGGCAGCTCTTTTTTCCGGGCACAGCGCTTTATTAGCGCTCAGTATTTTTTGTGTCAGTATGATCCTGCTCTACGGCGCCAGCGCTGCTTATCACTCGCTGAATATCGGAGGAAAGGTGCTCCAGCTTTTCCGGAAGCTTGACCATATGATGATTTTCGTGCTGATTGCCGGTTCCTACACACCGGTATGCCTGATCGTTTTAGGCGGTCATCTGGGGTATACCCTGTTTGCCGTGGTATGGGGAATCGCTCTTTTCGGCATGATTTTGAAGGCTTGCTGGATTACCTGTCCCAAATGGTTTTCTTCGGTTATCTATATCGCCATGGGCTGGGTCTGTCTCGCCGTATTCGGTCCCCTGTGGAACGTACTTCCCCACGCGGCGTTCGGCTGGCTTTTGGCAGGGGGGATTATCTACACCATCGGCGGTGTAATCTACGCCCTTAAGCTTCCTGTTTTCAACGGAAAGCATAAATTTTTCGGTTCCCATGAAATTTTCCATTTGTTTGTCATGGGCGGAAGTATCTGCCACTTTATCTTCATGTTTTTATATGTAGCATAACCCTTTTTATCAAAAGAGGATGTACTCCCCAGGCTTGCGCCTTACAGAGGGGAATACATCCTTTTTTAGATAAGCCGGCTCACAATGCGCGGCGGCGTTCGTTACCATCCTTTATTCTTCATAACCATTAGGGTTATTGCTCTGCCATCTCCAGGAATCTGCACACATATCCTTGATACCGTACTGCGCTTCCCAGCCCAGCTCTCGTTTTGCCTTTGCGGCGTCGGAATAGCAGGTTGCAATATCCCCCGGACGCCGGTCTTTAATCACATAGGGAATCTTCACGCCGGTTGCTTCCTCAAAGTTCTTTACGATGTCAAGAACGCTGTAGCCCACGCCGGTTCCCAGGTTATAAACGCAAAGCCCTGCCTTTTCTTCGATCTTCTTCAGCGCTTTCACATGTCCTGCGGCAAGATCCACTACATGGATATAATCCCTTACGCCAGTTCCGTCAGGCGTGTCATAATCGTTTCCAAATACCCCCAGTTCTTTCAGTTTTCCTACGGCAACCTGGGTAATATAGGGCATCAAGTTGTTGGGAATACCGTTGGGATTTTCTCCTATGGTGCCGCTCTTATGCGCCCCGATGGGATTGAAATAGCGAAGCAGTATCACATTCCATTCCGGATCTGCTTTCTGCATATCCGACAGAATCTGTTCCAGCATTGACTTCGTCCAGCCATAGGGATTGGTGCACTGTCCCTTGGGGCATTCCTCAGTGATGGGGATGATCGCCGGATCGCCGTAAACGGTAGCTGATGAGGAAAAGATGATATTTTTCACGCCATGCTGCCTCATCACATCTACCAGAACCAGGGTTCCCGCAATGTTATTCTCATAATACTCCCAGGGCTTTTGTACCGATTCCCCTACCGCCTTCAGACCTGCAAAATGAATACAGGAATCGATGCTCTCCTTCTGGAATATACTGTTTAACGCGTCTCTGTCAAGAATATCCGCCTTATAAAAGGTAACTGGTTTTCCGGTGATCTTTTCTACTCTCTGTAAACTTTTTTCACTGGAATTACTTAAGTTGTCCACAACCACCACATCGTACCCTGCATTTTGTAACTCCACCACTGTATGGCTGCCTATATATCCGGCGCCGCCTGTAACCAGAATTGCCATTTTGCTGCCTCCTTATCATCTTCACTTGTTTTATTGTTTCAACCTATACTCATTTTATCCGGTATGATACAGTTCCCGCAAGATAATAATGTTGCTCAAACCTGTTAAAATGTTAAATCGTTACAGCTCTATTCCATTTTCCCTGCAAAGCGCCCTGGCGCTTTCCACGGAATCAATACCCGTTGCGTTTTTAATAGGCGCAAATTCCCTGTTTCTCTCCACTTCAAAAGGAAGGCAGCTGTCCAGCTCATGGATCATGTCAAGAACCAGCTGTTCAAATTTATAACCGTTGGGAGATTGGGGCTTTACCTTCTGTCCCTGTTCATCCAGATGAGGAATCTTCTTCTCCACAATGTGCAGAGGCAGATTTTTTTCACGAATCTTTTCCAGATCCTCAATCTTAAATAAATAATTCAGGATTACGCCGAAGTAGTATGCGGGATCGCCGTTTTCATCCTTGGCGTTCATCAGCTCTTCCGTCAACTCATAGTATTCTACGATAGAAGGTCTGCCGTCCTCTGAGCACATTACCCCGATCTTTTCATCCGGGGCGCACTTACGCACTACCTTTGCCCCCACTGCGCACTGGTTGGCGATCACAGCCCCCACAAAGCAAGGATCTGCAATTCTCTGAAGCACGTTATCCACGGCAAAAACGTTCAGCCATTCCACGCCGTCCTCCATTGCCTTCTGGGCAACACCCCACTTATACATGGAAGAATACCAGCCGCCGTTTCCATTGGGCGAGGTTGAAATCTTCCATTTTTCTTCCATATAAACCTTTCCCTGGTAGTCGCACGCCGGCGCCATCTCCTGCATGAAAAAGGTCACATACTCCTTTTGATATCCAAAGAATTCATGCTCCGTTAAAAACCTTACCGTCGCCTCGTGATTTTTATCGCTGGTCATCACATAAAGAGGAACCCACGCCCCGGCTTCCTTCACCACCTCCAGCAGATTTTCGATCAGGCGCTGGAAAATGTAGACCTCTCTGGTAAGCCCGATGTTATACATCCCTTTAGGATCATCTGACCCCAGTCTGGTTCCCATGCCTCCGGCAAGAAGCACCGCCCCTACCTTTCCTTTTTTAACCGCCTCAAGACCGATCGCCCTGAACTCCCCTTCCTTCTCCCGAATCTGGGACAACTGCATAGCAGCCAAAGGGGTAATCTTTCCCCTGACGTTTTCCCCCTTCTTATCCTCTAAAGAGGACAACACCCCAAAATCCGTAGACTCAATCTGAGTCAGTAAAAGTTCCTTCTGCTCTTGTGTCAATTCCTCGTAGTACTGCATTACATGTTCCTGCCCTGCGGCAGCCAGTTTCTCCATTGCCTGTTGATAATCCATAATCCAACCCTCTGTCTCTTTCCAAAGAATATGATGCCACAGCCAGCCTCCTGCCTGTGGACTGTTATATATCATTATAAAGATTCCCGGCTCAATGCGCAACCATTTCCGCCCACTAACCGTCTGACTAAAACAACCATGTAAAGAAGTCGTTAAGATCTTGTTAAACTGTCGTTAAGAATCCTCTCCGTCCCTTCATATGAAACTAAGATTCTGATAAGATAGGCAGGACAACAATCCACAGGAGGTGCCAACACAATTATGAATATCGGTCTTTTGCTTGTCGCCATAGTAGGCGGAGCTGCAGGTCTTCTTTCCACTTTGTATCTCGTTTTTTCTCTTCCCGCTGTCATCGTATGGAAGATTTACCGCAGGGTACATCTTGGAATACCTATCACCAAATAGTATTCTTCGCATATATTAATCAAAAAATGCGGCAGGAATATTTATGGAAATATATGTAGTAAAGGAAGGGGATACTGTCGATTCCATTGCCCAGGGTTATGGAGTTCCGGTATCCTCTGTTATTTTTGATAACCAGCTGGTCTATCCTTATCCCCTGGCGATAGGTCAGGCGCTTCTCATAGCAACGGGAAATACGCCTGCACCCTCCTATTCCGCCTATGTAAACGGATACGCGTATCCCTATATCAATCAGGAGGTACTGGACGAGACTTTGCCCTTCCTCTCGTCACTGTCTGTCTTTTCTTATGGCTTCACTACAGAAGGAGAACTGGTGCCGCCAAGAACAGACGATACATTTATGATTCAGAGGGCGCTTGAAAATGGCGTCCGTCCCATTCTCACTCTGACCCCTTTAGGTCCCGACGGTAATTTCAACAATATGCTGATTTCCTCTCTGGTAAACGATGAGGCAGTTAAATCCAACCTTCTTTCCAACCTCTTAAGGGTTCTTACAGAAAAGGGATTCCAGGGAGTTGACATTGATTTTGAATATATCCTTTCCGACGACCGTGTGCCTTTTGCCGAATTTGTAGCGCAAACCAGAGACTTTCTTTCTCCATACGGATATCCTGTGTCTGTGGCGCTTGCCCCCAAAACCTCCGATAACCAGAGCGGACTGCTCTATGGAGGTATGGATTATGCCCTTCTGGGAAACGCTGCCGACAGTGTGCTGCTTATGACCTATGAGTGGGGATATACTTATGAACATTTAAGTTATACGTGATTTATTATAATATATTCCAGTATCTCCCCCAATATTTAGATCCTCTTTCTTTAAAATTTTCTTTATACTCAGGTGATACCGTAAATTCCTTATTCCCAATGACAGCTTTCTTTCGCCCTTTCATCCTAGTAAATGTCAGATTAACGATAGTCCTATTGTTTATTCTAACAAACCTATCGTCCGATTCCTCGAGAATTTCCTGAATATCATCTATCTTTCCATAAAAGAAATCCTGCTCCAGTTCTTCCGTGCTAATTATATATACTTTTCTGGCAAACGAAAAGAAATACTTAATTTTATTAAACTCAATCTTGTATTGTTCGTTTTTGTAAAAATATGTCCATATATCTTTCCCCTTGACCCTCCTATATGCAGCGTCCAATGTGTCTACCAGTTCCAGCTTAAATTTGTATATATCTTGCAGATTTTTTAAAATAAACCTAAAAGGTTCCGCATTTGCCATTCTCACATAATATGTATCGTATGCTGATATGTATATTGTCAATGATTTCGGATTGATCTTTTTAAGCGTCCTCGCAAGATCCATGCCATTGCTGGTTCCGATCTCTATATCCATATAAACTATGTCAAACGGGTTAGTTTTGCAATATTCAAGCAATTCTTTGCCGTCCTGAAATTCCTTTAGTTCATAGTTATATACTTCTTCATATTCTCCTAGAATAGTTACCAACAATTTTAGAAAATCCCTGCTATCATCACATGCTATCACCTGTAACATTTCCTCACCTCCAGTAATATATTACCATGCACTATAGTTCTTTTCACTGGATAATATTGGTAATTTTACCACAACAAAAAAGCCCCGGATCTCTCCGAGGCTTCCTGCTATTTAATATATATTTTTCCCGTCCGGCTAACAGCACACACACATCCGGATGGAATCTCCATCCATATTCCCCCGTTATAACTTTGAGTCGTTTTGCATGTGACAACCGTCCCTTTTTTCAAAATTCCATATCCTTCTGTATCCTGCTTTCCATGCTTCTTTGCATCTGCTGTTAAATTTGAAAAAAGCTTTTTCTTCCCTCCGGGGCTTTCCCTGACATACATATCTGATTGCAAAGTATAATTTCTTCCAATTGTATATAACGCCCCTTTGGATCCTGTGCCATCCATCCCTTGGTCATACTGGGTAAGATTATACTTACTGATTTTCGAGAGACAATTTTTGATATATGTACTGCTTGTGCAATATCCCGCCGCCTTAATCGCATTCATATACTCTTCCGGCGTCTCAGCCTTTGCCACTGCTGCATACCGCTGCATCGATAAAAATTCATAATATCCTTTCAGTCCTGCCTCCATATCTGGAAACACCCTGAAGTAATCTGTAATCTGTGTAATTGTCCCAATTTTATATTCTTCCCCGGTTTTAAGGGACACCGAAGGTTTCCCTTGGCTTAACCAATACTTCCCGCATTTCATTCCGTGGTAATTATGATACTTTTCCGCAAGTAGGCTGATGCCGCTTGCATTTTTACTTGACAATGACTCCTGCAGTGCCTGTGCAATTGCAGGGGAAACCACTTTATATCCTCTTTTTTTTGCCTCTGCCTGCAAAATCGGGGCAATCTGGCTGATAAATTTTTTAATTTGTTCCTGTGTTGCCATTTCATTTCTCCTTTCTCAATACCCTTCCTGTATCATAGTTTCTTCATTGACCGACTCCCGGGCGCCTCCCATTTCACCACTTTGATAAAGGGATGCATAATTATATAGAAATACCGCCATCAACACCGGAATGCTGACGGCGGTAAAAACAGCTGCGATAATACATAGGATTTCTTTCAATTTCCATCCCTTTCTTTTCTGTATAGCAGCATCACTTTTCAACTTCAAGCTGCTTTCTAAGTTTATCAATCTCCTCATAAGTTTTTTCTCCATATACATATAATGCCAAGTTCTGATTCTTAGCCAGCATCTTTTTCGCTTCAATCAATGCGTCCTTCACCCATTCCGAAAAAGTATCGAAGGAAATCAGCTTAGCCGCCGCAGAAAAGGCAGGTACCGTACAAAACGCATCGTATACCCGCCTTAATTTAAGCTGTCCTGTGCCACTCTGAAGCTCACGTTCTGCTTCAATACATGCCCAGACAAGCCACTCTTTGATTTTTTCCTTCTGCTTTTCAGTCGGAAGTCCCGAGAACCTGCATACAGCCCATACCGCCACGCTTGCTCCTGCTACAAGCGCTACTACCAAAAACCAATTTTCAACCATCCAATTCATAATTTTCATAATTCAATTTCCTCCAATTCTGTTAATTTTGAATAATCTTTGTTTTTCCTGCAATTCTCCGTTTTTGCTTTCCATATAATAAACCCTGTATGCATTCCCAATTCCGCAAAAGCTGCCGGAATCCCATATGTAATAACCGCAAGATCTGCAATCCCTAGAACTCCACTTAAAGCATTTAGGGCAAAACAAGCACCCACAAAAATCCATACAGCCCTGAAATTGTAATAATACAGTTTGTCTGAAAAGCCCCTGCTCAGCAATAATTTTTCCATATCATCCCACCGTTTTTGCCTCCAGATCTTTTATTCTGTGATTTGCAACCTCAAGCTCTTTCTCCTGCACTGCTGTCTGCTGCTCTAGGTTGTACATACGCTCAATCACATTGTTGTGCTTATTCACCCGGTCTGTCAGTTCTGTAAGCTTATAATCAATCAACGCAATTGTTTTATCATTTTCTTTTTTTGTCCTGCTCTGCTGAAAACAATTATTGATCAAACATACTATAAGCGTTACTACACCAGAAATCACACCTGTAATGATCGCTTCCATATATCTCTCACCTCCTTCTTTCATGCGTTTTTAAGAGTGCCACGCAAATCAATAGTAATAATATGTAACCGTAATAGTAGTTGTCCCATAGTCTTCCTCGCCTGTGCCGTGATAGTTTGTGATTCTCATTCCCGATGGTACATTAATGTAAATCTTTCCAGATGCATCTACAGACGTAGTTACCTGCCCTGGTGCAAAGTAATTCTTGTTCGCCTCATCATAACCAAAGAAATATAGATTTTCTGTTTCCGTAATTGCACAGGCAATAAGATGCGCTTCGCCGGTGTCATAGGATAAACTATTGTCAGGACCGATTATATTTAAATACTTTCCTCCCTGATTATATTTATTTCCGCTGAAAGTCCATGTATAATTTCCTGTCTTGACCGCCATCTGGTCAACACCGTCTTCAAGTCCTTTGCCGTAACCTGCGCTGTATCCAGTGTTATAACGGTTTTGATATATTAACCCAATTGCATCTACTATATCTGACGGGCTGTTGCTTGCTGGAGTGGCTCCATAGGTTGTACACCCAGCAACAATAGTGTTACAACCATCCGTAAAAGCCCGCTTAATACCGTCTATTTCCCCTATTTTCTCTTTTTCTTCCTCTGAAACAAACTGTCTATTTTGGTCTGTTTCAACGTTTTCCGCTTCGACACCTAAAGGGAAACAGTAGACCTTCCCTTCTTCTTTCTGCATCATTTCTTTAATTGCATACTTATCCATTTTTTCCTCCCGTTTTAAAGAAATATACTTAACCATCTGTCTGCATTAACTAATAATATAGATATCAAAAACCTGAGTATTTCCAGTCGTATATTTATTTGGTACAGAAATTGTTAATATCCCAGTCGTAGCATTATAGCTATAGGAAATAGTAAATTCAGAATCAACCCCGCCTTGTACCTGACCTCCTTGCCGGTATACCGGAAACAATGTTTTATATAGCTCACGCCCAGCCCCAACATTAACAGTATAGGAGAGTACATTACCATCGTATGGCTTCCAACTGACTCTTTTTACTGTTACACTCTGCACTTTACCAGCCGCTACACCGGCAGCATACCCATTATTATAATTGGTTGTATTGTCTGCCCCGGTGCCAGTGACCTTAACCCCATTTACCCAAGCCGTTTTTCCCTTTGTGATATTTGCCGCCGCTGCTGTAGCAGGGGTTTGGCTTTTAAGGGTGTTTGCTGTCACCTTGCCGGATCCATTATGGTATCCCTTTGGTATCGTGTAGCTGCCCCCGCAGTCAAGGGCTTTGCTAACAGCCCCGTGATTTGGCATACTGCCATCCTGCCCTATCCCCTGGGCATTGGTAAAGGTATATCCAGTCACTACCTTATCTGTCGTTGCCGTGCCCACCTTTGCCGCCCCAGCCCCGGCACTGTACCTGCTGTCATAGATCTGCTGGATCCCCTCCGCCATATCCTCCGGCGATGCATTGCTGACTGTCTCGGCTCCGCAGGCTGTCAGCTTGTCAGCAATTACGCTGCAGCCATTCTGAAAAGACGCCCTGAGCTCTTCCACTCCGGAAACAGCTTCCGCCAATGCCGCTTTATCGCTGGCGGTAACATGCACCGTCCCATTCCCGGCATGTGCCTGGTACTCTGCCTCGCTCGCCTTTGACCCTATTGCCGCATTTAAGGCATCCACCACATTTTCATGCTCCAGCATTGCCGCCGCAATTTCGCCCAGAGTGTCAAGGGTAGTGGGCGCACCGTTGATCAGCCCGGCGATTGCCGCATCAGTATACCCGGTTGCCTGCATGTAAGTACTGTCTGCATACTCCTTCGCCGCCGCAAGCGCCCCCGATGCGCTCCCTGATGCATCCGCACCTACCTCTGCTGCATTGTAGGAGGGCTTCTGTGGCTGTTTCGCCCAGGCTGCAATATCGGTCTTTTGCAGGAGCTGGTTTGCCACCTTATCCGCAAGCAGGTTAAGCAGGGTATCCATCTCCTGTATCTTTTCAGGAGTTTCATGCTTCTCAAAATTTGTGAGGGGTTCAAACGGCTTCCCCCCGGCATACAGCTGTTTTGTATCCATCTGCCCACCCCCCTTAATATGGCATCTTTGCAACTACAAGGCGTATCTCGTTTTCTTCCATTGGTTCGTTTGCTGTGCCAATAGTTACGCGCCCATTTGCCCTGATCAGCTCCATCACCTTTTCAACATCTGCCTTAGTTGCTGTAACTATATTAGGGTCGATTACAAGCTCCACCGCATAGCCGTTAAGTAATGCAATCTCCAACTCCAGGCGCATCTCATTGACTACCCCGTCCGTGATCTCCACCTTGGGCGTCGCCGGACAGTTGCATATGGCTATCATATGCCCCTCCGCGTCAAATACCCCCATTTCCCGGATTGTAAAGCCCCCTGCCGTCCCGGGGCATACAGCCGATACGATCAATACATTTGCCGCCTCGCTGCTGATTTCACAGGAATTAATGGATCCCCTCCACTGCTCATTCCTGAGCGCCGTCATATCCGTGGTGGGCTTGTAATACTCTCCCCCTCCATCCCCTACTGCAAACTCTGTGATTGCCACCTTCTGACCATTGGCAACGGCATTCATCATTAATTCATTGCCTAGGTCCGTCACCACTGCCTCGTACATCCGCTCTGTGTTTTCCGTATAAACCTCTGACATCCTCATGCTCCTTCCTTTATTTTGACTATGCATCCGTTTTCATCCAAAACCCTTTCTTTTACTCCGTCCCCCGACAACAGATATACCTCATCTGCCTTTATGCTGTTATCTGCCCGAATCCGTATGTTCTGGTTTAAGAATAATGCAGATACATTTTGGTCTTTTGATACCGCCTGGATCCGTTTTACAGTTCTTGCTTTGACTTTAATGGTATTACCAATTCCACCTGCTGCCACCGCCTTTACTTCCGTCTCTTTGTGATATTTAAAAATGACCGCCTCCAGATGAGACCTGGTATTTTTAACCTCATAAAGAGACTGTAAAAATTCCATATATTTTTCCAGGGAAATATCCTGACTGATCACTTGAATCAGGATCCGGAATAGAAAAGCACTGGATCCATATTGGAACCACTCTTCTACCTTTGCATCCTGAAAAACAAAATCAGTAAGTTCCTGCACTGTAAGCAGTGTCCCCGCCCTGCAATACCAAGGCAACGTTTTTTTCACCGCTTCCCGCTTTTCACTTGCTGACATCCAAGACCCATAATATTTTGATCTAAATTCCACAGCGGCAAGATCAACAATTTTTTCAGGCATCCGGTCAATCTCTGCATAAACACTGGTATGGTCAATCTTTTCCATAATCATCTCCGCTGTTTTTTGCAATGCATAAGATGCCGCCTGTACATATGCATCCTTCCTTAAGATTTCCGGCATGATCTGCAACGTCGTACATTCCCGTAAATTAATCATCCTCAATCCCCCCATATGTCACTACCGGATCCCCATTTAACACACTAATGGCATCACTTGCCACACGCAAATAGACCGGACTTCGGACTTCTACCCGTTTTGCGCCGGCTGAAACAATCATTTTCCGCAGCTGGTCAGGATTGATGTCCCTGCCTATCTTTTCCTTCTGCCATAAAATATAATGATCTATCGCACTATTAACCTGCTCCCGGATCGCCGATGTTTTGATGCGGTCACTCTTATTGATATAATAGGTCACGTCAATTCCGTATTCCTGTACATCCGGCGCCTTTACAACCACCTGATCCGTTAACGGTCTGATACCTTCGTTTTGCAAATACTCCTGCAGCTCCTCGATCATAACATCTTCCGGGAGCTGACCATTCTGCAAAATAAAACAGATCTCCACGATCCCCGGTTCCGGGGAACCTACATGGACATCTGTAATTGCCGTGTCAAAAGTCCTGACCCAATATTGGTATGCATCATCCGGTCCAGCGGTGGACCATGACGAAGGAGCAAGGAAAATACGTTCCGCAAGGCTTTCATCACTCTCAAGATCAGCTCCCCCTTCCGATACAGTTACGTTTTCCACCGTATCAATATAAGGAACCGGATCCACCAGCGTTTTTAAATCCCCTGCTTTATAACCGTTTCCTTTTATGCCGATCTCTTTACATATGGCATTTACCTCACCTTCCATACCGCCTGCCGGGATCTCCAGCATATCCAACGTTTCAAAATACTTCCCATCGCCCGCCGTTACCCTTGTTCCTGTCGGAATCACTGTGATATTTGCCCGTTGCGCCGAAAGAGAAAAGCGCATCCTTACCCTTGCTTTGGCACCTTCCATGCGGTATACTCCCTTCAAAGCGCCTATATTTTCCAAATAATCTCCAAAACTGTATTTTAGCAGAGACATTTTTCCGGCACGGTCTGCATATTGGGCGATCTGGTACAACAGAAGACAATCTGCATATGCGATCAGCCGCACCGGATCCGCATCATGCATAACAAGATCTCTTCCCGTCAGTTCTTCATATCTTTCCTCCATAGCATTTAAATAAAACTTCTGGATCCCCTCAAGGGATATACCGTCTATAAAACTGATTTCCGGATAATCGGAAAGCGTTTTTTTTACACTCACGTCAAATCACCTCTTTTCTTTACATACACCACAGGTATCATCTGCCCCTCTTCGTCAAATTTAAAATCAATCTTTTCCACCTCCACCCGCTTTTCATACCGCTTTGTCTTTTTGATCACCTCCAACGCAAGCAGATTCTTGGCAATATTTAAGGGCTGATCCACAAAAGACTGATCAAGCCCAAAATCCCTGTCTAACGGCTGTTCTCCAACCCGTACCATATATAACGCAGACAGGCAGCGCCGTATATCCTCCGCCTCATTTTTACTAAAGCCGTTTAACAAAATAGCCGTTTTCCCAACATCAATCATACATATTCCTCCATGCTGATATTCAACGTTGCTCTTGCAATTTCACCGCCAGACAATACCACGTCCATCGTCTCAGACACAGACGAAATATAAAACATGTTTTCTCCGACCAGCCTTCCCCCAATTACCAAATAGTCCACCTCTCCGGTTTCTACCGCCCTTTCAATCTGCTCTATTATCTCCCTGGGCTTAATTCCCATTGATACATCCAGGAGAATCTTAAACGTCACATTTCCATTTCCCGGACCCGTAAATTCCGGACGGTCCTTTTGCCCGATTACACTATGCTTGGCATATTTCCCCGACACCTTCCTTGTCATTCCGGAAAACGTCAAGATACGCCGATCTGATGTTTCAAAGGTGATCCTGCTGCCAAAATTTCCAATTACTCCCATTACTTTTACTTCCCCTCCAGCGCTTCCAGTCTTTCCATGATCTCCGTCAACGTGACACTATACTTATCATCCGATAAAGCAAGACTCCCCTCGGATTTTACTTCCACGCTCTCGCCGCCTGACAATCGCAATGCCTCCGCCGTAACCTCCGCCTGCTCTCCTGCCTCTATTCTGATCATCTCCCCGGCAATCAGCAGTTCGACCCCATCAATCTTTATCTCCTCCGACTCTATCAGCATCGATATATTTGCACCAAGTTCAAGTATGGGACCGTCAAGGACGGTTTTATTGACACCATTCAAATGCAGGTTGGCAACCCTGATCAGGTATTCCCCCGTTTCGTCACAATAGCGGACATATGCCGCATCCTTTTTGCTGGAAAGCTCCTTCCGGTAGAGATCTTTTCCTCCTTCATAAGGCACATTCTTCCGGTTCCACAGCGTTCCAATAATAGCCCCCCGGCTGCTCCCGTTGGAAAGATGTGCCACAAGCACCTCCTGTCCTACCTCAGGCATCCGGTATTCGCTGTTGTTGGTAAGTATAGGGAATTCTGCCGTTACCGTATCGTCCTTATCCCGGTACACTACCCTTGCCATTCCGCTTTCATAATTAACGGAAGAAACCCTTCCCACGCGCATCTCACTGCCCGCCATCCTCGCCGCCCCCTTCCCTGTCCGGGATCGCTAAAACAGTCCCCGGGAAGATCCAATGCCCATTACTGGAATCTGGTTTGCCTCTCCCCTGTGCCTCTGCCTCAATCAATTCTCTGTTTAAGTTATAAATATCAGCATACCTCAGGGGGGATCCCAAAAGCTGATCCGCTATCGTCCAAAGGGTATCACCCTTTACCACGGTATAACTTCCCCCTTCTCCTGCTGCCAACACAGCAGGCTGTGCATCGATCAGCACGGTGGCATCGTCCATCCGGTACCCCACGCGGTGCATCGTCACTGATTGCTGGGATGCGCTGTTTCCCCCTACCTTGGTTACTACCTCATCCACATAATACTTTCCATCCGGCTTTCCAAAGCCTGACAGATCAACACAGCAGCTTGCAACAATCCCTTTTCTCGCCATAAGAGTGCCGGAAAACGTTGTATCGTTTTTATTCGCATTATTCAACGCTGCTATCGCTTTCCGCTGGGCATCCGCCGCACTGTCCGCCTCCTCGTTGATCTCCTTGATCCGCTTCCCGCCGCCTACCATTACCACATGATCTTCTCCGGTTGCCGGGTCCGTATAAGAGAGCTTTGCCCCTGTATAAGTACCCTCCAATGTGGATTTATACTTGTATTGGCTAAAATCTTCAAAATGCAGCGTTGTTACCGGCGCCGCTTCCTCATACCTTGCCTCATCAAAAATAATGACCTTTTCCGCAAACACCTTCATTGCCAACCCGTATTTCTCACAGACGGAGTATAAAAATTTACAATCCGTCTGCCGATCCTGCTCCAGTGCTTGGATCGCTATTTCCTCCGCCTCATAAAAAAGCGATATCCCGGCACGGGCGGCAATCTCCTCCGCCACCTCCCGTACTGTTACCTCCTCCCAGTTTTTTGTATGCTCCTCCTGGTTAAAGGCTTCTGACCGCGGGATAGATACCGCGCCTATACTGCAAGCGGCAGGCGGTCCGTTAATGGATACATCGTCCACCTCAAATTCCCCACAATAAATGTTCCAATTATCCCCGTCGCTGACCCAGTCCAAGAAATTAATTGTCCCACTGATATGGTCCCCTTTTTGCGGGAGCCATCCGCCCATCCATTTCCTTTCCCTGTCATGGACAGAAATGGAAACAGAATCACTTTTTCCCGATGCCACGTCATTATAGGTAAATGACTTAAGACAGTCTGCAATATTGTCGGATATGTCAACATGCTCATAGCTGATATTCAATTCTGCCCTTCTTGCCCTGCTCATTGCCGTTTCCTCCATGGCGGTAAATTCTCATTTTCCGGAAACTCCGGCGTATTAAGCCTTGTTCCAGCGGAAAAGACCGTAATATCTAAAAGCCGCATATTATTTTGCATCAAATACCCTACATGCTTTTCACTTCCGTATACCGCTTTCGCCGCTTCATCCCAACATTCCCCCTGTCTGGTTATATATGCCACAAAAACCGCCTCCTTTTTTGCAATAAGAAAAGACGCTGCATTCGCAACGCCCTTTCCTGCTTTACGAAAATCCTACCCTCCGATTCTCATGCAAATATTCTTCCATCATCCGGGCAAATTTCTCCTGCTCTGTCTCCATCACATCCGCTACATCTTCTTTTGATACGGAAGAACCATGGATCTGAATTGTAGGATTGTAAGAGATCTGCATTTGCGAATTGTCATAGTTGATATTCGCTATGCTGGATTCCAATTCCTCTACTTCTCCTGACAATCCTTTCATTCCGAGAAGTTCTCCTGTCTGTAACCAAAGCTCTTTTGCATTTTGTGAATCATCAATTGGAATAGCTGCTTCCGGTCCCGCTTCCGCAAACCGTGCCACGTGTGGTACGCTAAAAATTCCGCCGTCTTTATGCCCGATTGTCAAATCCTTATAATTGGGATACCATTTTTCCGGTACCCCTGTATATCTATAGGAGGTTTTTAACTCTATCGGTATATCAACAGGATGTTTAGATGCTTCTTCCGCACTTTGCGATATAACATCATACAAATAATAGACTGCTTGCCTAACCTCTTCTGCTCCGTCTGTGATAAAGACGTTTGATAGCGCTGCCGGAATATATCTTTCGCTCTCTTCGACCTGTTTAATTGCATTCCGGTATTCATCCGATTGTGCTGCTTCCCCTATAACTGACCACATAGCTTCCCCATCTCCGGCTAAAGCAGCTATTGCCTGCGCATCAGAAAGTCCTTTCCGCACCGCCTCAGGTACTGCCTTCCCAGCATCAAGATATTCCTTTTCAATTTTCTGGAGCTGTTCTATTTCCGGTTGTAATTGAGCGTACAGTTCTTTTGCCGCTGCCATGGTAGCAGGGTCAATTCTGTCCAGGACATCCCCATTCATATTTACAGCCATCGTTTTATCCGTAGCGTTCAGTCTTTCTTTTAATACTTCTTCCGCTATACCATACATTTTGTCGATCTCTTCTCCGTATGCTCCTCTAAGAGAGTCACTTTCAAACTGTACTACCTGCGCCTGTATCTCGGACTGGTGCTGTAAGCGCGCCGCGTCTAAAATCTCTTTTTGCCTGTTAAATTCCTCCTGGGATATCTCTCCTTCTGAAAGTTCCATCCTGATTGCTGATACCGAACTCAAATACTCTGTATTATAGCCCTCCATTGCCCTATCAGCCTGCTCTTTAAGTTCTGCCTGAAGATTCATGAAGGATTCTGCATCTAAATCTCCTCCGTATTTCTGTCCAAGCAAATCCAAATTCGCTTGGAAATCACTTTCTGCCATAGCAGACTGCATATGCGCGATCTGCTGCTTTAGCTCCGTTATTTCCCTTACTTCGTCAATATCAAGCAGTCCATCCTGAAAGGCATCCGTGACAACCTTGTTTAGATCTGCACCCATCTCGCTGAGTTCTGCTTCTTTTCCCGCATAAAATTGGTTCAGCTGCGTTACGATATTATTACTTTCCAGATCGTCCCCTAACAGGCTGGTAACCGACAGAGTAACCGAGTAATGCTGCTGCTCGATCCAACTTTGGGTACTGTTTACAAACGCCTCTATCTGCTGCTGGTAACTTTCATTTTCTCCCTCTGACAACTGCATACCAATAGAGACTTTCCAGTCCATCCGGCTTAGTTCTTGTGCTGCATCGTTGATCTCATCGGAAATCCCATCCAACTTGTTAAACTCTGCAAGTGCCTGCTGCATTTGCTCCAGGGAGCCATCATTTATAATAAATGCGGCGGTTTCCTGAATCTCCTTCATGGATAACGAAATATTTCCAAAATGCCTGTCCAGGTTTGCTCTCTTCGCATCTTCCGCGCTTTTCTTTACAGCGGCTCCGATCCCAAAAATTCCTGCCGCTACTGCGCCAGCACCCATGCTTATCCATCCCATGGGAGTTGCCAACGATGATAATGACGTTGCAAGGGATGCTATGCCCGAAGCGACCTTATATGTGGCAAGGGCGCCGCCGACCCCTGTGATTGTCCCAACGATCACGCCTGGATTGTCAACCATCCATCCCCCTACATCCAAAAACGGGTCTGCAAATTCGCGGAATGCCTTTCCGGCGTTCTTTGCCTGCCTTGCCATGGTGGGCATGGATTTCGCTACATCCTTTGCAATATCCCCTGCTGCCGCTTCATAAACGTTCAATCCGCTGATAAACTCATTTACCAGCCCCATACCTTCCGTAAGCCCCGGTCTCATGGCATCGTAAAGGCTGATCCCCAAGTCCGTCACATTATTCTTGGTGATGGCGCACTGGTTTTCAAAAGTTTCGTAAAACTGCGTTGCCTCGTTGGTCAACGCCGTATTTTCCTCCCATGCTCTATTTGCCGTCTTCAAAGCCGTCTCGAACATCTCGCTCGCATTGGAACTTCTAAGTAAAGTATCCCTTAATCGGACTTCCGTCACACCCATTTCTGTCAGCACAGCAATAGCGCTTTTTCCATTTTGTTCGGTATTTTTAAGTCCGGACAAAAAAGCATTGATTGCATCACTTGCATCATCCTGAAATGCCTTCTTGAACTCCTTCCCTGTCATGCCTGCCACTTTTGCATACTTATCGAGATTTTTCCCCGTCTCTGTCGCTAACTGCAAATTTACAAGCATCTTAGAGAAAGAAGACCCTCCGGCTTCCGCCTCGATTCCCACAGAGGAAAGCGCTGCGGCATAGCCCATGGTATCCGCCTTGGAAAGCCCGATCTGGTCTCCTGCCGCCGCAATCCGCATTCCCATATCCACAATATCCGATTCCATTGTTGCCGTGGAATTTCCCAGCGCAACGACTGTGCTGCCCAAATTATCAAACTGATCCTGTTTCATTTTGGTGATATTGGCAAACCTGGCAAAATCCTGCGCCGCTCCCTCCCTGTCCAAGTTGGTAGATACCTCAATATTTGCCATCGTCCTGACAAATTCCGGGATATTCTGCGTTTCGATTGCCAACTGTCCTCCTGCTTCCGCAATCTCTGACAGCTCCGCCGCGGTTTGAGGCATTTCTTTCGCCATCTCACGGATGGTATTACGCATTTGCAGCATTTCCGCATCCGTTGCCGTTACGGTTTTCTTTACCCCTGCAAATGCCGTCTCAAACTCTGACCCTGCCGATACAGATAGCCCCAGCCCCGTTCCGATCGCCGTGCCCGTTGCCGCTGCGGCAATGGATATTTCCTTAAAGGATTTCCTTGCCACATCCTCAAGCTGCCTGAATCCCGGTTCCGCGTCATGAATCGCATTCTGAAAGCACTCCAGCGACATCTTATGTTCAGCGGAGGTGGCAAGCGACGCCCGCGCCGCCTGCCTGGCAAGCTCATTCAATTCTTTTTTGGTTAACCTTGTACTCTCATAAAAAGATTTTTCGATTTCCCCGGCGATTTTGATTGCCAGCTTGTACTCTTTGCTCGCCAATTTGCTTTACCTCCTTCACAATCTCCAGCAATTCAATAACGGGCAGATTCAGGAGAAACCCCAAATCTGCCCGCATTACGATTGATATTCGAATGCATATGCTCCGAAGCGCCTGCGCATCTGACTGCCTTATTCCTCTTCGAATAAAAAATTTGATACCATCTTCTTAATCTTCATTGCCAAAAAAGGCGGCATCTGTTCAAAAAATTCAATCGGCTTCCCCGTTGCCACTGCCGCAATCTTTAAGGCAAATTCCAACGTGTATTCCGGATAAATTCCGGGCACCTCCCTGCATACATTTATCACGTCAATTGCCTTGATATTTTTTATGCCGGCAAGGTCAATCTTATCGTAATTTTTACCTTCAAACTTGTACGCCGACTTTACAGGGATCACCAGTTCCTCTTTTACTTCTTCTCTTCCTTCTGTTGTAGTCACTTCGTTTCCCATCATATTTTCCTCCTTAACACTGTTTTCTGATTTCTTCGTATAAATCCTTGCCATTAACCTTATATACGCTGTTTAACTTGTCCAGTTCAAACTTGCTTTCCCCTCCCATCTCGATCAGGAGATAGGTCAACGAAAGCGTTACGGCTGCATCCATGAGATTGCCAAGCTTTAAAGTACCCATTTTAAAGTTAGTAGATCTTCCGCGTAATACTACGCGCATTCCCTGGGTGCTGATTGCCCCTCCTGTTGACTTATTTACATTCTGTATTGATGCGCGCAAGGTCAATTCCGCCTGTTCGTTTGCTTTTATAAGGTCAAAAAACTCCTCATTTATCATGCGGAACGGAATTTCCTGGGTAATATTTGAAAACATACCGATTACATTCGTTTCATATTCCCCCAGCATACCGGCGCCGCTGATCGTCGCTGTCATAGCGCTGATTTCCGGCATGGACACTTCGCCTGTAATTCCCTGATACGCATCTCCCTTGTTGTAGACCCTAAAATTGTTGACTACCTCCGGGAAAATCAATGAACTCTGTTTTTTCATTATGCTTCACCTCCCCTTGTCAGGCTGTTACGTAACAGCTCCGGATCAAATTTCAGGACAAATAAAATATCTTCCGCCGGCGTGAACACCGCTATGTAAATACGGAAGATAATCTGACCATTTAAAATATTTTCCAGGTTGTTTTCACTTTCATTGAATTCGATTCTGCCGCCTGCCATTTTTCCAGCTGATACATAACTGTTCAGACGGATATTTTCTGAATCACAAATAGATTCCAGCAACCGGAAATCTGATTTATCATCTACCCGGTTATGGTAGGTAGTAATCAGGGAATTCGCCATCCACGTGAACATCCTCCTGCAGCATATCCATCTGTCCTTTGCCTCTGTCACCTCCGGATATGCTGATGTATTGTTTCCCCAGGAATGCCAGCTGCCCTCATTTAACAGCGTAACAATACCGTTGGCATTTAATGTATTTGCCTGCTCCCGGTCAAGAAGGACTTCCGTCCCGTCTTCCAGCACTGCCGCGTCAACATACAACGCACAGTTAGAGGGGGAGCGGTTAGGCACATTGTCGTTTACCACATCCGCATATGCTGTCATGGCTCCATAGGCGGCTGAATAATACATCTGCATCCCGTCCACCATCACCTTTGGCCACAGTACAATTGCATGGCTGTCTGCATATCCGCTCTCTTCCTTAACTTTAGGCACATCCGTGTACAGCCTTGCCTTTTCCGTATCCAGATCCAGCAGGCATTCCGCCGAGAACACACCGTTGATGGACTCGCACTTTGCCATCATCACAGCGCCAACCTCCGGCTTATGGCTCCATCCTGGCGCCAATAAAAGCCCCGGCGCCATACCGGTTTTAGGGTAAACCTGCCGCAACACCTCCATGCCGCTTTCCTTCCCTGTTTTCGCATCATACCCACCAATGATATCCGATACAGATACCAGGGAAGGGTCAATGCTTGCAGAGGTTACCAACAGGCTTTTTGCCTCTTCCGTCCTCTCCGAAAACAGCGTGACAACCAAATAACCATCATCATCAAAAGAAAGGAGATAATCTTCCTCCAAATTTAAAGAAGTTTCACCCACCTTTACTGTTACACTGTCCAATAAAATTCCTTTTTCAACCTTTGCCTGGCGGTTAATTACCGCATACTCTTTTTCCGGGTTTTCCTTTTTATGTACCTTGGGATCCAGCACATTGATAAAGACTACCGGAGCCACCGTATATTTTACAAAGCTTGCATACATGGACTGGCAAAGGGTATAAGCACCGAAATCATTGCTATACCCAAGCTTTTTCTTTGCCTCCTCCATATTCCTGCACACCACGGGTACGTTTACCGCCGCCTCCGGCTGGCTGGCAAGGTTTACCGGGGCAGTGCCAAACACCACCTGCAGTCCCGTTGTGCCCATTACCGGCGCCGCAACCTGTGTACCCTCTTCTTTCACACGGACGCCATGATAATATTTCTCGCTCATTCCTTTTTGCCCCCTTCCTCAACGTATCCGGCAATCCTTGCATAGCACAAGCTTGCAGGTGATCCCGGTCTTTTTAACTCTGCACGCACCAGCGCTGCTTTACAGGTCTCCACCAGCAGCGCATTGACTGCCGGTACCTCCTTCACCACTTCCTCTGCCTGGGCAGTCAGCCCATTGTTAAATACCGTTGCAGTAATTAACTTTCCCGGGATCGTTGGTCCCAGATAAATTACTGATTTCTTTTTTTCCTGCTGTTTTACAGCTGCTTTCTTTTCAGGCATACTTGTCCTCCCTTCTTACAAAAAACATATCCCACGTCATGGACAAAGCACCCAGATAATAGGGATGCCTGTCCTCCTCATCCAGCGTCCAGTTAAACCCTGCTTCTTCGTTTATCCGGTACCGTCTATTTAACACCGGATCCTTTGTAAAGCGCTCCATGATCCGCTGTATCATGGTTAAAATAACCCGGTGCCCCTGACAGGAGATATCATCATCAAAAACGCCAAGCACCAGTACCGTTTTAACTTCATGTGCACTCTGCGCTGTGCTCAGCTCCCCGGAATCGATCTTGACAACACAAAACGGATAAGGAGCAATATCCTCATCCGCCATAACGCTGTCACCTGTAACATTCTGGAGCCTTTTAGGCAGTTCCTGCGAAAAAGCCTCAATCTGCTTCATTCCGCCATCCGCTGTTTTAAACTGAATATCTTTTAAGATATATTCCACTTCCGCCCCAAGCTCTTCCTGCAATTCTATAGGCGTCATTTTATCCCTCCGATCACTTCATCAATACTTTTCTGCATATGGAAGAGCAAAATTTCTTCCGCCTCCGCATATCCTTTTTCCCGGTACGCCACTTCCACCGCCTTGGATTTAGCAAGAGAGTAGATTTTCTGGATCGCTTCCCGTGGTTTCCGCTTTTTCTTTCTTTTGACGCGTTTAGTTGGTTGAGGGCGTTTACTCTCATCCATGTATTTCCCCGGCATCCGCTGGAATATCCCAGTATAGTCACTCCCTGCATTTTTTACAGTTGTTAAAAATCCTTTATACTGCCTTCCCCCTGCTGTCTCCACCAGCTCTTTCATAGCGCCGCCTTTTAATACCATCGTTTTAGCGCCCTTTTTTTTAGTGTTCTTCTTTGATTGATAGCCCTCCCACACGCCCAATGGGGCTCCTGATACTTCAAGGGTTTTATATCCCCTTTGCTTAATATCAGATTTTCGGAATTGTCCTCTTTTGATCGTATACCGCTCTCTTGTCTCCTTGTACAGGCTCTCTTTAATCTTAGGTGCCGCCTCTTTGATTGCTTTCCGCATCACTTCGTTTTCTGCGTCTGCTTTCCCATATTTATCAAGTTGATTGTAAAGATAAACCCACGAAGTTCCATAGGGTAATATATGGATCATCATTGTGCCGGCACCTCCAGACTAATAGAATAAATTCCCTCTTCATCCGTTGCATCGATAATCTCATATTGTCTCCCATCAAAACTCAGAACCCTTCCTGGGGATGGGAGTTTTCCAAAATCCTCCGCTGACACATAAAAAAGAAGCTGCCTGTTATGCAGTCCCATTTCATCATCCTGGATTCTTTTTTCCCTTTCCACCAATTCAAATTCATCAACGATTACAAGGACTTTTTTTCCGTTCAGGTTGTGCATTTTCCCAAACATATCAAAGTCCAGGAAAATATTTTTGATATCTTCCTGGACCATCTCCTTAAATGCACCCATATCACTTAACATCCGAGGGCGTCAGTTTGGGCATTTCTTCCTGTTCTTCCTGCTCCTCCTGTTCTTCCTGCTCTCCGGCACTGTTTGCGCCAATGGCTTCTGTAATACGATTCATCAATTCCTCTTTGCTTCCGTTCTTTTTCAGCCCCATTTCCCCGGCAAGTTTCCTTAACTCTTCTGTCTTCATCTGGGAAATGTCCCCGGCAGGCATATTGACGTTTTTTTCGCCTTCCGTCCTGCTGCCTTTTTCATCTTCCGAATCGCCTCCCGTATCAACAGCCATCTTACCTGCTCTGACTTCTTCGGCAACTTTCAGCCCAATAAGGCGCTTTCCTTCTTCATCATCCACCGTAAAAGGCGGATGGCTGCTATTTTTTTCTACAATCCTTCCATTTTCATTATGACCGTAGGTTCCTCTGATAATCTTTATTTTCATACCTTCCCTCCTTAAAACAGCACTTTTGCAGATATTGTGGAATTCTTAACCTTGGGCACTGTAAGCGGTCTCGACTTTTCTGTCAGTGTCCGGATTGATCCCTTTACATTTGTAACAATATGAGGCACCCGCTTTGCTACATATGTATGATATTTATTGTCTATTTCCTCAATTTGGGTAATTGCCCCATAAAGCGTCACTCCGGTTCCCGGCGCCGTCACTGCAATGGAATCAGACGGTACCAGATCCTGTACTTTATCTTTTTCATCTGTATACTTCAAAGTATACGAAATTAATTCGAGAACCGTCCCTTCCACAATGATTTGCCCGTAAGAAGTCGCTCCATTAGGCATTTCCCTGGGTTCGATACTTCCGATCTGCACTCTCCGGTTATCAAGGAGTTTCAGCAGGTAGTCATTTTTCATAAGTTCTAATGCTACTCCTCCTCCCATCAGCAGATCCGCGCATCCTATACCTCTTTCTTTGAACATTCTTACAATCAGTGCCAAATCCTGATAAAACTGATTATTATTGCTGCTCCATGAAGCTGAGGGCGTATATACTGCCGGGTTCGCCTCTTCATCATAAAAACGGATGTCAAACTCTTTGTATTTATCTCCCCCATATTCATCAGCGTACTGGCGCATCGTATAACCATTCTCAAAAAGTGTCTTTGCTGCCATAAACTCTTCCCGCAGATCAATCATTTCTCCCAATTCCATTAAATCCTTACGGAGAATAGCCCCCTCCCTTTCTGCCGGCTTTTTCTGTGAGAAAAGTGTTTCGCCAAACTGGCGCTTATTAAGCGTGTCTACCGTTATAAGCCGTTCCGGCGCAACATAAGGCGGTGTCATTCTTTCCGTTTTATACCCTTCCCTGGCAACAAGAATTCCGCCTTTCCTCGGCACCACGCACGGAGCCATTCTTCTCTGATATTCGTCCTTGTAATCGATCAACACATCTTCTGTCACAAAAATATTCTCATCACTTGTGGGAAAATATCTGTCTCTTAAAAAAGTTGCCTTAGGCGGCATAAGTTCCATTGCCCGCATCATAGTCTGTGTTTGATATATATCAACCATCCTCGTATCCTCCTACATCATAATTGTTGACAGGAATATCCCTGCTTTCCGCAAAGCTCTTCTGTCGTCTTCTGAAATTTTGTATCCATCTTTTGTAACCAAAACATTTTCCGCAAATTCTCCGCTCTGATACACCAGCCCAATGGTATCCTCTTCCGATGCATCTACGTCCTCCGCTAAAATATACTCCGCTTCCACCTCTGCCAAGGTTTCTGTCTTAACCTCCTCTTCGGTCTGTACCGCTGCTTTTGCTGCCCGTGTCCCTCGGAGCACATATTTTTCCTTTCCTTCTGTATCCTGCTCCAGCACACTTCCTCTTACCAATTTTTGCCCTGCCTTGATGGTTATATGGCGTACATCGATTGGATGCCTATTTCCTGCAATCAAATTGTCAGGTTTAAACTCACCTACCTGCGCTCTTCCTGTGATACTCATTTTGTCCCTCCTTCGCTTTTTCCCAAGATTAACATTGCTCCAGCCATAATGTCTTCCTCTTCCTGCTCTTCCTTGGACTTCGTTCCTGCATTCGGTTTAGGTTTCACATCATTTACGCCCGAATCACTTACATCCTCTTCTGCTTTTGTAATAAACTGTGTCCCCAGCTGGTTTTGCATCTTCAGCGCGGCAAGAGCAAGCTCCGAAGCTTTTAACGGCTTTTCCCCGAACATTGCTTCCTTTACCATCTTTTCATCCCCTACGGAATTGGCAATTTCGTCAATTTCCTTGATCCGCTCGCGCTCCTCCTTAACCGCCTTTGAAACTTCCCCACTCAGCTCTTTTTTTACATCTTCCACAATTTCCTTGTAGAGATCCGGCTGACTGTTCATAAGTTCCTGTTTTGTCATGATTTCTTTTCCTCCTTTATCTTCATCTATTATGGCTGGCATATTTTCGCCAGATTCCATCTCATTTTTCAGGATCCTAAGATTCCGCGGCAACGACAGAAAGTCTTTTGCCCGAAACATGATCCCATTAGATATAACCGCCTGCTTGTCCTCCGTAACGCCTACCGATACATTTCCTTCAATCAACTCATCCGCAAATCCTTCGTCAATCGCTTCCTGCCCGGTCATCCAGGTATCATCTGTTACCATCTTTTTAATTTCATCTTCCGTCCTGCCTGTCCGTTCCTTGTAGGTTTCCACAATTGACTTTTTTGCCGCTTCCAGCTGTCTTTCAAGCTTTTTTATTCCCTTTACATCATACCGCCCATAAATACAGCAGGACGGTTCATGGATCATGATTTGGCTTCCAGTGAAAACCTTCCGGGTGTCACCTGTCTGGTAAATCGCAACGGCTGCCGACGCGCATAAAGCATCTGCTATGGTTGTAATCTCAGCTTCCAGCCCATTCAGCCTATTGGCAATGGCAAGACCTGCATACAGATCGCCGCCAACCGAATTAATTCTGATCGTGATTTTGCTCTTTTCTTTATACTGGTCTAACTCTTCCAGAAAATCTTTTTCACAGATGTACAATCCCCCTATCGGTTTTCCTGTCCACCAGTCAACCGGCACATCTTCTACCACTTCGCCGTACATGTTGATCTCCAGCTCAGATTCATTGTTTTCAACGAAATCGTAAGCCTTTTTTACACTACCGCCTACCGCCTGCATCGTTGGTGCAAACGGCGCTTCATTTTTAATTTTGATTTTCACTTTCTGCCTCCTTCATTGCATCCCTCACTGCGTTATAAACAGTATTAAGGATTTTATTTTCTGTTTTTTCTTTCGACGTTCCCTCTTCACTGCACCCATAAATTTCTTTCCTTTTCTGCTCCTCCCGCTGGATCTGATCCATATTGTGGCTCCAATCACTACCGTTGACTCTGATAGCTGCATCCGTATTTGTGGAAAATCCTGCTGCCACGGACATGATCTCCGATGTAACCTCTTTTACCGGGTCAAGCTGCCCCTGTGTGGGTCCTATCCATTCGCATCCAAGCCATGCGCTGCGTACCAAAGGGCTTAAAAAAAATCCCGGTGCGCTGATTCTCCCCCGGGCAACCGCTTCTGTAAGCCACATATTATAAACCGGCTTACAGAAGCTATCTACAAACCATCCCCGATACATCCGGAATGTTCTCCATGCTTCCAGCAGCGCCCCCCTTGAGGCGGAGTAACTGGAATTGTATTCTTTCATCAAAATATCCCTTGGAATCTCAAGCGCCGCTCCCATTTGCGTGCACATTTCTTTTACAAAAGAAGAAAAGCCGGATGCAGGTCTTTTAGGATCCCCAAACTCCACATCTTCCCCTGGGTTCAATGCAATTACATTTCCGTACCCCATCTCATATTCATTTGGATCATAACTTGCCTGCTCCTGCTCCCCCTCTTCCCCAACCTCACCGAGAGGAAGTTCGCTGGCATCCGTGTTTGTTTTTATAAATGCAGTAAAAAAACTTTCCACAAGAGCTGCCATTATTTCACTTTCTGTATACCTCCGGATCTGTAAGAGAGGTTCTATAATTTGAGCAAGGTAGCTGACTCCCCTATACTGCTCCGGTCTTTCTGCATTCATGACATGCAAAACATTTGGCATTCCTGTTTTTTCTCCGTATGCCAAAACCCTTTTATACTCTGTCTCCTTCAGGGTCACTTCGTAAGGATGCTTATTCCTGAAATGGTATGCAACTATCATTCCGTCTTTATCCACCTCTACTCCGTCATATATTACATTCTCATTCTCTGAATTTTCTTCAGATGTGATTCTTAGTACCCCTGTGCTTTCCGGCGTAGCGCACCTGTCTGCCTCGATCAAATGAAGCCTCAAAGAATAGGGGTTCCATGGAGATGCCTGTTTGCTCTTTTTTAAAACAAACACATCACCTGACAACAGCCACGAAGTGAAAGCCAATTGCTGCATTCCGTAAAAATTATTGACACCTGTCGCATCGCATGCTGATTTATTCTCTGCCCACAAGGCAAATTCCGCTTTTGCCTTCTTTTCCCATTCCTCCGCTGCTTCGGAACTTATCTTTAAAAAATCCCGGTCTATTTTAGGATTCATTCTTAAACCCAACCCAATTACGCTTGTACGGGGCGTTTTGACCGCGCTGGTTGCAATAGGCGCTGCCATATACAGCATTCTTGCTCTCTCGCGTAATGTCTGGTTATTAAGATCAATATCCTCCCTCGGGCTTCCTGATTCTGCCGTAAATCCTCTAAGCGCCCTGCGCTGGTAAGATGCACCTGCTGCCCCATATCCTTTCCCTGATGCTGAAAACCTGACTATTTTAGCCATGATCGCTCTCCTTTACCAATCCCGCGGAACAATTCCTGCAATCTTCCGCGGTTTTTTTCCATTTTCCAACCCTTCCAATTCCTCAATCTCTTTCTCAAGGTCAGAAATTGCCTTTCTGATTTCCGCCAGCTCCAAGTCATACCTTGCTGCCATGCGGCTGCCTATCTTATAGCTCTGTACACCGTCTTTTGAGAGCATAAAAGCTTCTTTTTCTTCATAAAGCTTTAGTCTCTCTTTCTTTTTCCTGATTTTTTCTTTTCTATCCACTTCCTTCCTCCTTTACCAGTCATTATCAGTGAATCTTTCCTGCTGCCTTTGTTTTTTTATAACCCGTTTTGGCTTTGTATTTTTAATATCATGGATTCTCTGGAAAAGTACTTCCAAGTTAGGATTGAGAACCTTATATGCTGCATTTGCATAGTTCCGGCAGTCAAGGGCTTCATTTCTGTTATGCCCCGGCAATTTTTTCCACTGCCACTTTCTCCCCCTGCTTGTGTCAACCATTACTTTCGTTTCGGACAAAAGCCCGTTAAAATAATCTTCATCATATCCCTTGTCCTCATTCAGGGGAAAATGATGTCGATGCACTTCGTCATTTTCCAGCATCAAACCGGACATGATTTTCTCTTTCCCCGAATCAACACCAAGAACAAAAAGAGACGTAGTCCCAACAACTACGCCCCTTTTCATGATTTTAACTTTACTTGGAGGACTGACAAAAGGAATATCTTCCTTGTTTCCTCCTTTAATGGCGAATACATTCTTAAACCTTCTTTTGCTACAATTTTCGTATACCTCCTGTGTGTAATGTCCTCCGGAGTCCACAAATGTAATGGAAATCTTTATCCCTTTTCCATTTTCAAATTTCCAGCGCTTATCCAAAATCCTGTCTAAGCGCTCCCACACTTCATCATCCGATGGTTTTCCAAAAATGAACCCTTTTTCAATTCCCCAATCCTTCCTTTCTAACCCATACCCGACTACTTCATACTCCAGTCGGTCATCCTGGGTATCTACCCCACAAGTAAGGCAGAGCACACCTTCTGGCAGCTCTGCCTTGTACACTTCTCTTCTTTTCAAGAAACTGTCTTCGTCCATGACCTCTGTCTGCTCATCCCACAATTTTCCAAAAAGGGTATTATAAACAGTTTTCATTTTCTGAGGATCCCCTTTTGCTTCCAAAAACTTTAAGATGATTTTTCCCCACGACATCCATGGGCTAATAAATGCATTGATCCAGAATGATCTAGTCCCATTTTTTATGGCTTCCGGGTTTTTCGCAATCCATTTTTGAGGCTGTTTTTTTATTGTCCTCTCATCTGATATACATCCACATAGTGGGCATGCATACTCTATTGTATCAACTACAAAACCTTTTTCACGCCCTTCGCCAATAGTGTGGGCTGTATATTTTATATGTTCAAATTCTATAAAGTTGTATTCATGGCAATGGGGACACTCTACACTCCAATACTCTTGTGTTCCTGTTTTAAAAGATTTTTCTATCGCCGAACTTCCCCTGATGGTTGGCGTTGATGTCTCAACCATTTTATAGTCATAAAATGTTACGGTTCTGGCTTCCACCAGCCCCCACGGGTCACCTTCTCCTCCTGCATCCTTCGCCCATCGGTCGCGCTCATCACCAAAAACATACCTGCATGGGATCGAAGCCAAGGATGCGGCTGAATTTGATCCGGTAATGGTGAGCATTCCTCCCGGGTAATTCTTTTTTAATAGAGTATTATCCGCATCACGGCTTTTAGATGCTGATACCTTATTTTTTAGCGGTCTTGTGTCCCGAATCATGGGCGCTATACGCCGCTTAGATGTATCCTTAGCTATATCAACAGTGGGAAGAACAAACATTGCAGGTCCCGGATTGTTATCAATCATATATGCCATCATATTCATCAGCATTTCTGTTTTTCCAATCTGAGATGAGGACACTACAACAATTCTACGCACCTTAGGATCTGTAAAGGCATCCATAATTTCTTTTAAGTAAGGGGTTCTGCTTGTCCTCCACGGTCCCGCTTCCGCACTGTTTTCTGGAGACAATCGTCTATATTTGTCTGCCCATTGGGACGCTGTAATCTGCTCCGGCGGCTTGAAATTTGCTACAATTCTTTTTACTGTTTTATTTAAGTCTTTTTTATCCTTCTTATCATTATTCTTCCTGCTCATCTCTGAGCCAGCCTCTTCTTTCTCTCACTCTTTTTTTATATTCCTCTGGATCATATTCATAATTTGACAAATCATTTAATATACTGTAGATCTCATTTTTCAACTTTTCGGACACTTCGGCAGCATTATCTATTTCCGCCAATTCAGCTGCAACCCTTCCGGGCAATGCCATAAATGACGACCGGATCACCATTATAAGATCTGTAGTCATGTCCTCCACGTCTTCCGCATCATGAAGTTTCCCTCTCAGCTCTTCCAACTCCATCTCAGCTATCTCAGCTTTTACCCTTTTTATCCTAACCTCTTCAAGATTTTTGGCTTCCTCCGTAGACGAAATTTTTCCTTTCACCGATTTCGCCAAATGGTCACAATATTCCCTGATAACAGTATGTAAGTCATATAGGTTTTTTCGACCTACTTTTTCACATGTTAAAATCCCCGCTTTTGCCATATTTTGCACGGTTTTTTCAGTTTTACCAATGATATCCGCAACCTCTTTAGAAGAGATCATTTTTCTCTCTTTTTCCATATCTCCCATTTCCAAACGAACGAAATCGCCCCAAAAAAAATTTCATAACTAGCGGTGCTTTGGACTCGCCGGACCCTTATTTAATTTTATAAGCGTCACAGTACCTTTTTGTATACGCAAAAGCGGAGATTGTTGTTATATCAATCTCCGCTTTGCCGTCCTGCACGCCTGCTGCCTCTTGCAAGTTCCTGTGACGCTTATTTTCTTTTAAGTTGTTTCATTGACATCGGCAATAAATTCTTCCATCATTTTTGACAGTTGCGCTGCTTGGCTCACACCTGCTTTATCACATGCCTCTGCAAACTCTTCTACCAGCGTGCGCTTTAACTTATATGACTTGGAAATAATACCTGCTTTTTCTTGATACTTCTTTGACGCAATCGTCTGTGACTTAGGCTTCCCGATCGGCATGCTTATCCCTCGCTTTCATTACAAAATAATAAACCAATTTTGCCAAGCCGATTGCAATAAAGAATATTCCCAGCTTCCACAACATATTTACACAGATGGGCTTTTGTGTTATATTTTTATTAGAGAAGGGCTTTCGCCCCTCTCCGCTAATCTAATAGCTTGTCGAGAATCAGTAAAATGATTCCAATGATTAAGTCCAGTATCGCCTGTCGTAACCAGTCTTTATTGGACTTTTTCTTTTGTTTCTTCTTGCCCACCTGTTTATCACCTCCTTATGTATATATAATACCATAGGGTACACCATATGTCAAGACTTTTTTACTAAAAAGAAATATCCAGTCATGCTTATAACTGGATATTTCAAACAAATTGTATCGGGATGAAAGGTTGGTGTTCGTCCCACCTCTTCAATTATTATTATACATGTGCTTTTTGTGCTTTGTGTGCGTTTTTTAAATATTCATCAATTTTTCTGCTTATTCTGCTTCTGTCCAGGTGCGTCAGATCTGCAATTTCCTTTTGTGATTTCTCTTCTATAAAGTACATCCTGAAAATTCTCCTAGTCAAACTATCCGGAATATTGTCCACAAACTCTTCAACTTCCCTACACTTCTTTTCGAGGGATTCTATCATTCTCTCGTATTTTTTCTCTGTTTTATCAAACTTCTCCCAATCCGGACCCACAACCGCCTGAGGTTGTGGGTACCCACTGCGGTAGTCAAATATTGTATCATTCCCTATCATATCTTCCCGCTTGTGTAAATGTTTTAGTTTATACTTAAGCTCTTCTATTTCTGCTTTGCAACTTCTATATTCTTTTAATTGTTCTTTTGTTACCACCTGCAACATCTCCCCTTATTACTACACGCCTGCTGCCTCTTGCAAATTTTATATATCCGCTTCTTTATAATTCTCCAGCTCCGCGTTGCAATTCAAAATAATTTCCCACGCCCACCCTCGCACAAACTCTAATATACTTTTGTCATATGTACTGTTTTCAGAGTTATAATATTTCTTCAGGCACTTTCCAATTGCATCTGCCATCTCTATATTCCTTGGAATATTGATTCTGTTTTCCTGAGATTCATTTTCTTTAAACATATATTCAAATGTTCTGCCGCTTTTCCCCAGAATCGCTTTGATTTCTGATATTCTAAAGTCCACCTCGCCAAGAAGTTTACTTCTTATTACGCAATGGGTAGTTTTACTTAACCCACAAATTTTAGACAATTCGATCATAGGGATTCTATTAACTATCATCCACTGTCTTAGATTTGGATAAATACATCTGTCTAATGTGTTTCTTTTAATAGCTCTTTTTTCTTGCATTTTACCTTTTCTCCTTTCCGCATCTACCCTTCATACCTTTAACTCTGATTTTACGATCTTATTCAATACCACCGGATTTTACAATTTGTATCGCATTATCATAACTACAAGCCTTTGAAAAAAGGCGCTGACTTTCATAGCTTTCACCAAACTTATTTTTTATTTCTTCTGCCCGCCTAAAATGTTGATTTTTTTGGCTTTCCAGTTGCTCCACAACCTTGTCTAAGTCATAAGCGGTAGGCACCTTCTCCAATTCTGCAAGCAGGCATTTTCTGTATGCCATAATTACTGTATCAACAATATCGCCTAGTGACATACTTTTGCTGATGTTTATATTTACCGATTCACTTCCACCATTATTCAAGATGTTTTTTAAATAATCTGCATCAATTAGTCTCATTCTTCCTTTTCTCCCATTCTCCCGCAAACCACTTCAATGTTTTGTTTACGGATCTTTAGATATTTATAAAACAATAAATTTTTTGCCAATACATGACTTATTGAACGTGCACCACCAGGCTTTTTTCTCGAAATACCTTTTGCCAATATTTTTCCAATTCTTTTAATTTTATTTCAGCTTCTTTTTTGTCCGTAAACCATGTTTCCTTGTAAAGCACTTCAATCACACACGCCATCCCATCACATGTAGACAAAAGATAACCGCTTCTACGCAGTTCTATATGGTCTACGATCTGTTCATACACTCTATTATTTTCTTCGTGTCCGTTTACGATGTTGATTCCGAAATTTTCACTGCTTGGAATAACATACACCGTATCCCCTACCGCACAGGGCAGTTCCGGCAGTTTCCCTTGTTTTTTTAATGTATTCCACTTATCCCATTGGTCTACATCTTCATCTGTAAGTAGCCGCGATTTAATTACAGGTTGTGGTAAATCAATTTCTTCGTGACGTTCCAAACTGGCTACTACTTCATTTAACAATCCGTGATGCTCACCGTAAATATTTTGCAAGCGTTCCTCTAAGTCCTCATATTCTGCCAGTTTTGTATAGCAATCTTTCCCCGGCAATCCGGAACCATGACCGTCAATCCATTCAGTAAATCTTTCCATATTCTCTTATCCCTCCATATCATCCGGATAAACCCGATCAAATTCAATTGCCCATTTCATCAATTCTTTGTACTGTTGTGCTGATGTAATCAACTAATTGCTTTGAAAATAGACCATATTTAAAATATACTTCTTCTCTAGATTTTGCACCGTCATTCGCCATAAGAAGCATTACTTTATGTGCTGTAGAACCGAGATTTGATATCAATTCGTCCACGGTTCCATCCATTTCATAAATATTCACTTCCCCGTTATTGCTCTGAATTTTTAGCATATTCCCTTTCCCTCCGCTATCTGCAACTTATTTATGATCTGTTAGATACATGCAATTTCTTGTAACACTCAGGACAATACCACTTTTTCGGACTAATCTGTACAAACCCGTTCTGTTCAGCTAAATCCTCCGCAATTTTCCTTGCATATGTAAGCCTTGCAAGTTCTCCTGTATAGTCCTCCAGCAAGCAACGGCATAAATCACACCTGACAGAATAAAATACTTCTCTTTCTACCGCCATATTTTCTTTATCCCTCCATATCATCCGGATATATCCGATCAAATTCAATTGCCCATACCCAGGGATTGGCGTCCCAGCTGTAGAGCTCCCGTTCTGCTTTCTTAAGCGTTTTATCCCAGATCTCTTCCGCAAAGATGTACTGCGCCTGCAAATAGGCATTCTCAGAATCGTTAAAGGCTTCCGGTCTGAGGGTAACTCCCTCTGCAAGGAAATTATCTAAGGTCATGTCATGCAGGCGCTGTACCTTTACATCTGTTACTTTCAGGAATATCCGCGTCGCTTCCTTGGGCATGTGGATTGATGGGTTCCATCTTCCTTCTTTGTCCCATTTCCTAAGGAAATTATCATATACGATCCTATCGATACTATCTGATCCACCATTGGGAAATGTGAGAATAGTTTCTCGTCCGCCTGCTTTAAACATAATATTCGCGCTGGCGTCAAACCTGTGTGCAGTTCTAACCGCCCACGTTTCACGGACATACAGGATATCACCAGGTTGGCACGGCATCCGGAAAAACTTTTCACCATATCCATCTGCAAAGGTTCCTCGACATGATATGCAGCCTTTAGGTGTAAATACTGTATACCCCCATATAGCATCATCCGGAATAAATTTCTTTACAGCTCTCCTTGTGGCACCTTTTCTATTCTCCAATATCGCCCCAACCATATCACCATTGAAAAGAATAGGTTTTGCAATCTGCAATAATTCTGATTTTGTCATGCGTCCTTCACCTTCTCCCTATATGAGCAATCCTGCTCATTAACCATGTAATCGCCGGCGTCACTGATATTTACTACAAATCCCTTGCTGTCGGCTATGTTTATCGTAAATTTTTCGCTGCTCTGTATGTTGATGGTAAAACTTCCATCATCGGATATATCCACATTAAAGTGATTGCAATCTGTGATGTTCTTTCCAAAATTCTTTTTGTTATTTGTAATTGTTTTCTTTTTCATTTATTCATCCTCCAAAAACATCGTCTAATTCCATTATTTTTTTGTTCCGCGATTTATTCCGATTGTCCATATCCTCTGACCTTAACTCCTTTTTCCACTCTTCCCACCGTGCTGGTACAAATTCCTTCCATTCCAGATCCGGAAGAGTAAGTGTCAAATCATCCCTTGCCTTATCATCTACATTCAACGGAGGTTTCCAAAGATTGATAAAATATATCTCATACAGGTTCATATCTGCTTCTGTGGGAAGCTCCGTATACTCTATAAGGGTAACGTTATGTATGTCGATTGCGCGGTGCATCGGAGCGGCAAACATATGACCTCGGATCCTTGCCTGCAACGGCTGCTTCGTTCTGCCAAGGTAGGCTAAATGGTTTCCGTACCAGATGCGATATAAAATATATCCTTTAGGGCTTGCCACAGTTTTTACCTCCACTAAATCTTTATTTAACCTTCTAACAGAAACTGTTTTTCCTCCAACCTTTGATAGATAGTTTTGCCTCCGTCTGTTTCTATGTAGGGAAGAAAGATTTCTTCAAACCGAACCATTTCTATATCCAGCAGTGCCATCTGTGCTTCAACCCAATCTTTCAAAATTCTCCACGCCACACGTTCCGCCTGCTCCCTGGTATCTTTGATCTGCTTCCGGGGATTCTCCCTTTTTTCCTTTTTTAACACTTTCAGGCATTCATCAATTTTAACCGGAAGTATTACCGGAAGCTGTTGGGATCCAGTATCGATTAAAAACGAAAGCCCCGTAATTGTCTCGCCATCATAATTCTTCATGATGGATTTTGCCTTATGCTTTACAAGTATGTGTTCGATCTCCGATACTGTTTTGTATGCATCTACTGTTGTTGTGTAATTCAATATCATCTGTCTACTCCTTTCTGAAATCTACGATTTCCATCTTTACAATCATTTTATTAAAATCATCCGAACGTCCATCAATATCCAGCATATTGCCATCTGGATCCTTAAGCGTAGCAGAAAAATAATCTTCCTCCTCGTGATATTTTAAGTTACAATCATTTTCCAAATGATCATCTTCACAATCAAAATCAAAATCCAGCATATCCTTTCCTTTACAAGTTCCGCTAATTCTTTGAGTGATATGTCCTACATATTCCCACCGCTGTAATGTAATCTCAATTGTATGGATACCACTGTATATATTAGGGCTATAGTTTTTCATTCCTTCATTCTCCTATTCTTCAATCTTCAAATTCCAAATTTGCATTTTCCAATGGTTCCGGTAATGGCTGCCATGCGATAACCCTATAG
>DKYT01000065.1:0-2542 GCA_002492465.1 Lachnospiraceae bacterium UBA7093 | reverse complement strand
CGCCGCTAAGTTCATCATACCAATCGCCATTTCCGATATAATATAGTGTGGTAGCCTTTTCAGCTCCATATATCATGACAACGTACTCTTCAAATTCGCCGTCAAGAATCATTCTTTCGATGTAATCATCTTCCGTTGGCAGTGTTTCTGGTTCCTTCGGCAGATTATTACCATCACTGCACAGATTCCACTCGCCGATTTTGGGTTGTTGTTCCACCAAAGCTTTTAGGCGCGTGATTGTAGTCCATTTCAACATCGAAAATCCATCTGTTTTATTCCTATAACAGTCACTCCACTTATTCAGAACTTTCAGCAATTTCTTTTCATCAATCATTCTGTATTCCTTCCATAAACTCCGTCTCATATGGATACTTCTTTAACAACTCTTGCAGGATCCCTTGACCTTCTCCCTATCATCCACCGCATTTCCTATACGTTTTTTTGCCAAGTTGAAATAAAATTCTCTAATTTCAATTCCAATAAAATATCTGCCGGTATTTACACAAGCGACACCAGTCGAACCGCTACCCATGCAGTTATCAAGAACTGTATCACCCTCATTTGTGTATGTTTTTATCAGATATTCCAACAAAGGAACCGGTTTTGCGGTTGGGTGGTTTACAGTTTTATCCGTATTTCCAAACAATGCACCATTCCAATTAGAGAATTTAACCACATCTTCTAATTCTTCTGGCAAATCATATTTCAGTACATCAGACGGGTATCTTTCTCCTGTTTCAACCCACTTCCAATCATCATTCCGAAATTCGTTATACTGTTCTGCTTTTCCACTATTCAGACGTTCACGCCCTATATCATTTCTCTCAACCGTCCGCATCTGTGGATTGTATGTAGGCAGATGCTTATAAAAAACACATATATTTTCGTGATACCGCATAGGCATTTTCTTGGCGTTCAGAAATCCTGTGGGGAGTGTCTTATTCCAGATGATTTCATAACGGAACATTTTTCGGTTGCTCATAATCAGGTCGGTGGTGAACGGTTGCTGTGAAAATAGCACTATTGCACCGTTGTCTTTGACAGTTCGCTTATATTGCTTCCATAACGGTTCAAAAGGAATAATTGTATCGAACCCGCACCGAGTAGTTCCATAAGGCAAATCACCAAGAATCATATCAATACTCTTGTTTGGAATGTCTTGCATAAGTTCAAGGCAATCGCCTTGATATAGTTGAATTTTAGACATAAAGAAAAGTACAACCTCCCTTCAAATAAAAAAATAAGTCACGCTTCATCAATCATTCTGTACTCCTTCCAGTAATTCCGGATCGTCGAAAATATTGCCCATTTTCAAGGCATAATCATGTATCTTCTTCACCCAACCACCCTTTCCGTCAACGCCATATACCCATCCGCAAATACCAGGTAAGCATCACCACATATATACATGTACCCTGATACCTCATGCAGGGGATCTTCCGGGTAATCATCCTTAAGGCGTACCCGGGTACCGGGTGGGTATTTCTCTTCTATCCGTTTCATAAGCTCCTCCTGTATTTACAATCCTTTCCTTACAACATATTCTTCCCAAGTCTCATGACGGTATCGCCCACTGTATACATACCTTTGCTGGAACTCTAATTGCTGCTTATTAGGGAAGATCCCCTTCCGTCCGTTACGTTCTGCCATCGCATACAGGTTGATCCCCGGATATACTTTCAACGCTTCTAAACGTTCCACGGCATCCTGAATATCTTTTTTCACAAGCAGGTATATAAAAATCCTATATGGCTTTATCCCATATCTGCCTAAAAGCCCAATTGTTCTCCTGATCGGTTCGATCTGTGCTTTTTGGTCGCATGAAAACCGTATAAAGCGGATCCACTTAAGCCGTGAAAGAATCCTGGCAACCTCATCATTTACCAAACGTGCGTCCATCCCCTGGTTAAGGTCTATCTGATATCCGCTCCCTACCAGGCTCTCAAGCTGGGATATCCCATATTCGCAGGAGAGGATGTTATTGTCCATAAGGACTAATTTATCTGTGTCCCCCCTCACTATCTTTTCCCATGTCCTATAAGGTCTGGTTGCCCCCTCCTTCTGGGGGACAAGGCACCACGTGCAATTATTACTACATCCCCTGGTCAAAAAACCAATGGCAAAATCACATTCAGGATAGATGGAATAGTCCGGGAACATATCATCTATTTCCTGCGGCAGCGACTGGTTTACCGGAATGTCCAGATATCCGGTTCCTCCCCGGATTGCATCATCCGGCAGATACGGGTCAATCGGTGTAAAATCTAAGACTTTGCTGCTGTATACCCGGTCATATTTGCACAGGGGGTTCCACCATTCCACTTCATCACCCTGTGCTTTATGCCATGCAGATATTTTCATTAATGCATAATTAGGGAATCGCTTATTCTTTATGTACTCTTTTTCTGCATCATGCAGCCCTATTTTCATATTGCCCTCCTATGCAAACCGAAACTGCCCGGTTTCCTCTGTCCTTATCCTCATGTTTGGAGTCCTCTCCGCTACACACATCTCAGGGAGGTTTGCCCTCACAAGCGCCGCC
>DKYT01000038.1 GCA_002492465.1 Lachnospiraceae bacterium UBA7093 | reverse complement strand
CAGATATTAGCAGCCGGAGGAATTTGTAAAAAAAATGAATTGATGATGCAGATATATGCGGATGTGTTTAATATGCCTGTGCATGTTTCGGCTGCAGAGCAGGGACCGGCTTTAGGAAGCGCCATGTTTGGAGCGGTTGCAGCCGGTAAAAAAGGAGGAGGCTATGATTCTATTTATGAAGCGGTTTCTAAAATGAAGGCTCCGGTGGAGAAAATTTATAACCCTGTTCCGGATCATGTGAAAATTTATGATGGATTGTTTTTGGAATATAAAAAACTCCATGATTATTTTGGATGCGGAGGGAATGATGTTATGTACCGTTTAAGGCATATGAAAACAGATAAATGTGTTATGAACAAAGTCTCCGGATCATAAAAGGAGCATGGCTATAAATATGGATATCTATCAAATCATCATAAAAGAAATTGAAAATGTATTGCTATCGGTTGACAGGCAGGAAATAAAAATATTGAAACAGGAAATTTTGATGGCAAGAAGGATTTATGTTGCAGGAGCAGGAAGATCAGGGCTTGTGGCAGGAAGTTTTGCAATGCGTCTTTGTCAATTAGGGCTATGTGCCTTTCTGGTGGGGGAAGTGACTGCCACTGCCATTGGAGAAGGGGATCTTCTTATTTTGATTTCAGGCTCAGGTAATACGGAAAGCATAGTTCGTTTTTCCCAAAAAGCAAAACAGGAAAAGACGAAAGTAGCGCTTCTTACCGTGTCAGGGGAAGGAAGAGCGGCAGCCAATTGCGGTCTGATCATAAAAATGCCCGGGACTTGTGAGAAAGATGTCGCAGATAGAAAGATAGGTATGGAAAGAACCAGGCAGCCTATGGGAGCCCTGTTTGAACAGAGCGTTCTGCTTTTGCTGGACGGACTTGTACTGGAGTTAATGGAAAGCTTGCAGGAAACGTCTCAGACAATGATGAGAAGACATGCAAATCTGGAGTAGAAGGGGGCAGGCAGAAAGGGGTATGGTTATAAAAAATGGAGATTGGACTTTGTTTGTCATTTTGCAATAAGCGCTGGAAAAATCCGCAGGCACTGGCAGATTTTGTGGATTCTCTTGGCATTAGGTTGGTGCAGTTTTCATGGGACCTGGTAAATCCCTGGTGGGAAGAAGAAATTCGGGATGAGCTGGCAAAGGAGTATGCAAAAGCATTTAGGCATCGACAGATTGAAATAACGGTTTCTTTTTCAGGAATGGCTGCATATGCTTATTCCAGTCTGCTTTCAGGGGATGAAAGAGTACGTAAAATGGGGATGAATTATTTAAAACGGGCTGTTGATATGACGGCGGCTATGGGAATTCCTGCCCTGGGAACGCCGACGGGATGTATGGAATCTTTAGAAGGGACACAGGAAATCAGATGTGAATTTCCAAATGCCGGGCGTGGGAAGGTTATGCAGCGCTTGGCGGATGAGCTGATCTTTTTGTCTCGATATGCATCCGAAAAAGGGTTAAAACAGCTTTATTTAGAGCCCACGCCTGTACAGACGGAAATACCCTGTACTGCTTTGGAAGCAAAAACATTGATGGAACGGCTTTCAGGGAAAACACAAATTCCTGTTGGACTGGTTTTGGATTGGGGACATGTTCTTTGTCCGTCCCTTAACGGGGAACCGGCAGACATGAATTACTGGCTTTCTGTCTGCAAAGGTTATGTAGGCGCATGTCACATACAGCAGTGTGACGGGAAAATGGACAGGCACTGGGGGTTTGTCCATCAGGGAATTGTTACGCCGGAAATGATACGCAGTGTGCTTGAAAATCCGGATGCTCCTGGAATCATTCATTATCTGGAGTATTGCCCTGCCTTTGAGACGCCGGGAGATGAAGTGATAAATGTAATCAGAGATTCGGTAAAGTATCTACAGTCGATATGATGCAAAATAAATAATGTTGGAAAGAACAATTTGTTATGTGGAGATATGATTTGGTTACTGGAGAACGGCACAAGTCCTAAACCAAATCTTTTAAATAATAATAAAGGAAGAAGCTTTATGTTAAAGATTGCAGTATGTAATGATGAAAAATATTGTGAAGAAAAAATAGTCAGTTTGTTGAAAAGAAGGATAAATCGTGTGAATATGATGTTATTTTTTAGATATTAATATGCCTGATATTAATGGGCTGGAAGTAGCAAAAAAATCAGGGAGGTTTGCCCTGATTTTTTATTGGTTTTCATTACGGCATTTATTGATTTTGCATTAGAAGGGTATAAAATGGAGGCAGTACGCTATCTGTTGAAGGATATGCTGGATGAAATGTTTCCGGAGTGTATGGAGATACTGATCAGAAAACTGTCATTACAGGCTAAAAAGATAAGATATAATTTTACCGAAGGGGAAGTGGAACTGGCAGTTGACAGAATACGCTATGTTGAAAGCAATATGCATAAACTGATATTTAACGTTCTTGGGAAAAAGCAGATGCAATATCATTTGTATGGCAAATTAGATGACATTGCCCCGGAACTTCTTGAGCCGGCAAAGAAGAAAAAAGCATTAACAAAAATATTGCAGGGCGATTGAACAAAGTTACATTAAGTTCTTGCTATAGTTTAACAAATATTAAAACCGGGGAACCGGTTCTTGATTGCTCTGAAAGTGAAAGAGTGCTTCATTCATATCAGCAACAGCAAAAGGTATTGCCTGTTTCGGAAGAACAAATTAACGCTTTGCTGAAAGATCAGGATACTATATCTGAAAATAGACAAAATTATACGAAAGGTACCTATACCTGTAATACGCCCAAAGAATTAGATATAGTCTTTTACACCTATTACTCGCCGGAATGCATCAAATGTATCAGGGAGGGAGAAAGGAATCCTGAAAACCCTGAGGAGAAGATAGGGGAAGATATACTCCAGTGGGAAATAAAATTGGACAGTAAGGAACAGTATGATAAAATTATGGAGTTTCTTTCTGGTTTTCCGCAAGAGGATAATTTCTGTTTTGCCACAAGGCATTTTTTTGGAATGATTTCTTAGATGGAAAAATTGATATGGATAGCTTTTTTGGTTTTTATGCTTGGACAAATGATGGCAGCCCTGATATGGGAAAGGGTGAAAATGGTGAGCAGGTAGGAATTAACAAAGAACGTATAAACGATTCAAATGCAGAGTACTTCAATGACTGGACTTTGATTGACCATGTGTGGACACAGGAAGAGATGTGGGCGGAATGGTACGCAAAAATAGATACTGCCAGTGCCGCACAGAAGACCTCGGATATTAACCGGTCAATATTAAAAAATTCCAAGGAAGCCACATATGCAAACACATATCAATCTCTATGTTTTCGCCAGAGGATGTGGTGTGTATTTTACGCACCATTCAAAAGGAAAGAATGATGCAAAAGGCGCTAAATGACAAAGTGATATTTGGTAACACCTCCAAAACCCTCAATTGAAATCCTTAAACATAGCGAAAGCCCCCGAAACTACGCCTTTGCAGTTCCAGGGGCTTTCTTAGGGGAGGATGTTATCCTCAGGGAGGATAAGTATTTAAAATTTATCTGTGGTAACATCAAAGGAGGGGGATCCATTGATTATTAGTATTGTTGCCCCGAAAATCAGAGTTTATACAATTCTGCAAAAAAAATTTACAATTTTTATGATATGGGCTATAATGATTAAGGATGTCGGCAAAAGACGGCGTCCGTTATGGACTACGATGATTAGAAATATCTGCGGCAGCAGGTAAGGAGGAACGATTTATGGCACTGTTAAAAAAATGGCGTGACATGGCCTACTCGGAAACCGCCAATAAGGGAGATTTACAGAGACTTTGGGCGGCATATTTTCAGAGTGAGAAGGAGATTTACGCAGAACTTTTAAAGAATCCGGATGAGGAAGTAAAGGGAACGGTAAAGGATCTGGCGGAAAAATACAATGTTGATATTATGACCATGACAGGCTTCTTGGACGGGATCAATGACAGCCTGAAAAATCCCAATCCCATTGAGGACATGGAGGAAAATACCCCGGTCAGCCTTGGGTTTGATAAAGAGCTTCTTTATAAGAACATGGTTGCGGCAGGTGCAGACTGGCTGTACGAACTGCCGGAATGGGAAGCCATTTTTGATGAGGATAAGCGCAAGGAACTTTACAGAGAGCAGAAATCCTCCACCACTGTTGTGAAACCGGATAAGATTTATCCCAACGATCCCTGTCCTTGCGGAAGCGGCAAGAAGTATAAGAAGTGCTGCGGAAGGAAAGGCTGATGGTAAGCCGCGTGGAGCAGGCTGTGGCAACCTTTGAAGCAGGATATACCTGCGCCCAGTCTGTGTTTGTAACCTATGCGGATTTATTTGGCATGGACAGAGAAACGGCGCTGAAATTATCCAGCCCTATGGGCGGAGGAATCGGCAGAATGCGGGAGGTATGCGGCGCTGTGTCTGCAATGGCGCTTTTGGCAGGCTTGAAGGAGGGAAATACAGATCCCACCGATGAAGCAGGCAAGGAAAGGATTTATCTGCTAACCAGAAAGATGGCTGAGAAATTCCGGGAACAGCACGAAACCATCCTATGCAGGGAGCTGCTGGGAATCGACGGGATGGAGGAAAGTGCTAAGCCTTCTCCGCGGACGCCTCAGTATTATCAGGAAAGACCCTGCTCAAGGGTAATTGCCACGGCAGCCAAAATTATAGAGGAAATGTTGTTTTAAATTTCTTCTTTACAGATTCTGAAAATTGTCATATGATAAGGAATAGAAATAAGCGAAAACGATGATGAGACGAGTAGGTTGTGAAATGCAGCAGAGAGGGATATCGGATCGATAGGTCTGTGCTGAAAATATCCTTGCAGGAAGCATCTGAAAACTACCTCGGAGTGACCCCAATCCGGTCCGCAGTACCAGCGTTACAGGTAAATGAGAGGTTTCCATTGGCGCTAAGCGCCAGGAAGCAAGCAGGGTGGAACCGCGCTAATTACGTCCCATGCACAGGTAAGTGCATGGGATTTTTTGTTACGATAAGCCGACTTGCGGAGCATGTCGGCGTTCGTTGCGTAAAGAAATATCAAAGTTGCTAAAAATGCAAAAGGAGGAGAAAATGAAGATCACATTAAAGGACGGCTCTGTCAAAGAATACGACAGCGCCAAAAGCGTTTATGAGGTTGCCGCTGATTTAAGCGAGGGACTTGCCAGAGTGGCATGTGCAGGTGAAGTGAACGGTAAAGTGGTGGATTTGCGGACACTGCTGGATCAGGACTGCACTTTAAACATACTTACGGCAAATGACCCTGAGGGACTCAGGGTGGTAAGGCACACTTGCTCCCATGTGATGGCGGAAGCGGTGAAGCGGATTTTCCCGGAGGCAAAGCTTGCCATCGGTCCCAGTATTGACACAGGCTATTACTATGATTTTGAACATGCGCCTTTTTCCAGAGAGGATCTGGACAAGATCGAAGGCGAAATGAAAAAAATTATTAAGGAAGGCAACAAGCTGGAACGCTATACCCTGCCCAGAGCTGAGGCAATCAAATTTATGGAGGAAAAAGGAGAACCCTATAAAGTAGAGCTGATTCGGGATCTGCCGGAGGATGCGGAAATTTCCTTTTACAGTCAGGGCGAATTTACAGACCTTTGTGCCGGCCCTCATCTGATGAGCACCAAGGGGATTAAGGCGTTTAAGCTGACTTCCTCCTCGGGCGCTTACTGGAGAGGAAATTCAGACAACACCATGCTTCAGAGAATTTACGGCACGGCGTTTAACAAGAAGGAAGAGCTTGCGGATTACCTGGCATATCTGGAGAATATCAAACTCCGGGATCACAACAAGCTGGGACGGGAGATGGAGCTGTTTACCACAGTGGATGTAATCGGACAGGGGCTGCCCCTGCTGATGCCCAAGGGCGCCAAGATGATTCAGACCATGCAGCGCTGGATAGAGGATCTGGAGGACAACGAGTGGGGCTACATCAGAACCAAGACGCCCCTTATGGCAAAAAGCGATCTTTACAAGCTTTCCGGACATTGGGATCATTATAAGGAAGGCATGTTTGTGCTGGGGGATGAGGAGAAGGATAAAGAAGTGTTTGCCCTTCGTCCTATGACCTGTCCTTTCCAATATTTTGTTTACAAGGCAACCCAGCATTCCTACAGAGATCTGCCTTTGCGCTACGGCGAGACCTCCACTTTGTTTAGAAATGAGGATTCCGGCGAGATGCATGGACTTACCAGAGTGCGTCAGTTTACCATTTCAGAGGGACACCTGATTGTAAGACCGGATCAGATGGTGGAGGAGTTCAAAAAATGTATTGCCCTGGCACAGTACTGTCTGAAGACCCTGGGAGTGGAGGAGGATGTAACCTATCATCTTTCCAAGTGGGATCCGGAAAACAGGGAAAAATATATTGGAGAGCCGGAAGTCTGGGAAGAAACCCAGAATCATATGCGGAATATTATGGAAGAACTTCAGATTCCCTTTGTGGAGGATGTGGGGGAAGCGGCGTTCTATGGTCCTAAGATCGATATCAATACCAAGAATGTGTACGGTAAGGAAGATACCATGATTACCATCCAGTGGGATGCCCTGCTTGCGGCGCAGTTTGATATGTATTATATTGATCAGAACGGCGACAAGGTACGCCCCTACATTATTCACAGGACTTCTATGGGATGTTATGAGAGAACCCTTGCATGGCTGATTGAAAAGTATGAGGGCAAATTCCCCACATGGCTTTGCCCGGAGCAGGTAAGAGTGCTTCCGATTTCAGATAAATATGAGGCATATGGGGAGAAGGTACGGCAGGAGCTTAAGAAAAACGGCATCCTTGCCCAGACGGATAACCGCTCCGAGAAAATCGGATTTAAAATCAGAGAGGCAAGGCTTGCTAAGATTCCTTATATGCTGGTGGTTGGACAGCAGGAAGAAGCAGAGGGCAGCGTATCTGTAAGAAGCCGTTTCGCGGGAGATGAGGGCGTAAAGCCTTTGGAGGTATTTATCGACCAGATCTGTAAAGAGATCAGAACCAAAGAAATCCGGAAAGAGGAAGCCCAGGAAGAAAAGAAACAGGATCAAAAGTAAGAGAGGCTGGAATGAAGCGGAGATTAAAGTGGGATGAGACCATAGGAATAGTTTTACTGGCAGTCAGCGGGATTCTCCTTGGCGTATCTGTGTTTTTATGCTTCAGCAGCGATATCTGGTATGATGAATTATTTACCATGGGACTGGCGAACCAGTCCTGTGGTAAACTGATTTCAATTACAGCAAGAGACGTACACCCGCCTCTTTACTATTTGATCGTGAAGCTGTTTCTCACGCTGTTTGGCGGGGCGGCGGATGGCTGGGAGCAGGTGATGATTGCAAAACTGGTCTCCGTACTGCCGTTTCTTTTGTGCCTGATTTATGCGGTGACAAAGATTAGAAGACATTTTGGAATGCTTGTGGCAGGGCTTTTTGGTTTTTTACTTCTCACCATGCCTCAGCTGGCGGATTATACGGTTGAGGTGAGAATGTACGGTTACGCCCTGTTTTTTATTGTGGCGGGGATGCTCCATGCCTATGAGCTGACAGGGGAAGAAACAGACAAAAGGAAAAGCTTTGGAAACTGGGCGGCAGTAACCCTGTATGCACTTGCCGCCTGCTATACACACTATTTTGCCTGTGTTGCCGCCTGTATGATTTATTTGTATCTACTGTGTGCCTTCTGGAGAAAAGGCAGATGGAAGCGGGAAATAGGCAGGTTTGCGGTTAGTGGAATGGTCTGCGCTGCAGGTTATCTGCCCTGGCTTTTGACAGCTGTAACCAGACAGGTGGGACAGGTAAAGGAAAATTATTGGATACAGCCTTTGAGCTGGAGAAGTCTGGGCGGCTGTGTCAAATTCCTGTTTCAGCCATTTTTTGCCAGCGGGACGCTGAACGCTGTGCTTGCAGTGCTTTTGTTCGGATGTTACGGGCTTTTGCTTTTATTTTCTTTCAAAAAACAGTGGAAAAGGGAGAATAGAAGGAAAGAAGGCGCCGCCTGGTTTACGGTGGGATGTGTTGCCGTTCTGGGAGGCGTGGTGTTGTTTGGGTTCCTTGCTTCCTTTTTGATCCGCCCGGTTTTCGTATATCGTTATATGCTGCCTGGAATGGGAGTGTTTTGGCTTGCCTTCGCTCTGCTGGTTTCAGGGGTAAAAGAAAAGAAATTTCTTTTTTTCCCGTTGCTGTTTATTGTGACGGCAGTGGGGCTTAGAAATTACCGCTCTTTTTATGGAGAGGAAATGTGGAAGCGGGTGCAGATGGAGGCGGCGAAGGAGGCTCTTTTGGAAATCGGGGAAGAGGATTCGGTGCTTTTCAATTTTGATCAAACCCAGGCAGTGCTGTCTTTTTACCTTCCCAACCAAACCTATCTCTGGTACGGAGAGCCGGAGCCGCTGATCAGGGAAATGTATCCGGGCAACAACAGCCTGGTAGAAGGAACCTTCTCAGACGAAGAGGGGATACGTGCCGTCAGGGAGCTGCTGAAAGAGGAAAAACAGGTATGGTTTTTAGGCAGCGGAAACGCGAGAGAGGAAATTCTTGAAAAGTGGAAAAAAGCCGGCATAGAATCGGAAGAACGGGGAAGCGTTATGATAGAACGGTACTGGTTTAATTTATATAAAATTTTTGATGTATCAGAATCCCTGTGATTGAATAGAGGATGAAAGAATCGGTCATACTAATTACTGTCATAATGATGAAGGAGGTAACCATATGGCTGATTTAAAATGTTCTGTAGACAACTGCGCGTATAATAAGAATGAGTGCTGCTGCAAGGGAGACATTATGGTGGGAGGAAAACATGCCTGCTGTGACGATGATACCTGCTGTGAAAGCTTTTCAGAGGAGAGCAGGGATCGTTTTACCAGCGCTTTAGAGCATCCCAGCAAAACCATCAGCATTGACTGCGAGGCGGCAAACTGCATGTATAACAGCAATTACAAATGTATTGCGGATCATGTGGATATTAAGGGCTGCGGTGCAGATAACTGCCGCGAGACGGCATGTGCGACCTTTACAGAAAAGTAATTTCAACGCCCCGCAGGCGGATCAGGAGTTCCGTATGCCTGCTCTTCGGCGGGGCGCTGTCTCTTATATAAGATAAGCCGGCTTGTGGAGCACAGCGGCGTTGGTTTTGAAAGGATACATATTTATGACAAAAGGAAAATTTATTTTTGTATTGGCAGCGCTGCTCCTTTTAAGCGGATGCGGCAAAGAGGCGGTAACGGTTGCCGGTATTCAGAATGGGGAAGAGGATGCCGGGGAATACATAAAAATGCAGGAATTTGAGCTGAAGGAGCAGGAGGAAGAAGCGGGCGGAGAAGAGGTACATCATTGTGCGGTTCTGATTCCGGCGGGATATAAGGAATCCGAGGAGATTCCCGGCATGTATGTCCACGAAAGGAATCCTCTGGATTCCTCCAACATTTATTATACCGTTTCTGAAGGCAGCGCTGGAAATGTGCCTGAATTCCTTACCAGAGAAAGCTATCAGGAGATGGTGGAAGAAGCCTACCGGGAAGCGGGACAGGAGGTGGAGCTTCAAATTGCCTCCTTTGAAGAAATTGATATGGACGGAGTTCCGGGCTACAAAATACGCAGCTCTTATAAAGTGGATGCAGATGCGGAAATAGAGCAGTTGGTATATTTGATCTTGGCGAAGGATACTTACACCATCACCTACAGCCAGCTGTCGGATGATGAACTGATGGCGGACTTTGAAATTACAGACGGAGAGATCTGCCTGATTCGGAAAAACAGCGAAAGTTAGCAAAATCCTATTGCAATTCCGGTAATAGGGTGCTACAATACAATAGAATTAAAGAAGATGCTAATGTAGAGTGGACTTGTCGGTCCACTCTTTTTTAAGGGTACGAGGTGATTGGATGTCAAAAAGAGAAAATTATGAGACCAGAACAGAGGAACTTTTAAAACCCATTGCCGCCGCCCATCACGTGGAAATTTATGATATAGAGTACGTGAAGGAGGGGAGCGATTGGTACCTTCGCTGTTACATTGACAAGGAAGATGGGGTCAGCATCAACGATTGCGAGGCAGTGAGCCGTGCCTTGTCAGACGAACTTGACAGGACAGATTTTATTGAGGACGCTTATATTTTAGAAGTAAGTTCTCCGGGGCTTGGAAGACAGCTGAAAAAGGATAAGCATTTTCAGAAAAGCCTTTTGAAGGAAGTGGACGTTAAATGCTATAAGCCCATCGACGGCGTGAAAGAATTTACGGGAATTTTGAAAGGCTTTGATGAGGACAGCATTACCCTGGAGACGGTTTCCGGCGGGGAGCCAAAAGAAATGAAGTTTAACAGGAAAGAGATTGCATCAGTAAAACTGACGCTTGATTTTTAGATTGGTCCAAAGAATAACGGGCAGAAAGGGATAAGGGACAATGAATAAGGAATTAATGGAAGCACTGGATATTTTGGAGAAGGAGAAAGAGATCAGCAAGGACACCCTCTTTGAGGCGATTGAAAATTCACTGATTACGGCGTGTAAGAACCATTTCGGAAAGTCCGATAATGTGAAAGTGGAAATTGACAGGGAAACCTGTGATTTTCTGTGCTATGCAGAAAAAGAAGTGGTGGAAGAGGTGGAGGATGAATGCCTTCAGATTTCCCTTCCGGATGCCCGGGAGATTAATCCCAACGCGGTCATTGGCAGTATTGTCAATGTGGAAATCAAGTCCAAGGAATTTGGACGTATTGCCACGCAGAACGCAAAGAACGTGATTTTGCAGAAAATCCGCGAGGAGGAAAGAAGCGTCATTTATAATCAGTACTTTGAAAAGGAAAAGGATATTGTAACCGGTATTGTACAGCGCTATATCGGCAGGAACATCAGTATTAATTTGGGAAAAGCGGACGGTATTTTGAACGACAGCGAGCAGGTAAAGGGAGAGGTATTCAAACCTACGGAGCGGATTAAGGTATACATTCTGGAGGTGAAGAACACGCCCAAGGGACCCAGAATTCTGGTCAGCCGTACCCACCCGGAGCTGGTGAAACGTCTTTTTGAGGCGGAGGTTACGGAAATCAAGGACGGCACAGTAGAGATTATGAGCATTGCCCGGGAAGCGGGCAGCAGAACCAAGATGGCTGTCAGATCCAACAACCCCAATGTAGACGCAGTGGGCGCCTGCGTAGGCTTAAACGGCGCAAGGGTAAATTCCATTGTGGAAGAACTGCGGGGAGAAAAGATCGACATTATCAACTGGGATGAGAACCCCGGTAACCTGATTCAAAATGCACTTTCACCTGCAAAGATCGTAGCCGTGTTTGCAGATCCTGATGAGAAAACAGCGAAAGTGGTGGTTCCCGACTATCAGCTTTCCCTTGCCATTGGTAAAGAAGGACAAAATGCAAGGCTGGCGGCAAGGCTTACCGGATATAAAATCGATATTAAGAGCGAGACCCAGGCGAAGGATGCCCCGGGATTCCGTTATGAAGATTATATGGATGAATATGACGAGTACGACGAGTATGACGAGGAATATGGGGAAGAGGATGCTTCTGAGTACGAGGATGAGGTCAGCGGGGAGGACTATCAGGAAGACGGGTCTGAACCCACAGAATAAGGGGGCGTTTTTATGGCAAAAAAGATTCCCATGAGACAGTGCATAGGATGCGGGGAAATGAAGAGCAAAAAAGAGATGATGCGTGTTCTGAAAACGCCTGAGGAGGAGATCCTGCTGGACGTAACCGGAAAGAAAAACGGAAGAGGCGCCTACCTTTGCAAAAACAGGGAATGTATGGTAAAAGCGCGTAAGAATAAAGGACTTGAGCGGTCTTTTAAGATGAGTATTCCAAATGAGGTTTATGATAAGCTGGAAAAGGAGTTTGATGCTTCCTATGAATGATAAAATTTTATCCCTTTTGGGGCTGGCGGCAAGAGGCAGAAATCTGGTGAGCGGCGAATTTTCCACGGAAAAGGCAGTTAAAAGCAGAAAAGCGGCGCTGGTGATCGTAAGCAGCGAAGCCTCTGAGAATACAAAAAAGATGTTCACCAACATGTGTGAATTTTATGACACCCCCATTTATTTTTACGGCACCAAGGAAGCCCTTGGGAAAGCGGTAGGAAAAGAAATGAGAGCGTCGGCGGCAGTTACCGATCAGGGATTGGCGGAAAACATAATAAAGCGTTTGGAAGAGGCATAGGAATTAACACGGAGGTAATAGAATGGCCAAAATAAAAGTGCATGAAATAGCAAAAGAGTTGGAAAAGCAAAGTAAAGAGATTCTTGCTTTTCTGCAGGATAAAGGAATTGAAGCCAAAGCGGCGCAAAGCTCCATAGAGGAAGACGTTGCCGATATGGTTAGAAAGGCGTTTGGTAAGGGTACACAGGAGCCGGAGGTAAAAGAAGCGGCGCCGGAGCCGGAGGCAAAAGCGGAACCGGCAAAAGAAGAGAAGCCTGTCCAGAATCAGGGAGAACCGCCGAAAAAGAAAAAGAAGATTATTGTGGTGAGCAATCCCCATAACAGCAATGTGCCGGGACGACGCCCGGGAAATGACAGGCGTCCGCCCCAGGGAAACAGACCGGGGAACGGCGGCAATCGTCCCAATAACCAGGGAAGGGGGCAGCAGGCGCCCCATAAGATTATCCGTCCTTTGACGGCTCCTTCTATGCCGGAAACCACCCAGGTGGATTTTAAACAGAATGCAAGAAGGATGGAAAACGAAAGGATTGCGGCAAAGAATGCCCAGGCGGCGCAGAAGCAGACCCCGGCGGAGAATGCGGAAAAGGTAACGGCGGCAGCTCCTCCCAGGGAGAACTACACGCGGTCTTCGGCACCGAGGGACGAGAGGTATCAGAAAAATGAGAGAACTCAGGGAAATGGCGGAAACAATCAGGGCGAAAGGAATGGCAGGAACGACTTTCGCAGACCTGAAGGGGCTAATCGTACAGGCAATCAAGGTGGCAGGAATGATTTCCGGGGTAATAGCGGCGATCGGAATAATAACAGACCTGGCAACAATAATAACCGCGGCGAAAGAGGCGCTCAGGGGTCGGACAATCGATTTAAGCGTCCCGAAAAGCCGGGTAAGAGTTTCCCTCAGGAAGCGCCGGTTAAGGATGAGAAGCGCAGGGATGACGAAAAGCGCAGAATGAGTCAGGAAAGAGACAAAAAGTCAAGAAAAGACTTTATCTATGAGGATGACGAGGCAGCTGTAAAGAACAAGAACAAAGCGGGCAGGTTCATTAAGCCCGAAAAGAAGGTGGAGGAAGTGGTCGAGGAGCAGATCAAGGTCATTACCATTCCCGAATCCCTTACCATCAAAGAGCTTGCGGATAAAATGAAAATGCAGCCTTCCGTTATCATCAAAAAGCTGTTTTTGCAGGGACAGATCGTAACGGTGAACTCGGAAATTTCCTTTGAGGACGCTGAAAATGTAGCCATTGAGTACGAGATCATCTGCGAAAAAGAAGAAAAGGTAGACGTCATAGAGGAACTCCTGAAGGAAGAGGACGAGGCGGAAGAAAAGCTGGAAAACAGACCGCCGGTTATCTGTGTTATGGGGCATGTTGACCATGGTAAAACTTCCCTTTTGGACGCTATCCGGAAAACAAATGTGACGGATAAGGAGGCTGGAGGTATTACACAGCACATAGGTGCGTATACTGTAAATATTAACGGTCAGTCCATTACCTTCCTGGATACGCCGGGACATGAAGCGTTTACGGCAATGCGTATGCGTGGGGCAAACGCTACGGATATTGCCATTTTAGTGGTAGCGGCGGACGACGGCGTGATGCCCCAGACCATCGAGGCAATCAACCATGCCAAGGCGGCAGGCATTGAAATTATTGTTGCCGTTAATAAGATCGATAAACCCGGCGCCAACATTGACAGGGTGAAACAGGAAATGACAGAGTACGAGCTGATCCCCGTGGATTGGGGCGGAACCACAGAGTTCGTTCCCGTGTCGGCAAAATCCGGTGAAGGAATCGAAACCCTCCTTGAAACCATTCTGCTTACGGCTGAGATTCTGGAACTGAAGGCAAATCCTGACAGACGGGCAAGAGGTCTTGTGATCGAGGCTGAGCTGGATAAGGGAAGGGGACCTGTTGCCACCGTACTGGTGCAGAAGGGAACCCTTCACGTAGGAGATTTCATTTCAGCAGGGGCAAGCCACGGCAAGGTAAGGGCAATGATCGACGACAAGGGAAGAAGAGTAAAGGAAGCCTTTCCTTCTACCCCTGTGGAAATTCTGGGTCTTTCCGATGTGCCCAGCGCAGGAGAGGTGTTTATTGCCCATGAAAACGATAAAACGGCTAAGTCCTATGCGGAAACCTATCTTGCACAGAACAAGGAAAAGATGCTGGAGGAGACCAAGGCAAAAATGTCTCTTGACGATCTCTTTACCCAGATTCAGGCAGGAAACTTAAAAGAACTGAACATTATTGTAAAAGCAGACGTACAGGGAAGCGTGGAGGCTGTGAAACAGAGTCTCATGAAGCTTTCCAACGAGGAAGTGGTGGTAAAATGCATCCATGGCGGCGTTGGCGCCATCAACGAATCGGATGTGTCCCTTGCCTCTGCGTCAGCGGCGATTATTATCGGCTTTAACGTCCGTCCCGACGCCATGGCAAAGACCATTGCAGAGAGGGAAGGCGTTGATATCAGACTCTACAAGGTGATCTATCAGGCAATTGAGGACATCGAGGCGGCAATGAAGGGCATGCTGGATCCTGTATTTGAGGAGAAGGTGATCGGGCATGCAGAGGTAAGGCAGATCTTCAAGGCATCGGCAGTGGGTAATATTGCGGGTTCCTATATTCTGGACGGTACTTTCCAGAGAGACTGCAAGGTACGTATTACCAGAGAAGGAGATCAGATTTACGAAGGCAGCCTTGCCTCCTTAAAACGTTTCAAGGACGATGTAAAGGAAGTAAAAGCAGGCTTTGAGTGCGGTCTTGTGTTCGAGGGCTTTGACCAGATGCAGGAGCTTGACATTGTAGAGGCGTATATTATGGTGGAGGTTCCCAGGTGAGAAAAAACAGTATGAAAAACACCCGTATCAACGGGGAGGTGCAAAGAGAGCTTGCCGAGATCATAAGAGCGGATTTGAAGGATCCCAGAATCGGATCCCTTACGTCCGTGGTTTCGGTGGAGGTGGCGCCTGATTTGAAGACCTGTAAGGCATGGATCAGCGTATACGGCGACGAGCAGGTGCAGAAGGATACGCTGGAGGGGTTGAAAAGCGCCGAGGGCTATATCCGGAAGGAGCTTGCCCGCAGAGTGAATCTGCGCAATACCCCGGAGATCCGATTTATAGTGGACCAGTCTATTGCCTACGGGGTAAAGATGTCCAGATTGATCGATGAGGTGAACGGCAATCAATAAAAAGCAAAGTGAGATAACGGGAGGCATTATGAATATTTATGAGGAAGTAAAAAATGCCGCTACGATTGGTATCAGCGGGCACATAAGACCCGACGGAGACTGCGTCGGGTCGGTTATGGGGCTTTACCTGTATTTGAAAAAGGTATGCCCGGACGCAAAGATACAGGTGATGCTGGAAAAACCGGCGGAGGTTTTTTCCTGCATCAGTGGAATTGAGGAGATACATACGGATTTTACTTCCGATGTGGAAGTTTTTCAGGCATTTTTTGCGCTGGACGCCGCAAAAGACCGCCTGGGAGGAGCGGAAGCATATTTTGACCATGCGGAAAAGAAAATAAACATCGATCATCATATCAGCAACAAAGGATGCGGGGATGTGAATTATATTGTTCCCGGCGCAAGCTCTACCAGTGAGTTGATTTACGAGCTGATAGAAGATAAAAGTCTGCTGGATGAGGAGATCGCCAAGGCGCTTTATATTGGGATTATACATGATACAGGCGTGTTTCAGTATTCCAATACCTCGCCTGCAACTTTAAATGCGGCGGCAGAGCTGATCGGTTACGGTTTTGATTTTACAAAGCTGATCGATGAGACCTTTTATGAGAAGACCTATGTGCAGAACCAGATTCTTGGCAGGGCGCTTCTGGAAAGCATTTCCTTTATGAACGGCAAATGCGTGGTCAGCATGGTGGATAAAAAGACTATGGATTTTTACAGAGCGGTTCCCCATGATCTGGAGGGGATTGTAAGCCAGCTGAGATATGTTAAGGGCGTAGAGTGCGCTATTTTCATGTATCAGACGGATACGATGGAGTACAAGGTCAGCCTTCGCTCAAAGGAAAAGGTGGATGTGGCGAAGGTGGCGTCATTTTTTGGAGGCGGCGGTCATGTGAGGGCAGCCGGCGCCACCATGCAGGGAACTTTTCACGATATTGTAAATAATCTATCTGCTCAGATTGCAGAGCAGTTAAAAGCATAGAGAAGGAATGTGATTACATGTACCATGGAATCATCAATGTCTATAAGGAGGCAGGCTACACCTCCCACGATGTGGTGGCGAAGCTCCGGGGCATTTGCGGACAAAAAAAGATCGGACACACAGGAACCCTTGACCCGGATGCGGTTGGGGTTCTTCCTGTATGCCTTGGAAACGGAACCAGGCTTTGCGACATGCTGACGGATCAAACCAAGGAGTATATTGCCGGGCTGCGGCTGGGAATGACCACTGATACCCAGGATATTTCCGGACAGGTATTGGAGGAAAGGGAAGTCCTGGCGCCCCCGGAAAGGGTGAGGAAAACGATTCTGTCCTTTCTGGGCGATTCCATGCAGATCCCTCCCATGTATTCCGCCCTGAAGGTAAACGGAAAAAAACTTTATGAGCTTGCCAGGGAGGGAAAGGAAGTGGAAAGAGCCGCCCGCCCCATTACCGTTTATGAAATAGAGATTCTGGAGGAGCGACATCCTGCGTACCGGATCAGGGTGGCGTGCTCCAAGGGAACTTACATCAGAACCCTGTGCCATGACATAGGACAAAAGCTTGGGTGCGGCGGGGTCATGACGGAATTAACGAGAACCAGAGTAGGCGAATTTGAAATAGAGCATGCCTGTACTTTGGACAGGCTTCAAAGGCTGGCGGATCAGGGAACCCTTTCCCAGGCAATTATTCCGGTAGACCGGATGTTTGAAGGCTATCCGGCTTTGCAGACAAAGGAGGATGCCTATAAAGCGCTGAGAAACGGGAATCAGCTGCAATGGAAGGACATCCTGGACAATGGAGCGGCGGAGAAAGAAGCAATTTCGGACGGGGAGCTGGTGCGGGTGTACAGTCACCGGAAGGTTTTTTTTGGTGTGTATGGCTATGAGGAAAAGAAAGAACGGTTTTCCCCGGTGAAAATGTTTATTGCAGAATAGGTGTCGGGCATGGAGATTATTTGTGATACAACAGAATTTCAACTAAAGAAAAAAAGCGCTGTTGCCATCGGTAAGTTTGACGGACTTCACAGGGGGCACAGACAGCTGCTTTCTCATATTTTAAGGCAGAAGGAGCAGGGAATGTGTTCGGTGGTTTTTACCTTTTATCCTTCCGCCTCCGTTTTCTTTGGGCAGACGTCCGCCAATGAACTGACCACCCGGGATGAAAAAAGGAAGCTGTTTCAGGAAATGGGAATCGACCTGTTGATAGAATTCCCCCTGAATCAGAATACTGCGGCAATTTCACCTGAGGATTTTGTCAGGAAAATTCTTGTGGAACAGATGAAGGCAGGGTATATCGGGGCGGGGACAGATCTGTCCTTTGGTTACCGGGGAAAGGGAGATAAGAACCTGCTGATTCAAATGTCAGAGGAATTGGGATATCAGGTGCAGATTATTGATAAGGTATATTATAAAGACCGGGAAATCAGTTCCACCTATGTAAGGGAGATGGTGGAAATGGGAGATATGATTACAGCAAAAGAGCTTCTGGGCAGGTATTACGGCTTTGAGGGCAGAGTCAGAGAGGGAAACCGGCTGGGAAGAAGGCTGGGAATGCCCACTTTGAATCTTTATCCCGTCACGGAAAAGCTTTTGCCGCCTAAGGGAGTTTATTTCTCAAGGGTACTTTACGAAAACTGCATTTATCCAGGCATCACCAATATCGGAGAAAAGCCTACGGTGAACCGGAGCGGCACGGTCAGCGTGGAAACGTATCTTTATGATTTTGATAAGGACATGTATGGAAAAGAAATTGTAACAGAATTATTACAATTTAAAAGAGCTGAGAAACGCTTTGAAAATGTGCAGGAATTGAAATTACAGATGGAAAAAGACATCGAAGAGGGCAGAAATTACCATAAAGTTCAAAAATTGTGAAAATTTAGAAAATAAGAATAGAGGTTTGACATCCGAAGAAATGGTTGTTATAATAACCGTGTAAGAATTGTAATAAATTCGTAATAACTTCGGAGGCTCAACATGAAAAGACAGATAATAAGCAGTGTCTGTATTCTCACCTCCCTGCTGATGCTGGGAGATCCTATTGCGGCTCATGCAGTGGAAATCAAAGAGGAAGATATACAGACGACCGTAAATGATACATTTGAAAATGAGGAAACAGAGATTGACGGGACAGAGTCCGATACGACAGTGTATAATACGGAAGAACTGTTGACGGCAGGCGTAGGAGAATTATTCATTTCCCCTCTCACCAAAATTGAATATCTGGAGATTGCCAAGGCGGCGGAAGGAGCTCTTTGGGGCTATACCCATCTTGGTATTTGTAACGTAGAAGAGAATAATCTGAATATCAGACAGGAGCCTGACGAGTCCGGTAAGCTGGTAGGTAAACTGCCCAAAAATGCGGCGTGTGAGATTTTAAGCAGTGAAAACGGCTGGGCGCATATTACTTCCGGCAAGGTGGACGGATATGTAAAGGAAGAATATCTTCTTACCGGATTTGATGCCAAAAAGAAAGGGGAAGAACTCGCCTCAGCTCTTGCTGTGGCAACTGCGGACGGTTTGAATATCAGAGAATATCCCAGCACAGATGCGGAAGTGATCACCCAGGTGGCGTCCGGGGAGGCGCTTGATATTGTAGAGATTCAGGACGACGGCTGGATCAGAGTTTATCTGGACGATGAGGAGGTTTACGTATCCGCAGATTATGTGGAGGTGAAATCGGATCTGGAGACTGCGATTACCATGACAGAGCTTTTGTATGGTCAGGGTGTGTCCGATGTGAGAGTAGACATCTGCCAATATGCCAAACAGTTTTTGGGGAATCCTTATGTGTGGGGAGGAACCAGTCTGACAAACGGCGCAGACTGTTCGGGCTTTGTGCTCAGTGTCTTTGCCAAGTACGGTGTTTCCCTGCCCCACTCTTCCAGGGCGCAGGCAAATATGGGAACCAGCATCAGCGCATCCGAGCTGCAGCCTGGGGATCTGGTATTTTACGCTAAGGGCGGTACCATCAATCATGTGGCGCTTTACATTGGAGGCGGACAGGTAATTCACGCCAGCAGTCCCAAGACCGGTATTAAGATTTCCGGCTATAACTACAGGACGCCTCATAAGATGGTGAGAATTCTGCAGGATTAAGAACAGAACTATAAAGGTGAAGGGACAGCTTAAAAGCTGTCCTTTTGTATTTTGGAAAATGGAAATGCAAAGTCTTGACAAACTGCGCCAAAAGTGGTAAATTTAAATTGTTTAAACGGTTAAGCAAATCAAGTGCAGAAATTGATTTGCTTCCTTTTTACCGGTTTATTTAAACGGTTAAATAAAAGAGAAAGGATGGCAAAAAATGAAAAAGAAATTCATGACAGTATGTATGTTGGCAGCAGCGGCTATCAGCTTGGCTGCATGCGGATCAGGGGGCGGTGCGCAGGAAAACAGCCAGAACACAGAGACGGAAGCACCACAGGAAGCAGGGGAAGAGACACAGGAGGAAGAGGTGCAGCAGACGCAGGCACATGTGGTGACCTTTTATGATTCTGACGGAACAACGGTATTGCAGACGGCGGAGGTAGAGGACGGGGCATTATTGGAAGAGTATGTTCCTGAAAAGGAGGGGTACACCTTTGCAGGGTGGTTTGCAACTCCACAGATGAGTCATCGCTTTGATTTTGAAACAGCCATTACCCAGGATACTTCGGTATTTGCCGGATTTGTGTCTTATGTGGAGGACACCAGAACCTTTGTGATCCTGGGAAGCGGAAAGAGCCCTGTGCTCATGGAATCCAGCTGGGGAAGCGTGGTTGGAGACGCCCAGACCATGCAGAAGGAAGAAAATCCGGAAGCAAATATTTATACGCTCACGTTGGATCTGGAACAGGGAGATGAATTCCAGTTTGCCATGAACAGCGCATGGGAGAATCAGAGAGGATACGGATATTTGAATACCATTACCCTGGACGGGGAGGAATATTTTGCCAATTCAGGCGGATTGGGTGATACAGGGGTAAAGAGAGCGAACATTAAAGTAAAGGTTCCCGGTAATTATACGTTTACTCTTACCACCTATCCCGGCGAAGATACTTATGACACAACCGCGTCCAGCTATTCGGAGGATAATAAAGAAAACTTTAATATCAATCCATATGACAGCATCACCTGGGTTTACAACGGGGAATCAGAGGCAAGCGGCATAGAGACACATACTGATTATTATATCAAAGGCGCGAAGATCACGGACTGGAAGGATGTTTATTCTGACGAGACCAAGTTTACGGAGGAAAACGGCATTTATACGCTGACGATTACACTGGAAGAGGGGGATGAATTTATGTTTACCTCTTTGATCACAGCAGAGGATGTGGAAAGCGTAGGAAATGAATATATCCGTTATACAAATATTGAGGAAGCTGATACAGAGAGCCTGTCTTATGTAACGAGTACGGAGAGTGCAAATCTGGTTGCGGGGGCAGGTGGAAGTTATACCTTTACTTATGATTCCTCCACCCAGGTGCTCACAGTTGCATTTGAATAGATGGATACCGCTCTTAAGGTTCCCTTAAGAGCGGTGTTGTTTCAGCATAAGGATTTACACAAGGATGTGATGTTGGTCAATCAATGTTCTTTGGAGTGCATTTTCGATACACTGCAGCATGACTTCTGCTTTTGCTTCGAATAGGGAAGGGATAAAGCAGACGTTGTTCCGATTTACCAACAGTGAGTGCAAAGTGGGTTCTGTAACCAAAAGATTCTGCCCGGACAGGGTATGCAGGTCATCGAAGCTATTGATAAAAAGAATGTCAGGAAATATGTTTTGGAGGAAATCTATTTTCTCCTGATTGTCGGTTTGGAGCAGTACGTAGCGATAGGAATCACCATGGAAAAAGCTTTGGGTTTTTTCCGAGAGGAGCTTGTAATCTGTATTGATCTGGAAGAAAAGGGGATCATCTACCATACAGTCCAGGGCGATCAGCGGGATAAAGTTGTTATCCCCAAGCTGATGGAAGCATGCAGAAGATACGTCATAACAGATGATCGCGTCCGCCTGCTCGCATTTTTCATTGTAATCATGTCCTAAGTAAATAAGACTGAAATTTTTCTTACGAAGAAATTGTGATAAAAACTGAATTGTATTCAGCTGCTCCGCTTTTTTTAAGGTGGAGCAGGCAGGAGATGAGAAGATGGCAAGAAGGTTCTTGCGGTTGGTGGCAAGTGCCTTAGCCGCCTGATTGGGCGTGTAATTCAGCAGATTGATGACTTGCAATACCTTTTTGCGGGTTGCATCGCTGATGCGCAGATCTGTGCGGTGATTGACTACATAAGAAACGGTAGCAACAGAAACACCGGCTTCCCGCGCAACATCTTTAATCGTAACCTTCCGGTCCATAATCATCCTCCTTTAAAAAGCATTTACCCATTATTATTCAAAATTTTCAATTGTTTGTCAACAGTAAACGAGATATTTGAAAGGAAATAAAATGAATCAACATGCAATTTTACATATTCCGGATTCACGATATTGTTTTGCCTGTGGAGAAAAGGAACTGGTTTTGCGCCTGCGTATGGCAAGGGAGGATGAAGAAGCGGAAGTATCGCTGATTTACGCCTGCAAATATGATTTTGCAATCAAACGCAGACAGGAAAAAATGAAAATATGCTACAGCGACCGGCTGTATCACTATTATGAAATCAGGCTGCAGCTGGAGGATGTGCGTCTGGCATATATTTTCCAGATCAAGGAGAAGGAAAACAGTTATTTCTACAGCGAAGATGGAATTACAGAGACCTATTGCTTTGAAGAAGGGTTTTACAATTTCTTTCAAATGCCCTATATCAACGCCAATGATGTTATGGATGTAGTGGAATGGATGCGGAGCGCTGTCTTTTATCAGATTTTTGTGGACCGTTTTTATCAGGGGGATTGTGAAAAAGATACAGGGTATATTACAATGCAGTGGGGGGATACCCCGACTCCGAAAAGCTTTGCCGGAGGGGATATAAAGGGTATTACTGAGAAGCTGGATTATATAAAAGGGCTTGGGGTCAATGCAATTTACCTGACGCCGATTTTTGAATCTCTGTCCAATCATAAATATGATATCAGCGATTACAAAAAGGTGGATCCTCAATTCGGAACAATAGAAGATATTAAGGAACTGGTTTTTAAGGCGCATGAAAAAGGGATTCGGATCGTTCTGGACGCTGTGTTCAATCATTGCAGCATGGAAATGGCGGAGTTTCAAGACGTTCTTGAGAAGGGAAGAAAGTCTGCGTATTATCACTGGTTTATCATTGAGGGAGAATTCCCTGAACCGGATAAAATGAATTACGAGTGTTTTGCCGCGTGCAGTTATATGCCCAAGCTCAATACGGCAGATCCGGGGGTACAGGACTTTCTGATCGATATCGCCCTTTATTGGATCAGGGAAGCGGACATCGATGGATGGCGGCTGGATGTGTCGGACGAGGTCTCCCATGAATTCTGGAGACGGTTCCGGCGGGAAGTCAAGGTGGAAAAAAAGGATTGTGTCATTATCGGGGAGAACTGGCATGACGCTTATCCTTATCTGATGGGAGATCAGTATGACAGTATCATGAATTATTCTTTTACAAAGGCATGCCTTGATTATTTCGCAAGAGAAAATTTTTCGGCAAAAGAGATGGCGGACAAATTAAACGGTAATTTGATGCGTAACACGGAACAGGTCAACTTTATGATGATGAATCTTCTGGATTCTCATGACACCCACCGCTTTTTTTCCGAGGTTTCCCGGAGTAAAGATAAGCTGCTGGCGGCACTTTCGCTGGAAGTCATCTTTCCGGGAGCGCCGTGCATTTATTATGGAACGGAGATTTGTCTGGAGGGAGGATATGATCCCGATTCACGCAGATGCTTTGACTGGGAGGAAGCCGGCAAGGACCGGGAGGTTATGAAACTCTTAAAACAATTGACGGCACTGCGGGAAAACAAGGTTCTGCAATATGGAAGTGTGCATATTGGGGAAGAAGACGGTATGCTGCTGGTGGAAAGAAGCTGGCAGAAGGGTACGATCGCGCTTTGGATTAATCTGTCAAAGGAAGAAAAGGAGATACCCATTTTGGGAGGTGCCAGGGTACTGGCGGAGCATCTATATGAAAAAAAATTAGAGAATAACGGATTTCTGATGGTGGAGTATGAGGAAGCATAGGGGAAGGTGCCGGGAACCTTTATCAAATGCTTCGGAATGGAGGGAAAAATGAAAAGGAAAAGCATTGCATTATGTATGGCGGTATGCTTGTGTGCCGGAATATTCACAGGGTGCGGTAAGGATGGGGAAAGTCAGGAGACCGCGCAGAAGATGCAGAATGAGCAGGATAAGCAGGAAAAAGAACAGCCCAGTGTCGTCAGCACCGTATTTAACGGGGAACTGGAGCATGACGTGACCATACAGGTACTGGAAAATGATACTGCCGTTTCCAAGGGATATTTTGCAGAATTGATCGAAGCTTTTAATGAGGAATATGCCCAGTACGGCATTAAGGCGGTAGACGCCAACATGGATCAGTATCTGGATCTTGCCAACGACGGACCTTATGGGTATGGACCGGACGTCCTTTACCAGGCAAATGATATTATCATGCAGTATGCGGAAGGAAAGCATATTTATCCCCTCCCGGCAGAGAAAATGGAATGTTTTGAACAGATTCCGGAAGCCGCATGGGCGGCATACCGGATCGATCTGGAGGGAACGGCATATACCTGCGGGGTTCCGGTCAATGTGCAGGCGCCCATGCTTTATTACCGGAAAGATCTTTTGCCCCAGGATTGGGAAAATGTGTGGGATGAAAACGGGAACAAGATTCCGGATATGGCGGAAAACTGGAATGCCATGTATGCCTATTCGGTCAGCCGCCATGCAGAAAACAGCAGCCAGTACGGTTATATGAAGTCCCTGTTCGACGTTTATTTTTCCAGCGGGTTTTTATTCACTTATGGCGGATATATTTTTGGAAACAACAATACCGAACCTGCAGATATCGGATTTTCAGCAGGAGAGGCGGAAAAAGGCGCATGGGTGTTAAGCCAGCTTGCGAGTACCATGAATGAAGAATGCATTGACGATTCCATCACCACTAATGCCTATAGTAAACTGGCGGATGGAACCTACTTCGCAACGATCACCACGCCGGATATGTATTCCACCTTTCTGGAGGAGATGATACTGGCGTATGAGGAAGAAGGGCTTTCAAAGGAGGAAGCAAGGGCAAAAGCGGAGGAAAATCTGGTTATGACTACGCTGCCTGCATTGCCGGAAAGCGGAGACCTGACAGAAGAAGGAGCCTCCTTCCTTGCCGCAAAGTCTATGGGAGGAATTAACGGCTATGCCGTCAGCGCCTATACAAAGCACCCCAATGCCTGCCTGGCATTTGTGGAGTTTGCCACCAGTTATGAGATGATGGTGAGAAGAAGCGAACTGTTGGGGGTTGCGCCGGCGAGGAATGACGCCGCAGATGCGGTGGGAGGTACCTCTCAGCTTCTATACAATAATCTGGAAGCCGGAAATATTGTGCTGATGCCCTCCATCAAGGAAGTAAGCCAGATCTGGACACCGGGGGAAACCTTCTTTATCGATCTTGCCAAGGATGCCTTCAGACCGGAAGAAGAGAAAAAATACACAGACTTAGATGCCATGAAGAAAGGACTTGAAGGGGTAGACCAGCAGATCTACGACGCCATTTTCACATTGAAGTAAAAAACGCGGGAAGGAGGGGAAGAGGATGAAAGAGAAATGGAGCAGGTTTATCCTTGCAGTCCGTGACAGCAGCTGGAAGGTAAAGCTTTCTGCGGCGGTCATGGGGGGAGGACAGTTTTTATATGGCAGTTATGGAAAGGGGATTTCATATTTCTTACTGGAAATTGTCATAATCGCTTATATGGCATTAAGAGGGGTTAAGGATATACAGGGCTTTTTTACCCTGGGAACCCAAAAGGGAGATGCCTGGCTGGGTACCGTGGGAGATAATTCGGTTATTATGCTGTTGATGGGAATCTTTGCATGGATTGTCCTGGCGGCTTTCCTATACTTGTATCAGCTGAATCTGAAGGATGCCTACCATACCCAGAAGATCATTGAGAACGGAAAAAGACCCTTATCCTTTCGGGAAGAGCTGGCGCAGCTTCTGGATAAAAAGTTTTATATAACGGTGCTTATCCTTCCTGTGCTGGGGGTATGCGTGTTTAATGTCCTGCCCATTGTTTTTATGATTTTAATCGCCTTTACCAATTACGGCGGCGATATCGTTCCGCCGGAGCTTGTGGACTGGGTGGGAGTTGCTAATTTTGAAAAGCTGATTGCTCTTTCCCAGTTTGCGCCCACCTTTTTCAAAATTTTGGGGTGGAACCTGCTCTGGGCAGTGGTATCAACGGTTTTAAACTACTTTTTAGGGCTGGGGCTTGCTCTTCTGCTGGATAAGGAGTGCGTGAAAGGAAAAGCTTTCTGGCGGGCATTTCCCGTACTTGCCTACGCCATTCCGGGGTTTATCACGCTGCTGGCGTTTAAATTCATGTTTTCCTATGGCGGGCCCATCAATCAGATAATTACGGCTGGGGGAAATACGGCGATAGGCTTTCTGGATCTGGATGCCAAGTGGATGGCGAGAGGTATCGGCGTGCTGGTGAACTGCTGGATCAGCGTACCTTCTATCATGCTTCTTGCCACAGGGCATTTGTCAAACAGGGATATGTCTTTATACGAGGCGGCGCGGATCGACGGTGCAGGCAGATGGAAGCAGTTTCAGAAGCTGACAATGCCTTTTATGTTGTTTGCCACTACGCCGGTTTTGCTTAGTCAGTTTATCGGTAATTTCAATAATTTCGGTATCTTTTACTTCTTAAGGGGTGGCTTGTATGTGGATGGTTATTTCCTGGCAAGCGATACCGACCTTTTGATCAACTGGCTCTACAATCTGTCCATTGATAATAATTATTACTGCATCGGCGCGGCAATCAGCCTGGTGATCTTTATGATTACATCCCTGATTTCCCTGATCATTTATGTGAAATCACCATCTTATCGAGAGGAGGACACTTTTCAATGAGAAAAAAATGGAATGCCGGGAAAATACTGGATACTGCGATTACCTATGTGATCCTGCTGGCGGTGGCTTTTGTGTTCTTTTTTCCGTGCCTTTGGCTGATTCTGGCTTCTTTTTCAAAGTCGGGAAGCATTTATTCCTTTGACGGATTTTTCCCCGCCCAGTACAGTACGGCATCTTTTGTGAAGTTGTTTACAGATACCACGATGTACAATTACCCAAAATGGTTCATGAATACGCTGTTGATTGCGGCGGGAAGCTGCGCCCTGGGAACCTTTCTGACCATACTGACGGCGTACACCATGTCCCGTTTCAGCTTCCGCATGAGGAAGCCCATGATGAAGACCACGATGGTGCTGGGGATGTTTCCCTCTTTTATGGGGATGACGGTGGTTTATCTTCTGATGACCCAGTTCGGGCTGATCAATCATCTTGGGGGACTGATCCTGATCTATGCTTCCGGCGCGCCCATGGGATACCTGACGCAGAAAGGATTTTTTGATACCATACCCAGGTCCATAGACGAGGCGGCAAAAATTGACGGAGCCACCAATTTTCAGATCTTTACAAAGATCAATCTGCCGTTATCCAAACCGATTATTGTATACACTGCGCTTACTTCCTTTACATGGCCCTGGAGCGATTTTATTCTGCCCAAGCTGCTTTTAAAGGAGAAAAATCTTTATACTGTGGCGGTAGGGCTTATGAGCCTTGATGAAACAGAGTTCGCCCGTTTCGCGGCGGGAAGTGTGTTTATTGCGGTTCCCATTGTTATTTTATACTTCTGTCTTGTGAAAAATATGGTAAATGGTATTGCAGAGGGAGCGGTAAAAGGATGAAGTTTTCAGGCGTTACTGCTTAGATCTGCATTACGAAGGAAGGGACGGATGAATCCCTTTTTCAATGATGCCAAAGCCCAGAGGATAAGGCCCTGTGTGTACGCCGATAGTAGCACCGATCTGATACACAGGGATTTCCTTTATGGCATATCCCTTTTCCTGGAGAACTGACAAAGCATGATCCCGGAAAGAAATGCCTTCTTCATAATCATAACCGTATCCGACTGCAAGGCTATAGCATTCAATTCCAAGGCTGCTTTCTTCCAGATATTCCAATAGCAGCTCCAATGCTTTTTGGGTGGTACGTCTGCGTCCTCTGCCGATGCCGGAGGGAAAGATTTCTCCCTGTTTTAAGGTAATAACAGGTCGGATATCCAGAACCCCTCCTGCCAGAGCCGCAACTTTTCCGATGCGTCCCCCATGCTTTAAGTATTCCATATTGCCTACGGTAAAGAAAATTCTTCCGGTGCTTTTGATTTTCTCCAGACGGGAGACAGTGCCCTCATAGCTTACGCCACTGTCACGCAAGGCAGCGGCTTCCAGCACGTACTGTCCCTGCAAAACGGTGTTGATGGTGGCGTCAATAACGGTAATCTCAGCCTGAGGATACTTTTCCAGAACAAGGGCGCGTGCATTTAAGGCGGACTGCATGGAACCGCTGAATTTGGTGGTAATGCAGATACAGATCACAGGCATTCCAGCTTTGGCAAAAGGGAGAAATGCCTCTTCATAGTCATGGATGGAGGGCATGGAGGATTTGGGATACACGCCCTTTCGGTCAACCATCTGCTGATAAAAATCTCTGATGCCGATTTCTACGTTTTCTTTTAAGTAATGTTTATCATCAAAGGATACATAAAAAGGGACCACTGTGATATTTTTTTCCTGTATCAATTCTACAGGAAGATCGCAGGATCCGTCGCTGATAATGTGGAATGCTTCATTCATTCTGGAAAACCTTCTTTCAATTTCTTTTCTTATGCTGATATGCCGATATTAAACTGACATAAACATTGCTACGGTGATACATAGTATAGAATACTACGTCTTGCCAGAAAAAGCAATTGTATGTTTCCACTTATTACCTTTCATTTTAATAGCGAAAATATTTCTTTACATGCGCTCCAATCTATGCTATTATTCTTAGGTATGAATTTTAACCGTTGCTCAGAACCCTGGACACTCCGACCGGTTCTTAGCATCAGGCGCTTAAAAAAGAAGGAGGAACTACAGTGATTTCCAAAGAAAAGAAAGCAGCAATTATGAAAGAACATGCAAGATGCGAAGGCGACACAGGTTCACCGGAAGTGCAGATTGCAGTATTATCAGCAAGAATTCAGGAGCTTACAGAGCATTTAAAGGAGCATCCCAAGGATAATCATTCCAGAAGAGGTATGTTCAAGATGGTTGGTCAGAGACGTGGTCTTCTCAATTATCTGAAAGAGAAAGATATTGAAAGATATCGTGCTTTGATTGAAAAACTGGGGCTGAGAAAGTAAAGATGGCAGTTTTAAGGCGGAGCATACCGATAGATTCGGACTCCGCCTTTTAAATTCATTTAGCATTCCTCATAAGAGGAAAGCTGGTAAGATAAGAAAAGGAGAGAGAGTATGTACAAGACGTTTTCAATGGAACTTGCCGGACGTCCCCTTAAGGTCGATGTGAACCGGGTGGGCAAGCAGGCAAACGGATGCGCGTTTATGCACTATGGGGATACTACGGTATTGTCCACTGCAACCGCATCAGACAAGCCAAGGGAGGGAATCGACTTTTTCCCTCTGAGTGTGGAGTATGAAGAGAAATTATACGCAGTAGGTAAGATCCCGGGGGGATTTAACAAGAGAGAGGGAAAGGCGTCTGAAAATGCGGTTCTTACAAGCCGTGTTATTGACAGACCTATGCGCCCCTTATTCCCCAAGGATTACAGAAATGACGTAACCTTAAACAACATGGTAATGAGCGTGGATCCGGAGTGCCGTCCTGAATTGACGGCTATGCTGGGAGCAGCAATTGCAACCTGCATTTCGGATATTCCTTTTGACGGTCCCTGCGCCATGACCCAGATGGGCATGATCGACGGAGAACTGGTAGTAAACCCTTCACAGGAGCAGTGGAAGAACGGAGATCTGAACCTGACGGTGGCATCCACCTCTCAGAAGGTGATTATGATCGAAGCAGGGGCAAATGAAATTCCTGAGGAGAAAATGATCGAGGCAATTTACAAGGCGCATGAGATCAACCAGACCATCATTGCCTTTATCAACCAGATTGTGGCTGAGGTTGGAAAGGAAAAACATACCTATACCAGTTGTGCCGTTCCTGAGGAGCTTTTTGCGGCAATTAAGGAGATTGTGCCTCCCTCTGAGATGGAAGAGGCAGTTTTCACCGATGAGAAGCAGGTGCGGGAGGAAAATATTAAGAATATCACCGAGAAGCTGGAAGAGGCGTTTGCAGAAAACGAAGAATGGCTTGCCCTGCTGGGGGAGGCAATTTATCAATATCAAAAGAAAACAGTGCGTAAGATGATCCTGAAGGATCATAAGCGTCCTGACGGACGTGACATTACCCAGATCCGTCCCCTTTCCGCTGAGGTGGATATTATTCCCAGGGTACACGGTTCCGCCATGTTTACCCGTGGACAAACCCAGATCTGCAATGTATGTACTCTGGCTCCCTTATCCGAGCAGCAGAAAATCGACGGGCTGGATGAAAATGAAGTAAGCAAGCGCTATATGCATCATTATAATTTCCCTTCCTATTCCGTAGGCGAAACGAAACCTTCAAGAGGTCCCGGAAGAAGAGAGATCGGACACGGCGCGCTGGCGGAAAGGGCGCTGATTCCGGTGCTTCCTTCCGAGGAGGAATTCCCTTATGCGATCCGTACCGTATCCGAAACCTTTGAGTCTAACGGTTCCACCTCTATGGCATCCACCTGCGCATCCTGCATGTCCCTTATGGCGGCAGGCGTACCCATCAAGAAGATGGTTGCAGGTATTTCCTGTGGTCTGGTGACGGGAGAAACAGATGATGATTTCGTCTTGTTGACAGATATTCAGGGGCTGGAAGACTTTTTCGGGGATATGGATTTCAAGGTAACCGGCACCACAGAAGGTATTACGGCAATCCAGATGGATATAAAGATCCATGGACTTACCAGACCCATTGTAGAGGGCGCTATTGCAAGATGCCGTGAGGCAAGACTTTTTATCATGGATAACTGCATGAAGAAAGCAATCGACGCACCCAGACCGGAAGTAGGACCTTATGCGCCTAAGATCATTTCCATTCAGATCGATCCCGAAAAGATCGGCGATGTAGTGGGACAGAGGGGCAAGACCATCAATGAAATTATTGCCCGTACAGGAGTGAAGATCGATATCACGGATGACGGCAATGTATCCGTATGCGGCACCGATGCGGCAATGATGGATAAAGCGGTGGAATACATTAAGACCATTGTCACTGATTACCAGGAGGGACAGATCTTCCAGGGAATCGTAGTAAGCATCAAGGAATTCGGAGCGTTCGTTGAGTTTGCTCCCGGCAAAGAGGGAATGGTACACATTTCCAAGATTGCCAAGGAGAGAATTAACCGGGTAGAAGATGTGCTTACATTAGGCGACAAGGTAACAGTGGTATGCCTTGGCAAGGACAAGATGGGCAGAATGAGCTTCTCCATGAAGGATGTAGCGCAGGTATAAGAGCCGGCTGCTTTTGCGAACAAGAATATAGATAAAATTCAGAAACCGGGATTTCCGTAACAGGGAGATCCCGGTTTTTTTCCAAACGCCGGCTCACAAAGTGCGCCGGCGTATGGTTCTAAATCTGACAAATCATCATATATTGGGATAAGAGGTGAATGCAATGACAAAGAGAGAAGAAATTGTACGGATCTTTCCCGACTATATGAAGGCAAGGTGGAACCATGCGCTTTTGCAGGTGGACAAACTACAGGAGATCAGGCTGGGGATCGGTCAGCCGGTAAGACTGATCATAGGGGGAGAAGAAAAGTTTTTGTCAGGGAAAGGGATTTTGGGAAAAGGTTTGGAGGATGCCTGGTACATGACGGAAAAGGAGATGGAGGAGATCCTTCAAAATGTCTGCCGTTATTCTATGTACGCTTTTGAGCATGAAATAAGACAGGGCTTTTTAACGGTACCGGGCGGACATCGGATTGGAATGGCTGGACAGGTGGTATTAAATGAAAACGGCGTTATCAGGAATATGACCCACATCCGGTTTATGAACATCCGTGTTTCCCATGAGATCATCGGGGCAGCGGATGCGGCGATGCCTTATTTATATGAAAACAGCCGATTTTTAAATACACTGTTGATCTCCCCGCCGGGTTGTGGGAAAACCACCCTTTTAAGGGATATTATCAGGCAGATATCAGAAGGGACGATTTACGGAGAGGGAAGACAGGTGGGCGTGGTGGACGAGCGCTCGGAGATTGCAGGAAGCTTTATGGGAATTCCCCAAAATAAGATAGGCTTCAGGACGGATGTGCTGGATGGAAGCCCCAAAGTTCAGGGAATGATGCTGCTGATGCGTTCCATGGCGCCGGCAGTTGTTGCGGTTGACGAGATCGGAGGATATGAGGATATCCATGCAGTTTTTCAAATTCTGCAAAGTGGCAGCGGGGTTGTGGCAACCATGCATGGAGATTCCATGGAAGACGTACGAAACCGTATGGGATGGGGAACCCGGCAGGATGGGGGAGACGCAAGATACTGTCCGGAAATGCTTTTTGAGAGATACCTTTTCCTGGAGAAAAGAAAGGGGATCTGCAAAATCAGGGGGATTTATGACCAACATCAAAATCCTTTGTTTGCGGAAGCAGGTGCTGCGAGATGCTCCGCATAGCAGGCAGTGCTCTGGCGGTGATAGGAAGCGTGGGCTTTGCCTGGAGCCTGTGCAGAGAGTCGGCGAGGCGCCTTTTTCTGCTTAAGCAGCTTCGTAGTATGCTGGAAAGCCTTCAATATTATATTGCCTATCAGAAAGCAACGATTCCGGAAGCATTGCGGAAACTGGCACAGAAGGAAGAAAGTCCGTGGAAAAGCGCTTTTGAAGAGATCTATGAGAGAATTTACGAAAAGGGAGAAAATTTTCCGCCGGTCTGGAGAGCGTGTTTTGGGATGGCTTTAGAGAAAGAGCCTTTATCCGGAGAAGAAAAGGAATTGCTCCTGGATTTTCCTTCCAATCTTGGATTTATGGAGGAAAACGCCCAGGCAAGGGCGCTGGATGAACTGCTGCGGGAGATTAGCCTGCACATCCGGGAACTGGAGGAAGAAAAAAGGAGCAAGAATAAAATGATCATGAGTTTTGGAATGGCAGCGGGAGTGTTGCTATCCATTCTGCTTCTATAGAGAATGACAGGGAGGAAATATGGAGATAAGCCTGATTTTTAAAATAGCAGCCGTTGGCATTCTGATCACTATTTTAGGGCAGATCTTAAAGCACAGCGGAAGAGAAGAGCACGCCTTCCTGATTTCTCTTGCAGGGTTGATTTTGGTGCTTACCTGGATTCTGCCGTATATTTATGATCTGTTTGTTATGATACAGGATCTGTTCAGTCTATAGGGGAGGCAGGGGAATGGAAATTGTGAAAATAGGGGTATTGGGAATCGCAGGCGTGATGCTTGCCCTGCAATTCAAATCAAACAGACCGGAATATGGGTTGTATCTTGGCGCAGCAATCTGCCTGGTGATATTTACCTTTTCCTTAAACGGGCTGGGGACGCTTTTGGGAAGAGTAAAAGAACTGGAGAAATATTTAAAGGGAAGCGGAGATTATATAGGATTTCTATTTAAGGCGGTGGGGATTACCTACGTGTGCGAGTTCTGCGCATCCATCTGCAAGGATGCGGGCTATGGGGCGGTAGCGGGGCAGATCGAAATATTCGGGAAGCTTTCGGTGCTGCTTATGGGAATACCGGTTCTTACGGCGGTAATTGAGAATATTAACGCCATAGCGGGCTAGGAGAAAGGAAACATGAAAAAAACAGGGACTTGCCTTGGCTGTATCACAGGGATACTGTTGGTTTTTCTTTTGATGCCGATTAAGGCGCAGGCGGCACAGGAGGAAGGAACGGCTGCTTTTGATTATATAGACCGCTGGCTGGATTCCGGCAAACTGGATTCCGTGAATGAAAGCCTGGATCAGCTTTTCCCGGGAATCGAAATTGATGCAGAGACGCTTTTTGCTATGATTTTAGAGGGGCATGGGTTGGACGCATGCAAAATGCTGATCGGTGAAATAAAGGACGGATTGGGAGGAGAACTGGCGGGGCTGAGACAGATCTTTATTTATATCCTGATTTTAGGAGTGGTATCGGCGCTTTTCTCAGAGTTTTCCGATTTGTTTGCAGGACAGCAGATGGCACAGGCAGGATTTTATTTTCTTTATCTTTTTCTTATGGTGATACTCACCAGAGTGTTTCTTTTTGTGTCGGAAATTGCTTCCCGCACGATGGAATCCATTGTTTTATTTGTAAAGCTGTTTATTCCTACCTACAGCATTGTAGTGGGGACGGCACAGGGAGCGGCTTCAGGGGTCTATTATTATCAGCTGATGCTTGCCATGGCGTATCTGGTGGAAAGCTTTTTAAATGGGGTGATGGTGCCTTTGATCTATAGCTATGTGATGCTTGCCCTGTTAAACGGTCTTTGGACAGAGGAAAAACTGACCTTACTGCTTGATTTTTTTAAAAAGGGGATTTCCCTGGCGTTAAAAATTTCTCTGGGGGCGGTTACGGGACTGAGTCTTGTACAGGCTGTGATCGTACCCGTTGCCTCCGGATTGAAAATTACGGCAATGCGGAAAGCGGCGGCGGCAATTCCGGGAATCGGAAGCGTAACGGAGGGGGTGGTGGAACTGACGCTGGGATCGGCAGTGCTGATTAAAAACGGTATGGGCATATTGATGCTGATTCTTCTTTTTGGAGCCTGTTTGATGCCTCTTCTGAAAATTCTCATTGTGACGGGAACCGTTAAGCTGGGAGCGGCGATCACGGGAATTGTCAGTGATAAGCGGATTTCGCTGTGTGCGGATAGAGTGGGGGAAGGCTGTGGGCTTCTTTTGCGCTGTGTCTCAACTTCGGTTCTTTTATTTATTATTGTGATAGCGGTGATTTCCTATACCGTTTCGCCTTAGGGGGATCATATGGTTGGTATTATCAAGGAAATTTGTGTTTTTATAATCATTGCACAGGCAATTATGTTTTTTGTGCCGGGCAGTTCCTATACGAAATATGTCAGGATTCTGGTGGGGATCATTATGATTCTTCGTATTACGGAGCCGATTTTCGGACTGCTGCTGGATGAAGAGGAGCAGCTGGAAATGGGAGAAAGAGTCAGGATTTTGGAGGAACAGATTCAAAGGGGCAGTCAGGAGCTGGAAACCGGGGACACGCAAAAGGCAGTTTACCAGGAGATGGAACAGGCATTAAAGGAACAGCTGGAAAAGTGTGAAAGCGGATATCAGGTGGTGGCAGTGGATTTGTCGGAACATGCTTCTTCCGGGGAAATTACGCTGACGGTTTCTGAAAAAGAGCAGGAAGAGGAAACACAGATCCGGGTAGCGTCTGTTTCCCTGGGAGGACAGGAGGGGGTGGAAATGAGGAAACGGGAATTGAAAAAGCTGTATGGGAGTTGTATGGGAATAGAGGAAGAGAAGATCTGTATTTTATTTCAATAGGCACGGGCATTCATCCGTGGAAGAATGTCCGTCTGGTACGTGGAAAGGTTTGGTCGTTTATATGGAGGAAAAAGGCAGGGGAAAAAAAGCAGGCTTTCATTTTTCGAAGGATCATTTCCTGATTCTGTTATTGATGGGGGTCCTTCTTATGGTAATTGTCTGGCCGGTGGAAGAAAAAGAACAGAAAAGTACGTCAAAGTCCGGTCAATGGGACAGTGAAAATGCTATTCTGAATGTATCTTCAGAGATGACTTCCGATGTCGCCCGAGGGCAGGAAGATGGAGAAGAAAATGCGCTGCTTGTTTACGCTGCTTCCCTGGAGGCTTCTCTGGAAAGAATTTTAAGCGCCATGGACGGCGTGGGGAAAGTCAGGGTGATGGTCACTTTACAGGGTTCCGGTGAGGCGGTGGTGGAAAAGGATGTAAACACGGTCAGGGACGGCACCACAGAGGTGGATTCCGCAGGCGGCAGCCGGAACACTACCAGTATAAGCGATCAGGAGGAGACAGTGTATCAGGGGGGTAAGGAAACCCCTTATATAAAGAAGGTATTATCGCCCCGGGTGGAGGGGGTTGTGGTCTGCGCCCAGGGAGGCGGAAATGCCAAAACCGTACAAAATATAACAGAAGCAATTCAGGCATTATTTGGCATAGAAGCACATAAAATTAAAGTAGTTAAGATGATATCACAATAAGAAGGAGAAACGGATTTGAAAAATATGGTGAAAAAGAATCAGATTATGATCACGGCGCTGGCAATCATGATTGCAGTTGCAGGATACCTGAATTTTGCCGGCGGCAAGATTACGGAAGAAGAGATTATGACGACAGGTTCCGATACCGTGGTAGCGGACGAACAGGCACAGATGGATACGGACGTTGCGTCATTGTTTGAAATATCCGACGAGGATATGGAACAGGCGGATTACAGCGAGATCGGAAGTCTGGATTCCGAGGTAGTGCTTTCGGAGGACAATTATTTGGATGAAACCATGAGCGAGGTTATGGCGGAAAATATGACCCAGGATATGATGGAGAATGTAGATGAGCAGCTGTCAGAGGGAGAAACGCCCGGGGAAGCGGTATTTACCTCCGCATCAAGTTTAAATTCTCTTTCAGGGGCAAGACTGTTAAAGGAACAGACCAGAGCAAAAAATAAAGAAACTCTTCTGGAAATTATCAACAACGTAAACATCAGCGAGGAACAGAAGCAGGAGGCGGTCAACAACATGATCGAGATTACCGATATTGCCGAAAAGGAAACGGCAGCGGAGATTCTTCTGGAGAGCAAGGGTTTTGACGATGTAGTGGTAAGCATTACCGACGGAACAGTGGACGTTGTGGTAAACGCCGCCGAATTGACGGAAGCCCAGCGTGCCCAGATCGAGGATATCGTTATTCGGAAGACCGGCGTTCCGGCGGAGGCAGTGATTATCAGCAGCCTTACTGCAGAGTGAGAATAAATAGATGCTATATTTTAAAAAGTGTGGTATTCTATTACAGGAGAATAGAGGAAACGGACAATTGGGAAACAGGCGCCGGTATGACTCCTGTTTCCTGATGTCTGAAATACTTGGAGGAAGAACAGTTGAATAATTACGATCAGGAAATAAACAGAAGAAGAACTTTTGCCATTATCTCGCACCCCGATGCCGGAAAGACCACTCTTACAGAAAAATTTCTGTTGTATGGAGGCGCTATTAATCTGGCGGGAAGCGTGAAAGGAAAGGCAACTGCAAGGCACGCCGTTTCCGACTGGATGGAAATTGAGAAGGAGAGAGGTATTTCCGTTACCTCATCGGTATTGCAGTTTGAGTATGAGGGATTCTGCATTAATATACTTGACACGCCGGGACATCAGGACTTTTCCGAGGACACTTATCGAACCCTGATGGCGGCTGATTCGGCAGTGATGGTAATAGACGCGTCCAAGGGCGTGGAAGCCCAGACCCGAAAGCTTTTTAAGGTCTGCGTTATGCGAAAGATTCCTATTTTTACATTTATCAACAAAATGGACAGGGATGCCAACGATACCTTTGCGCTTTTGGATGAGATTGAAAAGGAGCTGGGAATCGCTACCTGCCCTATCAACTGGCCGATCGGTTCGGGCAAGCGGTTTAAAGGAGTTTACGACAGGGACAAGCAGTGTGTGATCACCTATTCCGACACGGAGAAGGGAACAAAAGAAGGAGAATCCATGGAAATATCCGCCGGGGATCAGGAGGCGCTGTTATCGGCAATCGGAAAGGATGCGGCGGATCTGCTTTTGGATGAAATTGCGCTGTTGGATGGCGCCAGTGCGGAATTTGACCTGGATCTGGTCCGGGCAGGGGAGTTGACGCCGGTGTTTTTCGGATCGGCGCTTACAAACTTTGGAGTGGAATTCTTTTTACAGCATTTTCTGAAAATGACCACTACGCCGCTGCCGCGGCAGGCGGATGTGGGGCTAATTTCTCCTACCGAACGGGATTTTTCCGCCTTTGTTTTCAAAATTCAGGCAAATATGAATAAGGCGCACAGAGACAGAATTGCATTTATGAGAATCTGCTCCGGCAAATATGAGGCGTCCATGGAAGTAAAGCATGTACAGGGCGGTAAGGTGATGCGGCTCTCTCAGCCTCAGCAGATCATGGCAAGCGAAAGAAAAATACTGGACGAGGCTTATGCGGGAGATATCATCGGCGTGTTTGACCCGGGAATTTTTTCCATTGGAGATACGATCTGCATGCCTAAGGAGCAGTTTCAATATGAGGGGATACCCACTTTTGCGCCGGAGCATTTTGCAAGGGTGAGACAGATGGATACCATGAAAAGAAAGCAGTTTGTGAAAGGGATTACACAGATTGCCCAGGAAGGCGCTATCCAGATTTTTCAGGAATTTAATACCGGTATGGAGGAAATCATAGTAGGAGTAGTAGGCGTACTGCAATTTGATGTGCTGAAATACCGCCTTGAAAATGAATATAATGTGGAGATCAAACTGGAACCTCTTCCCTATGAGCATATTCGATGGATTGAAAACAAGGATATCGACCTGAATAAGCTGACGGGAACATCAGATATGAAAAAGGTTAAGGATTTAAAGGGAAATCCCCTGCTTCTTTTCGTAAATGCATGGAGCGTGGGGATGACTTTGGATCGGAATAAAGGATTGATACTTTCAGAATTTGGACGTGATTAAATGAAAATGAAAAATTATGTATTACAGATTCTGCTCTGCGCTTTACTGCTGACAGGATGCGCCGGTTCGGCGGCACAGAAGGAAGGAGAGAGCAGGGAAATACAATTTCATAATCAGAATGCGGCGGCCTCAGAGAAAATTACAGCCGCCCAGCTTGAAAAGGAACAGGAGTCAGACGGCGCCATTCCCCAGGCGGAAGCTGCTTATATCGGGAAACAGCAGACAGGGCTTTTTCACTATGAAAGGCTGACGCAGGAGGAACAGGTGGTATACGCTGAGATTTTAAAGACCCTCCAGAATTTTGAGAAGGAGGTTGCCTTATCCTGTACAGATGCGGATATGATCGAGAAGGTTTTCCAATGTGTTTTGAACGACCATCCGGAGATCTTTTATGTGGACGGTTACACAGTGACCAGGTACACATTGCGGGAAACGGTGAAGAAAATTGTTTTTTCGGGCACCTATCAGATCTCCCGGGAGGAGGCTGAGAAGAAACAGGAGCAGATTGGGGAATATGTGAAAGAGTGTCTGTCGGGAATGGAGCAGGGGCTGGACGAATATGGAAAGGTGAAATATATATACGAGTATATTATTAACGAAACAGAATATGATGCCAAGGCACCCGATAATCAAAATATCTGTTCCGTACTGATCGGAAGAAAAAGCGTCTGCCAGGGCTATGCCAAGGCAACTCAGTATCTTCTTCAGAAGGCGGGAATAGAAGCTACGCTGATTATGGGAAGAGTTTCGGAAGGGGAAGGACATGCCTGGAATCTGGTCAGGTTGGATGGAAATTATTATTATGTAGATACTACATGGGGGGACGCTTCTTATCAGATTGTAGAGGGAAGCAGCGATCAAATGCTGGAGAGCATTCCGCCCATCAACTATGATTATCTCTGTGTTACCACCGAACAGCTTGAGAAAACCCATGTGATCGATTCTGTTATAGAGCCGCCCCTGTGCCAGTCTATGGAGGATAATTACTATGTCCGGGAAGGCTGTTATTTTACGGAACTGGACGATGAAAAGCTGAAAAAAGTGTTTTCCGGGGCATATGCGGAAAAGAGTAATTATGTAACCCTGAAATGCTCAGATGAAAAGGTTTATCAGGAAATGTATCAATATATGATAGAAGATCAGGGAATATTTACCTATCTGAATGCCCAGGAGGGAAAGGTTTCCTACGCAGAAAACAGGAAACAGCTGAGCCTCAGCTTCTGGCTTTAAGGAAAGTGGGGATTTTGTTGTCTGCTGGGACTATGCAAAAAGCAGAATTTTTGATATGATAAGCATAAATGAGGCTTGCAGTAAATAAGAGAAAGGAACGTTATTATGGAAAAGACTTTTGAGCAGAACACATATGTGTTACAGGAAGATGAGGACCTTGGAACCGTTAAGATTGCCGATGATGTGGTGGCGATGATTGCAGGTCTTGCAGCAACGGAGGTTGAGGGCGTTGCTTCTATGGCTGGTAATATCAGTCATGATCTGATGAGCAAAATGGGAGTTAAGAGCCTTACCAAGGGCGTTAAGGTGGAAGTTTTAAGCAAAAGGGTGAAAGCCGAGCTGGCGCTGGTGATTGAGTATGGATATAATATACTGACCGTTTCCCAGCGGGTACAGGAAAAGGTAAAGTCAACCATTGAGAATATGACAGGGCTTGAAGTGCTGGATGTGGATATTCGCATTGCAGGTGTCAATATACCAAAGGATAAATAACGCAGGGTGGACACTTATGAGCAGAAGAGAAATAAGGGAACAGATCTTCAAATTACTGTTTCGCATAGAGTTTAATCCCAAGGAAGAGATGGCTGAGCAGGAGGCATTTTTCTTTGAGGATGAGGAAAATGCGGCGGCGCCTGAGGACAGCGTCCAGATTAGTGAAAAGTTTAACAGGATTGTAGAAAAGCTGGACGAGATCGATCAGAATTTGAATGATAAGGTGCAGGGGTGGGATACCGGTCGTATGGGAAAGGTGGATCTTACTATTCTGCGGCTGGCAGTTTATGAAATTCTTTATGATCAGGAAATTCCTACCGGCGTTGCCATCAACGAAGCGGTAGAGCTTGCAAAAAAATTCGGACAGGATTCTTCCCCGTCTTTTGTCAACGGAGTGCTGGCAAAATTCGCTTAGGTGGGAATGAGATGCAGAACATTTATACAGTCGGACAAATAAATTCATACATTAAAAATATGTTCGCACAGGATTTTTTGCTAAGCGAGCTGTCGGTGAAAGGCGAGGTGAGCAACTGCAAATATCATTCCTCCGGGCATATTTATTTTACGTTAAAGGATGAAAAAGGAACGATTTCCTGCGTTATGTTTGCAGGGAACCGTTCCGGTCTTGCGTTTCGGATGAGTGAAGGAATGCAGGTGGTGGTGAAGGGAACCATCGATGTATATGAGCGTGACGGCAAATATCAAATGTATGCCAAAACCATACGGCAGGATGGTGCGGGAGAGCTTTTTGAGAGATTTGAGCGTTTAAAGCAGGAACTTTTGGAGCGGGGAATGTTTGCCCCCGAATACAAAAAGCCTATTCCACGGTTTGTAAAGACCATAGGCGTAGTGACCGCTCCCACAGGAGCGGCGGTGAGGGATATTATCAATATTGCCTCCAGAAGAAATCCTTATGTACAGATTCTCTTGTATCCGGCGACTGTGCAGGGGGATACCGCCGCCGACAGCATTGTGCGGGGCATACATATGCTGGAGCAGAAACAGGTAGATGTGATGATTGTGGGGCGCGGTGGCGGTTCCATTGAAGATTTGTGGGCATTCAATGAAGAAAAAGTAGCGCAGGCTGTTTTTGACTGTAACGTACCGATTATCTCAGCGGTGGGACATGAGACGGATACAACCATCATTGATTATGTGGCGGATCTGCGGGCACCGACGCCTTCCGCAGCGGCTGAACTGGCAGTTTATGATGTTTCCCTGTTGTTGGAACAGTTGGGGAGTATAAGGATTAGCCTGAACCGGCTGATACAGAACAGAATACGGCTTGTCCATATGCGGCTTCAGGCATTACAGGCGAGACTGAAAGCGGGCAGCCCTATGGGAAAAATCAGGGAGAATAGGACCTATGTCCTTAACCTGGAAGAACGTTTGTGCCAAAGCATGAAAAACAGGATTGTAAGGGACAGGCACAGGCTTGCCCTCTATATAGAAAAATTAAAAGGACTTTCCCCCCTTGATAAACTGAATCAGGGGTATTCCTACGTTTCGGATGAAAAGGGAAAGACAGTTACGGATGTGAACGGAATTCATGTGGGAGACAGGCTGCATATTTATGTGAAAAACGGCAGAATTGAGACAGAAACAGTCGGAATCTATCCGGCTAAGTCACTTCCCACAGAAGGATCAGGAAGATAGAGAGGTAGGAGACATGCAGGAGCAGGAGGAAAAAGAACTGAAGCTGGAAGAAGCGTTTGAACAGCTGGAGGAAACAGTTTTGGCATTGGAGCAGGAGGATATCTCCCTGGAGGAATCCTTCCAGATCTATCAAAAAGGGATGGAACTGCTGAAAAAATGCAATCAGGCAATCGATCAGGTAGAAAAAAAAGTGATGGTACTAAATGAAGATGGAGAAACCTATGAATTTTAAGGAAACACTGGGGGTTAAAACCAAACGTGCGGAGCAGATTCTCATGGCGTATCTGCCTGAGGAGAGGGGCTTCCAGAAAACGGTTTTGGAGGCAATGAATTACAGCGTTATGGCAGGGGGCAAACGTCTGCGCCCTGTTCTTATGGAAGAGAGCTTCCTTTTGTTTGGAGGAGAGGGAAAACGGATAGAACCTTTTATGGCGGCGTTGGAAATGATTCATAACTATTCCCTGGTACATGACGACCTGCCGGCAATGGATAATGATGAATACCGGAGAGGGTGCAAAACAACCTGGAAGGTTTATGGAGACGGTATGGCGATTCTTGCCGGAGACGGGCTGCTGAATCTTGCTTATGAAACGGCGGCGCTTTCCTTTGATCTGGCAAGAAATGGGGAGGAGCTGAGGCAGATTGCGGCGGCAATTCAAATATTAGGGCGAAAAGCCGGGATCTACGGGATGATCGGAGGACAGACGGCGGATATTGAGGCGGAAACAGGAGCGGAGGTAACGGAGGAGCAACTCTTGTTTATTCATGAAAATAAGACGGCGGCGTTGATCCAGGCGGCAATGATGATCGGCGCAGTTCTGGCAGGAGCCCATAAGGGAGAAGTGGAGCTGATGGAGAAGGCGGCTTACAATATTGGTATCGCCTTTCAGATCCAGGACGATATACTGGATGTAACCAGCACGGAAGAGGTTTTAGGGAAGCCCATTGGCAGCGATGAGAAAAATAACAAGCTCACCTATGTGTCCCTCCATGGACTTGAAAAAGCAGGAAAAGAAGTGGAAAGGCTGTCCCAGGAAGCCCTTTCCATCCTTCGCTCTTTTGAAAGAAAAAATGAATTTTTGGAGGAACTTGTGATTTCTCTGATTACCAGAGATAAGTAAACCGTTCAGACTGTAGGACAGAAGAAAAGAAGGTAAATGGTATGTTGCTTGACAATATCAAAGGCGTAAACGATATTAAGAATGTGAATCCGTCAGATTATCCGGAGCTGGCGCGGGAGATAAGGGAGTTTTTAATTGAAAAGATATCCCGTACAGGAGGGCATTTAGGCTCCAACCTGGGTGCGGTAGAGCTGACCATAGCGCTTCACCTTTTCCTGAACCTGCCTGAGGACAAGCTGATCTGGGATGTGGGGCATCAATCCTATACCCATAAGCTTCTTACCGGGAGGAGAGACGGATTTGAAACATTGCGCAAATTTGGAGGAATGAGCGGATTCCCCAAGAGAAAAGAAAGCGACTGCGACTGTTTTGATACGGGGCACAGCTCCACTTCCATCTCGGCAGGGCTGGGACTGGTAAAGGCACGCGACATCCAGGGCGGAACCAACACAGTGGTATCCGTGATCGGGGACGGTTCCCTTACCGGAGGGATGGCGTACGAGGCGTTAAACAATGCCGCCAAGCTGGAAACAAACTTTATTATAGTTCTCAACGACAATAATATGTCCATTTCCGAAAATGTAGGCGGCGTTTCAAAATACTTAAACAATGTGAGAACGGCAAACGCCTATCTGGATATTAAGGAGGGGGTATACAATACCCTGAAAGAGATCCCCAAGGGCGATAAGGTGGTAGAGGGCATCCGTAAGGCAAAAAGCAGCTTTAAACAGTTGGTAGTTCCGGGGATGTTCTTTGAGGATATGGGAATTACCTATCTGGGACCGGTAGACGGTCACAATATTTCGGCAATGCTGCGCGCTTTTCATGAGGCAAAGCGTACCAGAAATGCGGTAATTGTACATGTGATTACACAGAAGGGAAAAGGGTTCGCTCCGGCGGAGCGGCATCCGGCAAGATTCCATGGGGCGGAACCTTTTGATATTGAGACCGGTGTTCCCACCAAACCGAGAACCACGGCAAATTATACGGATATTTTTTCCACCGTTATGACCAAGTTAGGGGCAAGGGATGAAAAGGTAGTGGCAATTACAGCGGCTATGCCTGACGGAACAGGTCTTAAGCGATTCCGGAATATGTATCCGGATCGGTTTTTTGATGTGGGAATTGCGGAGGAACATGCGGTTACTTTTGCCGCAGGGCTTGCCGCGGGAGGCTTGAAGCCGGTGGTGGCAATTTACTCTTCCTTCCTCCAGCGCGCTTACGATCAGATTCTCCACGACGTATGCATTCAGAATCTTCCGGTGGTATTTGCCATTGACAGAGCGGGGCTGGTGGGAAGCGACGGAGAGACCCATCAGGGAATTTTTGATTTGTCCTTTTTGTCTTCCATACCCGGTATGCATATTATGGCGCCTAAAAATAAATGGGAGCTTTCCGATATGATGAAGTTTGCCATTGCCTTTGAAGGTCCCATTGCGATTCGTTATCCCAGAGGGGAGGCATATGCCGGATTGAGGGAATTCCGCGCTCCTGTTTCCCTGGGCAAGGCGGAGCTGCTTTACGCGGAGGGCGAGGTATGCCTTTTGGCGGTAGGAAGTATGGTAAAAACCGCCGAGGAAGTAAAGGAACTGCTGAATGCATCCGGCTGCAAATGCAGCATAATCAACGCCAGATTTGTAAAACCCATCGACTTGCAGGCGGTGGAGTGGGCGGCGCGTAATCATAGGCTTGTGGTTTCCATGGAGGAAAACGTGGCAAGCGGCGGCTATGGAGAGAAGGTCAGGGAAGCCATGGACGCACTGGGCACGGGTACCGGCTTTATGCAGATTGGGATACCCGACGAATATATTGAGCATGGAAATGTAGAACTGTTAAAGCAGGAGATCGGTATCGACGCACCTTCTATTGCTGCTAAAATTAAAAAAGAAATGGAAATTGACCTATGAAAGAAAGGCTTGACGTACTGCTGGTTGCGGAGGGTCTTGCGCCTTCCAGAGAAAAGGCAAAAGGGATTATTATGTCCGGAGCTGTTTTTGTAGACGGACAAAGGGAGGATAAGGCGGGCGCTTCTTTTGACCCGGATAAGGTAAAGATCCAGGTAAAGGGCAGTCCCCAGAAATATGTGAGCCGGGGAGGGCTTAAGCTGGAGAAAGCGGTGGATCGTTTTGGGTTGTCTTTGCAAGACAGAATATGTATGGATATCGGGGCATCCACAGGCGGTTTTACCGATTGTATGCTACAGAACGGCGCCAGCAGGGTATATGCAGTGGACGTAGGGCACGGACAGCTGGACTGGAAGCTGCGAAAGGATGAGAGAGTGGTCTGCATGGAGAAGACCAATTTCAGGTTTATGGTTCCGGAGGACATACCGGATGAACTGGATTTTGCCTCGGTGGATGTGTCTTTCATTTCTCTGACCAAGATTTTACTGCCGGCAAGAGCGCTTTTGAAAGAGCAGGGAGAAATGGTATGCCTGATTAAACCTCAATTTGAAGCAGGTCGGGATAAAGTGGGCAAAAAGGGTGTCGTGAGAGAACCTCAGGTGCATCAGGAGGTTATCCGAAAAGTGATCGACTATGGGGCTTACATAGGTTTTGACATACTGCATCTTGATTTTTCACCCATCAAAGGACCTGAAGGAAACATCGAGTATCTGGTTCATCTGAAAAAAAATCCGGAAAAAATGAAAAATACCGTGGAAATCACAGAGGCGGAAGCGGAGGCGGATCTGCGAAATATCATAACAGATAAAAGTGGATTTTCCTGGCTGGAGAAGGTATCCTCCCAGGTGGCGGAGACAGTGAAACAGGCGCATGACAGCCTGGATTTTAAACATGGAAATGAGGAATAACATATGGAATATTTTTATGTAATATCCAACCCCACCAAGGATCCGGAGCTTAAGACAGCTTATGCCATTCATGCCTATCTCACGGTGCACGGCAAAAAATGCATTGTAGATGAAGGCTCCCGAAAATCTGACGGAGAGGCATATACCTATCAAAAGCAGGTAAGCCGGCAGGTGGACTGTGTGATTGTACTGGGAGGAGACGGAACTCTTTTGCAGGCGGCAACCGACCTGGCGGCAAGGGATGTTCCTTTTCTGGGAATTAATATGGGAACCCTGGGCTTTTTGACGGAAGTCAATAAGACGGGAATAGAGGATGCCCTTGAGAAACTGATCGGGGATCAGTTTGAAATTGAAAACCGCATGATGCTTTGCGGAAAAAGCTACGGCGGGCAGGGTATTAAGGATGAAGCAAGGGCGCTGAACGATATTGTAATTACCAGAAAAGGGTCTTTGCAGATTATTCATTTTAATATATATGTCAATGGACAATTCCTTCATCACTATCATGGCGACGGCATTATTCTTTCTACGCCCACAGGATCTACCGGGTACAGCCTGTCTGCGGGAGGTCCTATTGTAGAACCCAGGGCAAAGCTGATTCTTCTTACGCCGATCTGTCCTCATTCCATGCAAAACAGAACCATAGTGCTTTCCCCGGAGGATCAGGTGACGGTGGAGATCGGATGCAGCAAGGACGGGGAGAAGCAGGAAGTGGAGGCAATATTTGACGGCTGCCATAAAATCACCCTGCATACGGGAGACAAAATCGAAGTGAAAAGGTCAGAAAAAACCACCGGAATTGTCAAGCTGGGACAGGCAAGCTTTCTGGAAGTACTACACAGAAAAATGAGCGACTAAAAGAGGGAGTATGAGAAAGAGGGCACGGTAAGGCGGGGAAAATTATGAAAAAGAGCAGACACCAAAAAATAAAAGAGCTGGTGGAACAGTTTGAGATTGAGACTCAGGAGGAATTAGCGGATAAGCTGAAGGAGACAGGATACGCTGTTACCCAGGCGACTGTGTCCCGGGATATCCGGGAATTAAAGCTTTCTAAGGTTCCAATGGGGGACGGAAGACAGAAATATACTGTTTTACCCCACAGCGATCATTATCTTAGCGACAAATACATACGGGTGCTGAAGGATGGATTCGTATCTATGGATATGGCGCAGAATATTCTTGTGGTCAAAACGGTATCGGGTATGGCTATGGCGGTTGCCGCCGCCATAGACGCTATGAAGTTGAAAGAGATTGTGGGTTCCATTGCAGGGGACGACACCATTATGATGGCAGTGCGCACTGTGGAGGATACCCAGGCTGTTATGGCAAAAATAAGCGGCGTACTGGAAGAGTGACCGCCTGTGCACTTGAGAGAAGGGGCATAAGGAGGAAGCAATATGCTTGAAAGTTTACATGTAAAAAATCTGGCGTTAATCGATGAGCAGGAGATTACGTTCTCCCCGGGAATGAATATTCTCACCGGTGAAACCGGCGCAGGAAAATCCATTATTATTGGCTCTGTCAATCTGGCGCTGGGGGCAAAAGCGGATAAGGAATATATCCGCACAGGGGCGGAATACGCACTGGTGGAATTGATTTTTTCATTAAATGAACGACAGTGTGAGAAGATCCGGGAATTGGATCTGCCTCTGGAGGAAGATCACACGCTGATCTTACAAAGAAAAATTACAGCTGGCAGAAGCGTCTGCCGGGCAAACGGAGAAAGCGTCAGTGCCGGACAACTGAGGAATCTGGCGGGCTGTCTGTTGGATATGTATGGACAGCATGAGCACCAGTCTCTCTTAAAGCCTGCTTCCTACCGGAAAATGCTGGATGACTATATCGGCGGGGAAGCCGATGAACTGAAACGGCAGCTGAAGGAGAGGCTTTCAGATTACAAAAGCTGCAAAGAAGAGCTGGCGGAACAAAACCTGGACGAGGCGGTAAGAATGCGGGAGGCAAAGCTCCTGGAATTTGAGATCAATGAAATCGAAGCTGCGGCTCTGGAACCGGCTGAGGATGAACAGGTGGAGGGCAAATACCGCAAGCTGGCAAATGCCCGAAAAATCCAGGAAACCGTTTATATGGTGCACGGGCTGACCGGATATGAAGAGGAAGGCAGCGCCGGGCTTGCAGTGGGACATGCTCTGCGGGAGCTGAAACCTCTGACGGAATATGACGGGGAGATAGAAGCGCTTACCGCCCAGCTTACGGATATTGATGATCTTTTGAATGATTTTAACCGCTCTGTGGCACAATACAGAGACGGGCTTACCTTTGACGAGAGAGAATTTGTCCAGCTGGAAGAACGTCTCAACGTTTTAAATCATCTGAAGGATAAATATGGAAATACCATAGAAGAAATTTTGAAGGCATGGGAGAAAAAACAGCAGGAGCTGGATAAGCTGAATCACTATGAGGCGTATATGGAGCAGCTTCGGCTCAGAATGGAGGAACAGAAGAGGGAAATTCTGGTGCTGTGCGCCCGGCTTTCGGAATTGAGAAAAAAGGCGGCGGCGCCTCTTTCGGGGAAGCTGAAGGAAGGGATGATCGACTTAAACTTTCCCGATGTGAAGTTTTCAATTTCCATTCTTTCCAACCAGGAGGAATTTACATCGGAAGGATACGATCAGGTGGAATTTTTGATTTCTACCAATCCGGGGGAAGCCCTAAAGCCTGTGTGGCAGGTGGCAAGCGGAGGAGAGCTTTCCCGTATTATGCTTGCCTTTAAAACGGTTTTTGCGGACAAGGATGAAACGGATACGCTGGTTTTTGATGAAATCGACACGGGAATCAGCGGTAAAACGGCGTGGAAGGTTTCCGAAAAACTGGGGCGGCTTTCCAGAAACCATCAGGTTATTTGCATTACCCATCTTGCCCAGATCGCCGCTATGGCGGATACCCATTTTATGATCGAAAAAAATGTGATCCATGAAAGAACCGTGACCAATATCAGGGAAATGAAAGAAGACGAAAGCCTGGGAGAACTAGCAAGGCTTTTGGGAAGCGGCGAGATGACGGAAGCGGTTTTAGGCAACGCCAGAGAGATCCGGGAGGCGGCACGCAAAGTAAAGTCAAAATCTTATTTGTAACATTTGGAAACAAAAAAATAAAATTTAGAAAGTAAAATTTCAAGTTTTTCACATACTAAAAAAGGCATGCAGGATGTATGCCTTTTTGACCCAATAAGCCGGCTCGCAAAGCGTGTCGGCGTTTGGTTCAATAAGCCGGCTCGCAAAGTGTGTCGGCGTTTGGTATTTTAGGATAAAGGATGTGAAAACTTGAACCATTTAAAGGAAGCAGTCCATGATAGGGGGCTGATTTATAAAAAATTTTTATATGCCATGCTTGTATTTGGCGTGGCGGCAGTGCTGTTGTCTATGTACTATTTTATGTGGCTCAGTGTTCCATCTACCATCATGATTAAAGCGGGGGTGGAGCAGGAATTGGATTTTAAAGTACCTGCCTCAGGAGAAATATATAAGGAGGCAGTGGAGGTCAGCAGCAGTACCAATACCAATGTGGAAAATAACCGCCTTTATATCGATTTGGGGCATCCCGTAACCTTGAAGGCAAGTCAGGTGGATCAATATAAACTCCATTTGAAAATTTTTGGCATCATACCCCTTAAGGAAGTGGATGTGGAAGTCATTCAGGATGTCCGTTTAAAGCCGGCGGGAATTCCCATCGGTATTTTTGTTAAGACCCAGGGAGTGCTGGTGGTGGGCATCGGCGAATTTGAGGGGGAGGACGGACAGATTGTAAATCCCGGAAAATACGTGTTTCAGACGGGAGACTATATTCTGGAAATCAATGATGAAGAGATCAATGAAAAAAGGGAATTGGTTGATAAAATCAGCCACTGCGAGGGGCAGGAGCTGGTGTTTAAGGTACAGAGAGGGGATATGCTGCTGGAGGTAAAGGCGCGTCCTGTGCCCAATCAAAACGGAGAATACAAAATGGGAATATGGGTAAGGGATAATGCCCAGGGGGTTGGAACCATGACTTATATCGATGAGAACGGATGCTTTGGCGCGCTGGGACATGGGATTAACGACGTAGATACCAGTACCCTGATGACCTTGTCTTCGGGAACCCTTTATCACACAGAGATTATAGGAATTACCAAGGGAACCACCGGTTCGCCGGGAGAATTAACCGGCTTTATTGAATATGATGACAAGAATATTATGGGCGCTATCACGGCAAATACGCCCAGAGGAATTTTCGGAATTTGTACGCCGGAAACCGAAATGGAGGCAGTTTATGATTACCTTCCTCTGGGGCTGAAGCAGGAGATCAAAAAAGGACCTGCACAGATCCTGTGCTCTCTGGGAAATGGAATACAGACATATGATGTGGAGATTACTGATATCAACCTGGAAAATGATAATATAAACAGAGGAATTGTGCTTGAGATCACAGACCAGGAGCTTTTAAACACCACAGGCGGCATTGTCCAGGGGATGAGCGGAAGCCCAATCATTCAGGATAACAAGCTGGTGGGAGCCGTCACCCATGTTCTGGTTCAGGAGCCGGCAAAAGGGTATGGGATCTTCATTGAAAACATGCTGTAGCGGAGAATTTTCTTTCCAAAAAGTGGGACATATGGTAGGATGATTTTATGGAAAGGAACGAAAGAGGGACGCCGATCTTTGAGAAAAATACTGATACTGGAGAAGGATACGGATACATTGATAAGCCTGAAGAGCATGATAGAAGAAAGGGCGGAAATATATGCCCTGAGCGATGCTCAAAAGGCTTATAAATGTGCCGTTAAAAATTTCATAGACTTGTTTATTGTGGATACGACCCTTGAGGAGGAGGGAGGGGAGCTGCCTCCGGAGCTTGCATTTGTAGATAAAATACGGGATATGGAAAGATATTGCAGTACGCCGGTTTTGTTTATAACGGATCTTGCAACCTCAAAGCTTTATACCTATGAAAAGCTGAACAGTTATAAGATGGTGGGAAAGCCGGTTCAGGAGGAACAGTTTAAAAGGGTTGTGGAGGACAGCCTGAGAGCGCTTCGTTATAGCGGCAATCTCAATCAGGTTTTTTTCCGCCGGTTTGGGGTGGTGCATTGGGTTCTGGAGGAAGAGATCGTGTACATAACCGTGAAAACCCGCAAGATATTTGTACATCTGAGAGATGAGAGAGTACTTTGCGTTCCTTATATGCCCGTGCAGCAGATCCGGGAAAAACTCAAAGGAGACAATTTCATTCAGTGTAAGCGGGATACCATAGTAAACAGAGACTATATTCAAAATGTGGATCTGGTCCGGCATAAAATCCTGCTTACAAAAGATTATGGGGAGATAGAGGTAGGAGTAACCTACAGCCAGTACCTGGAGGAGTTGTACAGCCAGGACTGGTAGAGACGGAGGGGAGAAGAAAAATGAAATATCCGGAGTTCTTAAAGGAAAAGGGAACCATAGGCTTTCCTGCGCCTTCCTTTGGATGCGCAATGGAACCTTACAAAACCGCTTTTGACAATGCCCAGAGGAAGTGGAAGGCGATGGGGTACCGGCTGGATCCCGGTCCCAACTGCTATAAGCAGGAGGGCATAGGAATCAGCAGTACGCCGGAGGCATGCGGCAGGGAGCTTACGGCGTATTATGTAAGTAAGTCCAATGACTGTCTGATTTCCTGCGGCGGGGGAGAGCTGATGTGCGAGATTCTGGAGCATGTGGATTTCGAGGCGGTGAAAAATGCTCCGCCCAAGTGGTTTATGGGGTATTCGGACAATACCAATATGACCTTTCTGCTGAATACTTTGTGCGACACGGCGTCAATTTACGGCCCCTGCGCAGGCTCCTTTGGGATGGAGCCATGGCATCCCTGTCTGACAGACGCTATGGAATTGCTGGAGGGAAAAAGAAGACAGGTGGGCAGCTATGGAACCTGGGAAAAAGAAGGTATAAAGGACGAAGAGCATCCTTTAGCCCCTTATCAGTGCCGGGAGTCTCTTCGGCTGAGGCTTTATGCGCCGGATGCCCGGGGAGTTATGGCGGAGCAGCATCAGATTAAGATGCAGGGACGGTTAATCGGCGGCTGCATGGACTGCCTGGTCAATCTTCTGGGAACTTCCTTCGACCGTGTGGAGAACTTTGCCGAAAAATACCGTGAGGACGGCTTGCTATGGTTTTTGGAGGCATGTGATTTGAGTGTTTTCGGTATCCGAAGGGCAATGTGGCAGATGGAGCACGCAGGCTGGTTCCGGCATATAAAAGGATTTCTGATTGGACGTCCTTTGTGTTTTGGGGAGAACCAGATGGGACTTGACCAGTATGAGGCGGTGCTGCCTGTGGCAAGACGACATAAAATTCCGGTGATTATGGACGCGGATTTGGGACATCTTCCGCCGATGATGCCTTTGGTAAGCGGAAGCGTGGCAAACATAAAAGCAGAGGGAAACAGTTTACAGATTCAGATGGAGTATCGATAATATGAACCTACAATCCAAAGTGAAACAAAAATTTGAAAGCCAGATGCTTAAGGAAGGAAAAAGACTTGTTCTCATTGTGCTTGCTTCCTGCATTATGGCAATGAATATCAAAAGCTTTATACGTGCGGGAAATCTAATCCCCGGCGGTTTTAACGGGGTTACTTTGCTGATCCAGCAGATTGCATGGGAATTCTGGCAGGTGGAGATTCCCTTTACAATTGTGAACCTTATCCTGAACGCCTTTCCTGTTTTTATCAGCTTTAAATTTATCGGGAAAAAATTTACAGGCTATTCCTGTCTGATGATCGTATTGTCCGGTATACTTACGGATATTCTGCCGGGTTATCCGGTGACCCATGATATTTTGCTTGTGTGCGTTTTTGGCGGTATTATCAACGCCTTTGCCATCAGCTTGTGCCTGTTTGCAAATGCCACCAGCGGGGGAACGGATTTTATTGCCATATTTTTTTCCGAAAAATATGGCGTGGATACCTGGAATTATATTTTCGGCGCCAATGTGGTTGTGCTGTTGATTGCAGGAAGCCTTTTTGGCTGGAACGAGGCGCTCTATTCCATTATCTTCCAGTTTACCTCCACCCAGGTGCTCCATGCCCTCTATAAACGTTACCAAAAGCAGACGCTGTTTATTATCACGGAACAGCCTGATGCGGTTTACGAGGAGATTCGGAACATCACAAACCACGATGCCACCCTGTTTAAGGGAACGGGCTGTTATCGGAAGCAGGAGTGTAATATGCTTTATTCGGTGGTGGGGAGTGACGAGATCCGGAAAGTAGTGTCTAAAATCCGGGAAGTAGATCCCCATGCATTTATCAACAATGTAAAAACCGAGCAGATCACGGGAAGGTTTTATCAAAGACCCAATGACTAAAGGAAAAATTTCTGCTAAAAATTGCGCGATGAATGACAGTTGAAGCGGCACATCATGTATTTTATAATAACTTCATAGCAATATTTGGAAAAATGGAGGGAAAATGATGGAGCAGTTAAATTTATCGACGATTGAGGATACAGAAAAGGTATATAAGATTTTGGGAGAACTCATACATATGAACAGAGAATTCCAAATCATGATAACAGTACCCTCCGGCAGTAAACTTACTTTGCCCAAAGAAGGCGAAAAGGAAGCGGACAAGAAGCTCAGCTATAATTTGGAGAGAGACGTAACGGACATGATTCATGAGATCGGCGTTCCGGCACATATCAAAGGGTATCAGTACTTACGGGAGGCGATCATGATGTCGGTGGAGGATCCTGACATGCTGGGATCCATTACCAAGGTGCTTTACCCCACCATTGCAAGAAAGAACCAGACCACTGCAAGCCGTGTGGAGAGAGCCATCAGACATGCCATTGAAGTGGCATGGAACCGGGGAAGGATGGAAACGCTGGACGCTTTGTTTGGCTATACCATCAACACAGGAAAAGGGAAACCTACCAATTCGGAGTTCATTGCACTGATTGCGGATAAGATCAGACTCCAGTACCGCTAGAATGAAAACGAACGCCGCCACGCTTTGCGAGCCGGCTTATCTAACAAACGCTGTCACGCTCCGCGAGCCAGCTTATTGTAATATATAAGCTTCGCAGGGAATTGCTCCTTGCGGAGCTATTATTTTGCAAATTCTTCTTTAATTGAAGGAAGGGATGTTGTATAATACTGTATAACAACATTAATTGGAGGGTTTGTGATGAAAAAGATTCTTTTTGTCGCGTCAGAGGGAGTTCCTTTTATTAAGACAGGCGGTCTTGCCGATGTAGTGGGATCACTGCCTAAATGTATTGATAAGAAGTATTTTGATGTGCGTGTCATTCTTCCCAAATATACCTGCATGACGCAGGAAATGAAGGATAAAATGAGCTATGTGACTCATTTTTATATGGATTTCCATTGGAAGAATGAATACGTAGGTATTATGTATGCAGAGGTTGACGGGGTTAAGTATTACTTTATCGACAATGAGATGTTTTTCAACGGATTTAAACCATACAGCGATAACGCGTTGTTTGAAATTGAGAAGTACGCTTTCTTCTCAAAGGCGGCGTTGTCGATTCTGCCGGTGATTGATTTCAGGCCGGATCTGATTCACTGTCATGACTGGCAGACCGGCTTGATTCCGGTATATTTAAAGGAACGTTTTCAGGGAAGCGAGTTTTATCGTGGGATAAAGGCGGTTATGACCATTCATAACCTGAAGTTCCAGGGAAAATGGAGCATCCCTGAGGTGCAGGATATCACTGGACTGCCTCCTTATTATTTTACCCCTGATAAGCTGGAGTTATATAAGGATGCGAATTTGCTGAAAGGCGGACTTGTCTATGCCGATGCCATCACCACGGTGAGCAACACCTATGCGGAGGAGATCAAAACCAAATTCTACGGCGAGCAGTTGGACGGACTGCTTCGGGCAAGGTCAAATTCCCTGCGGGGCATTGTAAACGGTATTGATTATGATGAATTCAATCCGGAAACAGACAAATATATAGAATTCAAATATAATGCGGTGAATTTCCGCAAGGAAAAGATCAGGAATAAACGGGCGCTGCAGGCGGAATTAGGGCTGGATCAGGATGACCGGAAATTTATGATCGGAATTGTGTCCAGGCTGACTGACCAGAAGGGCTTTGACCTGATCGCATACATTATGGATGAATTGTGTCAGGATAACGTGCAGATCGTGGTTTTGGGCACAGGCGAAGAGCGCTATGAGAATATGTTCCGTCATTTTGACTGGAAATACAACGATAAGGTTTCTGCTAACATTTACTATTCGGAAGCATTGTCCCATAAGATTTATGCGGCATGCGATGCTTTTTTGATGCCTTCGCTGTTTGAACCCTGCGGTTTAAGCCAGCTGATGAGTCTTCGCTATGGCACGGTTCCTATCGTCAGAGAAACAGGCGGACTGAAAGATACAGTTATGCCATATAATGAATATGAGAGTACAGGAACGGGCTTTTCCTTTGTGAACTATAATGCCCATGAGATGCTGGGGATAATCCGCTATGCTGAGCATGTATTCTACGACAAAAAGCGCGAATGGAATAAGATTGTGGATCGTGCTATGGCGGCTGATTTCTCATGGAATGTTTCGGCGGCAAAATATCAGGAGATGTACGACTGGCTGATCGGATAGAAATTTTGGAGCGTAACGGTAATGCCGGATAAAAAAAGAAAAGACAGTTTTATATTGCAGGCAGGGATTCTGGCTACTGCCGGAATCATCTGCCGCATTATCGGACTTCTCTATAATACGCCCCTGGTAGCGATTATCGGAGATGAGGGGAACGGATATTATAACAGCGCCTATTATGCTTACAGCATTGTGCTGCTGATTTCGTCCTACAGCATTCCCTCGGCGGTTTCCAAGGTTATTGCACAGCGGCTTGCCACAAAGGAATATCGAAATGCGCACAGGATATTTTGCTGCGCGTTTATTTATGTGCTGGTAGTAGGTGGTATTGCCAGCTTATTTGTGTTTTTCGGAGCTGGGCTTTTGGTGAACATGGAAAGCGCCGTTCTGCCCCTTAAGATTCTTGCGCCTACCATCTTTTTCAGCGGCATTCTGGGGGTTCTGAGAGGTTATTTTCAGGCGCACAAAACCATGCTGCAAACTTCCGTATCCCAGATCCTGGAGCAGATTGTAAATGCGGCGGCAAGTATTGGGATGGCTTATGTGCTGGTTCAGATGGCGGCGGAGGGGGATGCTACCATGCGCGCTTCTTACGGCGCGGCAGGCGGAACCATAGGAACCGGCGCAGGCGTTCTGGCAGGACTCCTGTTTATGGCGGGCGTATACGGGCTGAACCGGAAGACCATCCGGAAAAGAGTGGAGCGGGATACCGGTCATACAGATGAATCCTATAAAGATATTTTCAAAATGATTTTAATGGTAGTCACCCCGTTTATTATCAGTACAGGCATTTATAATATTAACACATTTCTTGACAACACCATCTATCAGCATATCATGATGGATGTGAAAAAGATGGAAGAAGCTTTGGTTGCCACAGATTTAAGCGCAGTGGCGAAGGGCACCAAGATTTCCAACATCCCTATTGCCATTGCTTCCTCCATGGCAACAGCTTTAATCCCCGGTATTTCCAGCGACTTTGTGAAGGGGAGGCTTTCCGGCGTGCGGGGAAAGGTGGCAAAGGCGATTAAGGCGACTATGCTCATTTCCATTCCCTGTGCAGTAGGGATCGGTGTGCTGGCAAAGCCGATTATGATGGTCATTTTTCACCAGCCGGACACTTTGGATATTTCTTCCGCACTGCTTTCCTGTATGGCTGTAAGCATTGTTCTCTATGCCTTATCTACGATTACCCAGGCAATTCTCCAGTCCATCGGAAGAATGAAGACACCGATTATCAATGCAACGGCGGCAGTGCTTCTTCATGCGGGAGTTATGGTCGCTATGATGCTGTTTTTGGATGAAAAATACACGCTTTATTATTATGTGTTTTCAACGGTACTGTATGTGCTGATTCTCTGTGTGTTGAACCAGATCTCGGTGCACAAATATTTGAAATACAGCCAGGAACTGAACAGAACTTTCTTAAGACCCATACTTGCTTCCGCTGTTATGGGCGGCGTGGCATTTGGCGTATATCAGGGTCTTTATTATCTGTTCAGGATTAACATCCTTGCTCTTGCGGTCGCCATCTGCCTGGGCGCAATCATTTATTTCGTTTTGATCATTCGCTGGCACGCCGTGTCTGAGGAGGAAATGCGCGGTATGCCCAAAGGGCACATGATGATTGGCATTGCGAAAAAGTTTGGAATTATGAAATCTGAAGGCGGCAAAAAGAGAAAGGTTTCAAAAAAGAAAGCATCCAGCCCGAAAGAGCGTCAAAAAACAAAGACTGTTCCTAAAATAAAGCAAAATAATGTACAAAAAACGACTGCGCCCGCTTATAAAAGGGAAAAAGATGATTTAGATGAAAATGATGAAGATTACTGGCTTGATGAATAAATTGACAGTATAGAATAAAACCTTCTGGAAATAATAAATACGTCGGATAAGACAATATTTTCAGGAGGTATTTTTTATGGCAAATTTATCAGAATTGGATTTACAGAACCTGCGTCACCTGATCGGCGGTTACGATGTAACACACTGCAAAATGAAGGAATATGCATCCTGTGCAACGGACGCACAGGTTAAGCAGTTCTTTGAAAAAGGCGCTAAGTCAGCAATGGATAACAAAAATCAGTTGATGAAGTTTTTGCAGTAGGAGGGAAAAAAGATGCAGATGAATGAAAAGACAATGGTAGCGGATACCCTGACAGGTATCAATGGAGAGTTGGTGCGTTTTGGAGAAATGATCGCCCAGACAGAGAATCAGGAGTTGAAGCAGACGTTAAAGCAGTTCAGAAATACCTGCGAGCAGTCGCAGGAAGAGCTTTATAAGCTGGCAAGAGAAAAATCTTACTATGTGCCCGCGGCAAAGGCAACCCAGACAGAGGTAGATCATGTGAAGAGCCTGTTTACAAGCAATACCTTATAAGAGGCAGACGCCCGCATTTGCGGGCGTCTAATTGTGTTCCGGCATATAGGTTTTCAAATGGGAAATATCGGAATCGATCATCATGGAATAGTTGGTATAGTAAACCACAAAGCCAGGCTTGCTTCCGTTGGGTTTTTTAACGTTTTTCTTTTCCGTGTAGTCGATTTCCACCTTGTCCTGTCCCCGCCCTTTGGAGTAGTAGGCGGCAAGCCTTGCCGCTTCCTCAAAGGTACGGTCGGGGAGCTTTGCGCCGTCCGCCTTTACGATCACATGAGAGCCGGGGATTCCTTTTGCGTGGAACCACCAGTCGCCGCCGGAGGCAAATTTAAAGGTCAGCTCGTCGTTCTGATAGTTGTTTTTGCCTACATATATATGGAAACCGTCGCTGCTTAAATAGTGAAAGGGCTTGCTGGTAAACCTGACTTTTTTGTTTCCGCCTTTTCGGCGGATGTAGCCGCCGGCAATCAGTTCTTCCTTGATCTGCACCAGATCCTCTTCCAAAAGGGCAATGTCCAGCGCCGTCTGAATGGATTCCAGATGGTCTATTTCCTCCTTTACCTGGGTGGTGAGGGCGGATAAGGCATCATAGGTACGCTTTAGCTTTCCGTATTTGTCAAAATACTTTTTTGCGTTTTCCGAGGGACCAAGAAGGGGATCAAGGGGAATGGTGATCTTCTCATTGGTATAATAGTTAAGCGCCTCTAAGGATTTTGCGCCGGGGGCTGCTTCATAGCCATAAGTGTTTAACAGCTCTCCGTAGACGCGGTATTTGTCCTTTTTTTCTGTGTCCTGCATCTGGCGCAGCTGCAGGTCGTATTTTTTGATGTTTCGCTCTAACGCCGTCTGAACAATCCGCCGCAGGTCGGAAGACTTCTGGCGAATACGTGTAAGGGCGCTTTTTTGAGCGTAATACTGCTCCAAAAGACTGCTGATGGAAGAATAGGACGTTTGGGAAGCAGACCCATAGATAGAAAGAGGGAAAGGTGCAAATTCTACAGGCATACCATTTTCATAAATGATCACAGGGTTAAAACGGCATTCCTTTACCCGTTCCATCATATCCGAGAAAGCATGATAAAGAGCGGAAAGGGCTTCGGCGCCGTGGGAGCTTTCCGCAAAAAAGGCAGTGGAAACGTCTCCGTCCTGTCCGGCAATGCAGCATATTTCCTGCGCCATGACAGGAGAGATGCCTGTATAGGAACCGTAGAGCGCCTTGTAAATAGGCATAGGGCTCTTTGTCAAAGCCTTCTGAAAGGAAGAAAAGTCTGTAAAAAGGGGGTTTTTCTTCTCCTGGGTTTCCGGTATAAAATAGGTTCGCCCTGGAAGCACCTCCCGGACGGAACTGATTAATCCGGAAATGTGTTTGATGCTGTCTATGATCTTGTCATTTTCATCTATAAAGATAATGTTGCTGTGCTTTCCCATAAGCTCAACCACCAGTCTTTTGCGGCATAGATCCCCCATTTCGTTTAAATGTTCAATGTGGAAATGGACGATTCGCTCCAGCCCCGGTTGAGAAATGTCAGTGATTCTTCCGTTTTGCAGGTGCTTGCGCAGCAGCATACAAAAGCCCGGAGCCGTCATGGGGCTGGGCTTATTTCCCTCCGTCAGATAAAGCAGGGGAAGGGATGCGCTGGCGGAGACGAGGAGCCGTTTTTGTCCGCCGCCTGCCGTTTTTATGGTGAGCAGCAGTTCGTCGTTTTCCGGCTGGGCGATCTTGTAAATACGCCCTCCGGTAAGGCTGTCTTTCAGTTCTTTTACGATTGCTGCGATGGTAATTCCGTCAAAAGCCATGAGCATACTCCTTTCTGTTTCTTCCATATTTAGGCGTTTGCGAAACGCCCCAAGCCGCATAAATACGGCATTTTTTGTTTCTAAAATCCAAATAACTC
>DKYT01000066.1 GCA_002492465.1 Lachnospiraceae bacterium UBA7093 | reverse complement strand
TAAAAGCAGACAGGAATAAAAGCCTGAAGGAACGGCGGGAATCATATCTGAATAAGGTAGGAAATCCGTATCTGGTCCGGATCGGGAATATGAAGGTCAAAGTAAGGTTTGCCAATAACGGAATATCTTTGGAGCAGGCATTTGAAAATATGCTTCTGAGTGTCTGAAAAAGTACTGGAAATTTTGGGGTGGCTGTGCTAAAATGTCTATAAGGACAAATTATGCAGCCCCCTTTTATTACATGGGTTTTTTGACGTAATAAGAGGAGGTAAGATATGTATCAGAATTTCAATAAAATCTATCGTGCCGCCATCTATGTCAGATTATCCAAAGAAGATGGCGATCTTTCCAGTTCTGCAAAATTGGAAAGTAACAGCATTTCTAACCAGAAGGCTCTGATTCTGGATTTCCTGAAAGACAAAAAAGATATAGAAGTTGTTTCCGTCCGGGTTGACGATGGCTACACAGGCTCTAATTTTGAGCGCCCTGCATTCCAGGCTATGCTGGAAGATATCAGGCGTGGGATTGTTGATTGCGTAGTGGTGAAAGATTTATCTCGGTTTGGGCGGGAATACATTGATTCCGGGAAGTACATTGAACGTTTATTCCCGGCTCTTGGTGTGCGCTTTATTGCCATAAATGACAATTATGACAGCCTTCAGGGAAAGAATCAGGCTGATGACATTATTATCCCATTCAAAAACTTAATCAACGATGCTTATTGCCGTGACATTTCCATTAAGATCAGAAGTAACCTTGAAATTAAGAGGAAAAAGGGAGAATGTGTGACACCTTTTGTGGCATTCGGGTATCAGAAAGTTAAGGCAGACAAGCATAAGCTGGAGATTGATCCGGTTGCAGGCAGTGTAGTACAGGACATCTTTAAGATGAAACTGCAGGGAATGAGCCAGGATGCGATTGCCAACCGCCTGAATGAACTGGGTGTGCTTTCCCCATTTGAATATAAGATTAGCAGCGGGAGTCATTATGAAACCGGGTTCCGACAGAAAGAGCAGGCTCTTTGGAGTTCTGTTACCGTACGCAGAATACTGGAAAATGAGGTTTATATTGGAAACCTTGTGCAGGGGAAACGTACGACACCGAACCATAAAGTGAAGCAGTCCTACGTAAAGCCGGAAGATGATTGGATCCGTATTGAAAAGAACCACGAACCGCTGGTAAGTGAAAGGCATTTTGAGATCGTCCAGCGGCTTTTGGGGATGGATACCCGTACTTCTCCTGACCAGAAGCAGGTGTATCTGCTGTCCGGCATTGCTGTATGTGCGGATTGCGGGGCACCGATGACGAGAAAGGTCTCAACAGTGGGTGGAAAGAAATATGCCTATTATTTATGTTCCACAAATAAAGAAACGAAACGCTGCTCCAGTCACAGGATCCCGGAAAAAGATCTGGAAAACGTGGTATTGGTAATGCTGAAACAGCATATCCAGAACATCCTGCATTTGAAAAGGGTGTTGGAGTTTATCGGGACTGTACCATTTCAGGAAATCAATGTGAAAAAACTCCAGGACAGGCTGGAAAAGAAAAAAATGGAGACAGAACGCTGTAAGGAACTCCGCATGATGCTTTATTCCGATATGAAAGAGGGCATCGTATCAAAAGAAGATTATGTAGAACTTCATGCAGCATATGGAAAAAGGCTCAGGAATGCAGAAGAGAGTATCCGGGCAATCCAGAAAGAAATGGATAACATGCTGGAAAAAGCAGATGCTTCTAACACATGGCTGGATTATTTTGTGAAATATCAGGATATTGAAGTGCTGACCAGGACGGTAATTGTGGAATTGATTCGGGAAATCAGAGTCCATGACAAAAAGAATATTGAGATCGTCTTTGACTTTGATGACTGTTATCAGGCATTGCTGACACAGCTTCCGGCTATGGGAGTGGAGGTTGCAACAGATCCGGATAACAATCTGCAGGTCAAGATAAAGGAGGTTGTATAAAATGGCACGAAAAAGCAGGAAAAGCATTCCTGAAACGGTCAGCAGTGCAGCCGTTCAGGAAGAGATCAAAAGACCGTTCCGGGCAGGGTTATATGCAAGGATTTCTACGGAAACAGAGGAAACGATAGAGAGGGGGACGATAGAAACCCAGGTGGAACTGATGAAAAACTATGTGGCTGATACAGAGGATATTTCGGTTACAGAAGTTTATAAGGATTCTGATTATTCCGGTACAAATTTCGATCGTCCTGGATTTGCGCAGATGATGGAAGATATCAAGCATGGGAAAATCAACTGCGTGATTGTAAAGGATTTGTCCAGGCTTGGCAGGAATTATGTAGAAACAAGCAATTATATTGAGCGTGTATTCCCGTTCTTTCATGTACGGTTCCTGGCAGTGACGGATGATTTTGATTCTTTCCGGGAGGGAGTAGATCTGACGGTTCCCTTAAAGAATATTATCAATGAGTTCTATTCCAAAGACCTTGCAAAAAAGAGCAGCAGTGCAAAAAAAGCCCTATGGAGAGAAGGAAAATTTACCGGTGCCTGGGAACCCTATGGATATAGGAAATCAGAACAGGACAAGCACCAGCTGGTAGTTGATGAGGAAGCTGCCGGACATTTACGGGCAATTTTTTCTATGTATATGGATGGCTGCAGCTACAGTGATATTGCAAAAAAACTGAATGCAGATGGTGTCTTGTCCCCAACTTTGCAAAGGGAGTATTACAGATCCGGGGAAAAACCGTCCCCAGAGTCCAAACCGTGGAATAATTATGAAGTAAAACGTGTGCTTCAGGAT
>DKYT01000064.1:127428-128060 GCA_002492465.1 Lachnospiraceae bacterium UBA7093 | reverse complement strand
CTTTTAATATTTTTTTTATATTTATCTTGCTTTATGTATTTTTTTAAGTTATATTAAATAAGGAATTATATACATAAAGGAGGAAATTATAATGGATGCAAAGACAACAAGTATTGTAGCATATCTGACCTGGATTGGTTTTCTGATTGCTCTTCTGGCAGGCGATAAGGAGGGCGCTAAATTCCATGTTAATCAGGCATTGGTTGTTATGCTGTTTTCTCTGTTGGCGATTATTCCTTGCATTGGATGGATCTGGGGAATCTTTATGGTTGTATGCTGGATTATGGGACTTGTAGCAGCAATCAACCAGGAAGAAAAAGAAGTTCCGCTTATCGGCAAAATCAGAATTCTGAAATAAAAATTTAGGATCAAAATCAAATAGCAGATTATAAAGAACGCCTGGGATCACAGCTGTAATCCCAGGCGTTTGCTATGTTGAAGTATTTATTCTTCGGCAGGAGGCGTATCGTCGGGAGAATCGTCAGATCCTTCCTCCGTGCTGTAAATTTCCTCAGGAATATCTCCGTGAAGAATCGAAAGGATATATTGCAGTCTTACATTGGCACGCTCATAATTCTGGCGGGCGGCGTCCTCCAGGGAAGGGTTAAATTCTCCTTCATAAGCCTGATGAT
>DKYT01000064.1:113912-127157 GCA_002492465.1 Lachnospiraceae bacterium UBA7093 | reverse complement strand
ATTCTCCTTCATAAGCCTGATGATAATAAGATACTGCTTCCGCCATGTAGGAGCTTGCTTCATCGGCAAGCTGATCTACGCCTGGAAAGCCCTCCGGCACCTCCAGGGAAGCCATCTGGGCAAAAGAGGTGTTCATGGAATCCAGCAATGCTAAAAGCTCTGAGACGGCGGTTTCAGAATTGGGATCAATGGCGTTTATGGAGGCGTCAAATATTTTCACATTTTCAAAAAACTGATTCATATTTGCCTTATAGCTTTCAAGTTCGGTATTTTTACCACAGCCTGTTAACAGCAGCAGGAGCAGTGGTATCAGGATCCATTTCAGCAGTTTTTTCAAAATAAATTCTCCGTTCTTTTCTTTTTGATAGAAGATATACACCATTAAAAGTATCATAGATATTAAATGAAATCAAGAAATATCCGGAAAGATTAGGCTTTTTCGGCAAAAAATGATATAATTGTAAATTGTAGTTTTATATAAATTATGCTAACATTGAAAAAGCAGTATAAAATCATAAACAAACGGGAGCGAAAAAGTGAATCGCAAAGAATTTGAAAAATTGACAGCGGACAGGCTGATTTATTTGGACGGCGCTACAGGTTCTAATCTTATGAAAAGAGGAATGCCCGGCGGCGTCTGCCCTGAAAAGTGGATATTAGAGCATACTGAGGTGTTTATGGGGCTTCAGCGTGAATTTGTGGAAGCCGGAAGTAATATCGTATATGCACCTACCTTTACGGCAAACACTGTTAAGCTGAAGGAATATGGACTAGAGGGGCAGATTGGAGAGATTAACCGTAAGCTGGTTGCGCTCTCTAAACAGGCGGCGGATGGAAAGGCGTTTGTGGCAGGGGATATCACCATGACAGGACGCCAGCTAAAACCCATGGGAGATATGGATTTTGAAGAGCTGATTGGGATTTATAAGGAGCAGATTCGGCTGCTGGCGGATGCAGGGGTGGATCTTTTGGTGGTGGAGACGATGATGAGCCTGCAGGAGACCAGAGCGGCGCTGATTGGGGCAAAGGAGGTCTGCGATCTGCCGGTTATGGCTACTCTTACCTTTGAGGCGGACGGCAGGACCCTTTACGGTACAGACCCTGTGACAGCGGCAGTGACGCTTGAGAAGCTTGGCGCCTGTGCGGTGGGAGCCAATTGTTCTACAGGTCCTGATAAAATGGTTGAACTCATTGGACGTATTTCTGAAGTGGTTTCCATTCCGGTGATTGCCAAGCCTAATGCCGGCATGCCAAGCTTAAACGTCAACGGCGAGACGGTTTATGATATGGATGCAGATACCTTTGGCAGGGAGATGGAAAAGCTGGTGGAAGCCGGTGCAAGTATCTTAGGCGGATGTTGCGGAACCACCCCCGAATATATTCGGAAGCTGACAGCATATACAAAGGATAGAAAGATTATTCGGAAACCTGCCTCTGGCTTAAGGTTTTTATCCAGTGAACGGAAAACGGCGGCTTTCGGACTGGATTCCCCTTTTATGGTAATAGGAGAGCGTATTAACCCTACCGGGAAAAAGAAGCTTCAGGAACAGCTCCGGGAGGGAAACCTGGATATGGTACTTTCCTTTGCGGAAGAACAGGAAAAATGCGGTGCGGCGCTGTTGGATGTGAATGTGGGAATGGGCGGCATTGATGAAAAGGAAATGATGCTTAAGGTTTTAGATGAGGTTACCACCGCTTCTAATCTGCCTTTATCTATTGATTCCAGCCATGTGGAGGTTATGGAAGCCGCCCTTCGCAGATATCCTGGGCGAGCATTGATCAATTCCATATCCGGTGAGGAGGAAAAGCTCCATAAGCTCCTTCCCCTGGCAAAAAAATACGGCGCCATGTTTATTCTTCTTCCTCTTTCCGACAAGGGACTGCCGGATTCTCTGGAGGAGAAAATTGAGATCATAGAGAAAATCAGTGAAATGGCATTAGACCTTGGCATGACCAAGGAAGATATTGTGGTAGATGGGCTGGTAACTACAGTGGGCGCCAATCCCAGGGCGGCAAGAGAGGTTCTTGAGACCATTCGTTATTGCAGGCAAAAAGGGTTTGCCACAGTCTGCGGATTGTCCAATATATCCTTTGGACTGCCGGAAAGAAGCTTTGTCAACGGAGCGTTTCTCACCATGGCAATTCAACAGGGGCTTACCATGGCGATTGCCAATCCCTCTCAGGATCTGTTGATGAATATGGCGTTTGCCTCCGATCTTTTGATGCATAAAGAGGGAGCCGATACCGGATATATTGAGAGGATTGCAGTATATCAGGAAAGACAGGCGGCAAGCCCTGCCCCTGTGCGCCAAAAAGCGCCGGATGCTCTGCCGGAAAAGTCAAAAGAAGGGGAGCCGCCTCTGCCGCAAATTTATCAGGATGTGATGAAGGGAAACCGGAAGCAGATTGGCGAACACACCAGACAGATGCTTGAGGAAGGACAGGAGGCTTCTCATATTTTAAATCATATGCTTCTTCCTGCAATCAACGAGGTAGGAGACCTGTTTGATAAGGGAAAATACTTCCTCCCCCAGCTGATTGCCAGCGCAGAGGCAATGAAGCTGTCTATTGAATATCTGGAGCCTTTTCTTGCCACAGACATCCAAAGCGGTGAAATGCCGGTGGTGGTGATTGCCACAGTGGCGGGAGATATTCACGATATTGGGAAAAATCTGGTTGCCTTGATGCTGAAAAATTATGGATTTCAGGTTATCGATCTGGGAAAAGATGTACCAAAAGAAGTGATCGTGGAGGAGGCTGCGAAAAATAATGCCAGTATCATTGCGCTGTCGGCTCTGATGACTACCACTATGCAGGAAATGAAGCGGGTGATAGAATATACCAAAGAGAAAAACGTAAAGGTGAAAATTATGGTTGGCGGTGCGGTTATCACACCGGAATATGCGAAGGAGATTGGAGCGGACGGATATTCCAGGGATGCCGCCGATGCCGTCCGGGTAGCGAAGAGGCTTTTAAATAGGGAGGGGTAAAAATGCAGGAAGAATTACTGACTCAATTGGTCAAAAACTCGGAAAAGCAATTATTTTATGCAAGAATCAGGACATTGGCAACGCTGATCATTGCAGGAGGGCTGCTAATATGCATGATTGTGCTGGCGCCCGAAGTACTTAAGACCGTATCTCAGGCAAACGCCATTATGGTTCAGGCGTCTGAGACCATAACCCTTGCGGATACGGCAATTGAGAGCATTACGGAAATGAGCGCCTCGATTACGGAGATGGGGGAGAACATGGATACTTTCATCTCTGAAAACGCAGAGTCTGTTTCCCAGGTTATGAAAAAGATGGAAGAAGTGGATTTTGAAAGACTGAATAAGGCGATCAAGGATCTGGGGGATGTGATAGAGCCTTTGGCAAAATTTTTTAATCTGTTTTAAGGCAGGCGTTATATAAAGGAAAAGATAAAGGAGCAGAGGAGAAACTATGATAGGAGCAGATGCAATTGTAAAATGCCTGGAGGAGGAAGGGGTAGAATATGTTTTCGGATACCCGGGAGTGGCGATCTGTCCATTTTATAACAGTATATTAAACTCACCCATTCAAACGATACTGATCAGAACAGAGCAGAATGCGGCACATGGAGCAAGCGGACTTGCAAGAGTTTCCGGAAAGGTGGGGGTATGCGCCGTTACATCAGGTCCTGGCGCTACCAATGTGATTACGGGGATCGCTACGGCTTTTGCAGACAGCATTCCGCTTATCTGTATTACCGGACAGGTGAATTCCGAGCTCCTTGGTAGCGATGTGTTTCAGGAGGCGGATATTACAGGAGCGGTGGAGTCCTTTGTAAAATACAGCTATCTGGTGAAGGATGCAAACGATATTCCCCGTATTTTCAAGGAGGCGTTTCATATTGCCAATACAGGCAGGAAGGGACCGGTTCTGATCGATGTGCCCATCGACGTCCAAAACGCCGAGGTTAAGAAATTCCTTTATCCGGAAAGCATCTCCATGCGCACTTACAAGCCTACTGTAAAGGGGAATATGGTGCAGATCAAAAAGGTGGCGGCGGAGCTGGAAAAGGCAAAGCGCCCGATTATCTGTGCAGGCGGCGGGGTACTTCTCTCGGATGGAGAAGGGGAGTTGCGCGCTTTTGCCGAAAAGCATCAGATACCGGTAGTCTCAACCATGATGGGAATCGGCGTGATGCCTACTATGCACCCTCTGTATTTTGGAATGGTGGGAAATAATGGAAAACCCTGCGCAAACAGGGCGATGAACGAATCGGATCTGCTTATTATGGTAGGCGCAAGGGTGGCGGACCGGGCGGTAAGCCAGCCGGATTTGATCACCAATAATAAGGTATTAATCCATATTGATGTGGACCCTGCGGAGATTGGAAAGAACGTAGGACCTACCATTCCCCTGGTGGGCGATGCTAAGCATATTTTTGAAGATCTGCTTGCCCAGGAGTTCGTCTGTGAACATGATGCCTGGATAGAGACTTTAAAGGACTACAAAAAGACCATGGTTCCTAAAAGAAATCCCAATCCCGACTATGTGGACCCGGCAGGGTTTATCACCATGCTTTCCCAGAAGATGGAGGAGGACGGCATTTATGTGGCGGATGTAGGGCAGAATCAGATATGGTCCTGCGGCTATCATATTGTAAAGAAAGGCAAATTTTTAACCTCCGGAGGTATGGGAACCATGGGATATTCCATTCCTGCGGCAATGGGGGCAAAGCTTGCGGCACCCCGGAGGCAGGTGATCGCCGTATGCGGGGACGGTTCCTTCCAGATGTCCATGATGGAGCTTGCCACCATGCGCCAGCACCATGTTCCGGTGAAGATTATTGTACTGAAAAACAATTATCTGGGAATGGTAAGAGAGTACCAGCACTATACCTATAAGGATCATTATTCAGTGGTGGATTTGTCGGGAAGCCCTGATCTTGAAAAGCTTTCTTCCGCTTATGATATGAAGTTTCTCCGCCTTGAGAAAATGGATCAGGCGGATCAGGTTTTAGATGAATTTCTGGAAAAAGATGAAGCGGTTTTGCTGGAATGTATCATTGATCCTATGGATCTGGTGAAATAAGGAGGGGACGCTATGAAAAAAATATATTCTGTGTTAGTGGAAAACCGTTCCGGCGTACTGTGCAAGGTAGCGGGGCTTTTCTCCAGACGGTGTTTTAATATTGATTCCCTGGCAGTGGGAGAAACGGACGATTCGGCGGTATCCTGTATGACCATTGTGAGCAGCGGGGATAAACGCACCATAGAACAGATTGAAAAGCAGTTGAACAAGAAGCTGGATGTGATTAAGGTAAAGACCTTTGACGAGGTGAGCAGTATCAGCAGGGAACTGCTTTTGATGAAGGTGAAATATAATAAGAGCAACCGCAGGGATATTATGGAGATCTGCGAGATCATGAATGCCCAGATCGTGGACATGTCTAAAAATCTGATGCTCATCCAAATGTGCGACATTCCCGAGCGTATCCAGCTTTTGATCAGCATGTTTCAGTCGGTGAGCATTGTGGAGGTGGCACGCACCGGAACCCTTGCCCTTCAGAAATGTAAGGAAACAGATTAAAAAAAATCAATCATAGAATTAATTATGTAAGTTGACTTTTGACTGCTATGTTGATAAAATTATTTCCAAACGTTAAGGAGGATGAAAAGTTGCGTAAGAAAGTATTTCAACTTATAGTGGACAATACTTCTGGCGTCTTAAGCCGGATTTCAGGGCTCTTTTCAAGAAGAGGCTATAACATTGAAAGTATTACGGCAGGCGTGACAGCCGATTCCCGTTTTACCAGAATTACCATAGTGGCTTCCGGCGACGATGAGATTTTGGATCAGATCGAAAAACAGGTGGCAAAGCTGGTGGACGTAAGAGACGTCAAGGAACTGGCGCCGGATAACAGCGTATACCGAGAGCTGGCGTTGATCAAAGTGAAAACCAACCGGGAGCAGAGACAGGGTGTGATTGCCATAGCGGATATTTTCAGGGCGAAGATCATCGATGTGGCGTCCAACAGCCTGATTGTAGAGTTGACCGGCAACCAGGAAAAAATAGACGCATTTATCAACCTTCTGGAGGGGTATGAGATTTTAGAGCTTGCCAGGACCGGCATAGCGGGACTTGGCAGAGGAACAGAAAATGTTACTTATCTGTAAGAAGCAGTGGGTATAAATTCAATTCATAATAAGGGTAAAACCCGCTCGGGGCAGAGCCTCGTGGGAAAGGAGAAAAAATGGCAAATATTTATTATCAGGAGGATTGCAATCTTTCTTTGCTGGAAGGCAAGACCATTGCAGTGATCGGTTACGGAAGCCAGGGACATGCACATGCGTTAAACGCAAAGGAATCGGGCTGTCATGTGATCATTGGACTGTATGAAGGATCAAAATCCTGGGCAAAAGCGGAGGCGCAGGGATTTGAAGTATACACAGCGGCAGAAGCTGCTAAAAGAGCGGATATCATTATGATTCTGATCAACGATGAACTTCAGGCTGCTATGTATAAGAAAGACATTGAACCCAATCTGGAAGAGGGCAATATGCTGATGTTTGCCCATGGCTTTAACATCCATTTTAACCAGATCGTACCGCCTAAGAACGTTGATGTTACTATGATCGCTCCCAAGGGACCTGGTCATACAGTAAGAAGCGAGTATCAGGCAGGCAAAGGCGTTCCCTGTCTGGTTGCAGTGCATCAGGATGCCACTGGAAAGGCTTTGGATAAGGCGCTTGCCTATGCCCTTGCCATCGGCGGCGCAAGAGCAGGTGTGCTTGAGACAACCTTCAGAACAGAAACGGAAACAGACCTTTTCGGCGAACAGGCAGTTCTCTGCGGCGGCGTGTGCGCATTGATGCAGGCAGGCTTTGAAACACTTACCGAGGCTGGATATGATCCCAGAAATGCATACTTTGAATGTATTCATGAAATGAAGCTGATCGTAGATCTGATCTATCAGTCAGGTTTCGAAGGAATGAGATATTCAATCTCCAATACAGCTGAATATGGTGATTATGTAACAGGTCCTAAGATCATTACCGAGGAAACCAAAAAGACTATGAAGAAGATCTTAAAAGATATTCAGGATGGTTCCTTTGCAAAGGAATTTCTGCTTGATATGTCGCCTGCAGGCGGACAGGCTCATTTTAAGGCAATGAGAAAGCTTGCTGCAGAGCATCCGGCAGAGCAGGTTGGTAAGGAAATCCGTAAGCTGTACAGCTGGAACAATGAAAACGATAAGCTGATCAACAACTAATCATACATATAAAAAGGAATCCCTGCGAATCCAAGTTCGCAGGGATTTTATCGTTTCATGGTGGAATGTTATAAATCATGCCGACTTTTTATTTAAGAAAATAATTTGGCTTCTAATTCAAGTATTTCAAGAAAATTTTCTTTTTTCGTATCCGGACAGGCTGAATAAATTTCAATCATCCTGATCGGAACAGGATAGTCAATTGTAATTCCCTTTAAAAGATAATCAAGACTGATTCCAAGTATTTCACTTACTTTTATCAGGTTATCTACAGAAAGACCTATAATACCACGTTCTGCTTCACTGTAATGTTTGATGGAAATATCAAGTTTTTCTGCCAGTTGCTCCTGAGTTAAGTGGTGCATTTTTCTTTGTATTCGTAAGCGTTCGCCCATTGCTTTTTTGTAATCATTCATGAATTAACTCCTATATTGCAATAATGCCTATTATTAGTATATATGAAGGGATAGACTATAAAAATAACTTAAAAGGTGTTGCAAAAATAAACTAATAAGGTTATATTTATTAAGTGATATACTTACGAAAAATATTTTACAAAAGAGAGGATGGGTAAAATGGAACCAAATATTTTATGTGAGAGAGAAGAACAGACCGTTTTATCAAATCTTTTTGAAGGAATGTCAATTTTATTGCAGGACAGTGACGATACGACTGAAAAGGATAAAATAAAGCAAGCACTTCAAGGCATGACAAATACTACTTCCTATATGATACTGGGGGATGAGAAAACGGGTAAAACAAGCCTTCTTCGGACTTTATTTCAGGATATTTTTGAGATAACAGGAGATATGATAGGAGAAATTTGTGAGTATCAATGGGGTGAGCAGGAATTTACGACGCCATTAATTGATGGCTTTCAAAAAAAATTTGTTACCTCTGAAAACATGAAAGGTTTATCCATTATTGACACAAAAGGATTGAATTGTGTCAATGAAACAGCTCTTATGAAAATAAAAAACTCGGCAGAAAAGTGTGATGCCGTATTTGTTGTTTTGGATGCAGATCATGTGACCAGTTCCAGATTATGGGATGTTATTGAAAGCTTTCCTTCAAAAAGAATGTTGTTTTTCCTTACAAAATGCGATTTACTCTCTTTAGAAGAACTGGGAAAAAACATTGAAAAAGTAAAATGCTATATGAGAGAAAGTGATATTCAGGCGCCAATCTTCCCTGTAAGTATTACAAGAGATGAATCAATTGAGGGGACTGTAACATTAGAAGAGGTCAGGCTTCATATCAGAAAGCATCTGATTGGTTCAAATCCAATGTTAAACAAACAGATGCAGAATGTGGCAGAAGCAAGAGGACTGCTGGTTCAACTGCAGGAATCCTTTTCATTGCGAAAAAAACAATATGTATCAGATGCTGAAATTTTGCAGAAAATCAATTATTCTATGGATGATTATGTTGCAAATCATAAAAAAGTAATAGCAAACTTGATTGGAAAATTAACCATAGAAATTAATAAGGACATTGATGATTATGAAAAGGAAATTATTTCAAAACTCGACCCTTACAAGATTAAAGAGAGATTTAGAAAGAAAGAAGATTTTCAAGATTATTTGAACATGGTCAATGATAATTATAAAACCATGATGAATGATTCGGTGAACCGTAAGACAATAGAAGCAATCAAAGGATGTATGCATGATTTGGAAATTGTTTTTCAGGAGGCTGTTGGATATTTTAATACCAGAGAAAATATATTGGAGCTAAATGACCGGTTTTATGGTTCTCTGTCAAAGAGCCGCCAAACGATGGTGGCGGAAACGAAAGAAACAATTGTTGCAACTGGTGAATTATACAGAACATTAAGCGATGCATCAGAAACCTTGTTCATGCAGATTTGGAAGGAGCGGAAAAAATATGATGCAAGCATCAGAAATCGGAAGGTGCTTTCAACATTAGGGGGAGGCGGCACTTTAGGAACTGCAGGAGGAGCAGGTGCTGTTGCTCTTGGTATGTCTATTGGCGGAGGATGGGGAGTGGCTGTAGGCATCCTTGCTGGAATTGGACTTGTAGGCATTGGCGTAATCGTTGGCGCAGCGCTTATTAATTCTATTACAAAAACAATTTATGATCCAAAAGCGGCAGAAAAAATGGAGGAAGCAACTCAAAAGTGCATTGAACAGTTTAAAACTGAAGTCAACAATACCAGAGGAAAAATGATTGAACAGATTTCAGTGCAGATAACGGAAATATTTGAAAAAGAACTTGCTTCCGCAGATGGATGCTTTTCCGATTTTCGAATGTCAGTCAATATCGATGAAAAAAAGATTCCTCTCCTGGAACAAAAATTAATTGAAGCAGACAGATTATTAAAACAAATCAATGCCATTGAAATGACAGAAAGGATTAAATGATGAACGAGAAACAGATAAAAGCAATTGAATGCCTGAATGAATTAGAACAATATGCAAAAGAACAAAAGCTGCCTACAAGAATGATTGATAGTATTTCCGAATGCAAAAAGAGAATAACAGAAAATTCAAATTGGAATGAAATTGACCTGGAAGTAGAAAATCTGTTTAAAAGTATTGAAACCAAAACAGGATTAACTTCCGTACAGACAGATAATAATAAAAATGAAGTGTCTGTACAACAAATTAAAGCACAGGTTACAAAGATGGCAGACAGATGTCATACTGAAAATATAACATCAATAGATATGATAGCAGAACGAAAAAACGTCATTATAAAGAAAGCATACGAAGATATGCAGGAAATTTCTCATACAAAGGCACATTTAGACGAACTGAAAAACGAAGATTTATATTTGGAGTTTTTTCAGCAAACGAAAAGAGAGTATGAAAAAAATGTCTTTCAAATGATTCAGGAGATGCTTAGTGATATCAGCAGCAATTATAATCATATGCTGGAGCATATGAGAAGTATGTTTCAAAGCATTGGCGGATTTACAAGGGGCATAGGAAATGAGAAATTTTATTATGAATTTGAAGGAAAAAAAGATGGTATCGAAAAGAAAATAAATAGTGAAGCAGAGTCATCAGAAGTCGGCGGCGGTGATATTGTATCTTTTGGTCAAAAAACCAAAGATACGATAAAAGATATTGTAAAAAAATTAAATAGGAAAAGAAAATTGCTGAGCTGGGTTCCTTTTTTAGTTTTAGTGATTCTTTTCTCGTTTAAGGCAGTTACTTCACAGGAACAGAGTCATCAAACAATAGAAAGTGCGGAAACGGGAAATGAGGATGATTCGGGAGTAAAAGATTTTATAGATGATGCAGGTAAAAAAATAGGTGAAAAAGCAATTGAATCAGTATCTTTAAAAGCACTGGGGAGTTTTTTTTCTGCTATTTTTACTTTCCTGATAGCACTTGTTATCAGTTTAGGATCAGTTCTGATATTCTTGATTTTATTAATTATCGTCATATATGCAGCTTATATTAAAATATTAAAGCGATGGTGCAATCATCAAATTTGCAAAAAATCTGGGGATTACCTGAAAACAGAGCTGATTCAATTTGAACAGAGTAATACGTTAATGCCTAAATTGGAAGAGGTAATACAAAATTCGGCAGAGGAATATGAACGTCAATATCTTGCAATTTTGAATCAACTTTTCACAGGAACAGATTATGATTCTGCCGGTACGGAAAATAAAGAAATCAATCAATTCACAGCGCTAAAAGAAAAATGGAATGCGCTAAGATATGAATAGGGGGAAAACGTGAAATGGATAATATTAAGGGACTGATGAAAAAAGTAAAGATGCCGGATAGCATACATATTTCACCTAAAAGCACATCCCAAATTGATGTGAATTTGAAAACTCTGAAAAAAGAACTGGAAGAACTGATGAATGCAAAAATCAAAGTATATGGTTTTATTGGAATGGAAGTTTATGATTTATCAAAGGAAAATAAAATAGATGTGCCACAGATTAAAAATTATCTGGATAATATGGATAAAATTAATCAGAGTATAGATGAGTTGGAAAAAGAAATTAAAGAAAAAGAAGCTAAGAATATGGGTAAAAATGTTTGTTCCTGTGGCTATAAGTTAAAGCCTCAGGATAGATTTTGTCCTAATTGTGGAGAAATGGTTCTAAGAGATACCGTTATATGTACCTGTGGCACTGAATTGAAAAAAGATGCAAAATTTTGTAATTCTTGCGGAAGAAGCATGGAGGATATTTTAAACACAAAGGAAAAATCCAATCAACTACCAATGAAAGAATGTATTTGTGGGGCAAAGGTGCCCGCAGGGCAGTTTATGTGTCTTGAGTGTGGAAGAAAGATAGAATAATTTTTATATGATCCTTCTTTTTATGAAATACGTCCATCTTTGTCATGATGATACGGAAAATTGATAATATTGTATCAAAGTATTTAAAGCGTCTGAAACAGGAGCCTTAGATGACGGATAAGCAAACCCAATCTGACGACGTGGAACTCTGTGACCCAATTTTAATTCCCGCAGAGTTCCTTTTTTGATATCTTCTTTTACGAAATCACTAATCACGCAGGCAATGCCGAGTCCTGCCTTTGCAAATTCTATAGATAAATCCATGTTGTTTACTTCAATCATATTGTGAAGTTCGATCTGATGCCTGAAAAGGAAGTTGTCGGCATGTTTACGCGAGATATTTTCCTTGTCCAGCATAATAAAAGAAGCCTCTCTGAAAAAATCTTCTTTTTCATATAATTCTCCGTTATATTTATTCATAAAAGGCATAAGATAGGAGTCGGTGGCAACAAAAATATCTTCAATGGTCTTTAAAGGCAGGTAAGTAATGTTATGTTGCTGTGTCAGATTAGGCTTAGAAGGAAGCCCAACCAGACCAATATCGATAGAACCGTTTTGTAGAGATAAAATGGTGTCAAATGTAGACTGACAGGAAATTGTAATTTTGATATTGGGATTTTCGGTAATAAAAGTCTGTAGCAGGGGAAGCAGTACATACTTGCAGAGAGTAGTGCTGACGCCAATGGAAAGTTTACTGATTTTTATCGAAGCGGAAGCGCGAAGCTGTTCTTCGCCGGATTTCAGGGAAGAAAGAGCCTGCTCCACATGTTTATATAAAAGTTCGCCTTCCGGAGTTAAAGCAACGCCCCGGGAGGAGCGGTGAAATAAGGTGGTGTTTAAATCTTCTTCCAGCCTTAGAATCGCTTTACTCACTGCGGGCTGACTGATATACAGCTTTTTTGCTGCCACGGAGAAGTTTCTGCATACAGCTACTTCATAAAAAATCTGATATAAATTAAGGTTTTGTTCCATAACCGCCTCCTTGATAAAGTAATTGTAACATCATTATACCATAACTACAAGTTATAATAATCATGAATATAAACTATTTTTCAAATGTGTATTTATGTGGTAGAATTTATCATGGTTGATAAAAATTGAATAAAAGCTTCAAATATGATGTAGGAGGTAAAGTTTATGGGAATGACAATGACCCAGAAAATATTGGCGGCGCACGCAGGGCTTGACCATGTGGAAGCCGGGCAGCTCATAGAGGCGGATCTGGATCTGGTGTTGGGCAACGATATCACCAGCCCGGTGGCGATTAAGGAAATGGAAAAAATGAAGGTAAAGGGCGTCTTTGACAAAGATAAGATTGCCCTTGTGCCGGATCATTTTGTACCCAATAAGGATATTAAATCGGCGGAGCACTGCAAGTGCGTAAGAGAGTTTGCGTACCGCAATGAGATTACCAATTATTTTGAGGTAGGCGAGATGGGAATCGAACATGCCCTTCTTCCGGAAAAAGGCTTAACGGTTGCCGGGGATGTGATCATTGGCGCCGACTCCCATACCTGCACCTACGGCGCATTGGGCGCATTTTCAACAGGCGTGGGAAGCACCGACATGGCGGCGGGAATGGCTACCGGAAAGGCGTGGTTTAAGGTACCTGCCGCAATTAAGTTTAACCTGACGGGAAAACCCTCCAAATGGGTAAGCGGCAAGGATGTGATCCTGCATATCATCGGAATGATCGGCGTGGACGGTGCCCTT
>DKYT01000064.1:67478-113663 GCA_002492465.1 Lachnospiraceae bacterium UBA7093 | reverse complement strand
GATCGGCGTGGACGGTGCCCTTTATAAATCCATGGAGTTTACGGGAGAGGGCATTGCCAATCTGTCTATGGATGACCGCTTTACCATTGCCAATATGGCGATCGAGGCGGGAGGGAAAAACGGCATTTTCCCGGTGGACGATCTTGCCAGAGCTTATATGGAGGAGCATTCCACAAAGCCTTATAAGGTTTATGAGGCGGATGAGGATGCCGTTTACGAGGAAGAGTACACCATTGATTTAAGCGCCCTTCGTCCCACCATCGCTTTTCCACATTTGCCTGAGAATACCAAAACCATCGATGAGATCACAGAGGATATTAAGATCGATCAGGTGGTGATCGGTTCCTGCACCAACGGACGGATTGACGATATGCGCGTTGCCGCAGAGGTTTTGAAGGGAAGACATGTTGCAAAGGGAATGCGCTGTATCGTGATTCCGGCAACCCAGGCGATTTATATGCAGGCGATGGAGGAAGGGCTTCTGAAAATATTTATTGAAGCAGGTGCCATTGTAAGCACACCCACCTGCGGTCCATGCCTTGGGGGCTACATGGGAATTTTAGCGGAGGGTGAAAAGTGCGTTTCCACTACCAACCGGAACTTTGTAGGACGTATGGGACATGTGAATTCTGAAATTTTTCTTGCAAGTCCGGCAATTGCGGCTGCAAGTGCCGTCACAGGGAAGATTTCCTGTCCCTGTCAGTTATAAATTGAGAGTTGAGAAAGGGGATAAAGCATGAAAGCAGCAAAAGGAATCGTTTTTAAATATGGTGATAACGTAGATACGGATGTGATTATTCCGGCAAGATATTTAAATTCTTCGGATCCCGCTGAGCTTGCGGAGCACTGCATGGAGGATATCGATAAGGATTTTATAAAAAAGGTAAAAAAGGGAGATATTATCGTTGCAGATAAGAATTTCGGCTGCGGTTCTTCCAGGGAGCATGCGCCTATTGCCATTAAGGCGGCAGGGGTAAGCTGTGTGATTGCGGAGACCTTTGCAAGAATCTTTTACAGAAACGCAATTAACATAGGGCTTCCCATTGTGGAGTGTCCGGAGGCTTCTAAAGGCATTGAGGCGGGAGATGAGGTTGAGGTTGATTTTGATTCCGGCATCATAAAAAATCTTACCAGAGGTACAGAGTTTAAAGGGCAGGCTTTTCCTGAGTTTATGCAAAAAATTATTGCAGCGGAGGGATTGGTGAATTATATCAATCAAAAATAGCCGGATCAATACGAAAAGTACAGGAATATTCACAGGATGGACACATTTTTCTGATAGGATTGCTTTGTGATAAATGATTGAAAATGAGGAGGAGCTTTACAAATGGCTAAGAAAAACACGCCTGAAGTAAAAACGGAGGATAAAGTTCAGAAAGAACAGAATAAAGTTCAGACCAAATATGACCGCAAAATGGAGGCAAGAAAACAGCAGAAGCAAAAGGACGCGCGTCAGGAAAAAATAGCCCGGATGACGGCGGCAGCCATCGGCATTGGGATTGTGGCGGTGATTGTGATTTCCATTGCGGCGTCTTTTATCAGAAAAAACGCCGCCTTAAACGGCGCTTACGTCAAGATCGGCGATCATGAATTGACACAGCTTGAGTATGATTATTTTTATGAGACCACTGTTGCAAATTACTTAAACAGCATGTCGTCTCTGCTGCCTTATATGGGATTGGATACGTCCAGGGACTTTGCAGATCAGCAGTACACCGAGGATTTGACATGGAAGGATATGTTCGATGAAATGACGGTGGAACAGATCAAGCAGACTAAGGCATTGGTGGACGATGCGGCGAAGGCGGGATTTACCTATGATACGGCTGCCGATTATGAGAGCTTTGCAACAAGCTTTCAGTCTGCCGCCGAGTCGGAAAATGTCAGTGTTGGCAATTATTACAAAGAAAACTTTGGCGCTTACGCTACGGCTAAGAATGTGGAGCCTTTTGTAAAAGAGGGGATGCTTGCAAGCGCTTATTATGATGAATTGTTAGAGAGCAACGCCCCCTCCGAAGAAGATATTAAAACATATTATGAAGAGAATAAGAGAACTTATGATAAGGTAGATTACAGAAGCTTTACCTTCACTGCAGAGCTTGGAGAGGATGCCGGAGAGGAAGAAACCAGCGCGGCGATGGACGAGCTGGAAGTAAAAGCCCAGACCATGCTGGAAGCGCTCCAGAGCGGCGGTGATTTTGACACCCTGTGCGTAGAAAACGCTTCTGAAGAGCTTAAAGCAGATTATGAGGATCCTGAAACTGAGCACAGCCTCAGCGAGGGCAGATATTCTTCCAGTATTACTACAGTTATGGGGGATTGGCTTTATGATGAGACACGGTCGGAAGGCGATCTTACCGTTTTAAGGGACGATGCCAGCCATCAGTATTATGTGGTTGAGTTTGTAAACCGTTATTATGATGAGGCTGATGATGCGAGAATTTCCGATACGCTGTCCAGCGAAAAAGTTTCCGCTTATGTGGCAACCCTTGTGGAGGGGTATCAGGTGACGGATATTAAGGGCGAACTGAAATACTTGACCATTCCCCAGGAAACGGCGGAGGAAGAGGGAACAGAGGAGACTGATGCAGCGTCTCAGGATGAGAATGCATCTTCCGATGAAAATGAAGAAGCTGCTGAATAAGACGGTTTTCATAGACGAATGACAGCGGGTGTCCTGTGTAAAGGGCACCCGCTGCTTTTATCCTTGAAAAACTTTACAGAAAGATCCTGCCGGAGACAGCGGTTCCTGCCCTGCAAGAAGGTGATGGGTGTCGCCCATAGCCTGCACCCTGAAATAAGCCTCATTGCTCCAGCGTTCTTCGCTGGATAAAACAGTGATAGAGGTAGTAGGCAGAAAAAAGCCGTGCACCAGAGCCTGGAAAGGTATGTTCAGCAGATGAGAGAGCGCTACACAGGTAATGCCCAGATGACAAAATATAACAACCACCGGTTCAGAATGTTTCTCATCCTCCAAAGGCTGATCCGGGTTGCCGGGGGAATTGGTTCCGTCAATAAATCTTTCTTTCGCTTCGGGCATGCGGTAAAAACGTTTTTCTCTCACATAGCCGTAAGCGGAGAGAAGGGCATCAAGCTCCTTACATACTCTTGGGTACTCCAGGGCGATTTTGGGGTTTCCCTTCATCACATCCGACTCCACCCAGCGCTCCTGATCCCGCATAAGAGGATCCCCGCTCCAGAAGGAAGGTACAAAGTCCCAGGGAACACCGTGGCGTCCTGTAACGGGGTCGTCAATAGGGTATGAAAATTCCCGCATCCAGTCCAAAGTAACAGCGGTGCGGTTCATTTTCTTTAAAGTACAGGAGGCAGTATCCCTGGCGCGTCCCAAAGGCGAGCAGTAAAAGTCGGTTACGTCCCATTTGCTGATACGCTCAGCCAAAAGCTCCGCCTCACGCCAGCCTTTTTCCGTTAATGTGTCATTTACATAATCCGGTTCGCCGTGACGGACAAAAATGATTTTCATTGATATGCTCCTTTCAAACAGCAAGTTGTCAGTTTCCTTGTAAAAATGGTATCATAGGCGTCTGGAATTGTCCAGCGGGATCAAAAGAACTTGAAACGTATGTTCGTATGTGCTAAAATATTTTTATGAAAAAAATACAAAAAGATATTCTGTTATTATTAGGAATTCTCCTTGCAGCATTTGGACTGTGGCTGATTCCTGTTTTGTTGAATAAAGATATGCCTGCTATGGTGAGCGTGCTTCAGGATGGAAGAACGTTGGGCGTATATCCCCTGACAGAGGATCGGACGGTTTCAATCCCTTACGGCGAGGAACATTATAATCTGCTCTTGATCAGCGGCGGTAAGGCACTGGTTTCAGATGCGGACTGTCCTGACAGGCTGTGCGTCAGTCAGAGAGCCATCAGCAGAAAGGGAGAGAGTATTATCTGTCTGCCCCACAGATTGGTAATTCAAATTGAGTCAAAGGAGGAAAGTGACTTGGATGCGGTCACCTACTGAGGATGAAAAGCAGAACGGCTTATTTGGGACTTTTATTGGCATTTGCACTGATCCTTTCCTATATTGAGACGCTGATTCCCTTCCAAACAGGCATACCGGGAATTAAGCTGGGACTTGCCAATCTTGCAGTGGTGCTTTGTCTGTACCTTTTCGGCTGGAGAGAGGCGATGTTCTTATCGGTGGTAAAAGCGTTGCTCAGCGGTTTTATGTTTGGCAGTCTTTCCATGATCATTTATTCGGCAGCCGGCGCATTCTTAAGCGCCCTTGTGATGATTGGGCTGAAAAGAACCGGCTGGTTTCATGTGCCGGTAGTGAGCGGTGCGGGAGGCGTTTTTCACAATCTGGGACAGCTTTTTGTTGCAGGGCTTGTGATAGAAACCTATGGGGTAGTGTATTATATGCCCATTCTTATGGTTGCGGGTCTTGGAACGGGAATTGTAATCGGTATGGTATCATCGCTGGTTTTGCCATATCTTCAAACTATAATCTCGAAAGGAAACTTATAAAATGATAGGGTTTGTGAGAGGAAATATCGAGGATCTTACAGAAGAAAATGTGGTGGTGGATGTAGGAGGAATGGGCATAAACGTAAAGATCTCCCCTGGAACGGCGGCTCTGCTTCCGGGCTTTGGAGAAGAGGTGAAGCTGTATACCTATACCTGCGTCAGGGAGGATCAGTTCTGTTTATACGGTTTTCTTACAAGAGACGACCTGGAAATTTTTAAAAAGCTGATTACAGTAAACGGCATCGGTCCAAAGGGCGGTTTGGGGATTCTTTCCGTTATGAGCGCGGACGATCTACGGTTTGCGGTAATCTCCGGCGATGCAGGGGCAATCTCCAGGGCGCCGGGAATTGGTAAGAAAACTGCAGAAAGGGTCATACTCGATCTGAAGGACAAGATTTCACTTGAAGACACGCTGATTCACAGAGAAATGCAGCAGCCGGGAAGAAATGCGGCAGGTACTTATCATCATGCGGAAAACGAAGCTGTGGAGGCGCTTACGGCATTGGGCTATTCCGCGGCGGATGCGCTCCATGCGGTAAGGGGCGTTCAGATAGAGGAGAATATGGATGTGGAGACCATCCTGAAGCTTGCCCTTAAGAATATGTTTTAAAAGGAACTAACGGAGCATAAAGTATGGCAAAAAGAATGATAGAGACCAATTTGCAGGAAGAAGATATACGGATTGAAGGTTCCCTGCGTCCCCAAAAACTTAATGACTATATTGGTCAATCAAAAATCAAGGAAAGCTTAACGATTTACATAGAGGCGGCAAAGCTAAGAAAGGATGCCCTGGATCACGTACTCTTTTACGGACCGCCGGGACTGGGAAAAACCACCCTTGCCGGAATTATTGCAAACGAAATGGGCGTGAATATGAAGGTAACCAGCGGACCCGCAATCGAAAAACCGGGAGAAATGGCGGCAATTTTAAACAATCTCCAGGAAGGCGATCTGCTTTTTGTGGATGAGATTCACAGGCTGAACCGCCAGGTGGAAGAGGTGTTGTACCCGGCGATGGAGGACTTTGCCATTGACATTATGATTGGAAAGGGACCTACGGCAAGATCTATCCGCCTGGATCTGCCCCATTTTACCCTGGTAGGCGCTACCACACGTGCCGGACTTTTGACGGCGCCTCTTCGGGACCGGTTTGGTATTATCCACCGGCTGGAATTTTATTCCGTAGAAGAACTGCAAACCATCATTATGCACTCCGCCAGGATCCTGGAGGCGCCTGTGGATCCGGCAGGCGCCATGGAGATGGCGAGACGAAGCAGGGGAACCCCCCGTCTTGCCAACAGAATCTTGAAAAGAGTGCGGGATTATGCCCAGGTCAAGCATGACGGCGTCATTACCGAGGAGGTTGCGGTAACGGCGCTGGATCTGATGGACGTAGACAAGCTGGGGCTGGATCACATTGACAGAAATATTTTGCTCACCATGATACAGAAGTTTGGCGGAGGACCTGTAGGGCTGGATACCCTTGCCGCCGCAATCGGAGAGGATTCCGGAACCATTGAGGATGTATATGAACCTTATCTTTTAAAAAACGGTTTTATCAACCGGACCCCCAGGGGCAGGGTGGCAACAGATTTGACCTACCAGCATTTAGGACTTGAAATTCCGGAATAATCTGCTTATAATAGATGTTGTATAAGTTACGTTCGATAAGCTATATATTTTGTGTATAGAGGGGTGAGTCTGATGTCAGCGAAAACAGATACGGAAGTAATCATCGGTGGTAAAGTGTTTACACTGAGCGGATATGAAAGTGAAGAGTATTTACAAAAGGTTGCCTCCTATATCAACAACAAAACGGCTGAGTACGGCAAAGTGGAATCCTTCAAAAGACAGCCTCTGGATACGCAGAATGTTTTGCTTCAGCTGAACATAGCGGATGATTATTTTAAGGCAAAAAAGCAGATCAGTTTATTGGAAGAGGAGATCCAGACCAAGGAAAAGGAATTGTACAATTTGAAGCACGAGCTGATTGCTTCCCAGATCAAACTGGAAAACACAGAGAAAAATATCAAGTCATTGCAAAATGAAATCAATGAAAACGCCAAAAAAATAGTTAAATTGGAAACGGAACTTAAAACCAAAGGATAAAAATAAACTTATTTCCCATGAAAAACAACGGATGCTAAGCATCCTTATGTTAAACAACGGATGCTAAGCATCCTTATGTTAATAAAAAGCTGTCTGAAAAAGACAGCTTTTTATTACAATAAGCTGGCGCGCGGAGCGTGACAGTGTTTGTTGCAATAAGCTGGCGCACGGAGTGCGGCGGCGTTCGTTACGAAAAGGAAAACTATGAAAAAAGTAGAATTGTTGTCACCTGCCGGAAATTTTGAGGCATTAAAGGGAGCAGTAAAAGCAGGCGCAGATGCTGTATATCTGGGAGGCGCGGCGTTTGGCGCCAGAGCCTATGCCCAAAACTTTACCCAGGAAGAGCTTGAGGCAGGCATCCGCTTCGCCCATATATTCGGAAAACGGGTTTATCTTACGGTAAACACGTTGGTGAAGGAAGGGGAACTGGACAATTTATACCCTTTTTTACAGCCCCTTTACGAGAGCGGGCTGGATGGCGTTATCGTACAGGATCTGGGCGTCCTGCGATATATAAAAAATCATTTTCCCCAGCTTGCCCTGCATGCAAGCACTCAGATGACCCTGACCGGAAGCGGGGGAGCGGAACTGGTAAAAGAAGAGGGGGTTACCAGAATTGTACCGGCAAGGGAATTATCCCTTGAAGAAATCCGAAAAATCAAAAAGAAAACAGGATTGGAAATCGAGATTTTTGTCCATGGGGCGATGTGTTATTGTTATTCAGGGCAGTGTCTGCTGAGCAGCATGCTGGGAGGAAGAAGCGGTAACCGCGGCAGATGCGCACAGCCCTGCCGTCTTCCCTACGAGGGAATGTCCTGTAAGGAAGGAAACTATCCTTTAAGCATGCGGGACATGTGCACCATAGAACTGCTTCCTCAGCTTCTGGAAGCGGGGATCGATTCCTTTAAGATAGAAGGCAGGATGAAAAAGCCCGCTTATACGGCTGGGGTGACGGCAATTTATCGGAAATATATAGATTTATATGAAAAAGACCCGGAGAATTATCAGGTTTCAAAGGAAGACAGGGATCTTTTAAAGAAACTGTATATCAGAAGCGAAATTGGTGATGGTTATTATAAAAGGCATAACGGAAGAGAAATGATCAGCATACAATCGCCTGCTTATACCGAAACGCCTGAAAGTATTCTTGACAATATCCGGCGCAGGTACTTAACAGAGGAGCCTTTTCTGGAGGCGGAAGCTGAGATCAGTCTGATTCCGGACAAGAAGGCGCTTCTTTCCCTGAAGACAGGGAAAATCCTGATCTCGGCGGAGGGCGAAGCGGTGCAGAAAGCATTGCGTCAGCCTTTAAAAGAAGAAAAAATAATAGAGCAGGTTCAGAAAACAGGAAACAGCCCTGTTAAAATAAAGCGTGTAAAAGTGCATACAGAGGAACCGGTTTTTCTCCCTGTCAGCGCTTTAAACGAACTGCGCAGAAAAGCGGTTGCGGCGTTGGAGGAGGCTGTAATCCGTGATCATCATCTGGATTATCCGAATAGAAGTTCACGTCACAGCCAGGAGGGGCAAAGAAATACACGGCTTCCCCGGGAAAATTTCCTTCCAAAATCAAGGAAGAGGCTCCATGTACAGGTGCAGACCTGGGAACAGCTGGAAGGGGTTCTTTCCTTTTCGCCGGGGCGTATTTATCTGGATCATTCTTTTCTGGAAGACGCTGCATTTGAAAGACTGAAATCTCTTGCCGCCGGGCTTAAGGAAAAAGGAACCGCCCTGTATCTGGCGTCCCCCTTTGTAGTGAGAGCCAAAGATGAAAAACGGCTTCAAAAAATGGCGATGGCGCTCAGAGAGGGCATTGTGGAAGGAATACTGGTGAAAAACCTGGAAAGCTTTCACTTTTTTGCCGGGCAGGCGGATACTCATCAGCTTGTGCTGGATGCCAATCTGTATATTTGGAACAGAGAATCCCTGCACTTTTGGGAAGGGCGGGCGCAGGAATTTTTCCTTCCCCTGGAATGTAATCAACACGAATGGAAAGCGCTTTTTGCCGCCTGTCCGGATCGGAAAATCCAGGCGTCGGCAATTGTTTACGGCAGACTTCCCATGATGGTGACGGCAAATTGTATCAAAAAAACTTTGGGGGCATGCAGCCAGGGGCTGGAATGGCTTGCGCTGAAGGATCGGTATGGGAAAAATTTCCCCGTTTATACAGATTGTCTGTGCTGTTACAATGTGATATACAACACCGTTCCCCTTTCCCTCCACAAGCTGTTTGCAGGGAAAGAATTGGGAATGGAAAATTTCAGGCTGGATTTTTCCACCGAAAAGAAGGAAGAGGTTTCCCGGCTGCTTTCCTATTTTATCAGTCTTATGCAGGAATACAGGGATCCTTTTTATCAGGAATATACAACCGGACATTATAAACGAGGAGTAGAATAAATGGAGGTTTATGTCGGCGAGTTTTCAAAATATATTATTGCGGCGCTGATGGTTCTGTACACCTATGAGAGCTTTGCAGTGTTTCGATACGATAATGAGAAAAGAAGAAATGGCATTTATACCAGACAAAATATTTTGATGTTTGCTTTTCATTTTTTTTGTTTTCTGGTAATCTGTTTTGAGACGGGAGACATTACCTACCTGCTTTTTTATGCCTTTCAGCAGATTATACTGTATGCGGCGGTGGTGCTCTGTAAGATGCTTTATCCCAGGTCAAACCGTCTGGTAATGAACAATATGTGCATGTTGCTTAGTATTGGCTTTGTAATTCTGACCAGGCTTGACATGAACAAGGCGGTAAAGCAGTTCATTATTGTGACAGGCTCGCTGGTGGTGGCGCTTGTAATCCCTTTTTTCGTTCATAAATTTAAGTTTTTAAAAAGGCTGAAATGGATTTATGCAATGGTAGGGGTCGGCGCGCTTTCGGTGGTTATGATCCTGGGACAGACCACCTACGGAAGTAAGCTGTCCTATTCCATTGCGGGCATTACCTTCCAGCCCTCAGAGTTTGTAAAGATTCTTTTTGTCTTTTTTGTGGCAAGCGCCCTCTATGAAGCTTCAGGATTTTTTGAGGTTTTTACCACTGCGGTGGTTGCCGCCGCCCACGTGATTGCGCTGGTGATTTCCAAGGATCTGGGAAGCGCGCTGATCTTTTTTATAGCCTATGTGCTGATGGTTTTCATTGCCACCAGAAATTATTTTTATTTATTTGCGGGAATTGCAGGGGGATCTGCAGCGGCGTATATCGCCTATCAGGTTTTTTCCCATGTGCAGGTAAGGGTGCAGGCATGGAAGGATCCCTGGAGTGTGATTGACTCGGCGGGCTATCAGATCACCCAGTCTTTGTTTGGCATTTCCAGCGGAGGATGGTTTGGGCTGGGCTTATACCAGGGGACGCCGGACTCGATTCCCTTTGTGGAGGCGGATTTCATTTTTTCAGCCATTGCGGAGGAGATGGGGCTTTTGTTTGCGGTGTGCCTGATCCTTGTCTGCGTCAGCACCTTTATGATGTTTATGCATATTGCGGCAAGCCTTCAGGATAATTTTTATCGTCTGGTTACCTTTGGACTGGGCGTTACCTATATTTTTCAGGTGTTTCTTACCGTTGGAGGGGGAACCAAGTTTATTCCCCTGACAGGCGTTACGCTGCCCTTTATCAGCTATGGGGGAAGTTCTGTGCTTACCACGGTGGTTATGTTTGCCATTATAGAGGGAATGCATATCATTCAGGAAGAGGAATGGGAGCAGATGAAAAAACCCCTGAGAAAAAGAAAAACAGTTTACCGGGATACAGATCCGGCAGGAGAAGAATTTGAAGAGGAAGAATAGACGGGGAAAAGTCAAAAAAAATAAAGAAATTTTGGGCGTGATGTGGGTGTTTACGCTGCTCTTTTTGTCCATGTCAGGGTATATCGTGGCATATTCCGTGACCCATAAGCAGGAGCTGATCAATAACAGCTATAACGGGAGACAGCAGATCCTGATTGCCCAAAACCGCAGAGGCAGAATTTTTTCCGCCGACGGGGAGATTCTTGCCCAGACTACGGAGGAGGAAGAGGGAGAGGAAAGAAGGGAATATCCTTACCAGAACCTGTTTTCCCATGTGGTAGGTTATGCTTCAAACGGCAGGATGGGAATAGAGGCACAGGCAAACTATTACCTGATTCATTCCAATGCACCCCTTTCCCAGAAAGCGTCGCTGGATGTACAGGGGGAAAAATATCCGGGAGACGATGTGTACACAACCCTGAAGGTGGATCTCCAGCAGGTAGCGTCCAACTCATTGGGCATTTATCAGGGAGCGGTTATTGTAACAGAGCCGGCAACAGGAAAAATTCTTGCTATGGTTTCCAAACCTGATTTTAATCCGGAGGAGATTGCCGATATTTGGGACGATCTGATAGAGGATAAAGAGAGCAGTATTTTACTGAACCGGGTTACCCAGGGGTTATATCCGCCGGGATCCACTTTTAAGATCATAACGGCGTTGGAGTATATCAAAGAAAATCCCGATACCTACCAGAGCTACAGCTATAATTGCACCGGTTCCATTCAAAGAGGAGAGGACAGAATACAGTGCTACCACGGCAGCGTTCACGGAGGCGTGGGATTTGAGAGGTCTTTTGCAAAATCCTGTAACACCTCCTTTGCAAATATCGGGCTTGGTCTTGACCGGAAAGCTTTTTCCCATACGTTGAATCAGCTTCTCTTTGGACAGGAACTGCCGGTGGTGTTCCCCTCAGGGATCAGCCGGGTTGATTTATCGGAGGAAACCTCGGATTCGGATATGATGCAAATCTCCATCGGACAGGGAACCACATCCATTACGCCTTTGCAGCTGAATATGATTACCTGCGCGATTGCCAACGGAGGCGTTTTAAGCGAGCCCTATCTGATCGATCATGTGCAGAGCAGCAACGGAAACACGGTGAAGGGGTTTTCCCCTACGGAGTACGGAAAACTGATGGAACCGAAGGAGGCGGATGTGCTTAAAGGGTTGATGGAGCAGGTGGTAGAAACGGGAACCGCCACCCGGCTTAAGGATCTCTCCTATACGGCGGCGGGAAAGACAGGCTCCGCCGAATACGGAACCGTCAAGGGGGAGAGCCATGCATGGTTTACAGGCTTTGCGCCGGTTGAGGATCCTCAGGTCTGCGTTACGATTATCATTGAAGGCGCAGGAGCCGGCGGAGATTATGCAGTTCCCATTGCAAAAAGGATTTTTGACGCATATTTCGGAGTGTAGCTATGAAATTTTATAAATATCTTTATATTGGCGATACTGTTACCAATCCTCAAAAAGTCAAACGGAAATTAAAGCGTCATGCAGGCGTCCAGGTTTATGTGATTACGATTGCATCCTCCCGGGATCAGCTTGAGATTTATCACAGCGCCTACCTGAAGCAAAAGTATTACCGTTATCATCCGCCGGTGATCGTTGGAATCGCTTCAAATTACGAGGAAGCTGTGGAGATCATTATAAAAATCACCAGAGAGGCATTAGAAGCTACGGGAAATTGCAATTTGAAAGAATATTTAAAGCAGAAAGCAAAGCAAAATGCAAACATGGAGTAGAATACTATGATAGGGGTACTGCTGACAATCCTAAAAATTCTGGGTATGATCTTGCTGGTTATACTTGGAATCATATTGTTTGTGCTTGTGATAGTGCTTTTTGTACCGGTCAGATATGATATAAGGGTTTCGCGGAAAACAGAGGACACGTCTTTTGTGAGACTCAAGGTCAGGGTTTTCTGGCTTCTTCATATGGTAAACGGGGTGTTTTCTTATCCCCAGGAGGCTTTTTTCAGAGTCAGGTTTTTATGGTTTACCATTTTCAGATCAGATGGGGGAGGAAAATCCGCCGCCTCTGAAAAGAAAAAAGAAAAGAAGAAGGTAAAAGAGGTACAGGAGGAAGAGGCGGCAGAGGAAGAACCGGTAAAGGAAGAGCCGGTAAAAGAAGGACCCCAGACCCGGGAAGCCGGGGAAGAGCCGCCGCCGGAGCCGGTAAACGAAAGATTTTCCGGAGAAAAAGCCCCCGAAGAAGAGGAAGCGGCAGCCTTTAAAAGCAGGCTTTTGGAGTTTTTCGGTAAGATATGGAATTTTCTGAAAAATATACAGTACACAATCGCCAGAATATGTGATAAGATAAAACATATTGTAAAAAACATTCAATATTATTTAAAGATCCTGCAAAGCGATGCCTTTCGCAATGCATGGCATGTATGCGGAGGCGAGGCGGTCTCCTTGCTGAAAAGCATTCTTCCGCGGAAACTGGAGGGACAGCTTCGCGTGGGAACCGGCGATCCTGCCGGAACAGGTCAGATTTTATCCGTATACGGTATTTTATATCCGCTGATTGGCAATCATATAGACATCCTCCCGGATTTTGAACAGGCAGTTTTGGAGGGAGAGCTTTTTGCCAAAGGGAGGATTACCGTTTTCAGGGCATTGAAGACAGCGTGGGTGATATATTTTAATAAGGATTTACGCAGATTGATTAAATTATTGAAAAAGGGAGGCAGCTGAAATGGCAGAGAATAACTTTACAGGGGTAATCGAATCCCTTATGCAGGGAATGAATACCGTTCTCTCAACGAAAACGGTTGTGGGAGAGGCAACGAAGATTGGAGATACGATTATTCTGCCCCTTGTGGACGTGACCTTCGGCGTGGGGGCAGGCGCCAGCGTAGGAGACAAGAAAAACGGCGGTGCAGGCGGCTTTTCGGGAAAGCTGACGCCCAGCGCAGTGCTTGTAATCAAAAACGGCAGCACAAAGCTTGTGAATATTAAGAATCAGGATACGGTTACAAAGGTTTTGGATATGATACCGGATATTGTGGATAAATTTACAGCGCCCAAGGAAGAGATGATAGACGATGAGGACGCGGTTGACATTGCTTTCCCTGAGGATGGAGATGACAAGCAATAATTTCGTCTAAGCTGCATATGATAAAGAAAGAGGCATAGGTGAGTTGATACGCATGAAAAAGCTGATCGGGTTTATTGCATTTTGGATTGCCGTAGGAATGTTGCTTATGCTTTTTCTTGTGCGTCATTATTTGATTGCCCTTCTGATCATTGCGCTGCTGTTGGTTATTGGGTATAATTGCTATTTAAACTGAGAGGGAGAAGGGATGCGTTTTGCGGAAGAACCTATGGATACGGAACAGATAAAGGAGCGCCTTTCCGAATGCGCTGATGAAGAGTTAAGCGAATTAAAGCTATGGCTTTTTAAAGAAAATGTGCGCCTTAAAATGGAACAGAGCGAGTTGAAGCATGCTATGGACAAGCTGCAGGAGGAGAGGAAGCAGCTTGAAGACCAGGCGGCTGAACTTGAATGCCGCTTTGCAGTTGAAAGGAAACGGCTGAAACAGGAGGAAGCTTTTTTTGACAAGAAGATGGACATCCTTAAAAACGGCTTTTTACAGCTCGATCTGGAGCGGAAAAAGCTGGACAGAGAAAAGCTTCAGCTGGAGGCGGAGCGGGCGGTTCATGCAAGTAATCGAAGACAGGAAAAAAACATGGATCTGGGGGAAATGCTTTTTCAGGGCGTAAACAGCCAGCTTGCTTTGAAAAAGCGGTATAAGGATCTCATTAAGATGTTTCATCCGGACAATATCGCAGGAGATCATGAGATGGTTTTGATCATCAACAGAATTTATGAGGAACTGAAAAAAGACTATGAAATAGGAAAGAATGCATAAAAAAACTGACCGCGGCGCGATCAGTTCTTTTCTATTAAGCTCGTTCAACTTTTCCGGATTTTAAGCAGTTCGTACAAACGTGCATTCTTTTGGAAGCTCCGTTTACTTTACACTTAACATTCTTGATGTTTGATTTCCAGATTCTGTTAGATCTTCTATGAGAATGGCTTACGTTGTTCCCGAAATGAACGCCTTTACCACAAATATCACATTTAGCCATCGTCGCACCTCCTAACAATTCATAATTAAACATACACAACAGTTGTATGATAGCAGAAAACAGCGGATAATGCAAGCGGAAATTTAACATTTTTTTGCAAAATAAATTTATTGTTTCTTTTTTTTCATTTTACGGTTATAATACATAATATATGTTCAAAATATAAGGAGGCAGCCTATGAAAAATTCTTCCGTTAAGGGAACTTCCATGAATACGCATATGGGTAGTATTGCAATCGACAATGAAGTCATTGCCCAATACGCAGGCAGTGTGGCGATGGAATGCTTCGGCGTTGTGGGAATGGCAGGCATCAATGTAAAAGACGGTCTTGTGAAATTGCTGAAAATGGACAGCATGACCAGGGGAATCAACGTATCCATCAAGAACAATAAACTGACCCTGAACTTCCATATTATCGTGGCTTACGGCGTAAGCATTCTTGCCGTTTCCGATAATCTCATCAGCAATGTGAAATATAAGGTCGAGGAATTTACCGGAATAGAAATTGAGAAAATAAACATCTTTGTTGAAGGTGTTAGAGTGATTGATTAAGAGGAGGATTTGACGTGACTAATACAATCGACGCTAAGATACTTGCAAAGATGTTCTTAGCCGGAGCGAAAAACCTGGAAGCCAAAAAGGAATGGATTAATGATTTGAATGTTTTTCCCGTGCCGGACGGTGACACCGGTACGAATATGACCCTTACCATTATGTCTGCGGCAAGAGATGTTGCGGCGATGGAGAACCCGGACATGCTTTCTCTTTGCAAGGCAATTTCCTCCGGTTCCTTAAGAGGCGCAAGGGGGAATTCCGGCGTTATTTTATCCCAGCTGTTCCGCGGGTTTACCAAATCCATCAGAGATAAGGAGGAATTGGATATTCCTGTTTTTGCAGACGCCTTTGAAAAAGCGGTAGAAACTGCATATAAAGCGGTTATGAAACCGAAGGAGGGTACGATCCTGACTGTGGCGAAGGGTGCTTCCGTCAGGGCGAGAGAACTTGCCAAAGAGGGCTGCGATGATTTAAGCGTTTTCTTTGAGGAAGTGATTCGGTATGCAGACGAGGTTTTGGAGCAGACGCCGGAGATGTTGCCGGTATTGAAGCAGGCAGGCGTGGTGGATTCCGGCGGACAGGGACTTATGCAGGTGTTGAAGGGCGCGTATGACGCGTTTATGGGCAAAGAACTGGATCTTACCATCGGTGGTGAAACCACAGGCGCCTCTTCGGCAAAAGCAAGTGTAAACGCACAGGCTGAGATGGAGATCAAGTTCGGTTATTGTACGGAATTTATTATCATGCTCAGCAGAAACTTCAATATCAAGGCGGAAATGGATTTCAAAGAATATCTGGAGTCTATAGGCGATTCCATTGTTGTGGTAGCGGATGACGATGTGGTTAAGGTACATGTACATACCAACGACCCTGGACTTGCCATCCAGAAGGCGCTTAAGTATGGTGCGTTATCTAATTTAAAAATTGACAATATGCGTTTGGAGCATCAGGAAAAGCTTTTTAAGGCAGGACAGCTCCCTGAGCAGGAAAGCCCTAAGGAGCCTATGCCCCATAAGGAAGTGGGCTTTATCGCCGTATCGGTAGGCGACGGGATTAATGAAATCTTTAAGGGACTGGGCGTGGACCATATTATTGAAGGGGGACAGACCATGAACCCCAGCACGGAAGATATGCTCAACGCCATCGAGCAGGTAAATGCGGATACAGTTTTCATTTTCCCCAACAATAAAAATATCATCCTTGCGGCAAATCAGGCGCAGATGATGGTGAAGGATAAGAAAATCGTTGTGGTTCCCACCAAGACAGTACCCCAGGGAATTACGGCTATTATCAATTATGTGCCGGATCTGACCGCGGAAGAGAATGCCGAAACCATGAGCGGGGAAATGAGCAATGTCAAAACCGGTCAGGTAACCTATGCAGTCAGAGACACGGTGATCGATGACAAGGAGATCAAACAGGGCGACTATATGGGCATCGGCGATTCCGGAATTTTATCGGTGGGAGAAGATGTTGCCGATGTGACCTTCCGCATGGTTCAGGAAATGATGAATGAGGAGCTGGAGCTGATCAGTATTTATTACGGAGAGGAGATCCGGGAGGATGCCGCTCAGGGGCTGAAGGCAAGGATTCAGGAGGCGTTTCCTTCCTGCGACATTGAATTGCAGTATGGCGGTCAACCAATTTATTATTACATTATATCTGCTGAATAGGAATTCGGAAACATGTTTATAAAAAAGGACGGTTATTCCGTCCTTTTTCCGTTTTGGAGAATGTAGAAAATAAAGCCAGATATTATGGTTATGAGGAAAGCAAGATGAAATATTCAGACGACATTATGAAGCTAAAGGGGATTGGTGAAAAAACGGCAAAGCTATTTCATCGAATCGGCATTTATACCATAGAAGACCTGGTGTTTCATTATCCAAGAGATTATCAGGTTTTCGCTCCTCCGGTGAAAATCGCCAAGGCTCCCATAGAGGAAACGGTTACCCTGGAGCTTTTTCTTGCAACATCCTTTCAATGGAAAAAGGTACGAAATCTTTCCATTGGCACAGGCGTGGGAAGCGACGGTGAAAGCCGGATTCATATCGCCTATTTTAATGCGCCTTACCTGAAAAATAAGCTGACCAAGGGAAGCGCTTATCTTTTCCGGGGGAAAATACGGCTGGAAAAAGGAAGCATGCATATGGATCAGCCTAAAATTTTTACCTGGGAAGAATATCAGGAAAAAATGGGGCAGCTTCAGCCTGCCTATTCCCTTACCGCTGGACTTACCAACCGGACGGTGACGAAGGCTGTTGAGCAGTCCTTTCGTGACTGTGAGGAATGGGATGGTCTGGAAGAATACGTTCCGGAAGATATTGTGAAGTCTTACGATCTGATGCCGCGAAAGGAGGCGCTTTACCGGATACACTTCCCAAAGGATTGGGAAAACCTCCTGCAGGCGCGCAACAGACTTGTGTTTGATGAGTTTTTCCTGTTTCTGCTTTCTGTCAGACGCATGAAAGAGTACAACGAAGGGCTTGCCACAGACTATCCTATGATAGAGACCGCATGGACGAAACGGTTTGCGGAGGCGCTTCCGTACCGCCTTACAGAAGCCCAGAACAGGGTGTGGCAGGAAATAGAGAGAGATCTCTGCAGCGGCAAATGTATGAACCGTCTGGTTCAGGGCGACGTAGGCTCCGGGAAAACGATCCTTGCCTTTCTGGCGCTTTTGCTTGCCGTAAGCAACGGCTATCAGGGGGCGCTTATGGCGCCTACGGAGATTCTTGCCGCCCAGCATTTTGAGCAGATTACCGATTTGGCAAGGCGCTATGGGCTTCCCTTTAAACCGGCGCTTCTGACAGGCTCTGTAAGCGCCTCGGGGAAAAAAGAAATTTACCGCAGCATCCGGGAGGGAGAGGTCAACGTTGTCATCGGAACCCACGCCCTTATACAGGAAAAGGTCAGCTATCAAAAGCTGGCGCTGGTAATCACCGATGAGCAGCATCGTTTCGGCGTGCGGCAAAGGGAGCTGTTGGGTGAAAAGGGAGGCGCTCCCCATGTCCTTGTAATGAGCGCCACTCCCATTCCCAGAACTCTGGCAATTATTTTGTACGGCGACCTTCATTTGTCTGTGGTAGATGCCCTTCCTGCGGAAAGGCTTCCCGTGAAAAACTGCGTGGTGGGCACCGCCTATCGTCCAAAGGCATATGAGTTTATTGCCAGGGAGGTTCACAACGGGAATCAGGCATATGTGATCTGTCCCATGGTGGAGGCAGGGGAGGAGGACGGCGGGCTTGAAAATGTAATAGATTACGGAGAACGGCTTCGCAGCCAGCTGCCTGAGGATATTCACGTGGGGATCCTTCACGGGAAAATGAAAAGCGCCGATAAGAAAAGGATTATGGATGCCTTTGGGGCAGGACACATTCATGTGCTGGTGGCGACTACTGTGATCGAGGTAGGCATCAACGTACCCAACGCCACGGTTATGATGATTGAAAATGCGGAGCGCTTTGGACTTGCCCAGCTCCATCAGCTGAGAGGACGGATCGGAAGGGGTCAGAAGCAGTCTTATTGTATTTTTTTGAACAGCTCTGACAAAGAAAAAGCCATGGACAGGCTGAATATCTTAAACCGGTCCAACGACGGCTTTTTTATTGCAGAGGAGGATCTGAAGCTGAGAGGTCCGGGAGATCTTTTCGGATTACGCCAAAGCGGCGCAATGGAATTTCAGATAGGGGATATCTATCAGGATGCAGAGCTCCTGAAAAAGGTCAGTATGACGGTAGATGAGCTGCTTTTTGCAGATCCGAATCTGGAGACTGAAAAGTGTGCGCCTCTCAGACGGTATTGGAATGAAAATGCCGGAAAATTTATTGACTTTAGGTCTATCTGACAGTAATATATATTTGTGTGTGCTTTTTTTGAAGGCACAATATATTGTATTTTAAAAGGGAAGGTTTGGTGAATCAATTGAGTGGAAGAGTTGCAGTCATTACGGATTCAAACAGCGGCATTACCCAGGCGCAGGCAAAGGAGCTTGGAATTCGGGTGCTTCCCATGCCGTTTATGATAGGAGAAGAAACCTATTTCGAGGATATTACACTAACCCAGGAGGAATTTTATGAAAGACTGGAGGGCGGAGCGGATATGGTAACCAGCCAGCCCTCCCCCGAATCGGTTCTGACCCTTTGGAAGGAAACCCTGCAGGAATACGATGAGATCGTGCATATCCCCATGAGCAGCGGGCTTTCCGGCTCCTGCCAGAGCGCGCTGATGCTTGCCGGGGATTTTGAAGGCAGGGTTCAGGTGGTCAATAACCAGCGGATTTCCGTGACCCAGAGACAGTCCGTTCTGGATGCTCTGTTATTGGTAAAAAGAGGTATGAGCGCGTCAGAGATCAAGGCGTTTCTGGAGAAGGATAAATTCAACTCTAGCATTTACATTATGTTGGATACTTTATACTATTTGAAGAAGGGCGGGAGGATTACCCCTGCCGCCGCGGCAATCGGAACCATTTTGAGGCTGAAACCGGTTCTTCAGATTCAGGGAGAGCGTCTGGATGCCTTTGCAAAAGCAAGAACGGCAGGACAGGGAAAATCGATTATGATCAACGCTATCCGAAACGATATGGAAAATCGTTTTGGAGGCGCTCACGCAGATAACATCTGGCTGGAGGTGGCGTATACCAAGGACAGGGAAACGGCGGAGCAGTTTGCCCAGGAACTGCTAAAGGAGTTCCCGGGCTTTGACATGGTAATCAATCCGCTTTCCCTGAGCGTTGCCTGCCATATTGGTCCGGGCTCCCTTGCCGTTGCCTGCTGTAAGAAAATTCGGTAAACGGCTTAACAATCAACAGAAAGAGGTTTGTAATTCATGTCAAAAGCAGCAGTTTATGATGCCTCCAGTATTACCGTGCTGGAAGGGCTTGAAGCGGTAAGAAGAAGACCGGGAATGTATATCGGCAGTGTTTCCACCAAAGGTCTGAATCACCTGATCTATGAAATCGTAGATAACGCAGTGGATGAGCATTTGGCGGGACATTGCGATACCATTTCCGTGATTCTGGAGGCGGACGGCTCCGCAACCATTGAGGATAACGGCAGAGGTATCCCGGTGGGAATGCATGAAAAAGGAGTGAGCGCAGAGAGACTGGTTTTCACCACTCTCCATGCAGGGGGGAAGTTTGATGATTCCGCATATAAAACAAGCGGCGGACTCCATGGCGTGGGTTCTTCCGTTGTAAATGCTCTCTCCACATTTTTGACTGTAAGAGTCAAAAATGGAGGGTATTTATATGAAGACCGGTACGAACGTGGAAACCCAACAGTTGAACTGAAAGACGGGCTGCTTCCCATTGTGGGAAGAGCTAAGGGAACCGGAACGCAGATCAACTTTATGCCGGATGATACCATTTTTGATAAAACGCGGTTTAAAGAGGATGAGATCAAGAGCCGGATGCATGAAACGGCATATCTGAATCCGGCTTTAACCATTGTTTTTGAGGACAGACGGAAGCCGGAGCCGGAGCAGGTGGTTTATCATGAGCCGGACGGAATCATCGGTTTTATCAAAGATATGAATAAGTCCACGGAAGCGGTCTGCGATGTGGTTTATTTTAAAGGGGAAAGCGAAGGTATTTCCGTAGAGGGTGCATTTCAGTACATCAATGAATTTCATGAAAATGTGCTGGGCTTTTGCAATAATATTTACAATTCTGAAGGGGGAACCCACCTGACAGGATTTAAAACGGCATTTACTAATATTATCAACACCTATGCCCGGGAATTGAATATTCTGAAGGAAAAGGACGCTAATTTTACCGGAGCCGATGTGCGGAACGGCATGACGGCAGTGATCTCCATCAAACACCCTGATCCCAGGTTTGAGGGGCAGACCAAAACCAAGCTGGATAACCAGGATGCCGCAAAGGTGGTTTCCAAGGTAACAGGGGACGAACTGATCCGTTATTTTGACCGCAATCTGGAGGTTCTTAAGAATATTATCGGCTGTGCGGAGAAGGCTGCAAAGATCCGCAAGACGGAAGAAAAGGCAAAAACCAATATGCTCACCAAGCAGAAGTTTTCTTTTGATTCCAATGGCAAACTTGCAAATTGTGAGTCAAAAGACGCTTCAAAGTGTGAAATTTTTATTGTAGAGGGGGATTCTGCAGGAGGAAGCGCCAAGACTGCAAGAAATCGTGCATTTCAGGCGATCCTTCCCATCCGCGGAAAGATTCTGAACGTAGAGAAGGCAAGCATTGACAAGGTTCTGGCAAACGCGGAAATCAAGACCATGATCAACGCCTTTGGATGCGGGTTCTCAGAAGGCTATGGGAATGATTTTGATATTACCAAGCTCCGCTATGACAAGATCATTATCATGGCGGATGCGGATGTAGACGGCGCCCATATTTCCACCCTGCTGTTGACCTTATTTTACCGCTTCATGCCTGAACTGATTTATGAGGGACATGTGTATATTGCCATGCCGCCTCTCTATAAAGCGATGCCAAGCAAGGGAGCGGAGGAATATCTTTATGACGACAAGGCGTTGGAGCAGTACCGGAAGCGCCATAAGGGTTCCTTTACCCTGCAAAGATATAAAGGACTTGGGGAGATGGACGCCCAGCAGCTTTGGGAAACCACTTTAAATCCTGAAACCAGAATCTTAAAGCTGGTTGAGATTGAGGATGCACGCATGGCGTCTGAAGTTACGGAAATGCTGATGGGAACGGAGGTTCCTCCCAGAAAGGCATTTATCTATGAACATGCAACCGATGCGGAGCTGGATGTTTAGGAATCGAGGACGGATATGGAAGAAAAGATCATAAAAACCGAGTACTCTGAGGTAATGCAGAAATCTTACATCGATTACGCCATGAGCGTTATCATTGCAAGAGCTTTGCCTGATGCCAGGGACGGTTTAAAACCGGTTCAGAGAAGAGTTCTCTACGATATGCACGAGCTTGGAATCAAATACGACAAGCCTTACCGGAAAAGCGCCCGTATTGTGGGAGATACCATGGGTAAATACCACCCTCACGGAGACAGTTCCATTTACGAGGCGCTGGTGGTGATGACCCAGGCGTTTAAAAAGGGGCTGCCCCTGATCGACGGTCACGGAAATTTCGGCAATATTGAGGGAGACGGAGCAGCCGCCATGCGTTACACAGAGGCAAGGCTGGAAAAGGTCACCCAGGAAGCGTTTTTATCCGATCTGGACAAGGACGTGGTGGATTTCATCCCTAATTTTGACGAGACGGAAAAGGAGCCTTCCGTTTTACCGGTAAAGTTCCCCAATCTGCTGGTAAACGGATCGGAGGGCATTGCCGTGGGAATGGCGACCAGCATTCCGCCCCACAATTTGGGGGAGGTTCTGGATGCGGTCAAAGCTTATATGCAGGATGAATCCATTACCACACAGGGGCTGATGAAATACATAAAGGGACCGGATTTCCCTACCGGAGGCATTGTAATCAACAAGGATGAGCTTCAGGAAATTTATGAAACCGGCACAGGAAAAATTAAGGTGCGGGGAAAGGTGGAGACGGAAAAGGGGAAGGCAGGCAAAACTAACGTGATTATCAGCCAGATCCCTTATCCCATGATCGGCGCCAATATTTCTAAATTTCTGATGGACGTGGCAGCCCTTTCAGAGACAAAAAAGACCCAGGATATTGTAGATATCTCCAATCAGTCCTCCAAGGAGGGCATCCGCATTGTCATAGAACTGAAAAAGGACGCGGATGTAGACAATTTTATTAATATGCTTTACAAAAAGACCCGGCTGGAGGATACCTTCGGGGTAAACATGCTTGCCATAGCGGAGGGCAGACCGGAGGTCATGGGACTGAGAGATATTATCCGGCATAACGTTGCCTTCCAATTTCAAACCGCCACCAGGAAGTATACCAACCTGCTTGCCAAGGAGCGGGAGAAAAAAGAAATTCAGGAAGGGTTGATCAAAGCATGCAATGTGATCGATCTGGTAATCGAAATTCTGCGGGGCTCAAAGGATCGCGCCATGGCGAAAGCATGTCTGACGGAGGGAAAAGTTGAGGGCATTAAATTCCGTTCCAAGGAATCCAAGATCATGGCAGCACAGCTTATGTTTACGGAGAAGCAGGCAAACGCCATACTGGAGATGCGTCTTTACAAGCTGATCGGTCTGGAACTGGAAGCTTTGATCAACGACCACGAGGAAACCATGGCGAATATCTATCGGTATGAGGATATTTTAGACCGCAGGGATTCCATGGCGCAGGTTATTATCAACGAACTGGAGGAAATCCGAAGCGCTTATGCCCATCCCCGCAAAACGGTGATTGAAAACGGGGCGGAGGCGGTCTACGTGGAAAAGAAAGCGGAAGAGATGGAAGTGATCTTCCTGATGGACAGATTCGGTTATGCCAGAACCATAGACCAGGCGACCTATGAGAGAAACAAAGAGGCGGCGGAGACGGAAAATAAATATGTTTTTCCCTGTAAGAATACCGGCAGGATATGCCTTTTTACAGATAAGGGACAGCTGCACACTCTGAAGGTTATGGATCTTCCCTTTGGAAAGTTCAGGGATAAAGGGGTCCCTATCGACAATGTGAGCAATTTCAACGGCGAAAAGGAGACTGTAATTGCAGCGGCAAGCCAGATGAGCCTGAACCTTTACCGGTTGATCTTTGTTACCAGATCCGGGATGATGAAGGTGGTAGACGGCGGAGAATTCGACGTGGCAAAGCGAACCGTTGCCGCCACAAAGCTGGGAGAAGGGGACCAGGTGGTCTGCGTATGTCCCTTAACGGACCAGAAGCATATTGTGTTACAGAGCGCGGAGGGCTTTTTCCTGAAATTCCCGGTAGAAGAAATTCCTGAAAAGAAGAAAAATGCCGTTGGCGTACGGGGCATAAAGCTGGGAGAAAAGGATTTTCTGGAGAAGGTTTATTTCACCCAAAGCGGCATAGACAAAACCATCGAATATAAGGATAAGTCCTTTGATCTGAATCGGCTGAAAACGGCGAAAAGGGATGGCAAGGGAACCAAAGTAAGAGTTTAAACAGAAAGGAATCATGTCAATGCGGGTAATTGCAGGCAGAGCAAGAAGCCTTCGGCTGAAAACGCCGGAAGGCATGGACACCAGACCTACCACAGACAGAATTAAGGAGACCCTGTTTAATATGATCCAGGGGGAGATCCCCGGCTGTATTTTCATCGATTTGTTTGCAGGAAGCGGCGGAATCGGCATCGAGGCATTAAGCAGAGGGGCGAGTCATGCGTATTTTGTGGAAAATGCACGGGAAGCCATTTCCTGTATTCAGGAGAATCTTTCCTTTACAAAATTTTCCAATGATGCTACACTTCTGAAACAGGAGGTTTTTAGCGCCCTTTCCATGATCCATGAGAAGGAAGCGGATATTATCTTTATGGATCCCCCTTATCAGGCGGGGTATGAAGAAAAGGTATTCCGGATGCTTTTATCCCAGCCCTATGTTACGGAGCGCACTCTGATTATTTTGGAGGCGGAAATCGGGAGGGAGACCGGCTTTCTGAAGGAAATGGGTTATGAGATCGTAAAGGTTAAAAATTACAAAACAAACAAGCATATTTTTGTGAGGAAAGAGGAATCGGCATGAAATCAGCAATTTACCCGGGAAGCTTTGATCCGGTTACCTTCGGTCACTTGGATGTGATCAGAAGAGCGGCCAAGATTTTTGACGAATTGACAGTCAGCGTTTTAAATAATAAACTAAAGACTCCATTGTTTTCTGTGGAAGAACGTGTTAAGATATTACAGGAAGCAGTCAGGGATATTCCCAATGTGAAGGTGGAGTCCTTCAGCGGACTTTTGGTGGATTATGCCAGATCCAGGGATATTCACGTGGTAATCAGGGGGCTGCGTGCCATTACCGACTTTGAATACGAACTTCAGAATGCACAGACAAACGCAAAGCTTTCCAACGGAGCGCTGGATACCATTTTCCTTACCACCAGTCTGGAATATGCCTATCTGAGTTCCTCCAGCGTAAAAGAAATCGCCAGCTTTAACGGCGATATCTCCATGTGCGTTCCTGATTTTGTGGCAAAACTGGTATATCAGAAATATGGATTCGGGAAGGAATAAACGGGGGAAGGCGCATGAGCAGCAGAATCGAACAATTAATTGACGAGATAGAGGAATACATTGACGGCTGTAAATACCAGCCGCTTTCAAACACCAAGATCGTTGTAAATAAAGAAGAGATCGACGAGCTTCTTCGGGAGCTTCGCATGAAAACGCCGGATGAAATCAAACGGTACCAGAAGATTATCAGCAATAAGGAAGCGATTTTAAACGATGCCCGGGCAAAGGCGGAAGCGCTGATCAATGACGCCACCGTCCATACCAACGAGCTGATCAACGAGCATGAGATTATGCAGCAGGCATATGCACAGGCAAATGAAGTGGTAAAAATGGCAACCCAGCAGGCACAGGAGATATTGGATAACGCCACCATTGAGGCAAACAATATGCGTATGGCGGCAATGCAGTATACCGACGATATCCTTGCAAACGTAGAAAATCTGATGACCCAGACCATGCGGACAACCACCGATCACTACGAAAGCTTTATCAACGCTCTGAACCATTATAACGATGTGGTGAACGCAAACAGAGTGGAACTGAATCCTCCCGAGGCGGACGAATACATAGGAGAAGATCTGAATGATTCCGCGGAAAAAGCGAAGGATAACGGCGATAACTTAAATTTGGATCTGCTGTAATTTTGCAGCTTTATGTAAGACAGAACCCGGCTTACCCAGCAAAAGTAAGCCGGGTTTTTAAGGAGTAAAGAGATTGATCAGGAAACGAAAATGGATTCTCCTCACAGGGATAGCTTTTTTTCTTATCTGCCTCAGGGCACAGGCGGCAAAACCGCTGGTGCTCGTGATTGATCCCGGTCACGGCGGCGAAAATCTTGGAGCACAGTATGAGGGATATACGGAAAAAGATATGACTCTGGTGGTGGCGGAAGCCATGAAAACAGAGTTGGAAAAATATGAGGGTGTTACCGTCTATCTGACCCACGATCAGGATCAGGATATGAGCATCAAGGACAGAGCTGTGTTTGCAGGCGAAAAAAACGCTGATTTTCTTTTTTGCCTGCATTTTAATTCTTCTGTGGAGCATAATCTGTTCGGAGCGGAGGTATGGGTGCCGGCAGGGGGAGAATTTTATGCCAAAGGGCGTTCCTTCGGGCTGATTCAAATGGAGGAGCTGACTGCCACGGGACTGTACTCCAGGGGCATCAAGACAAGGCTTAACGACCGGGACGAGAACTATTATGGAATTCTCCGCTATTGTACCCAGGAGGGCGTTCCCTCTGCGCTGATCGAGCATTGCCATTTGGATCATGACAAAGACAAGCCCTTTTATCAACAGGGAGAGGAACAGCTGAGAGAACTGGGGCGGCTGGATGCCACTGCCGCCGCCAAATATTTCGGATTAAAGTCGGAACTTTTAGGGGTGGATTACAGCGACTATCCTGTACCCGAAACCCAGATTCCCTCCGGGCTTGTAAGACCCGATAAAACGGAGCCGGAGCTGTGCTATATAGAGGTAACTAATCTCAATCAGGAAACTGGAGAGGCTACGGTGCGTATGGAAGCGGAAGATGGAGACAGCTATATTCTGTACAGCCGTTACAGCCTGGACAACGGCAATACCTTTTCCCTTCCGGAGGCATGGCCAAGACCCGAGGCATGGGACCAATCCGCCAAAAGTCATAGCTTTACCATCTACCTTCCCTTCGATGAAAGAATTACCCTCTGCGCCCAGGCAAGCAACGGCTTTGACGTATGGGCGCAGAGTAATACCGTGGTCATCGATCCCATTCCCGATCCGGAGCGTTTGCGCCGGGAGGAGGCGCAAAGGCAGGAAGCAATGCTGAGGGAAGCACAGAAAAACTACAGGGAAATTTCCTATGACCAGGAAGAACCGGACGCTTCCTCCGACGGGGTATGGGTGATAGTGGTCATAGCAGGCATTGCAGTCTGTATGCTTTTCGTTTCCTTTGTGTTGGCTAAGACCATATATTTGCTGATAAAAGGTAATAAAAAACGGTGACTGCGGTGAGAATCATTTTATGCATCACATATTCCAGGATGGACAGATCCGTATGCTTGATCATGCTGTAGGTCTGGGCAATACAGGATAACCCTCCGAAGGGAAGAACGCAGAGTACAAAAAAAGGGGCTTGCTCTCCCAAAAGTCCGATTCCTCCGGTGATTTCAAGAAAACAGCCTGCAAACCCCGTAAACAGCCGGGAACCCTTTGGGGAAACAGGAAGATATTTTGCCACAAGGGCAGGCAGAATGAACAGAAGGTTGAAAAAAACCATGTACCCGCCCAGCTTTGCAATGCTGCCCAGGGCTCTGAAAATGGAGTCGTCCAACGCCTGAAGCAACGAAGGAACCGCCTTTTCTTTTTGGGGGATTTTTTCCCCGCGTTCTCCTATATGCTTCCCATAGATCACATAGCGCAAAAACAGTCCATAGAGGAAAGGGATGCCGTACATCCCCAGTAAAAAGGGAAGCTTTTTATGGAGGGACAGCGTGGGAAGAACGAAGCTTAAAAAATACACAGGTCCGATGTTATTACAGAACGCCAGGAGAAGGGACGCCTCCTGCCGGTTGATCTGTTTTTCCTCATAAAGCCTGGCGGCAACATGGGCGCCCATGGGAAAGCCGCACAAAAAGCCCACAAGAATTCCGTAAATACAGGCGCTTTTTAAGCGAAACAGTCTTCCCAGAACGGGATTTAGAATTTTCACAAAGGCATCCGTTAAATTCATTTGGATAATCATGCCGGAGAGAACCATAAAGGGGAACAGGGTTGGAATCATTTTCTCAAACCACAGGTTTAATCCCTTTAAAGCAAGGGAAAGACAGTCGGCGGGAAAAGAAAGAATCACCAGAGTAAGCAAAAAGGCGCCAAAGCTGCAGAGATAAATTTTCAGTTTCGTCATAGTCCCAGGTTCCTTTTTGTGTTATGATAATGTTTATGAGAATCGACAGATTATTATGCGAAATGAATATAGGCACCAGAAGCCAGGTAAAAGAGCTGATCCGAAAGGGCATGGTTTTAGTTGATGGACAGGCGGTGAAGAAGCCGGACGCCCAGGTGGATGAAACCTCCGTTCGGATTACGTGCCAGGGAAAAGACTACACCTACAGCCCTTATGTGTATTTTATGATGAACAAGCCTCCGGGGGTGATCACGGCAACGGAGGACGCAAAAGAGAAAACTGTGCTGGATCTTATGAGAGAGCAGCTGACGGAAGGAAATGAGCCGGGCGGCTTGGGCGGCGTTCCCATCCGGGATATTTTTCCGGTGGGACGACTGGATAAGGATACCGTAGGACTTCTCCTGCTCACAAATGACGGCGCATTGGCTCATAAGCTTCTTTCTCCCAAAAAGCATGTTCCCAAGCAATATTTTGTAACCGCCAGGGAACCGCTGACGGAGGAAATGGCAAAGGCGTTGGAAGAAGGGGTCTTCATTGGAAAAGAAGAGAAAACACGCCCGGCACGGATTCTCTGGCGGGAGGGCTGCCAATGCCGCATTGCCATTACAGAGGGAAAATATCATCAGATCAAGCGTATGTTCCATGGGGTGGGGACGGAAGTGGTTTATTTAAAGCGTCTGTCCATGGGAAGCCTCTATCTGGACGAGGGGCTGAAAGAGGGACAGATCAGAGAACTAACGAAGGAAGAGGTTATGAATTTATGCTCCGGAATATAGAAGCGGTACTTTTTGATTTGGACGGGTCGCTGGTGGACTCTATGTGGATCTGGCATGAGATAGATATTGCATACCTTGGAAGCTTTGGAATTCCCCTTCCCGAAGGGCTTCAGGCGGACATTGAAGGAATGAGTTTTTCGGAAACGGCGGAATATTTCAAAGAAAGATTTTCAATACCGGATTCCGTTGAAACCATTAAGGCGGCATGGAATCAAATGGCATGGGATCAATACACTTATCATGTGCCCCTGAAGGCAGGGGTGCGGGAATTTGTGAAATATTGCAAAGAAGCGGGAATCCGTCTGGGGATTGCCAGCAGCAATTCCAGAGTACTGGTAGAAAAGGTTATGCAGGTACATGGGCTTTTGGAAGCCTTTGACGGAATCGTAACCGCATGCGATGTGGAAAAAGGAAAACCTGCGCCGGATGTTTATCTGGAAGCGGCAAGGGTATGCGGCGTAAGCCCGGATAAATGCCTGGTATTTGAAGATATTGTGCCGGGCATTCTTGCGGGAAAGGCGGCGGGCATGAAGGTCTGCGCCGTATGGGACGCTTATTCCGAGTATCAGGATGCTGATAAGCGAAGACTTTCCGATTATTTTATAAAAGATTACCATGAGATCCTAGCGGGATTGGTTTTGCAGGGAGGCAATTGTGTGTAAAGGATTTTTACCCGTTTCCAAACAGGATATGGAAGAGCAGGGCATCAAAGAACTGGATTTTGTGTATGTAATCGGGGACGCCTACGTGGATCACCCTTCCTTCGGACATGCGATCATCAGCCGGGTTCTGGTATCCCACGGCTACAGTGTAGGAATTATTTCCCAGCCTAATTGGCGGGATCCGGACAGCATCACCCTTCTTGGAAGACCCCGGCTTGCCTTTCTCGTATCTGCGGGAAACATGGATTCCATGGTAAACCACTATTATGTTTCAGGGAAAAAGCGACCCACAGACGCTTACACCCCGGGCGGCGTCATGGGCAAAAGACCGGACCGCGCAACGGCGGTATACGGTAATTTAATCCGCCAAAGATACAAGGATGTACCGGTCATTATCGGCGGCATAGAGGCAAGTTTAAGGCGTCTTGCCCATTATGACTATTGGAGCAATTCTTTGAAACGCTCCCTTTTGCTGGACAGCCAGGCGGATCTGATCTCCTATGGTATGGGCGAACGTTCCATTGTAGAAATTGCCGAGGGATTGGACAGCGGAATTGCAGTAAAGGATCTCACCTTTATTCCGGGGACGGTCTATCAGACAAAGGACATTTCCGGCATTATCGGCGCCCAAAGAGAAGAGGACAACGCCATTTTGCTTCCTGCCTATCAGGAGATGAAGGCGCAGCCTGAAAAATATGCGGAAAGCTTTGGAATTCAATACAAAAACACAGATCCTTTTACAGCAAGAACTCTTGTGGAGGAATATCCCGGAGGGATATATGTGGTGCAGAATCCGCCGCAGAAGCCCTTAGCTATGGAAGAAATGGACGATGTCTATGATCTTCCCTATATGCGCGCCTGCCATCCCTCCTATGAACCCCTGGGAGGAGTGCCTGCCATCCATGAGGTAAAGTTCTCTCTGATCAGCAACAGAGGATGCTTTGGAGGATGCAGCTTCTGCTCCCTTACCTTTCATCAGGGACGTATCGTACAGGTAAGAAGCCACCAATCCATTCTTCAGGAGGGAGAGAAAATCGTAAAGGATCCGGATTTTAAGGGTTATATACACGACGTGGGCGGTCCCACCGCCAATTTCCGGCATCCTGCGTGTGAAAAACAGCTAAAGTCGGGGGCGTGCAGGGACAGGCAATGCCTTTTCCCCTCCCCCTGCAAAAATCTCAATGCCGATCATCAGGATTACCTTACCCTTCTTAGAAAGCTGCGGGCAATTCCCGGCGTAAAAAAGGTGTTTATCCGTTCCGGCATCCGCTTTGATTATCTTCTGGAGGACGAAAGCGATCTTTTCTTCCGGGAACTGGTAGCGCATCATGTAAGCGGGCAGCTGAAGGTGGCGCCGGAGCATATTTCGGACAAGGTTCTTCAAAAAATGGGAAAGCCGGGAAGAAATGTGTATGAAAAATTTGTGCAAAAATACCGCCAGCTCAACCGTCAGATGGGTAAAGACCAGTTTCTGGTGCCTTATCTGATGTCATCCCATCCCGGTTCCGGGTTGAAAGAGGCAATCGAGCTTGCAGAATATCTGCGGGATCTGGGTTATATGCCGGAGCAGGTGCAGGATTTTTACCCAACGCCTTCCACCCTTTCTACGGTTATGTACTATACGGGGATCGATCCCAGGAACGGAGAAAAAGTATATGTATGCCGCAATCCCCATGAAAAGGCAATGCAGCGCGCCCTGATTCAGTACCGGGATCCCCGCAACTATGATCTGGTATATGAGGCGCTTAAGAAAGGGGGGCGGGAGGATCTGATAGGTTATGACGCCAAATGCCTGATCAGACCGAAAAAAGGCTCCTTTGACGGTATTCCTGCAAGAAAAAAAGCAGATGCGGGCAAACTCGACCAAGTCAGTCAACACAAAAAGCGGACCATCCGCAATGTACATAAAAAGAAGCGGTAATAAGGAGGTCGTATCAATTTGAAGAAAGCAGTAAAAGGTAATTTTGGATATATTCCCGCTAAAAGACGGCAGGTGATTCTGAGAACGTTTATTTACTTTGGCATTTCTCTTGCTATCTTTTTTGCCGGTTATATTACCACTGGCACCAGAAAAAATCTGCTTACGGTGGTTGCCGTTTTAGGCTGTCTGCCGGCATGCAAAAGCCTTGTGAATGCCGTTATGATGATACGTGCTACCGGCTGCAGTCAAAAGGCAAGGGACTTTCTGGCGCCCCTGGAAGGAAGGCTGATCGGCATGTACGATATGTATTTTACATCCTATCAACATAATTTTCCCATCAGCCATATGGTGGTGGAGGGAAAAATCCTTTTAGGCTATACGGAACAGGACAAATGCGATCCCCAGGCATGTCAGGAGCATTTGAAAACCATGCTGAAACAGGGCGGTTTTCCGGATATTACCGTTAAAATTTCAAAGGATCTTTCGGAATATGGAAAGCAGCTGGAAAATTTAAACGGAATGAAGCAGGATCATAATCCTGAACGGGATGACGAGATCAGGGTGATCCTTTACGATATCTCTCTTTAGTTCAAAACAGGTGGCGTTATGCAGGAAATCAGAATCGGTGAAAATGAAGGAGGACAGCGGATGGACAAGTTCCTGCGCAAATTTATGCCTTTGGCGCCTGTCTCCTTTTTTTATAAAATGCTTCGAAAAAAGAATATTACCCTGAACGGGAAAAAGGCGCAGGGAAACGAGCTTCTCGCAGTGGGCGATATTGTCTCCTTTTACCTGGCGGATGAGACCATTGGCGGATTTCGTCAAAAGGAGATTGAAACGTCGGAATACGAGAGCGCCTATCACAGATTGAAAGGAATTCAAATCGTCTATGAGGATTCCCACGTCTTGATTATGAATAAGTCCGCCGGCATTCTTTCTCAAAAAGCCCATGAAGCAGACACGTCCCTGAATGAATGGATGATCGGCTACCTGCTGTGTCAGGGGGGAATTTCCCGTGGGCAGCTTGCCACCTACAAGCCTTCCGTATGCAACCGCTTGGACCGGAATACCCAGGGGCTTGTGATCGGCGCAAAATCCCTTGCCGGAAGCCAGAAGATGCATGAACTGATCAGCAGCCGGCAGATCGGCAAATTTTACCGCCTGTTTGTAAAAGGACAATTAAAAGAGGAAGATGTCTTGGAGGGATTTCTCCAAAAGGATGAACAGAGTAACCGGGTTCATTTGGTTCCTGAGGGGGAAAAGGGCAGTTACATCAAAACCCGCTATTATCCCATCCGGCAGTTTGAAGACAGAACCCTGGTAGAGGCGGAGCTGGTTACAGGAAAGCCTCATCAGATCCGTCTCCATATGGCGAGCATCGGGCATCCCCTGCTGGGAGATTATAAATACGGCGACAGGCAATGGAATGACCGATACAAAATCAAGTATGGTATCAGTGGACAGCTTTTGTGCGCCTGCCGGCTGGTATTCCCGGAAATGGAAGCGCCCTTTGCATCCCTGAACCGGAGGACGGTGGAAATTTCCTTACCGGAGGATTTCCGGAAGCTGATGAAATAGAAAGCAGGATAAAGTATGGCAACATGGAGTTCCAGAGGGCTTCGAGGCTCTACGCTGGAGGATATGATCAATCGAACAAATGAAAAATATCTGGAAAACGGACTGGCTCTGATTCAGAAAATTCCGACGCCCATTACCCCGATTAACATCGACAAGTCCACCCGGCATATAACCCTTGCCTATTTTGACCAGAAGAGCACAGTGGACTATATCGGCGTGGTGCAGGGAATACCGGTTTGCTTTGATGCCAAGGAATGTGCCGGGGAGCGATTTTCACTGCAAAATACCCATGCGCATCAGGTAAATTTTATGGAACAGTTTGAAAAACAGGGAGGCGTAGCTTTTTTCCTGATTTATTTTTCCCACAAGGATGAATTTTACTACCTTCCCTTTGAACTGTTTAAGTTTTTCTGGGACAGATCCAGAAACGGCGGGAGAAAGAGCTTCCTCTATGAGGAGTTAAATCCGGCGTATATTCTGCCCAAAAAACATGGCGTATTGGTTCCCTATCTGGATATGCTGAGTATGGATCTGGAGGAGAGAGAAAATATTTGACAAAACGGTCTATGTCCGTTATACTACCTTTGTTTAACATAGTATCACGGTACCGAATTAGCACTTTAAATTGTTAAAGTATCATAATAAAAGCATTGGACATGCGGAAATGAGGAACTATATGAACAGACAACTGGTTCATACCCCGGAAGGCGTCCGGGATATTTACGGAAAAGAATATGCCCGAAAGCTCGCCCTGGAGGATTTGATCCGCCGGCAGCTGAATTTATACGGATATCAGGATATCCAGACTCCCACCTTTGAATTTTTTGATGTGTTTTCCCGGGAGATCGGAACTACGCCCTCCAAAGAGCTGTATAAATTTTTTGATAAGGAGGGAAACACGCTGGTTTTAAGACCGGATTTCACCCCTTCCATGGCAAGATGCGCCGCAAAATATTTTATGGACGAGGATGTGCCCATCCGGTTTTGTTATGCCGGAAATACCTTTACCAACACCAGCAGCCTTCAGGGAAAGCTGAAGGAGGTTACCCAGATGGGCGCCGAGCTGATGGGGGACGGCAGCGTGGAAGCGGACGGAGAGATGATCGCCATGGTAGTGGAGGCGCTTCTTGCCTCCGGATTAAAAGATTTTCAGGTAAGCATTGGGCAGGTGGAATATTTTAAGGGGATCTGCGCCCAGGCTGGGCTGGATGAACAGACAGAGAGCGAACTGCGGGATTTTATTTCCGGCAAAAATATATTTGGCGCCCAGGAGCTTCTTTCCGGGCGGGGGATTGCGGAATCCTACTGTAATATGCTGTTGAAAGTAACGGATTATTTCGGTACGGCGGAGGTTTTAAACGAGGCGAAAAAACTGGTCTGCAACAGCCGCTCCCTGTATGCCGTTGACCGGCTGGAAAAGCTTTATCAGGTGCTGTGCGCCTATGGCGTGGAAAAGTATATTTCCTTTGATCTGGGAATGCTCAGCAAATACAATTATTACACAGGTATTATTTTTAAAGCTTACACTTACGGCGTAGGGGAACCCATTGTAAAGGGAGGACGGTACGACCATCTTTTGGGTTATTTTGGTAAGGAAGCCCCGGCGATCGGTTTTGTGGTGGTGGTGGACGATCTGATGTCCGCGCTCCAGAGACAGAAGGCAGACATAGAACCGGAGGACGACCTGATTTATCTTACCTATGGAAGCGCAAATTATGAAAGTATGCTTTCCAGGGCAAGAGGTCTTAGAAAAAGCGGGAAAAAGGTTGCCCTGATTCCCGAAAAAGGGGAGGAAAAAAATGAGTGAGGACAGATATTTGACCTTTGCCCTGGGGAAGGGACGGCTTGCAACGAAAACCCTGGAGCTGCTGGAGCGGATCGGCATTACCTGCGAAGAGATGAAGGATAAAGATTCCCGCAAACTGATTTTTGTCAATGAAGAAAAGAAACTTAAGTTTTTCCTTTCCAAGGGACCGGATGTGCCTACCTACGTGGAATACGGAGCGGCGGATATAGGCGTGGTGGGAAAAGACACGATTATGGAGGAAAACAGGAGAGTATATGAGGTTCTCGATCTGGGCTTCGGCAAATGCCGCATGTGCGTCTGCGGACCTGAATCCGCCAGGGAGCTTTTGCTCCATCACGAGAGGATCCGGGTGGCAAGTAAATATCCTTTGATTGCAAAGGAGTATTTTTACAACAAAAAGCATCAGACGGTGGATATTATCAAGCTAAACGGATCGGTGGAGTTAGGACCTATCGTAGGGCTTTCCGATGTAATTGTGGATATTGTGGAGACGGGATCTACCTTAAAAGAAAACGGGCTTGCAGTGCTGGAGGAGATCTGTCCCTTGTCGGCGCGGATGATCGTCAACCAGGTCAGTATGCAGATGGAAACCGAAAGAATCAGAAGCCTGATCTCCCAGATCAGGGAATTGCTATAATCAGTTAACACAAAAGGAGAACGTTCATGCGTATTGTAGAATTAAACGAGAATACCAAACACAACCTGTTGGAGGATCTTTTAAAAAGAAGCCATAACAGTTACGGAGAATTTGAACAGACGGTCAACGATATCATTGCCCAGGTACGTGAAAAGGGCGATGAAGCGCTGTTTTCTTATACGGAAAAGTTTGATCGCTGCAAAATAGACAAAAATACCATCCGGGTAACGGACAAGGAGATTCAGGAAGCCTATGAACAGGTTTCCCCCCAGTTGGTAGCGGTTATGAAAAATTCCGCCGCCAATATTACCAGCTATCATGAAAAACAACTTCACAACAGCTGGTTTACATCCCAGGAGGAGGGCATTATTCTGGGGCAGAAAATTACGCCTATTGCCGTTTCAGGGGTATATGTGCCCGGAGGCAAGGCGGCATATCCCTCCAGCGTGCTTATGAACGTACTTCCTGCAAAGGTAGCGGGGGTTTCCCGCATCATCATGACCACTCCGCCGGGCGCCGACGGCAGGGTGAATCCCGGGACCCTTGTTGCCGCAGATATTGCCGGCGTAAAGGAGATTTACAAGGCAGGCGGCGCCCAGGCGATTGCCGCTATGGCGTTTGGAACCGAAAGTATTCCCCGGGTGGATAAGATCACCGGCCCCGGTAATATTTTTGTCGCCCTGGCAAAAAAGGCATGCTTTGGATATGTAAGCATTGATTCCATTGCCGGTCCCAGCGAGATACTGGTACTTGCAGACGAGACGGCAAATCCAAGGTATATTGCGGCGGATCTGCTTTCCCAGGCGGAGCATGACGAAATGGCAAGCGCTATTTTAATTACCACAAGCGTCTCTCTTGCCCAGCAGGTTTCGGATGAGGTGGATGAATTTACCAAAAAGCTTTCCAGAAAGGAGATCATTGAGAAATCTCTGGAGCGTTATGGGTATATTTTAGTTGCAGGCAGTATGGACGAGGCGATCGACGCCGCTAATGAAATTGCTTCGGAGCATTTGGAAATTTTAACGGCTAATCCCTTTGAAACTATGACCAAAATCAGAAATGCAGGGGCTATCTTCCTTGGAGAATATTCCTCGGAGCCTTTGGGCGATTATTTTGCAGGTCCCAACCATATTTTACCTACCAACGGAACCGCAAGATTTTTCTCGCCCCTGAATGTGGATGATTTTCTGAAAAAGACCAGCATTATCTCTTACTCCCGGGACGCCCTTGCAAAGGTACACGAAGAAATAGAATTATTTGCCGAAAAAGAAAGCTTGACTGCTCACGCAAACTCTATTAAAGTTAGATTTGAATAAGGGGGCAGCAATGAGTACTTACAAAAAATTTATACCATGCATTTATCTTTTAAACCGCAAGGCGGTTGCCGGGTTTAAGGACTGTGCTGTGATAAGCGAAGATCCGGCGTCTCTCGCCAGATTTTACGGAGAAAACAATGCAGATGAGCTGATCGTCTTTGATTTATCCCAGGATGACGCTTCCCACGAGGAAGCCCTTGACACCATCAAGCTGATCTGCCGGGAGGCACAGATTCCTGTAACCGGAGCAGGAAATATCAAGCGGATGGAGGATGTAAAAAAGCTTCTCTATGCGGGCTGTGGGAAAGCGGCGCTGAATTATTCCAAGGAAAGCAACCTTGAAATTACGAAAGAAGTATCCCTGAAGTTTGGCAGGGACAAGATCAACGCCTGTATTGCGGAAGCCTCTGAAATAGAAGCCAACGAAGAGATCCTTTCGGAATATGTCAGCGAAGTCATTCTGATCAATGAAAAGACGATTAAGCAGGCAATCGAGCAGACCAAGATACCGGTAGTGGTAACGCTGCCCGAGGTATCTCTGGACAAAATTATCGAGTTGTTATCTGTGGAGGTAATCGCCGGCGTAACCGGACCGGCAATCAATGCCAATGCAAAGGAATTAAATGATATCAAGGAGCTGTGCGCCGGGGGCGGGGTTTGGGTCAAGACCTTCCAGCCTGCCATTCAGTGGGAGGAACTGAAAAAAAATTCCGATGGGCTGGTGCCTGTGGTGGTTCAGGATTACAAAACCCGGGAGGTCCTGATGGTTGCCTATATGAACCAGGCTGCCTATTTACATACCTTGAAGAGCGGAAGGATGACCTATTACAGCAGAAGCCGGAAGGAACAATGGCTTAAGGGGGAAACCAGCGGACATTTCCAATATGTAAAAGAAATGGTCGCCGACTGTGACAAGGATACCATTCTGGCAAAGGTGTCCCAGGTGGGAGCCGCCTGCCATACGGGAAGCTATAGCTGCTTTTTCAATGAGATCATGAAGAAGGAATATGACGCTTCCAATCCCCTTACGGTCTTTGAATCCGTCCTGGGCGTTATAAAGGACAGAAAGGTGCATCCCAAGGAAGGCTCCTATACCAATTATCTGTTTGACAAGGGCATTGACAAAATTTTAAAGAAACTGGGAGAGGAGGCGACCGAGATTGTGATCGCCGCTAAAAATCCCAACGCAAACGAGATCAAATATGAGATTGCCGATTTTCTCTATCATATGATGGTTCTTATGGTGGAGAAGGGGGTAACCTGGGAAGAAATCACAGAGGAACTGGATAAAAGATAAAATTTGTGCACTGCATAATTTTCCTATGCAGTGCATAATTTTTATAAAACCGGAGGATGGACAATGCTTTTAGAAGCAGAAAACGATTATGAGCAGGGTAAATACAGAAAAAAAATTGGAATTGATCAAGTCGATACGCATGCAGAATCAATATAACAGACAGCTGTTCCGCAGCCGGGAGAGCTTTTTATACGGAGACGATCCAGCCGTAAAAAAGGGGGAGCTTTATGCCCTGGAGGCGGAAGAAAAACCGCAGCCGCCGGATAAGGGAAGGGTTTACGGAAGCTTCCGCATCAGGTTTGTGATTGCAGCCCTTCTTCTCGGCGCTTATATTGTATGCGATGTAAATCAAATAAGTTATATGGGGGAGGATGCCGCCTCTCTTTTTGGACGAATTACCAGCAATTCCGGATTTACGGATCTTCTTGAAGGGATAAAATAGTGCTTGCAAAGGAAGAAGGGAACCACGTATAATAACCTAAGCGAACCCACAGGAGAACATAAAAACAAAGGACAGATATCTATGAGAAAACTTGCGTTGAAGGACGAAATACTGATGCAGGTGGAAAAACCTGCAAGGTACATTGGCAACGAAGTCAATGCTGTAATGAAGGACAAATCTCAAATAGAGATTCGGTTTGCCATGTGCTTTCCGGACGTATATGAGATCGGAATGTCCCACCTGGGTATACAGATTCTTTATCATATGTTTAACCAATTTGAGGATGTATGGTGCGAAAGGGTCTATTCCCCCTGGGTGGATTTGGACGCCGTTATGAGAAGAGAGCATATACCGCTGTTTGCGTTGGAATCCCAGGATCCCATAAAGGAATTTGACTTTCTGGGCATCACGCTGCAATATGAAATGTGCTATACCAATATTCTGCAGGTCCTGGATTTGGCGGAGATACCCCTGCTTTCAGCCCAGAGGGGCGAGGAGGATCCTATTGTGATCGGAGGAGGTCCCTGCGCCTACAATCCGGAACCTGTATGTGATTTTTTTGACCTTTTTTACATTGGCGAGGGAGAAACCCAGTACCGCAGACTCCTGGATCTGTATAAAGAATGCAAAAGGAAGAAAACAGGGCGGAAAACCTTTCTGGAAAAGGCGGCGCTGATTCCCGGCATCTATGTGCCTTCTCTATACCAGGTTTTTTATCAGGAGGACGGCACCATTCAGAAAAGAGTTCCTCTGGCGGAAGGAATACCGGAAATCATTCGCAAAGAGCTGGTAAGGGACGTGACCCAAACCTTTTATCCGGACAAGCCGGTGGTGCCCTTTATTAAGGTAACCCAGGACCGGGTGGTGCTGGAAATTCAAAGGGGCTGCATCCGGGGGTGCAGATTTTGCCAGGCAGGGCAGTTGTACCGTCCCGTGCGGGAGCGGGATGTGGAAATGCTGAAACGCTGCGCCATGGAAATGCTTCAAAATACCGGGCACGAAGAAATTTCTTTAAGCTCCTTAAGCTCCAGCGATTATTCCCATCTCCCGGAGCTGTTAGATTTTCTGATGGAAAACTGCGGCAGGGAAAAAATCAATATTTCGCTGCCTTCTCTGAGAATAGACGCTTTTTCCCTGGACGTTATGAACAAAGTCCAGGATGTGAAAAAAAGCAGCCTGACCTTTGCGCCTGAAGCGGGAAGCCAGCGGATGCGCAATGTGATCAATAAGGGATTGACTGAGGAAGTCATATTGAATGGCGCCCGCCTTGCCTTCCAGGGAGGATGGACCAGGGTAAAACTCTATTTTATGCTGGGGCTTCCCATGGAAACCGAGGAGGATATCAGGGCAATTGCAGAGCTATGCAATAAAATTGCCGCAGAATTTTATGATGCCGTCCCCAAAGAAAAACGCCGTGAAAAGGTACAGATCGTTGCAAGCACCTCCTTTTTTATTCCCAAGCCCTTTACCCCTTTTCAATGGGCGGCTCAATGCACACGGGAAGAATTTTTGGACAAGGCGTATTTCACCAGAGGGGCGATCAGAGAACAGTTGAACCAGAAAACCATCAAATATAACTGGCACGAAGCAGATGTCAGTGTTCTGGAGGGGATTATGGCGCGGGGAGACAGACGCTTAAACCAGGTTATTTTAAACGCCTACAGGAAGGGATGCCTCTATGATGCCTGGAGTGATTTTTATAAAAATGACCTGTGGTTTTCCGCTTTTGAGGAATGCGGTGTAGATCCTGATTTTTACACCACAAGAGAAAGACGGGATGACGAGATTTTTCCCTGGGATTTTCTGGACTGCGGCGTTACCAAAGAATTTCTCTTAAAAGAGTGGCACAAGGCGCAGGAAGAGGCAGTTACCCCCAATTGCCGTATGCAATGCAGCGGCTGCGGCGCGGCGCGATATCAAACCGGCGTGTGTCTGGAAAAAAAGGAGGGCTGAGAAGGTGAAGGTAAGGATCAAATTTTCAAAAGAAGGACCTGTGAAATTTATCGGGCATTTGGATGTGATGCGTTATTTTCAAAAGGCAATCAGAAGAGCTAAAATCGATATCGCCTATTCTTCCGGTTTTTCCCCCCATCAGATCATGTCCTTTGCAGCGCCTTTATCCGTAGGGCATACCAGCTGCGGGGAATATTTTGACGTTGAACTTCATTCCATGCCGGAAAAGGAAGAGCTGATCCGCCGTCTGAATGCCGTTATGGTGGAAGGCATCCGCATTTTGGACGCGGCGGTTCTTGGGGAAGGAGAGGGCAACGCTATGGCAAGGGTGGCTGCGGCGGATTATCTGGTGACCTTTGGCGAAGCAGTGGCGCTTCCTTCGGACTGGAAGGAACGGCTTCTTGCCTTTTATGAACAGCCATCCATCCCCGTGCAGAAAAAGACCAAAAAGGGGGAAAAGGAAGTGGATCTGAAAGAGGGTATTTATGACCTTGCCATCCGGAAGGAGGGGATCTACATGCTGCTGGATGCCAAAAGCGGGAGCAATATCAAACCCGGTTTTGTGCTGGAAACTTTCTTCGAAAAAGAGAAAATTCCGCTTCCCGAATATCCTTTTCGAATACACAGGCTGGAAACCTATTTAAGAGAGGAAGAGGGACGCCTTGCGCCGCTGATTTCCTGAGGAGGAAAAGTGGAAAATAAAACAACGGGAAAACTGATTATTACCAGAAAAGAAAATGTGTTACTGCTGATTTTATGGGACGGCAGGAAACCCTCATTGATAGAAGCTGTTCCCACTTTAAGTGAAAGCAGTATTTTAGGGAATATTTATCTTGCCAAGGTACGGGATCTGGCGCCGGGGCTTAACAGCGCCTTTTTGACCATTGACGGAAGCAGGCGGGTATACCTTTCCCTTTCAGAGTGCCGGGATGCGCTGGTAACAAACAGGTGCCTTAAGGCTGGAGAAACCCTAAAGCCCGAAGACGAAGTGGTGATACAGATCACAGGCGAGGCGCAGAAATCTAAACCGCCCATTGCGTCCTGCAAGCTTACCCTCACCGGGACCTACTGTGTGTGCAGCAGCTCCGGACATGGAATTCATTATTCAAAAAAGTTAAGTTCAGCGGAGAAAGAACGGATCGGACAGGCGCTTGCGGAAGCGCAAATAAAAACGTACAAAAACGTTCAGTTTATGATTCGTACCAATGCCGGGAAATTGGAGGATCCTGCGCCCCTTTTGCAGGAGCTGGAAACCTTTTCCGGCATTTTAAAGTCTGTTATGGACACCTGCCGGCACCGTACCTGTTATACCTGCTTTTACCGGAAGGAACCGCAAATCATCAGCCGGATACGGGATATTGCCTTTGACGTTTATGAAGAAATCGTAACAGATGATAAGGAGGTTTGGGCGCTGCTCAGAGAAACCTTTCCCGATGGGAATATCCGCCTCTATGAGGATAGCCTTCTTTCCCTTTCAGCGTTGTACAGCATAGATACCCACCTAAAGGAGGCACTTGGAAAAAAGGTGTGGCTTAACTGCGGCGGTTATCTGGTCATCGAGCCTACAGAGGCTATGGTGGTGATCGACGTAAATTCCGGCAAAACCGAAAGTAAAGGTAAAAACAGCAGGGACTATTATTTGAAGGTAAATCTGGAAGCGGCAAAGGAAGTGGCAAGACAGCTTCGCATCAGAAATTATTCCGGTATGATTATGGTGGATTTTATCAATATGACGTCTGATGAGGATAACCGGATGCTGTTGGACTACCTGGAAGGCTGTCTGCGAAAGGACAAGATTCCCACAAGACTTGTGGATATGACAAAGCTGGGCGTGGTAGAGATCACCCGAAAAAAGGTAAATAAACCCCTCAAAGATTTTCTGAATCATGCAAATATGATACATTTATGATGCAATTTTGATGCATTCCTCCGGTATAATAAAAGAAAATACACGATGGTTAAAATTTTGAAAGGCGGGGGAATATGGACGAAAGAAAAAAAGGTCAAAAGAAAGGCATCTTAATCGGAATCCTTGTTTTGATATTACTCCTGATTGGGGGTGGGGCTGCCGCATTGATTTTTCTGAAGCTTCCGGAAAAAGGATATGAGGAATATGCCGTCCAAAAGGAACAGTATTATGTGGAATATTCCGAAGACTATGATTATTGGGATGTGATCACAGTGGAATATCCCGTGCTTTCAGGTATCGATCAGGAAATACAGGAGCAGTTAAACCAGCTTCTGTACGATACGGCAATAGACCGGGTAAACTATTGGCATTTGTTCCCCTCGGACGAGGTAAAGGCGTTTCAGGAGGAGCATTTTTCCATTTTTGCCAGCGATGTAAACTGCGACATTCCCTTTCACAGCCAGTATCTTTTATGTGCAGATTTTAAGGAATACTATTCGGCAGGCAATCCCGTATGGATGACCAATGGAACGGAGCGCGCCCTCACGCTGGATCTTATGACGGGAGAGCGTTACGAATTATCAGATATTCTGGAAGTCAACAAAGAACTGATAGCTCAGTGGGACAGATCCATGAGCGACGAGCTGGGAGAAGAATATGCGGACGATGAAATGCTGGAATATGTTTTGTCATGGTTTTTGCAAAATAATGAGGAAATCAATGAGAAATATGTGTGCAATCCTTTTTTCTATGTGACGGAAGATCAAAACTTTGTAATCGGCGTTTCTCTGGATCCCATACTGGAGTATGCTTATACCGGAGAACCTTTAAACAGAAGCTATTATGCGGAGCTTACGCTGGAAGAAATCGAACCCTTTCAGAAAGAAAGCGAATTCTGGAATAAATATGAAAAATCTGTCGCCGCAGGGGAAATTCTTCCCTGCAAAGATAAAAAAGAAAATATCTGGTTAGGAGAAAACGCGGGCATATGGGATTGGGAATATTAAGAAAAAGAATTTTATCTTTCTTAGGTATGGGGATCGCCCTTCTTATTCTTTTGGGGAGCAACATGAATGCGTTTGCCGTTGAAGGCTATCCCCTTACTTATGATATTCCCCGGGAAAAGGAGGAAGACTGCCTGATTCTCACCAAAGAAAAGCAAAATTATAAGGTGGAAGAAGGCGACTGTCTTTGGAACATTGCCGAAGCTCTTTGGGGCAGCGGCGTATACTATACGGAACTGGTTCATGCTAACCGGGCGCAAATAGCTGATCCCAATTTGATTTATCCGGGTATGGTTCTTGATATCTCCCGAAAGGCTTATATCTTAAGAGATCCCAGCGCGCTCACCTACGGCGGTTTTCAAACGGGAAAGTATGCTATGGACCAGCCCTCCGGATGGACGACAGGGGTAGGTAATATAGGGGATGCAAATGCAAATTTCACATTGGCGGATAACAGCGGGAACATGATTTTCTGCCTGATACAGGATAAGAAAGGGGAAACCGTCCAAAGCCTTAAGGACTGGGAGACCTGTAAGAAAAAAATTACCCGACATGCAGAGAAAAATTATCCCCAGAAGATATCGGATCTGGAATTTGATCATTATTTTATGACCGACCAGGAGGGACTCTCCGGAGAGGTATTCCTGTATTCTTTTCACTGGCATATTTTTCCCGATTATGATCCGGCGTTTTCCGTCTATGGATGTGTAGGACTGAAGCTTACCGACCATATTCAGGCGGAATTTATTGGCTGCAGCTTTTGGGAAGAAGGACCTATTCAGGAATATACCCGCTATGTAACCGCATCTGTCAACGAACTTTTCGAGGAAAAGGATGGGGAATCTTTCACCGTTAATGATTTCAATATGTCCATTGCGCCTGATGAAAAATGGGAAATTTCAGGGATGTTTAATTCCTTCGCCTATCTGGATGCGCTTTTTGAGGGTATGCTGAGGGATGTGAATTTAGAACCTACCCAGGAAGAAAAAGCAATGGAGAAGATGAGCCGGGATTGATCTTTCATAAAGGAGGAACCAAAATGAGGAAAAAAATAGGTCTGCTGCTGATCAGTTTATGTTTCTTCTGCGCTGCAAACATCGGCGCAATGGCAAAAACGGCATCTTCAGCCGCGGCGAAAACGACTCCTAAGAATGGCAATAAGATAACAGCAGAAGAATTTTATGATTACCAGGTCAAAACGGACGATACAGGCAGACAATATGTTCTTTTAAAGGGAATCAGAGAGAAATATCGGGAAAATGCTTCCGAAATTATGCTGAAATTATCAACCTCCGGGGAAAACGGCAGCCTGACAATGTGTCTGCCCAGGCAGTTGGAAGGCATCCCTGTAACAGAAATTGGCGATCGCGCTTTTCAAAATATACCTTTGGGGGATGAAGAGCCTTATCGCACCTATACCCTTACGCTGCCTTCCACCCTGACCTCTATCGGAGAACAGTGCTTTGAGAATTGCCTGCTCGCAGACGTTGAATTCCTGCTGGAAGACTCCTCCGGAGCAGAACGTTCAGCGCCGTTGATACTTCATGACAGAGCCTTTGCCTCCAATCCAAATCTGTGGGGCGTATACTTGGGAAATATTCCAACCCTTTTAGAAAATGAAATTTTTCTTGGCTGTGCGGAGAAGGTATATGTCTGCTATTTGGCAGAATCCACGCCGCCGGTTGGCAGCATCGCGCAAGGACAGGTGGAAGTTGTGGAGATCCCGGGTTATTACAGCAACACACCCCTGATTCAATATCCCCAAACGCCTCTTATCTTAAAGCCGGAAGTAAAAAACTTTTTTTATGGGGATTCCCCTGTGGATGAAGAGTTGTATGCATCTTTTGAGGAATATTTCTCCTATTGGAATGACGATCGATTCTGTTCTTTTGAATATGACGACAATGCGCCGGATTTCGGCTTTTTTGAGTGGTGCCTCCCCTGCGGGGAATTCTGCGCCATGTATGAGTGGAAGGCAGAGTATACCGCTTCCTCCACCCTTGCCTCCTCTGACGGGAGATATGATGCGAAATATCTCTACTCAGGACGCCGAAACGCATGGGCGGAGGGCGTAGAAGGCGACGGAATCGGAGAAAGCATTTCCCTTACCCAATGCTGCAGCTATCAATTGCCAAAGGAAGAATACACCCCTTCAAATGTATGGTTTTGGGAGGGGAGTCTGGAACCTGATATTTATGACGGCTATATACGTTATACCCAGCTGTGCATTGCCAACGGCTATGGAAAAAACAAAAAGCTATGGGAAGAAAACGGGCGGGTCAAAAGGCTTTTGATGTATGTGGAGGATCAGCCCTACGCTTATCTGGAGCTGGAGGATACCATCCGTCCGCAATATTTTTCATTGCCTGTTAACGATATCAAGGCAGCCCAGGGCGTGGACGTTCATTTTAAGTTTGTAATCGAAGAGGTATATCCCGGAACAAAATATCAGGATACCTGCCTTACCGGTCTGGTGGCTGAATACATGGGACGCCGGGGTCATTGAGGCCCATAGGTCTTGTTTTAAAAAATCCTTGACAGAAAACCCACAGAATGTTATATTTTATGAGTATGCCGCATAACGAGGCTTAAGCGCATTTTAAATGCCGCCGCAGTTAGCGAGTAAAATCAGCTTTGCTGGTTAGTATAGGAGGTGCCATATGTACGCAATCATTGCAACAGGCGGAAAGCAGTATAAGGTTTCCGAAGGCGATGTGATCAAGGTTGAAAAACTGGACGCTGAACCCGGAGCAACTGTAACATTCGACCAGGTTGTCGCAGTCAGCGACAAGGAGCTTAAGGTTGCCGGTGATGTAGCCAATGCAAACGTAACTGCAACTGTTATGGAACAGGGCAAATACCGCAAGGTTATCGTTTACAAGTATAAGAGAAAAAC
>DKYT01000064.1:0-67205 GCA_002492465.1 Lachnospiraceae bacterium UBA7093 | reverse complement strand
TTACAAGTATAAGAGAAAAACCGGTTATCATAAGAAAAACGGTCACAGACAAGCATACACACAGGTAAAGATTGAAAAGATCAACGCTTAAGAGTATGACTGACATTACGATTATAAAATCCAAAAACGGGGAATATAAGAGAGTAACCTGTAAGGGACACGCGGGCTTTGGCAGCGCAGGCAATGACATTGTGTGCAGCGCCATTTCTATTCTGGTAATCAATACGATCAATTCACTTGATGCATTGACGGACACCCAGATGGCAGTAAACAGTGACGAAGAAAAAGGACTCATTGACTGTAGTTTTTCAGCGGTTCCCGATGAAAAAGGAACGCTCCTTCTTGATTCCATGGTGCTTGGATTAAAGGGCGTCGTATCAGAATACGGCGGCAGGTATTTAAAACTTAAGTTTGAGGAGGTGTAAATCATGTTAAAGCTGAACCTTCAATTTTTCGCTCATAAAAAGGGTGTTGGCTCTACCAAAAACGGTAGAGATTCCGAATCCAAGAGATTGGGTGCGAAGAGAGCTGATGGACAATTCGTAAAAGCAGGCAATATTTTATACAGACAGCGGGGAACAAAGATTCATCCCGGCATCAACGTAGGTCGCGGCGGTGACGACACATTGTTCGCACTGGTAGACGGCGTACTTAGATTTGAAAGAAAAGGAAGAGATAAAAAGCAGGCTTCCGTGTACCCTGTAGAAAAATAATGCGAATTTGCCAGGCTTTAAACAAAACACGTTTTTGTTTAAAGCCTTTTTTAAACGAGAAAGCATCTGAAAAAATCGAAAGGAAAAAGAGATGTTTGCAGACAGAGCTAGGATCTACGTAAGAAGCGGAAAGGGCGGAGACGGACATGTTTCCTTCCGGCGTGAGAAATATGTGCCAAACGGCGGACCGGACGGCGGAGACGGGGGCAACGGCGGCAGTATTATCCTGGAAGTGGACGACGGTTTAAATACTCTTACGGATTACCGCCATGTACGCAAGTATCACGCGGAAGACGGCGAAAACGGAAGCAAGCGCAACTGCCGGGGAAAAAACGGCGCCGATCTGATCTTAAAGGTACCGGAGGGAACCGTTGTCAAGGAAGCGGAAAGCGGAAAAGTGATCGCCGATATGTCCGGTGAAAACAGGCGTTTTGTTCTCCTCCCAGGAGGGCATGGAGGCAACGGGAACCAGCATTATGCCACCAGCACCATGCAGGCGCCCAAATATGCCCAGCCCGGTCAGCCGGCAAAAGAACTGGAGCTTTTCATGGAGCTTAAGGTGATTGCAGACGTAGGGCTGGTGGGATTTCCCAATGTAGGAAAGTCCACATTTCTCACCCAGGTTTCCAATGCCAGACCGAAAATTGCCAATTATCATTTTACCACTCTGAATCCTCACTTAGGCGTGGTGGATCTTCCGGATGCGAAGGGATTTGTGATCGCCGATATTCCCGGTCTGATTGAGGGTGCCTCGGAGGGCATAGGGCTGGGGTTTGAATTTTTGCGCCATATTGAACGAACCAGAGTGATTATCCATATTGTGGATGCCGCAGGAACCGAAGGGCGGGATCCCGTTTCCGATATCTATGCCATTAACAGAGAGCTGGAAACCTACAATCCCGATATCGCAAAACGTCCCCAGGTGATTGCTGCCAACAAAACCGATATGATTTTCCCGGCGCCGGGAGAGGAGGATTCTGTTCAAAGGCTGAAGGATGAATTTGAGCCAAAGGGAATTCAGGTCTTTCCTGTTTCTGCCATCAGCGGAAAGGGCGTAAAGGAGCTTCTCTATCATGTGCGGAACATGTTGGATCACACCGATGGCAAACCGGTTATTTTTGAACAGGAATTTTTCCCGGAATTCATGTTCCCGGATACGAACGAACCTTACACTGTCATCTACGACGAACAAGCAGATGAATATGTTGTAGAAGGACCCAGAATTGAAAAAATGCTGGGATATACCAATCTGGAATCGGAGAAGGGCTTTACCTTTTTCCAGAAATTCCTGAAGCTGAACGGTATTTTAGACCAGCTGGAAGAACTTGGCATAGAGGAGGGGGATACCGTCAGAATGTACGGTTTATCCTTCGACTATTATAAATAGGAGGCGCCAATGACAAGCAAACAACGTGCATATTTAAAAGGACTTGCCATGAAGATCGAACCTGTCTTTCAGATCGGCAAGTCAGGGCTGAGTCCGGAGGTAACGGAAGCGGTCCGGGAAACCTTTAATACCAGAGAGCTGGTAAAAATTGCAGTACTGAAAAACTGCCTGGAGGATCCAAACCAGATAGCGGAAGCCCTTGCGGCAAGAACCGGATCTCAGCTGGTACAGGTGATCGGGAAAAAAATCGTACTGTACAAGGAGAGTAAAAATAATAAAAAAATAGAACTTCCCTAAAAATAAAAGGAAGGATTGGCAGATATGGGAAAAAAAATCGGAATTTTAGGCGGAACCTTCAACCCCATTCATAACGGGCATTTAATTCTGGCAGAAGATGCCAGAGAGATTCTGGGGCTGGACGAGATTATTTTCATGCCCAGCGGTAACTCTTATATGAAGAAAGATTCCGCTATACCGGCAGGCGAAATAAGAGCGCAAATGACAGAGCTTGCGCTGGAGGGCAATCCTTATTTTTCGTTATCCATGCTTGAGGTGGAGCGGCAGGGACCAACCTACACCCGCGATACCCTAGCCCAGCTCATGGCGCTGCATCCCGACGCCAGGTATTATTTTATTCTGGGTGCGGATAATCTGCTCACCCTGGAAACCTGGAAGGATCCGGCTTTTATTTTGCAAAACTGTATCATTGCCGCCGCTGTGCGGGGCACCGGTACAGAGGAAAAAATGAAAAAAATCGCATCCCATCTGATTTATGAATATCATGGGGACATCAGAATTCTTCCCGCAAGATTTATGGATATTTCCTCTTCTGAGATCAGACAAAGGATCCGGGAACATAAATCTGTACGGTATCTGATTCCTGAAAAGGTGCTTGCCTATATTGAAGAAAATAAACTTTACCAAGGGCTATAATCCTTATATGGTTGGAGAAGAAATGAAAGCGGATTTTAAGAACATCAGAAAAAAACTGGAAAAGGAGCTGGATGCCAAACGCTTTGAGCATACCCTGGGCGTTGCCTATACGGCGGCCGCTCTTGCCATGCGATATCAGGGGGATCTGGAAAAGGCACAGCTTGCAGGACTTTTACATGATTGTGCAAAATGTATCAGCAACGAGAAAAAGCTATCCATCTGTGAAAAGCACCATATCCCCATCAGCGAGATCGAAAGGAAAAACCCCTTTTTGCTTCACGCCAAGGCAGGGTGTTATATTGCCAGAAAACAGTATCATATCCAGGATCAGGATATTCTCAATGCCATTTCAAACCATACCACCGGGCGCCCCGGGATGTCCCTGCTGGAAAAGATTATTTACATTGCGGATTACATTGAACCCGGGAGAAAACAGGCGCCCAACCTGACCCGGATCCGTCAGCTTGCCTTTCAGAATCTGGATCAGGCGCTTCTGGGGATTCTCCGGGATACATTGAAATATCTCGAAAGCATAGACAGCCCGGTGGACGTTATGACCCGGCAGACCTATGACTATTATTTAGAAAATCAAAAGAAAGAGAAGGAATGATGAAAAAAATGGAAAATCTGTCCCTGGAACAGGTAAAAGAAATGGCGGCAAAGGCAATCGAAGCGCTGGAAGAAAAAAAGGCGGAGGATATCAGAGTAATCGATATCAGCGGCGTATCCGTGATTGCGGATTATTTCATCATTGCAAACGGAAGCAATCGAAATCAGATTCAGGCGCTTTCCGATGCAGTGGAGGAAGCCCTTGGAAAAGCAGGTTATCCCATGAAACAGATCGAGGGGTACAATACGGCTAACTGGGTGCTCCTTGATTTCGGAGATATCATGGTTCATATCTTTGATAAAGAAAACCGCCTCTTTTACGATCTGGAACGGATCTGGCACGACGGAAAACAGATTTTGCCTGGAACCATAAAGGGGGAATAAAGCGTGTCCCGCCAGGCACATCTCATGGAAAAGGAATCGGATTTCAATGATAAAGATTTCATCCGATTCCTTTTTTGAAAGCTTTTTCCTGTTAAAAGAGCCCTGTGGCTATTCTCGGGTTTTTGAAGTGCCGCCGGCATACATATAAAAAGTAATCAGGTAAAGACCGCTGATTCCGACGATGGCATAGATGATTCTGGATATCCATGACATATTTCCGAAGATAAACGCTACAAGGTCAAAGTGAAAAAATCCCAGAAGCCCCCAGTTAACTGCGCCTATAATCGCAATTGTAAGCGCGATACAGTCAAGACATTTATTATTCATTTCTGCATACCTCCATCATTTTTGATTCAGTTTAGCCGGAAAGCTGAACTGTTACCTTATTTCAGGCTTTCATATTTATTCTTTCCTGTGAGCTTAAATATATACTTATGGTAAAAAAACACATTTTTTTGTATAAAATTGATTTATCTTAACCAAAAAGCAGGATAAAGTTGACAATGAAACTCATTTAAGGTATGATTGCACATGAAATAATTTTTCGAGGAGGAATCATTATGAAGAAATTCAAAAAAGGGATGAGTCTTGTGCTTGTTGCCGCAATGATCATGCTTGTAGGCTGCAGCAGCTCAACCAACACTAACACTTCAGACAACAGTTCATCAAATGAGTCTGCCGAAGCGGGCACTTCCGAAGCGGGAGAAACTTCCGCTTCCAATGGCTCTGTTTTTAAAATCGGTGCAATCGGACCTTCTACCGGCGGCGCTGCCGTATATGGTCTTGCCGTTCAGAACGGCGCTGATCTTGCTATTAAGGAAATCAACGCTGCCGGCGGTATCAACGGAACGCTCATTGAATACAATTTCCAGGATGATGAATGTGACAATGAGAAATCGATCAACGCTTACAATACCTTAAAGGACTGGGGTATGCAGATGCTGGTAGGCTCCACCACCAGCGGCTGCTGTATTGCAGTTGCAGCAGAGTCTGCAAATGACAATCTGTTCCAGATTACCCCTTCAGGTTCTTCTGTAGACTGTATCAACAGCAACGACAATGTATATCAGGTATGCTTTACAGACCCTAACCAGGGTGTAGGCGCTGCACAGTACATTGGCGAACATGCAGTAGCGCAGAAGGTTGCCGTTATTTATGACAGCTCTGATGTATATTCTTCAGGTATTTATGAGAAATTTGTTCAGGAAGCAGCAAATCAGCCTTTTGAGATCGTATCTGCAGAAGCTTTTACCGCTGACAATAAGACAGATTTTTCCGTACAGCTTCAAAAGGCAAAGGACACAGGTGCTGAGCTTGTTTTCCTGCCCATTTACTATACTGAAGCATCCCTGATTTTAACCCAGGCTGCCGCTATGGACTATGCGCCCAAGTTCTTCGGCTGCGATGGTCTTGACGGTATTCTGAATGTGGAAAACTTTGATACTGCACTGGCAGAAGGCGTTATGCTGCTTACTCCCTTTGCAGCGGATGCAGAGGATGATGCAACCAAGGCTTTTGTAAGCGCATATGAAGCTGCTTACGGGGATACCCCCAATCAGTTTGCAGCAGATGCATATGATGCCGTTTATATTCTGAAGGCAGCCATTGAAAAGAGCGGTGCAACGCCCGAGGAAAGCGTTTCTGATCTTTGCGAAAAGTTAAAAGGCGCCATGGCTGAAATTACAGTTGACGGACTTACCGGCGAAGCAATGTCATGGGATGCCGACGGAGCAGTAAACAAGGCTCCCAAAGCTATGGAAATCGTAAACGGTAACTATTCCTTAATTCAGTAAGAATGATATGGAATGATAGCCAAAGAGGGCTGCTGGCGGCAGCCCTCTTTTTACTTAAAATTCAAAAATACCTAACGCAAAACTTGCCATCCGACGGTAACATCTGCTATACTAAAAACTAATAAATTTTAACAGAGGTGTTCTTATGAGTTTTATATCTTATTTAATCAATGGAATCAGCTTAGGCAGCGTATATGCCATCATAGCACTTGGCTATACCATGGTATACGGCATAGCCAAGATGTTGAATTTCGCTCATGGCGACGTTATCATGGTAGGGGGCTTTACCGTATTCTTTGCAGTCAGCATGCAGGGGCTGCCCACTGCCGTGGGAATTCTCCTTTCGGTGGTGCTGTGCACACTTCTTGGCATTACCATTGAATATATAGCATACAGACCTCTCAGGCAGGCGGCATCCTCCCTTGCCGTTTTGATTACGGCTATCGGAGTCAGCTATTTCCTTCAGAATATGGCGCTCCTTATTTTCGGCGCAAATACGAAGGCGTTTACGTCTGTTGTGACATTACCGGCAATCAAGCTTGCCGAAGGGCAGATTATTATTTCAGGAGAAACGATTGTTACCATTATTTCCTGTATCATCATTATGACAGGGCTTACCCTTTTTATTAATAAAACCAAGGCGGGACAGGCAATGCTTGCCGTCTCGGAGGATAAGGGCGCCGCACAGCTTATGGGCATTAACGTAAACGGAACCATATCCCTTACCTTTGCCATCGGTTCCGCCCTTGCGGCAATTGCAGGAATGCTTCTTTGTTCCGCTTACCCTTCCTTAACCCCCTATACCGGCTCTATGCCCGGTATCAAGGCATTTGTGGCGGCGGTATTTGGCGGAATCGGTTCTATTCCCGGCGCGCTGATCGGGGGCGTCATACTTGGCATTATTGAGATTCTCAGCAAGGCATACATTTCATCCCAGCTGGCGGACGCTATTGTGTTTATGGTACTGATTATTGTCCTTCTTGTAAAACCCACAGGTATTCTGGGCAAAAAGATTCAGGAAAAGGTATAAGGAGGGCGGCAGCGTGAAAAAAATGAAAATCAATAAGAAAACAAAAGACAATATCATCACATACGGCATTGTATTAGTTGCATATATTGTGATGGAGCTTTTAATCAATACAGGACATATTTCCAGCTTAATGCAGGGGCTTTTGGTGCCTTTATGCGTTTATGTGATTCTTGCCGTATCCTTGAACTTGACGGTAGGCATTCTGGGAGAGCTTAGCTTAGGACATGCAGGCTTTATGTGCGTAGGCGCATTTACAGGCGCTTTCTTCTCAAAATGCACCCAAAATGCAATTCCAGCGGATTTGCTTCGTTTTATCCTGGCAATTATCATCGGCGCCATTGCCGCAGGCATCGTTGGCTTTTTGATCGGTATGCCGGTTTTAAGGCTGCGGGGCGATTACCTTGCCATTGTAACCCTTGCCTTCGGTGAAATCATAAAAAATATTATCAATGTATTATATGTGGGGAAAGACAGCGACGGGTTCCACTTTTCCCTGAAGGATTCCCTTTCACTGGGACTGAAGGAAGACGGTGAGGTGATCATCAACGGCGCTCAGGGTATTACAGGGACGCCCAAGGATTCCACCTTTACAATCGGCATCATCTTGATTGTTTTAACTCTGATTATTGTTTTGAACCTGATTCATTCCCGCGACGGGCGTGCAATTATGTCTATCAGGGATAATCTGATTGCGGCGGAATCCATTGGCATCAACATTACCAAGTATAAACTTATGGCATTTTCCGTTTCCGCAGCCCTTGCCGGCATGGCGGGTGTGTTATATGCCCATAATTTGAACAGTCTTATGGCGACGCCCAAAAACTTTGGCTATAATATGTCCATTATGATTCTTGTATTCGTTGTACTGGGCGGAATCGGCAATATCAGGGGATCTATTATTTCAGCCGTAATCCTTACGCTGCTTCCTGAACTTCTCAGGGGCTTAAGCAATTACCGCATGTTGATTTATTCCGTTATTTTGATCGTTATGATGCTGTTTAACTGGAGTCCTAAGCTCATAAACCTTCGGGAAAAATATTCTTTTAAGAGATTGTTCAAAAAGACCAGGGAGGTGCAGTAGTATGGCAGCATTATTGGAAGTTAAAAATTTAGGTATCTCCTTTGGAGGACTCCGCGCTGTAGATGATTTTGAGATATCTATCAAAAAAGGTCAGCTTTATGGGCTGATCGGTCCAAACGGAGCCGGTAAAACCACCATATTCAATCTTCTCACAGGAGTATATAAGCCCAGCGAAGGCGTGATTATGCTTGACGGCGAGAATATTACGGGTCTTAAAACCATAGAAATCAATAAAGCCGGAATCGCAAGAACCTTTCAAAATATCAGGCTGTTCAAAGATCTGAGCGTAATCGATAATGTAAAGGCAGGGCTTCACAACCATTATAAATATACTACTCTGGAGGGTGTTTTAAGGCTGCCCAGCTATTTTAAAACTGAAAAAGCAATGACCCAGCGTGCAATGGAGCTTTTAAAGGTTTTTGAATTGGATCAGGAGGCGGAATACCTGGCGGCAAATCTTCCCTATGGAAAACAGCGTAAGCTTGAGATTGCAAGGGCGCTTGCCACCGAACCAAAGCTTCTTCTGCTGGATGAGCCCGCCGCAGGTATGAATCCCAATGAAACTATGGAGCTTATGGAAACCATCCGTTTCGTAAGAGACAATTTTGATATGACCATTCTTTTGATCGAACACGATATGAAGCTTGTTTCAGGCATTTGCGAGGAGCTTACGGTATTGAATTTCGGGCGTATCCTAGCACAGGGCGAAACAGCCGGCGTGCTCAACGATCCGCAGGTTATTACGGCATATCTGGGCGAATAAAGAAAGTACGGAGGAAATAAGCTATGGCAATGCTTGCAATAAAGGACCTGAAAGTATACTATGGAATGATTCAGGCAATCAAAGGAGTTTCCTTTGAGGTAAACGAAGGAGAAGTTATCGCGCTGATCGGTGCAAACGGCGCCGGCAAAACCACTATCCTGCACACCATCACCGGTTTGCTTGAAGCAAAGGAAGGTTCTGTTTGGTTTGACGGAAAGGATATCACAAAAACGCCGGCACATAAGATTGTAACCATGGGAATGGCGCATGTTCCGGAGGGAAGGCGCGTATTTGCAAACCTTTCTGTATTACAAAATCTGAAAATGGGCGCCTATACCCGCAAGGACAAAAATGAGATTGAAGAGACCCTGAAAACAGTGTATAAGCGTTTCCCCAGGCTGGAGGAGCGGCAAAACCAGCTTGCCGGAACCCTGAGCGGCGGCGAGCAGCAGATGCTTGCCATGGGCAGGGCGCTTATGTCGCATCCGAGAATCTTATTGATGGATGAGCCTTCCATGGGGCTGTCCCCCATCTTTGTAAACGAAATCTTTGATATAATAAAAAAGGTAAGCGCCAGCGGAACCACTGTGTTATTGGTGGAACAGAATGCCAAAAAAGCGCTTTCCATTTCAGACCGCGCCTATGTGCTTGAAACAGGAAAAATTGTATTGGAAGGAAATGCAGATGACCTTCTGAACAACGATTCCATAAAGAAAGCCTATCTGGGTGAATAAAACCAGGAATTTATGCGAAGCGTCATAAATTCCAAAACGGCAGAGGGAAATCCGGCATTTCACTCGCCTCCTCAGGGCAAACGCTTCGGATTGGAGGAAAATATGAATGAAAAGATCGTTATTACAATTGCAAGAGAATATGGCAGCGGCGGACGTACCATTGGAAAAATGCTTGCAGAAAAAATGGGAATTCATTTCTATGATAAGGAGCTTATGAAGCTTGCTTCGGAAGACAGCGGCATCAATGAAGCGCTTTTTGCCAATGCGGACGAAACCATTAAAAGCACAAGGCTTTTTAAGGTGGCGAACAGTATTTACCGGGGAGAATTAATTCCGCCTGAGAGCGATGATTTTGTTTCCACCCAGAATCTTTTCAACTATCAGGCAAAGATCATCAAACAGCTTGCCCTCGAAGAGTCCTGTGTGATTGTAGGGCGGTGCGCCGACTTTATTTTAAAGGACTATGACAATGTGCTCAGCGTATTTATCCATGCGCCTCACGAATATTGTATGGAGCAGGCGGCTAAAAAGCACAGTATGCCCTCTAAAGAGCTTGAAAAATTTATTTTGAAAACCGACAAGCATAGAGCCGAATATTATAAATATTATACAGGCAGAGAATGGACGGATGCAAGAAATTACGATCTGTGCCTGGACAGTTCCAAATTGGGATATGACAGATGTGTGGAGGAAATTATTTCCTATATTTCCGTCAGATTCCGGAAACAGACAGAAGAGTAGCGGTCAAAGTTCCGCATTTTAAAAGCGTTCCCTTATAGAAATACCTGAAAAATATTTCTATAAGAGAACGCTTATTTAACGCAGTAGTCTGAATACCCCAAAGACCTTTCCTAAAATCTGGCAGTCGTCCACAATAATAGGATCCATTGTATCATTTTCGGGCTGGAGACGAACATGCCCGTCTTCTTTATAAAAAGTCTTAACAGTGGCGGAATCATCGATCAAAGCCACCACCATTTCTCCGTTCCGGGCGGAATTACATGCATTGACAAAAATCTGATCGCCGCTGAAAATACCTGCATTGATCATAGAATCGCCTTTCACATTTAAAATAAAAGATTCTCCATGGGGAACCAATTCGGCAGGAATAGGGAAGTAGCTCTCGATATTTTCTTCCGCCAGAATCGGCATACCTGCCGCAACCCGTCCGACTACCGGAATGCTCACCATCTCTGTGCGCACCATTTGAAAGTTATCATCGCATATTTCAATGGCTCTTGGTTTGGTGGGATCTCTGCGGATATAGCCGTTCTTTTCAAGGGTTTCCAAATGGGCATGAACAGAAGAGGTGGACTTTAAATGAACAGCCTCGCATATTTCCCGTACTGCAGGAGGATAACCTCTTTTTAAAATCTCTTCTTTTATATAATCTAAAATTTCCTGCTGTTTGCTGCTGATTTTTCCGTATCCCATGAATATCCTCCTTTGAAAAACCTTGATTTTAATTAATTATACCATACCAAACGCCAAAAGGCAAACATATATTCCAAAAATTTGTTCGATTTTTATGGTCAAATCTATTGACATTAGAAAATTTGTTCGATATAATGCAAACATAAGAACAGATGTTTGCAACGTTTGTTCGATCTGTGATTTCCATGAAGACAGTTCGCAAAGCCTGCTGTCTATTGCATATAATTTGGGAGGTATGTTAGAATGAGAGCTGAAATGAGCGAAAGAAGAATCCGAAATAACCGCATTCGAAGACGGAGAGAGCTTCGCCATCACCTTATGATGGGATTATTAACCATATTTCTGGTTATAAGCTTTTCCTCCCTGTTTTTCAGCTTCAGAACCAAGGCACAGGGGCAGGATACACTTTACTATAAATATTACAAAAGCGTTGTGGTGGAAGAGGGCGACACCCTATGGCATTATGCCCGCGAATATGCTCTGGATTCCTATTATGACAGCCCGGACGCGTATATTCAGGAGGTAGTTCACATCAACTCTCTGTCAGAAGAGCAGATCACATACGGTCAGCATCTGATTCTTCCCTATTACAGTGCGGAATTCATCAACTGAGTCATCAGCGGGAAAGCGGTCGGTTCCTCTGCATTACTTTTCCCGCAGGTGAACGGCATTTGCCGCCATTCTTCTTCGATTGTCCTCAAGCGCCGCATAATGCTTTCTGGTGGTATTTACATCCTTATGCCCCAAAACATCAGCTACCAGATAAATGTCTCCCGTTTCCCTGTAAAGAGAGGTGCCATAGGTACTTCGGAGCTTATGAGGCGTAATCTTTTTAAGCCCGGTTACATTGGAAGTATATTTTTTAACCAGATTTTCTACTGCACGTACCGTAATTCTTCGATTTTGGATGGATAAAAACAGCGCATTTTCATGTCCCTCCAGAGGAATTACATGGTATCTCTTCTCCAGATAATCATGAAGCGCCTCCGCTACCTCGTCGCCAAAATATATAACGGCTTCATAGCCACCTTTTCTTCTTATTTTGATTCCGTTGTTCTTAAAATCCACATCCTCAAGGTCAAGCCCAACGCATTCCGAAACACGGATACCGGTTCCCAAAAGCAGAGTGAGAAGGGCAATATCTCTGATTTTGGTTTTATTATGATACTTCAACTGATTTTTGGTGAGATGATCTCCTTCCTCAACCTGATCCAGCAGAATTGCCACCTCATCGGCGTCAAGACGGATAATTTCCTTCTCATGCTGCTTTGGAAGGGGCACCAGCGCCGCCGGGTTCGTTTTGATCATCTCCGCGCAGAAATAGTAATTATAAAAGCTTTTTAATGCTGAAAGTTTTCTTTTTTTCCCTCTTTCGTTATTGGAATATTCCTTTCCATCCTTCTTATAATAAGTGATGTAATCCAGATATTCCTCGATATCCTCCCGGGAAATCTGATCCAGGATCGACAACGGGAACTCTGTAATTTCCATACGGGAACAGACGCTGTTATTGGTATGGATAAATTCAAAAAAGACACGCAAATCGTAAGCGTAAGCAAGACGGGTACGGGAGGATGTGTATTCCTGTATTCCTCTGAAAAACTGCTTGCAAAAAGAGGGCAGTGTAGATACCACCTGCCGCATTTTAATGGTATTCAGATTGTTTTGTTCATCATGATAATTCTTACTGTTTTCCATTGTAATCCCGCCAACCTTCCAAATTGCCCTTTTGAATTGCCGTAAACATTCGCTCCTTTACGCCTGGATTCTCCTGGTTTAATTGTTTTAACAGCTCCTTCACATATTCCCGTTTGGTATTTCCATCTGCCGGGCAGGGACTTTTCACCACCGGAACCTGGAATTTATTTACAAAACCCACAACATCCGCTTCACTCATGTACATAAGAGGTCTGATCACCGTAAGATCCATGCGATCCAGGTAGGTGACAGGACGAAAGGTATGAAATCTGCCTTCAAATATCAACGACATAAGCATGGTTTCCACTACATCATCCTTGTGATGCGCATAGGCAACCTTATTGCATCCTACGGCTTTAATCGCCTCATTGAGCGCGCCTTTTCTCATTTTCGCGCACAGAGAACAGGGATTTGATTCCTTTCTCTCCTGAAATATAATATTGGCAATATCGGTTTTCACAATCGTGTAAGGAATTTGAAGCCGATCGCACAGCTGTTGTATCTCTTGTAAATTCAAATTGTCAAATCCCAGATCTACCGTAACTGCATGAATCTGAAAGGGAGCGGGATAGAAGCGCATCAATCCGTGGAGTCCGTAGAGAAGGGTCAGGCTGTCTTTTCCTCCGGAAATACCCACGGCAATTCGATCCCCCGGCTCTATCATCCTGTAATCGTCCACTGCACGGCGTATATAGCTAAGTACCTTTTGTAACGTCATAGTTTCTCCGATTCATAAATGTTATTTCTTTAAGTATTCTATCATATTTCAAGTTTAAGCCATAGTATCTTTTAGAAAAAAATGCTATACTTGAGGTATTGAATATGAATGAGATAAATCTGAACGCTAAATAGATAGGGAGGTATGGGTTTTACCCGGAATATATGAAATTACAGTTCAACAAACGTTATCTGCGTATTGCGATCACAGCGTTCTGTGTGATTGCGGCGTCCATTTGCTTTTATTATCTGGTGTTTCACGGAGATCGTTTCTCGGCACAGGTAAACGCCTTTTTTAAAGTCATCAATCCGGTGTTATACGGAATTATTTTCGCCTATCTGATGACGCCAATGATCAATTCCATTGAACGCTATATTTTATCGCCTGTTTTTAAACAGATGGGATATGAGATTACGGATAAGCGCAAAAAACATTTAAGGCTTCTTTCCATTATCATCACGCTCCTGATCATCTGTTTTTTGATCTATGGCTTTTTTTCTATTTTAATACCGAATATCATCCAGAGCGTCAGAAGCATATCCTATCAGTTCCCGTATTATGTGCAAAATCTGACAAACTGGTCGGCAAGATTTTTGGAGGATAATCCCGACATTGAAAAACTGGTAATTCAGTTTCTTGACACCTACTCGGAAGAGTTTATGAGTTATTTAAATAATAGTATCGTACCGCAAATGGAAACTCTGGTAAAACAGGTGTCCATTAGCTTAATCAGCGCCCTGAAAGTTTTGTGGAATTTTATCATCGGTATGATTATTTCCATTTATGTGCTTTACAGCAAAGAACTGTTTGCAGGACAGGCAAAAAAAGTGGTTTTTGCCCTTTTTCAGACAAAAACGGCAAACCAGCTCATAAAAGATATTCGATTTGCAAGCGACACTTTTATCGGCTTTATCAGCGGCAAAATTGTGGATTCCATTATCATAGGTTTTATTTGTTTCGCCTGCACCAGCATCATGCAGATGCCCTATGCATTGCTGGTAAGTGTAATCGTAGGCGTGACCAATGTCATTCCCTTTTTTGGTCCCTACTTAGGCGCTATTCCCAGTGCAATTTTAATTCTCATGGTAAATCCCTTAAAGTCCGTATATTTCATTATTTTTATACTGATCTTACAGCAGATAGACGGCAATTTCATAGGTCCTAAAATTCTCGGTCAATCCACCGGTTTGTCAGGATTCTGGGTTATCTTCTCCATTACGGTGTTTGGAGGTATTATGGGCATCCCCGGAATGATTATAGGGGTTCCGTTCTTTGCCGTTTTATACGCTCTCGGGCGGCGTATGATCAACCGTATGCTAAAACGGAAAGGGCTGCCTCAGGAAACCAGTCAATATCAAAATCTGGACTATATTGATGAAAACGCTGTATTTATTCCCCATACCGTAGATAAAAAAAGCACTTTTTTCAAGCTGGGCAGAAAAAGGCGCAAAACCAATTCTGTCTCTCAGGCGGACAATTTCAACGAAGAGAGCAGTAGTAAGAAAGATTAAAGCAGAAGGAGCGTGCTATAAACATGAAATTTGTGATACAAAGAGTCGATCAGGCAAAGGTTTTTGTCGCCCAATCCCTTGTGGGGCAGATTCAAACGGGTTTTGTGGTACTGGTAGGCGTATGCAATACAGACACGCAAGAAATTGCCGATAAAATGATTCATAAATTGCTTCATTTAAGGATATTTCCTGATGAAAGCGGAAAAACGAACCTGGATCTAAAAAGTGTCCAGGGAGAATTGTTAATTATTTCACAATTCACATTATATGCAGACTGCCGGAAAGGGAACAGACCTTCCTTCACAAACGCAGGAAAACCTGAACTTGCCAATGAATTGTACGAATATATCCTGGAAAAATGTGCCCAGGAAATCCCTCATGTGGCTCATGGGTGTTTTGGAGAACACATGGAAGTGTCCCTTACAAACAACGGACCCTTTACCATCGTTTTAGATTCTGAGGAAATATGCAAATCATAGAGAGGAAACACACATGAAGCTTTTAATCGTTCTTGTCATTGTATTTTTAGTTATCCTGTATACCTATACCTACATCAAATACAAAAAAAGAAAACAGATCGATACTGTCAGCGACTTTCGGGAAACCTACTTAAAAAAGAGAGCGCCAAAGCAATCTCAGCCCAATGACGCTCAAATTCAATATCTTACCAAATACAACAGTCCGATAGACTATATTGAAAAGGAAGATTTCATTAAAGAAAACACCGTTTCCGACGATGCACCAAAACCTGTTCCTAAAAAGCTTCAATTTTAATTATTTTGCTTATTTTGAAAGTTAGTTTACATAATATAATTATGTAAACTAACTCAGCTACATGAACACTCAAATAAACTCAAATAGAACTTTATATTACATTTTATGCATCAATATATTTCATACAAGAAGAATTAAAAGTCCTAATAAATTCTAAAAGTACATTATATTATTATTTCATTATAGTTCTTCAAAAAACACAATCCCCAGTCCCAACGATTCCCCCAAGTTTAACGAAAGCGGCAAAGCCGCGCTAGTTGGCGTGAAACCTGCATATTCCTTAAATTTCTTCCACCTCTTCGCCAACTATTCGTTAAACTTGTGTTTTGCGAATAGTTTGATGGAAATAATTAACACCGCCCCTTCACTCAAATTGCCATACATGGACTTATCATACCCGTCTTTACAGGTTTTTTAAATACATGCGCAGTTTCTTTATTGTGAGAACAAGGCGGTGTCGTTTTAAAATTATATATAGATTTTGCTTTATTTTAAAAAAAGATTTTCCCTGGACAGCGTTTCAACGGTGTTTATCGCCCGCCCATTGCCTCAAAATCTTCTATATACTGTATCAGAAGCTTAACCGTTCCATCTACGCCCAGAACGCTGCTGTTGATACAAAAATCATAGCTGTCGGCGCGTCCCCATTTTTTGGAAGAATAATAATTATAATAGCTTTGACGCTGCTTATCCTTTTTGATGCACATATCCTTTGCCTTCGCCGCATCTATATGATACTTTTCCATAATCCGTTTTGTTTTGGTCTCTTCATCTGCGTAAATGAAAATATGCACACAGTTTTTGGTATCGCTTAAAGCATAATCGGCACAGCGTCCTACAATAAAACAGGGACCTTCTTTGGCAAGATTTTTGATGGCGTCAAACTGGGCAAGAAAAACCTTATGGCTGATCGGCATATCTACAAAATGGGATGCATTGTAACCGAAGGAATAAGTATCCATTACCAGATTATACAGGAAAGAGCTGGTCGGTCTCTCGTCATGATTTTCCAGCATCTCCTCACAGAACCCACTTTCTTTTGCCGCCCTGCTGAGCAATTCCTTGTCATAACACTTGATGTTAAAATGGGCGGCAACCTTTTCTCCGATCTCCCGCCCTGCCGAGCCGAATTGACGTCCGATTGTAATTACTGTATTCATAAAAAACCTCCTGTCTTTCTAAAACTGAATGTAACTATACGTTTATTATACACAAAATTGCCTAAATGCACAATCAAAATGCAAACCGGAAAGCCAGTTATGACAGTTGTTCCAAAAGCTTCGTAAAATATGCCGGCAACGGAGCCTTGGTTTCCACATACGTTCCTGTAGAGGGGTGTACAAAGCCCAGCACGCCTGCATGCAGGGTCTGCCCTTCTAAATGATAAGCCTCGTTTTTAAGCCCATATACCCTGTCTCCAAGCAAAGGATGCCCTATATGCGCCATATGGACTCTGATCTGATGAGTTCGCCCTGTTTCAAGCCTGCATTCAACATAGGTGCTTTTATGCAGATGGGAAAGGACTTTATAATGGGTAACCGCCTCTTTTCCTCCGCTGCTTAACACAGCCATCTTTTTCCGGTCTGTGGGATGTCTTCCGATCAACGACCGGATTACCCCTTCCCCGTCTTCCATATCGCCATGTACAATAGCATAGTATCTTCTGACAATGGTGTGGTCCTTTAGCTGCTGGGCAATGCAGGCATGCGCCTTGTCATTTTTGCATGCAATAATAGAGCCTGTTGTATCCTGATCGATCCGATGTACGATACCAGGTCTTAGAACGCCGTTGATCCCGCTCAACTGCCCCTGACAATGGTATAAAAGCGCATTTACCAGGGTGCCGCTGTAATGTCCCGGCGCCGGATGCACTACCATCCCCTTGGGCTTGTTTACAACGATCACATCTTCATCTTCATATAGAATATCAAGCGGAATCTTTTCCGGAAGAATATCCGGTGTGACGGCAGGGGGAAGACTCACCTGTATAAGATCATCCGCCCCAACCCGATAACTTGATTTAATAGAAACGCCGTTTACCGTGATCTCTCCACAGCGCAAAAGCTTTTGAATGTAAGACCGGGACAGCGTGTCGATCAAGCCATTGAGACACTTGTCGATCCGCTCCCCTTCCATTTCTTCCCCTATTACAAACTGAAATTCCCTATTGCTTTCCTTCATAATTTATTTCAATTCCCTGACCTTTTTCTTGTTAAAGGATAAAAAATTAAAATCATTTTCTTTATAAATAAAAAGTACCTGCACAACTAAAATAGCAGTTGAAAAAGTAACATACATATCGGCCACATTAAATATGGGAAAATGAATCAATACAATATAAATAAAATCCACCACATAATCCAGACGCAGACGGTCGATCATATTGCCAATAGCGCCTCCGGCAATCATCACCAGCAGTATATGAAGCCTGGTATATTTTTTATCATCCGGCGCTTTCACAAGAACGTAAATAATAACACAGAGAAAAATGGCGGCAACAAAAACAAAAAAGATTTTCTGATTCTGAAGCATTCCAAAAGCCGCTCCGCGGTTTTCAAGATAATTAAATTCAAGTACGCCGTCAATGATACTGAAGGCAGGACCGTCCTTCAGCTTCAGCACCGCTATATGCTTCGTCAGCTGATCCCCTAAAACAAGCAATACCAAAAAAACAAAATCAAAAATAAGGAATAAGATTTTACGTTTACTCATAACGGCTCCTACTCACAATCCTCTACATAATGTATTTCATGAAGGGCATTCATGATATCCTCATCTGTTACCGTTCTGTCAATCAGCGCTTTCCCGACCTTTTTCAGGAGCACAAATTTGATGCTGTCCCCCTCCATTTTTTTGTCTGACTTGGTCAATCTCAAAATTTCCTCCGGATTGATGTCTTCAATCGTAATCGGCAGCTGAAAAGGAACGAACATATCTCTGATCTCATAATATTCTTCCATGGAAAGCCATTCATGCTTCCAGGAAATAAAAGCGGCTGCCGTCATTCCCAAGGCAACGCTCTCTCCATGAGTCAAGGTAAAATTCTTGTATTTTTCAATCGCATGTCCGATGGTATGTCCAAAATTTAATAAGGCACGGTCGCCTTTTTCGGTGGGATCCTTTTCCACCACCAGCTTTTTAATTTTGCAGCTTTGTTCCACCATCTCCAGAAGTGTATCCGTATCTCTGTCGGAGATCTCGTACATATGGTCCAGCAGCCATTCATAAAAAAGACTGTCCTTGATCAACCCATGTTTCATGATTTCTGCAAAGCCGCTGAAAAATTGCCGGTCATCCAGGGTTTTCAGAAGACTTACATTCATATAAACCAACTTAGGCATATAGAACGCCCCCACCATATTTTTATAGCCGTCAAAATCAACGCCGGTCTTTCCCCCAATGCTGGAATCCGCCTGGGCAAGCAGCGTAGTGGGAATCTGCACAAAATCGATCCCCCGAAGATAGGTTGCCGCCGTAAATCCGGTAATATCTCCCGTCACTCCGCCTCCTAAAGCAATCAGAAGATCTTTTCTGTCAAACTGCTCCTTAATCAGGAACTCATAAATATTCTTTACCGTGGACAGGGTCTTATGCTCCTCTCCCGCCTCAAAAGAATACATAACGTTCTTCTTGCAGTTTCCTTCTAAAAGCGTCATAAGCTCTTGTCCATACAAAGCAGCTACATTGCTGTCCGTTATAACGCCTATCCGTCTGCCTTCGATGGAAAGGGTCTGAAGCTCCGGGAGCAGATCCTGAAAATCTACGGAAAAAACAATATCATAACAAGGTTTTCTTTCGTACAAAATGGTTAGCCGGCTGTTCATTTTATCTTCTTCCTCTCTTTATTACTTGTAAAAAAAACTTCCTGTCTAAAGCAGGAAGTTTTAAGCTGATATTTCAAATTTAAATACCGTTGTTGATCGGCACGTCAAAAGATCCTGATAATATTTCCTGAAAATCACCTGATATGTCAACAATTGCAGGGGTAATAATGAATATGTAATGAGAAATCTTCTGCAGATTACCGCTGATTGCAAAGCAGGAACCAGACGTAAAATCAATAATCCGCTGAGCAATATCCACATCCAACCCCTCCAGATTAAGAACCACCGTCCTGTTTGCCAGAAGGGTTTCCGTAATCTCCCTGGCATCCTCAATAGAGGTAGGTTTAATCACACAAACCTCCATGCCGGTTCCCATTTTCTTGGTCTGACGCATAGGAGTCACCTTTGGAGTTGTCTTTTTAGCCGCTTTATCATCCTCTAAAACAATGTCCTCTTTTACCGTTGAAAGCTTTTTGGGCTTTTCTTCCGCCGGTCCCTCATCGTAATAGTCATCGTCATAAAAATCATCATCGTCATCATTTAGTTTCATGTAGTTGAGGAACTTATCCATTACTCCCATTTTTAACACTCCTTACTAAACCGGATATTGCCTTTCTCCGAAAATGCCTGTCCCCACGCGTACGCAGGTGGCGCCCTCTTCAATGGCAACGGTATAATCGCCTGTCATTCCCATGGACAGAACATTCATATTAACATTATCAATGTTTTTCCTTGTTATGTCAACAGATAATTGTTTTAGTTGTGCAAAATATTGTCGATTTTCTTCCGGGTTCTCAACATATGGTGCAATTGTCATAAGCCCCTCAATATGGATTCCCGGCAGTGGGGCGACCTGGCGGATCAGCTGCTCCGTCTCCTTGCCGGAAACGCCGAATTTACTGTCTTCCCCGGCAATATTTACTTCAATCAATATGGAAACCTGCACCTGTTTTTTGACTGCCTCACGGCTGATTTCCTCTGCAAGTTTTAGCGAATCAACACTATGAATTAAGACAACCTTATCCACAATGTATTTCACCTTATTTCTCTGCAGGTGACCGATCATATGCCACCGAATGTCCTTGGGCATAGTCTCGTATTTATTTACCAGCTCCTGCACCTTATTTTCCCCAAAGTCCCTGCAGCCCTGGTCATAAGCCTCCATAAGCATGGAAACGGGTTTGGTCTTACTAACCGCGATCAGCAGAACCTTGTCTGAAGCTCTCTTTGCCTTTTTAACCGCTTCCTGTATCCTTTCACGTACCAAATCAAGATTTTCTTTTATCATGCCCGTTTTCTCCCCGCTTAATAGATAAACTCATTGTCCTCCACGGCAGTGGCGTCCAAAACAATATAGTCGTAAACGTTCAATCCGTACTGGGTATTGGATTTCACAATGGAATATTCATCGTTGTGATATAGAACATTAATCTGTTTAAAATCCGCATATCCCTTGTTAATGTTATAAACACCTGTAAGGCTTCCTCTCTTGCTCACTGCATACTTTTCGGTGGAATCAGGTTTTATAATATATTCTCCGATTCTCAAAACCATATCGTCAAGATAATATTCGGTTTCCGTTTCCCCATAAATGGTAGTTTCTACGAATTCGGAAGTAGCGGTTCCGTCTTCCGTATAGGATTCCCGCATAACGCCATAATTGCTGCTGTTTCCTCCCTGGGTTACATATTCTTTAGGCACAATAAAAAATTCCTTTTCCACAATGGCTGAATTAGGAATCTTCAGCCCTGTATCCTCCTCCAAAATCAGCTCAATATCGATAAACCGGTCGGTGCAAAAAGTAATCATGGAATTTGTAAAGGTCAGCTCAATAAAAATATCCCCCTCAGCGTTGGTAAAGGAGGAAACCTCTCCCCAGGAAGTATCCTGATTTTTCAGAAATTTCACCTTTACAAATTCAGCCTCCAAAAGCTCGTCGGCTTTTGCCTGATCTGTCTGAATCACAATGGACCAATCCTCGTCTTCGGAGATCTTATAAACAGGCTGTCCCGCCTCTACCAGTTCATTGCTGATCAGCTGGTTTTTTTCATAATTTTTCTGATCAAAAAGCTCCCTTGTAAACTGTTCCAGGGTAAGCTCCTCATAACCGTCAACGGAATAAATCAGAACGCCTGTTGCAGGCGCACGGCAAAAGGAAATAAGCTCAGACATCCCGGAAGCGTTAATTTTATCCACATTTTCCAGAATATTTGCATTGGCAAGCTTTAAAACGGTTCCCTTAACGCTGTATTTAAAATCATAAACTGAGGAAAAATAGGCGGGATCAAAGTTATTTTTAAAGCCTAAGATTTCCGACCTTAATTCGGTCAGATCTCTGGAGGTTAGAGTGCTTCCGGTTGTCTCCGCGTTGATGTAATCGGCAAGCTTCCCGGATTCATCCAGTGTGTACACCAGATTCCCCACTCCTACCCTCTCGCTTTCTCTTGCGTAATAATTCACATATCCTGCCTTTTCCGCATGAACAATTTCCTCCTTCCGAAGGGCAATTCCTTTATAAATATTATTGGAGGACAAAGAACCCATCGTAACCTGATGCCCCTCAATATGCTTTTGTCCGAAATACATGAAAATACAAATAATAATATATACAAAAATAACCGCAAAGATAACCATGCCAATATTAATGCGCAGCGGCTTTCTGTATTTCACTACCTTATTATTTCTGTCTTCCACTTTAAAGCTCCTTACACCAATCGCTTTTTCTCCCAAATGCTGTTGCTACATTGCATTTGCAGAAAAATCCCCCGGATGGCTCCGGGGGTATGTAATTTATAAAGAAACAATGATCTTATCCTTGTGGGCTGCGGAAACGTCCGCCTCGTCCACGGAAACGCTTATAATAAAGTCTATGTTGAACGTATCGCTGATTTTTTCAAGTTTTTGAATGATGGGGTCTATATTATCATCCGGCAGACATGCGATTTTCAAAAAACTGTCAAAATACATCTGCTGCAAATCATGATCCTGAGAAATAATCCCGCTGATAAAGCCAATGAATTCATCCGAATTATTAATCAGATATGCCGATACATTGATCAGCCTGATCTTATTATTCAATTCATACATATGCTTCGTGCTCTTGTCCAGATATACAATGTTGCCGGATGCGGTCTGTACTTCCGTATTCACCTTATCTAATAAATGTTTGGTCTTGCCTTTTCCCTTTTTTCCAACTATTAATTGAACCATTGGTAAATCCCTCCTGAAGTATATTGGCTGCACATAAACTTAGGTTACGGCCTAAATTTATTATAAGTGATTGGGTGGTAAAAAACAACAGTTAATTGTTTATTTCCTCTAATAAATCTGTCATCTGGGAATAGAGCAGATCTCTGCTTTCCGCGCGCATAATAATGGAAATATATGGATTACTGGAGGAATCCCTTGCAAGCAGCGCAAGACAATGCCCTGCCGCATTGGTGGTGCCTGTCTTCCCACCCACTACGGTGATTCCGCTGGGAGCCTGCTGGGTTCCCTGCATGTACAAATTGGTGCTCCCCACTGTAATTTCTTTTGAGGCGCCGTTGGAGTCGGTATATACGGTGGTATAGGAATCCATGTGAATAATTTCATTAAACGCCGTATAATTGATCGCTTCATTCATAATCAAATACATATCATAAACTGTGGTATAATGATTGTCATCCGGAAGCCCATGGGGATTGACAAAATGCGTGTTTGTGGCGCCCAGCGCCAACGCCTCCTGATTCATCATCTCACAAAAACCTTCTACCGATCCGGCTATTCCCTCAGCAATCATAACCGCCGCATCATTGGCGGAATTAATCAGTAAAAGATGCAATGCCTGATCCAGGGTCATCTGATCCCCTGCCTTAATTCCGCATACGGAAGCGCCAGACTCCTGAATTTTTACATTTGCCGACGCAGTCAGCATCATATCGTTTGAACCGTGCTTAAGCGCCACCAGCGCAGTCATGATTTTAGTCAGACTTGCCGGGTACAGCTTTTCATGAACATTCTTGGCGTAGAGCGTAGTACAATTACTGATATCAAAGAGTCCGGCGCCGGATGCGGCGTTCATATCCACATCTCCCGACATAATATTACCGTCGGCAACGCAAAGCTCCGATGCAAAAGGAACCGCTGTTCCCCGCTCTTCCTCCAAAGTAACAACTCTGAAACTGCTGACCTCCGAATCGGCAGCATAGGGCATATCAAATTGCAGCTGCCCACAGCCTGTAAATGACAGCATCACAAACAGAAGTATTACAGATACAAGCCTTTTTCTTTTATTTGTACATTTCACGCCACTCTAAATCTCCTCTTTCCAGCGCCTTGACCATTAATTCCGCCGTGGCAATATTGGTTGCCAAAGGAATATTGTACATATCGCAAAGCTTCACAATATTATTCACATCCGGTTCGTGCTTTTTGGAAGTCAGAGGATCTCTGAAAAAAATGACCAGATCAATGTCATTGTGCTCAATCTGGGATCCGATCTGCTGTTCGCCTCCAAGATGCCCGGCAAGATATTTATGGACAGATAAATTTGTAACCTCTTCAATCAAACGCCCTGTGGTACCTGTTGCAAACAATTGGTTTTTGCTTAAGATTCCCCTGTAGGCAATACAAAAATTCTGCATTAATTTTTTCTTCGCGTCATGTGCGATTAATGCTATGTTCATTTAAACCCCTCCCGATGTATCATAATAATTCCAGCATAATATTTATTATACATCATTTTTGCCGGCATTGTAACCCCACATTTAAAACAAATCCGATTCCGATAAAACAACTTACCAGCGAGGTAAGACCGTAACTGACAAAGGGAAGCGGCAGCCCCGTATTGGGTAGTAAATAAGTCACAACGCCTATGTTGATAAACGCCTGCAGACCGATCATGGTGCCGATTCCCGCCGCAATGATGGTGCCGGCAAGGTCCTTGGCACGTCGGGCAATCAGCAGGCATTCCACACTGATCAGAAGCACAAGCACGATCACAGTACAAGTCCCCACAAACCCGAATTCTTCTCCGATCACCGCAAAAATAAAGTCTGTCTGCTGTTCTGCAATAAAGTCTGCATTTTTTACGGAGCTGATCTCGTTATTCTTATAGCCCTTTCCGGTGAGCTGACCGGACCCGATCGCCATAACCGAATATTCCTGCTGATACCCCAGTGAATTGGCAAATTCCTCTTTGTTAAAAAAGGAAATGATCCTGTTAAGCTGGTACATATGTTTCTCAGGTATGATCTTCTGATCCGGCTGCAGAATCAAGTACATAAAAATCAGAAATGCCGGAATCACCACGGCAAGGGTTCCGCCGATCACCTTCCAGCTCAATCCCCCCATAAACATAATCACACAGAAAATCAGACAAATTACAATGGTGGTTGACAGATCCGGCTGGTATCCTACCAGCAGCGCCGGCATGGCAAACAGAAGCACACACAGAGAAATATACTTAAAGGTATTCAGCTCATCCTTGTGCTTATAAATAAACTGGGCAAAAAACAAAATCAGTAAAATCTTTGCAAGTTCCGAAGGCTGAAACCGAATACCTGCGATTTCAAGCCATCTCTGGGAACCGTTTGAATCGTCTCCCATGACGATTACCAGAATCAGCAGTCCAAGGTTAAAGGCATACATCAGCCAGTAAAGTTTCAGCAATACCGAATAATCAAACAGGGAGATCACCAGCATCAGGAACAGACCGAAGGCAAAGCCTGCGATCTGTCTGTTTTGAAGCGACGGTTCCGCGCTGCCCACGGCGACGATGCCGATCACGGCAAGTGCAATCACCAATATTGCCAGCTTAAAATCGTAATGACGTATTTTGTAATGTTTCAGCATTCTGATTCACCTTCCAGTGTTCAATTCACATTTTTATGTAAGTCCAGAATGGGAATATTGGCATATAAGGTAGGGGTTTTGTCCCGTCCCTTGCTGTCCGTTTTGCTGATCTGGATTTCCATGCTCTGTGTGTCTATCTTCATGTATTTTGATATCACCTTGGCGATATCCGTTTTTATCATTTCCATCATTTCCGGAGAGCAGTTCACTCTGTCGGAAATAAGCAGTATCTTTAAACGATCCTTTGCAATTTCCCTGGATTTTTTTCTGCTCAAAAAATTCCTGATTCCCATACCACCACCTCCTAATTTTTATGGAAAATGCCAGACACCTTGGTCCAGAAAGAAACGCCCTTTTCAAACTCTAAAAAAGGAATTTCCTTTCCTGTTACCCGGTAGCATATATTCTGATATGCTTTTCCGGCAAGTGTGCTGTTTCCCACGAGAGGTTCGCCCTGGTTGGTTGCAATGACCACATTTTCATCATCCGGGACAATGCCGATCAGGCTGATTGCAAGGATATCCACCACATCTGCGGCGCTCATCATATCCCCCCGCCTTACCATATCCACCTTCAACCTGTTAATGATCAGATCGATCTTACTGAAATCGTTTGCCTCCAGAAGACCGATGATGCGGTCCGCATCTCTGATTGCCGATACCTCAGGCGTCGTTACCACCAGCGCCCTGTCGGCGCCGGCAATGGCGTTTTTGAATCCCTGCTCTATTCCTGCGGGACAGTCGAGAATAATATAGTCAAACTGCTCCCGCAGCTGATTGATCATCCTCACCATCTGTTCCGGATTCACCGCCGTTTTATCTTTCGTCTGTGCCGATGGCATCAGATACAGGCTGGGATGACGCTTGTCCTTGATCAGCGCCTGTTTAATCCGGCATTTTCCCTCCACTACGTCTACCAGATTATAAACGATCCTGTTTTCCAAGCCCATTACCACGTCCAGATTGCGCAGTCCTATATCGGTATCGATCAGTACCACGCGTTTTCCCATTGCTGCAAGACCTGTTCCTATGTTTGCTGATGTGGTGGTCTTTCCCACACCGCCTTTCCCGGATGTGACGACAATTACTTCACTCATGTTTACCTCCGTTTCACCGCATGGCGGCTCTTCCATTTAATGAATTAATCGTCCCCTGAGAAATTTCTGAATTTAAACAGGCAATTCACTCAGTAATTCTTTTGTAAGCGATTCCAGAACTACTCTGTTGTCTCTGACGTATGCTATTTTCGGCTGTACCTTTGGCTTAATAGACCATTTGGAATTTTTTTCTTTCGTTTTATATTTGAAATCACCGATTTTTAATCTTTCCGGTGACATTTCAAGCGCCGCCACATAGTGACCGTTGCTGCCGTTTCCCCCGGCATAGGCTTCCCCGTATAAACCGCCGAGAATGATAATGTCTCTTGCGGAAATGATTGCGGAGCCCGGATATACATCGCCAAGAATTACAATACTGGACTCTGTTTCCAGAACCTGACCGTTTTTCAGCGTTCCCCGGTAAAACTGCCCTTCGCTTCCCAAGCCGCTGCCGTCTGAAAAATCAGTTTGCTGCAATGCTTTTACAAAATTTTGATTGGTGGCGTCATCCTCCCCCACCAGACAAATAATACGAAGCTTTGAATTATCTGAAATGGCGTCTAAAATCTGTCTTTCCTCCTGGTCGCTTAAGCTTCTTCCCCGGATAGAAAGCGCCATTTTTGCATCCTTAAAAAAACCGCTGGACTCTCTGAATTTATCCTCTACATCCGCCAACAGCACATCGAAAGGCGGCTCCGGATCCAGATGAAGTACAATTCCGCTTGGAAAGCTTTTAATAATGACTGAATTTTTCACAATATTTTACCTCCTTTAGGAATTAATCGGTAACCGCGGTACTTCCGCTCATTTGTGATGCTACTCCTGTAATCAGCTCTTCTTCGTCAACCAGATCAAAATAATACTTGATTACTTCCTTGGTGGTCTGTGCCGCGTAATTGGAAGTATAGCCATAGGCAATTCTGGTGGCAATGGCAATTTCAGGCTGCTCATAGGGCGCATAGCACACAAACAGCGCATGATTGGGACGGCTTTTATTTTCCTCTGCAGTACCGGTCTTTCCGGCAACATTCACCGCAACATCCTTGAAATAGGACTTATCCTCGATCACCTGGCGCATCCCCAGGTGAATTGCATCCCAATAGGATTGCTCCATATCTATGGTATTTCTCACATTTGCGTGGCGGTCCTCCAGTAAAATGCCGCTGTGATCCGTAATCTTATCTATCAGCGTGAGGTCATAACAGGTTCCGCTGTTGGCAACGGTAGTGACATATCTGGCAAGCCCCGCTGTGGAATAGTTATTGGTATCCTGACCGATCGCCGCACGGACAGCATCCAGATTTGCAAACTGGGGCGAGGATTCTTCTATTTCAATTCCTGAGGTCTCTGTGAGACCGTACATATCCGCATAGGTCTCAAGCTTTTTAAGTCCCAGTTCAGGAGAATAGGTGTCGCCCTGGGTACCCAGACGATATGCCATCTCGTAAAAATAAACGTTACATGAATTTCGGATTCCCCCGGAAAGGTTCAGCGCGCCATGCCGTCCTCTTGGATAGATCCAGCACACCGGCGGCGGGGCGATATTTTCAAATATACCGTTACAGGTATAGGTTGTATAAGGCGTTATAATTCCTTCCAGCAGCCCCGCAGTGGCGGAAACCATTTTGAAGGTGGAACCGGGCGCCGTCATCTGCCTGGTGGCATAATTGATCAGCGGCGTGGACTGATCGTCCAAAAGCTGGGCATAATACTCGGCATTAACCCCGTTCGCCATTTTATTATTGTCATAACCCGGATAGGAAACCAATGCAAGCACATCCCCTGTGTTCACATCCGTAATCACCATGGACGCAGAGTGGGGATCCAGGGCAAGCTGTGCCGGCGTAATATCCAGATGCTGAATACGGTTCATCATAAAAGTGTACGCCGAAATCTTCCCCTGATCAAACTGTGTCTGCTCCTCCAAAGGAATTTCAACCAGTTCCTGTTCCAGGAGAATACGGCAGATCTGCATTCCGGATATGATATCCTTTTTGATCATAAAGCGATATATCTTTTTTGTAAAATCAACATCCTCATCCAATTGCTCGAATATATATGCTACTATCCTCTTATAAATCGCCTCAGAGTCGGAATACTTGGTATCTAAATCCAGCCTGGTCACATCGATCCAGTTCATTGCAATACAATAATTCAGGAACTCCTTCAGGCTGATCACCTCGTCGATGGTCCATGCAATATAGGTAGCATCCTTCACATCTACCCGGTCTCTCACAATAATGCCGTTATTGTAAAGCATTTCTGCAATGTAGCTTTCATAAACCTGATACTCCATATCCAGATTTTCATAAGCTGTCTGGGTTTGCGTCAGCTCCTCTCTGAGATCCGCAAAAACGGCGCTTTTCCTTTCCAGATAGCTTGCGTAGACCGCTCTTTCGTTTTCTTTGGCATCCTTCTCCTTAAAATGATCGGTATCGATCACGTTATTATTGATCAGGGCAAAGTAAACATCGTAAATGGGAATTTTAATTTTACTGCTGCTCACATCGGAAGTGTCAAATTCTCTGGCATTGATAATATTGGTGTAAAGAATACTTGCCAGCTTTTCCTCCAGGATCTTATACGCCGCAATCTGCAAATCTCTGTCAAGGGTCAGATAAACGTTATTGCCTGCAACCGCCTCCACATAATTGGTAATATCCGTTACCTTTCCCAGGCTGTCCACAAAAATCGTCCGGCTTCCCTTAATTCCCTGAAGCTGTGTCTCCATGGATTTTTCAATTCCCAGCTTGCCCACCGTATCGTTCAGATCATAGGAATTTTCTCCGTTTTCAGCAACAAGAGTTGTCAATTCCTCCTGGGACACCTTGCCTGTGTAGCCAAGGATATGAGAAAAGTAAACGCTGTCCACATATTTGCGGATGGTGTCTTCCACAATGGACACCCCCTCCAGCTCCCTGTTGTTTTCCATCACTACCGCAACCGTCTCTTCGCTTACATCCGTTGCCACCGTGGTGGGGATAAATTTCTGATAGCTGTTGTTGTTCATATCGTAGCGAATGGTAAGAATCTTTAAAACCTCGTCCCTGGTATAGCCGTTTCCGGCAACAAAGGTGTCTTTATTGTCCTCGGAAGTATAGTCACCGATCCTGAACCGCTCCCAGCTGCAAAGATAATCCACCACTTCCTGCGCCGTAGCAGTTCTCTCCCGCTCCTCCAGATCATCGATGCTTACATGTCCGTACACATCCGCCAGAAAGCGATACAGCTGCGTCCCCTCTACGGTGTAAGAAAAACGTCCGCTTTTATCCAATACAATCTTAAAATCGCTGACAATGGAATCTCCGTTTTCTTCAATCATGCAAATCAGCTTATAAATGGTCTGATTCAAGCGAAAGTCTTTCATTTTTCCGCTTTCATAGACATCCTCTATGGTCACAGAATGGGCAAGTTCATTGTATGCAAGCAGGTTGCCGTTTCTATCGTAAATGCATCCCCGGCTTCCTTTGATTGTCTGCTCTTTCATGATCTTCATCTGAAAGGAATCCAGATATTCCTCCCCATGCACGATCTGCAAATCAAAGATGCGATTGATCATAACGCCGCCGATGCCCAGCATGACTAAAATCAGGACAAAAACTCTCGAGGTCACCATATTCAAAAAATTTTCTTTAAACTGTTCAAACAAACTTTCGTGCTCCCCTTTTTTCAGAATCCTCTAACTTCTTATTAATCCACAAAATCAAAGGATATAAAAACAAAGTTATCAATATGGTATAAACCATTTCAGGAAGTATAATATGGGAAAAATAGTAGCCAATGTGAAAACGCATCCGCATCAAAAACAACGTGACATAATACGCAAAGCCATAGGCAAGATCACTGACCAGAATCAATCCCAGGGGCAGTTTAATATCCTCCGGGAAAAAGATTCGGTTAAATTTACCGTTTGCATATCCTATGTACATGTAAATCATAGCGTTTAAACCAAGCACGTTTCCAAAAAAAATGTCTCCCAAAAAGCCACAGAAGAACCCAATTATCACCCCTGTCCGCTCTCCCCGCATAAATCCAAAGGACGCCGTCAGAATAATCAGCAGGTTCGGCACAATGCCGCCAAAAGCAAGCCCCTTGAAAACAGTGGTTTGAAACACAAAGCATATAATGATCAAAATGACAGTCACAAAAAAACGTTTCACTTATGAATCTCCTGCAGCATCACCCACAGACTGTTTCATCTGGGTGATCACCAAAACCTCTTCCAAATGCTCAAAATCCACCGCCGGCGTAATCTGTCCTGATTTCGTCAGGTTGTTGGAATCTACATTAATACTGAAAATATATCCCACCAAAATCCCCGGCAGATACTTATCGCTGATATTGGAGGTAACAATCTTATCTCCCTCCACCACCCGGTCTGCACTGTCGATCAGCTTTTCAAAGCGGATCAGCCCGTCTGCATACAGTTCCAGATCTCCGCATACAATCAAATTGTCGGAGGTAGAAAGAACCATTCCGCTGGTATTGGAATTGTCGTCGATGATGGACATGACCTTGGACCAGTTCGGTCCCACGTCCACGATCCTTCCCACAAGACCGCTGCCTGCCATAACATTCATATCGATCTCCAACCCGTCGTCAGAACCCTTGTTGATCACAAAGGAGTGGAACCAGTTTCCGGAATCCTTGGCAATGATACGCGCGCCGATTTTTTCGTACTCGTCATATTGGGCGTCAAGGGCATACAGTTCCCTTAAGTTGGTAAGCTCATACCGATCCTGCTGCAATCTGATATTTTCCATGGTAAGCTCGTCGATCTCCGCCTTCAGGGCTTCGTTTTCACTGATCAGCGAACGGATTTGCACCAGCTCCTCCGATCTGGTAGAAAGCCAGCTTCCCGCTTTGCTGATCCCTTCCTGCAAAGGTACAATAACAGAACCGCCCACCGCGCTTAAGGGGGCGCTTAAGAAATTGGTATTAAAAGTGATCACGATCAGACCCGTGCATAATAATGTTAAAATAAAAAGGAGATATTTACCCGGTAATGTAAACTTTTCTCCTTTTTTCTTTATAATTGGACTCATTTGCTCATTCCTTCAATTGCGTATGCAACCGATTTATAGTTATCATCCTTAATGATTTTGGCAAGCCCCAGGGCAACGCTGGTAGTGGGATTTTCAGCTACGTTTACCTTAAGCCCCGTTCCTTTCTGGATCAGCTCGGCAAAATGATTTACCTGGGAAGCGCCTCCTGTAAGATAAATACCGTGGCGGTAAATATCAGCCGCAAGCTCCGGGGGCGTTCTCTCCAAAATTACCTTTATGTTGTCGATAATGGTATAAAAATGCTCTGTGAGAGATTCGTCTATGAGCTTTGTGGGCAGTTCCCGCTCCACCGGAAGCCCCGTCACAATATCCCTTCCATATACCACGGCTCCTCTGCCTGCCTTTTCAAGATCTCTTAAGGACATCTTTACATTTTCAGCCGTTTTTCCGCCGATAATCAGACTGAATTCCCGTCTCACCGCGGAACGTATGGCATCGTCAAATTTCTGTCCGCCCACTTTAATCAGCCGGCTCAGCACAATACCTCCAAGGGAAAGAATGGATATTTCCGTAGTGTCGAAGCCTACGTTTACGATCAATACGCCTTGAGAATTCTTCACATCGATGTCAAGTCCCAGGCCGTCAGCCACCGCCTTCTCCACACCCAGTATTCTTCTTGCCTTCAAACCTGCATCCTGAATCAGTTCATAAAAGGCTCTCTTTTCCACTCCTGTAATATCTGTAGGGATGGCAATATAATAATCTCCCGGTTTAATGTTGCTTCTGGTCAGATCATTGATAAAATACTTCACCAAGAGCTCCATATTATTAATGTCTGCAATCACGCCGTTGGAAAGAGGATAGGAGATATGAATATTCCCCGGCGCTTTCTCATACATTTCAAAAGCGGAGTCTCCATAGGCGAATAAGGTGTTCTTTTTTTCGATGGCGATCATATTCTTTTCTACAAGAATCGTATCCTCCGCGCGCGTGTAGATTTTTATGTTGCTGGTTCCTAAATCGATACCAAATGCATTGTAAGACAAAATAAATACCCCTTTCTATAATAAATCTTCTTCTTTCAAACTGATGTAACAGCCGTCGCCCAATACGATATGGTCTACAAGCGGTATGTCCATCAGTTCTCCTGCTTCTTTTATCTTTCGTGTAACTTCAATGTCCTGACTGCTGGGACTGGGATCTCCGCTGGGATGGTTGTGTAAAAGCATCAGATAACATGCCCTGCACCGCAAGGCGTGAATAAACACCTCCCGGCTTGACAATAAAGATGCGTTTACCGTTCCCTGGGATATCATATATTCTTCAATCAACTTCAATTTATTATCCAATAACAGCAATAAAATTACTTCTTTTTCCTGATGGCGCATTTTTTCCATGTAGTAATCCGCCACAGTTCCGGGAGCGTCAAAACGAAGGGTCAACGCTGCCTTTTCCCTTGCCATCCGCACCGCAAGCTCCGAAAGGCATTTGATCTTAACTGCCTTTACCTCTCCGATTCCGGGGATTTCCATCAACTCCTTCACGGACAGATGGTGCAGGGAATTCAATTTTCGCCCCTCTCCGCCTGCCAGGGATAAAACCCTTCGGGCAAGTTCCACCGCCGAACAATTCCGGGTTCCCGTTCTTAAAATAACTGCAAGAAGTTCCGCTTCTGTCAGGGAAGAAGCTCCAAACTTAAGGAATTTCTCATAGGGAAGTTCCTCCGTCCTGGAAAATATGTGTGTCATTTGAATCCTTTCCGGTCTCTTCTCTCAGCCTGGAAAAGAAAATGTCAAATAAACCGATAAATTATCACGCCGATGGCAATGCCGATGATACTTGCCACCGTAATCTTAATGGTTAGCCCAAAGGTGATGCACATAATGCCGATATCAAAAACAATAGGCGAAGAAAGTCCAAAGGTTTGTCCATAATTCAGCCAGGTGCTTGGGAAAAGGTTCCCAATAAAGCCTCCTATGACAATTCCCGCCAAAATGAGCAAAAAGCAGGCCCAATTATTTTTACGCATTCCGTACCTCCGATATATCTTTTGTATGGATGGAATTTTATCCATAACCATCATTTATATTAACACAGTTGGAAATTTATGTATACTGATTTCATGGATTTTTTATAAGTTTCGTTTGTCAAAATCCTTCATAATAATTTCTTTTTCCACTAAATTTTGTAATGTTTTCAAAATCCCCAGCTTTCCATGCTGCCAGGTTAAGCCGCCCTGAAAATAGACTGCATAGGGGGGCTTAATGGGACCGTCCGCGCTCAATTCGATGGAGGAACCTGAAACGAACGCCCCCGCCGCCATAATCACAGGACTGTCGTAGCCGGGCATATCCCAGGGTTCCGGCGTCACATAGCCGTCTACCGGCGCTGCCTGCTGGATTCCCTGGCAAAAGGCGATTACCCCTTCCGGGCTTCCAAAGGTGACTGCCTGGATAATGTCATGCCGGCTTTCCCTGCTGTCAGGCACGACGGAAAATCCCAGCTTTTCATAGAGATTGGCGGCAAATATCGCCGATTTTAATGCGTTTGTAGTGACCGAAGGGGCAAGAAACAGCCCCTGGTAGAACGCGCCAAGGGCGTTTAAGGAGGCGCCTACCTCCTTTCCAAGCCCCGGCGATGTGAGTCGGTATGCGGCGTTTTCAATACATTCTTTTGTACCTGCAAGGTAACCGCCGATAGGCGCAAGCCCGCCTCCGGGATTTTTGATCAGCGACCCCACCACCAGATCCGCCCCTGCGTCGGAAGGCTCCAGAGGTTCCGTAAACTCCCCATAACAGTTGTCCACCATACAAATTACATCCGGCTTTATTCCCTTTATGAAGGCGATCAGTTCCCCGATCCTTTTGACCGATAAGGTGGGTCTGGTCTGATACCCCTTGGAACGCTGGATGGTAACCAGCCTGGTCTTATGGTTTATGGCATGGCGGATGCCTTCGTAATCAAAACCGCCCTCCGGGAGCAGGTCCACCTGCCGGTAGCTGATGCCATACTCCCTCAGGGAGCCTTTAGAGGGGCGGATACCGATCACCTCCTCCAGCGTATCGTAAGGTTTTCCCACAGGAGAAAGAAGCTCATCGCCAGGTCTGAGATTGCTCATAAGGGCAAGGGCAAGGGCGTGGGTTCCGCAGGTGATCTGAGGACGCACCAGCGCGTCCTCTGTGTGGAATACATCTGCATACACGCGCTCCAACGTCTCCCTGCCCAGATCGTTATAGCCATAGCCGGTGGTTCCCAGAAGACACGCCTCGCTGACTCTGTTTTTCTGCATCGCCTGGATTACCTTCAGCTGATTATACTCTGAAAGTCTGTCAATCTCCTCCCATCTGTCCTTCAGGGAACGCCATATCAATTCTCCATATTGGTAAACCCTCTCGCTGATTCCCATCTCCTGATACATGGCGGGCATAGTTCCCCCCTGTATCTCCATATCCCAACAACTCATGTTCTGCTCCTTTTATTTCTATTACATCTTATCAAATTCTTCTATCATATAATTTAATATTTTATTAGGATCATATGCAAAATCCTTTTTAGCAATCCAAATTACATCCCGTTCCCGGCGAAACCATGTGAGCTGTCTTTTGGCAAAGTGCCGGGTATCCCGTTTGATGGAAAAGACTGCTTCCTCCAGCGTACATTCGCCATCCAGATAGGCAAGGATTTCTTTGTATCCCAGCCCCTGCATGGACACCAGACTCCTTTCATATCCCATTTCCTTGAGTTTCTTCACCTCGTCCACCAGCCCTTTTTCCATCATTTTTTCCACCCGCCGGTCAATTTTCTGGTAAAGCGTCTCTCTGTCTTCGTTTAATACAAAGTAACGGTGGCAATAGGCGGCTTCCTTTTGGCGCTGCTCCCGGTTATGTTGGGAAATAGGAGCGCCGTTCAGCTCATAAAATTCTAATGCCCTGATGACTCGTTTACAGTTATTGGGATGAATTGCTGCCGCCGAAGCAGGATCTACCTTTTTCAGCCAATCGTGGAGAAATTCGCCGCCTTTTTCCCGTGCCGTTTCTTCCAATCTTTGGCGAAGCGCCGCATGATCCTCCTGTTTTGCGAAATCAATATCATATAAAAGCGCCTGAATATAAAACCCGGTTCCTCCCACTACAATGGGGACATGCCCCCGGCAATAAATTTTCTCTATTGCCTCCTTTGCCATTTCCTGAAAACGGAATACATTAAATTCCTGACGAGGCTCTAAAACATCGATCAAATGGTGAGGAATGCCCTCCATTTCCTCCGGCGTGATTTTGGCGGAGCCTATGTCCATGTACTTATAAACCTGCATGGAATCCGCCGAAATAATCTCTCCTCCTATGCTTTTGGCAAGATCGATAGATAATGAAGTTTTTCCCACCGCTGTAGGACCGGTGAGGATCAGAAGCTTTCTTTTTGATTGCATATTGCGTCTCTCCCGCTAGGTAACCCGCTTGAATTTCTTTTCAATCTCATATTTACTCATGGATATAATGGTAGGACGTCCATGAGGACAGTGATATGGATTTTCAAGGGCAAGCAGTTCCTCCAACAATACCTCCGCCTCTCTTTGATCCAACTGATGATTCCCTTTTACAGCCGATTTGCACGCCATAGAGGCAAGCTTGTGTAAAACCACCTCCGGTTTTTCCTTTGCCTCGTTTTCGGTCAGCTCGTCCAGAATATCCTGAAAAAATTCTTTTTCATTGCAGCCGTATAAATCAACGGGCATGCTTCTCAGCGCCACAGATCCGCTTCCGAAATCCTCCATCTCAAACCCCAGCCGTTCAAAAAAAGGACGGTATTGTTTCAGCAGCTCTTCCTCCCTCGCCGATAGGGTAATAATCACAGGAGGATTTAAAAGCTGTGAGGAAACCTGCTTTGCCTCAAGTTCTTTCACAAGCCGCTCATATTTTACTTTTTCGTGGGCGGCATGCTGATCGACGATAAACAGCTTATCCTGAAAAGCAACCAGCCAGTAGGTGTCAAAAATCTGCCCCAGGATACGATGGTCCTCTTTTGCCTCTTTTGTCAGGAACTTCTCTTCAAACATGTTCATCTGAGTGGGCTTTTCCACCAGAATGTGTTCCGCCGCTTTGATGACGTTTGCATGAATTCTTTCATCTGCGTATATATTGCCTGCATTTTCGCTGCCAATAATCTTATTTTGCGTTATTTTTTGCAGGAAATCCTGTACTTTAGGTTCCCTGGGGGCTTCCGTCCGGGGAGCCTCCGTCTGGGAAAGGGAATACGCCTCCTGCGCCTCCCTTAACATCTGGGTCCGTTTTACTTCAAAGGGTTCAGGTGTATTTTGAACCGGCTGTTTCTCTTCTCGTTCTTCGCTGAGACGCACCTGAGGTATCAGTTCTATTTCCTGCAGACAGTTTTGAACGGCTTTGGAAAGCTGCTCATACAGCTCCTTTCCATGAATCAGCCGTATTTCCATTTTGGCAGGATGGACATTTACGTCAATGGTATCGGGATCCATTGTAAAATGCAGTACAAAAAAAGGAAATTTGTGCTGCATAAGGTAAGTTCTGTAACCTTCCTCCATCGCTCTGGAAATCACATCGTTTTTCACGTACCTTCCGTTCACAAAGCAGGTCTCAAAATTTCTGCTGGCACGGTTCAACTCCGGTCTGCCTAAAAATCCCTCCACAGAAAATCCCTCTCCCTCCAGTTGGAAGGGCACAATTCCATCCGCTATATCTCTGCCATAGATACGGTAAATGATCTCTTTCAGATTTCCGTTTCCTGATGTGTGGAAGCGGATCTGCCCGTTTTGCAGAAATTTAATGGAGATATGGGGATGAGACAGGGCAAGATGTTCCATCATATCCGCCACATAGCTTCCCTCTGTCTGGGGATGTTTCAAAAATTTTTTCCGCACAGGCGTATTATAAAACAGATTGCGGATGAAAAAAGTCGTTCCCACAGGCGCACCGATCTCCTCCAGGGATTCTTCCCCGCCTCCGGCAATCTGGAAACGCGATCCCGTCAGTTCTTCCTTTGTCTTTGTAATGACCTCCACCTGCGCCACCGCCGCAATGCTGGAAAGCGCCTCTCCTCTAAAACCCAGGCTTTCCACACAATGCAAATCTTCAATAGACGAGATCTTGCTGGTGGCATGGCGTAAAAAAGCTTTCCTGATCTGTTCTTTCTCAATGCCGCACCCATTATCCGTCACTCTCACCAGGGAGATACCTCCCTCCTTGATCTCCACCGTGATTGCCGTCGCCCCTGCATCTATGGCGTTTTCCGTAAGCTCTTTCACCACGTTTAAAGGGCGTTCCACCACCTCCCCGGCAGCGATCTGATCGATTGTGCTTTGCCCAAGTAAATTGATAACCGGCATATACTCCTCTCATTCTGCCGCCTCTGCGGCGTAAAATCACCATCTGTTCTTCAGCTTATTTTGAAGACGGTACAAAGTGTTTAAGGCGTCTAAGGGCGTCAGATTTGAAACGTCGATCTCCTTCAATTCATTGATTACATCCTCGTCGGTGACCGTATCAAACAGGGACATCTGGCTTAAATCCACCTCGTCATACTGAACCGTTTTACGCTTTCCTTCCTTCTGGTCTACCGCAATATTCTGTACCTTCTCCAGAATATCATTGTCGCAAAGCTGGGCGACAATCTCCTTGGCGCGGTCTGTAACCATATCCGGCACGCCCGCAAGCTTTGCCACCTGAATACCGTAACTCTTATCCGCCCCGCCTTTGATGATCTTACGCAAAAAAACAATATCGTCGCCCTTTTCTTTGACTGCGATACAATAGTTGTTCACATTGCTCATCTTGCCTTCCAGCTCCGTCAGCTCATGATAATGGGTGGCGAACAGCGTTTTAGCTCCTAACAGCTTCTTATTGCTGATATGCTCGATCACCGCCCAGGCAATTCCAAGTCCGTCAAAGGTGGAAGTTCCCCGCCCAATCTCATCCAGAATCAGCAGGCTCTCTGAGGTGGCGTTTCTCAAAATATTGGCAACTTCATTCATTTCCACCATAAAAGTACTCTGACCGCTTGCCAGGTCGTCGGAGGCGCCTACTCTGGTAAAAATCCGGTCCACAAGACCGATATTAGCGCTGGAGGCAGGAACAAAGGAACCTACCTGCGCCATCAGTACAATCAGCGCCGTTTGGCGCATATAGGTTGATTTGCCCGCCATATTGGGACCTGTGATAATGGACACACAGTCCTTATGATTATCCAGATAGGTGTCATTGGGAATAAACATATCGCCGGAAATCATCTGTTCCACAACAGGATGCCTGCCCGCTTTAATGTCGATCACGCCCTTTTGGTTGATTGCCGGGCGGACGTAATGATTTCTCTCCGCCACAAAGGAAAGGGAGGCAAGCACATCCAGCCTTGCCACCGCTTTGGCAGTGCGCTGAATCCGTTCCATTTCCCCGGCAATGGCGTCCCTGATCTGACAAAACAGGTCGTACTCCAACGTGTACAGCTTATCCTCCGCATTCAGAATGGTATCCTCCAGTTCCTTCAGCCGGGCATTGGTATAACGTTCTGCATTGGCAAGGGTCTGCTTTCTGATATAATCCTCAGGCACCAATTCCTTGTAGGAGTTAGTCACCTCATAGTAATATCCAAAAACCTTATTATAACGAATTCTGAGATTTTTGATTCCCGTCCTCTCACGATCCTCTTCCTCAAGCTTTGCCAGCCAGTCTTTTCCCTCGGTTTTTGCATTGCGGAGGCGATCGATGACTTCGTCGAATCCATCCCGGATAATGCCCCCTTCCTTAATGGCAATGGGAGGCTCCTCCTCAATTGCATTTTCGATCAGGGTGCAGATATCTGTCAGATCGTCTATTTCCTCCCTGATCTGTACCAGAAGCTTTTCCTGAAAATCTCCCAAAAGGGTCTTAATATGGGGGAGCATCTGAAGGGAATTGCGAAAAGCAATCAAATCCCTGGGATTTGCCGTCTTATAGCTGACCTTGCCCAAAAGCCGTTCCAGATCATAAACCGGATTCAGATATTCTCTGATCTCGTCCCGGCTCATAGCCGAACGGGACAGAGCTTCAACCCCGTCCAGGCGCCCTTCAATTTCTTCCCGGTCAATCAGGGGCTGCTCAATATACTGACGCAGACACCTGGCGCCCATTGCCGTCTTGGTTTTATCCAGCACCCACAAAAGAGAACCTCTCTTTTGTTTTTCCCGCAGGGTTTCCGTCAGCTCCAGATTTCTTCTGGTAGAACTGTCCAGAAACATATAATGGCTGGTAAGATAGGGATACAAATGGGTAAAATGCTCCAAAGAGGTTTTCTGAGTCTCTGTCAGATACAGCATCAGGCTTCCTGCCGCAATCAGACCGGAAGGGAAATCTTCTACCCCCATTCCCTGAAGGGTGGTTACATGAAAATGCTTCAAAAGACTTTTCCGGCATCGGTCCTCATCAAAGAAATGCGGTTCCAGAGGATACACTGCAATGTGAAGTCTCCCTTTTAAGTCTTCGATATCAATACCGCTTACAAGAAACGCGTCGTTACAAATGATTTCGCTGGGACTGTACTTATTGATCTCGTCCAGAAGCTTTCTGCCGTCCTCCGCTTCCGTCAGATAGTAATCGCCGGTGGTCACGTCTGCAATGGAAATACCGGTTTTCCCCTGAAAATAAGCGATACTCATAATAAAATTATTGCGTCCCTCTTCCATCCCCTGCACATTCAAATTAGTGCCCGGGGTAACAATTCGGGTCACATCCCTTTTGACAAGCCCTTTTGCAAGCTTGGGGTCTTCCATCTGCTCGCAGATCGCAACCTTATATCCCCTGGAAACCAGCTTATTCAAATATCCTTCCACAGCATGGTAGGGAATGCCGCACATAGGGGCGCGTTCCTCCAGCCCGCAGTTTTTACCGGTGAGGGTGATCTCCAGTTCCTTTGAGGCGGTAAGGGCATCCTCAAAAAACATTTCATAAAAATCGCCCAGTCTGTAAAAAAGAATACAGTCCGGATAAGCTTTCTTGGTTTCCAGATACTGTTTCATCATTGGTGTCATTTCTGCCATTTTTTCACCGTCCGTTTTCACTCTTGTTTATGGGCGCTCATGCAGCTTCCCAATGTAATAAAATCCATGGCATTGTTCCAGATAAACCGGAACGATCTGTCCGATCAGACGCGCATCCCCTGGAAAATGCACAATGGTATTGTTGGAAAGCCTTCCTGTCAAAAGCCCTCTTTCCTGCTGGTTTACGCCCTCCACAAGCGCCTCCTGAACCTGTCCCTCCAGAAGGCTTACCCGCTGCCTTGCGGTGTCCTGCACCACCTTTAACAGCCTGTCAAAGCCTTCCTTCACCACTTCCTCAGGCACCTGGTTTTCCATTGCCGCGGCAGGGGTTCCGGTGCGCTTCGAATAAATAAAGGTAAAGGCGTTATCATACTGCACCTTTTTTACAACATCGATGGTTTCATCCACGTCGGCAGGCTCTTCCCCCGGAAATCCCACAATAATATCCGTGGTGATAGCAATATCCGGTATTTCTTTTCTGATTTTTTCCGCCAGCGCCAGATACTGCTCTTTGGTGTATCGTCTGTTCATCGCCTTCAGAATCCTGGTGGAACCTGACTGTAAAGGCAGGTGAAGATGCCTGCATATTTTCTTGGATTCCTTCATAACCTGGATCAGTTCATCGGAAAGATCCTTTGGATGGGAGGTCATAAACCGGATTCTCTTTATCCCATCGATCTTCTCCACTTCCCGCAAAAGCTGGGCAAAAGACATGGGCGCTGCAAGATTTTTGCCGTAGGAATTTACATTCTGCCCCAGCAGCATCACTTCCACCACGCCTTCCTCCGCCATCTTTTTTATTTCATTTATAATATCCTCCGGGTTGCGGCTCCGCTCCCGCCCCCGCACGTAGGGAACGATACAATAGCTGCAAAAATTATTACAGCCGAACATGATGTTAATGCCGGATTTAAAGGGATATTTACGCTCCACAGGAAGGTTCTCCACAATCTGGTCCGTATCCTCCCATATATCCACCACCATTCGATCCGCTTCAAACATTCGAACCAAAAGCTCTGCAAATTTGTAAATATTGTGGGTGCCAAAAATCAGATCCACAAAGCCATAGCTTTTTTGAATCTTTTCAATTACGGCTTTTTCCTGCATCATGCAACCGCACAGGGCGATCTTCATGTGGGGATTCTTCTTTTTCAGGCTGTTTAGATGTCCCAGTCTGCCGTAAACTCTTTGGTTGGCATTGTCCCTTACCGTACAGGTGTTGAAAATCACAAAGTCGGCGCTTTCATCCTCGGTAAGCTCGTAGCCTGCCCGCTCCAGAATTCCCGCAAGCTTTTCAGAATCCCGGGCGTTCATCTGGCAGCCAAAAGTGGTGACACAGCATGTAGGTCTGCGCCCCAGCCTGATGGAAAGCGCTTTTACGTATTCCTCCGCCCTTTCTATGCAGCCCTCCTGGCGGATTTTTTCCTGCTCTCCCGTATATTTTTCAGTTGTTCTCATAAATCCTTTATCCTCTTTCCACCACCCGATAGGTGTAAGCTCTCCCTCTGTTTTCACATCGTTCCACCACATGCAGGTAGTGCAGAATGTGAAGCACCCTGGATGCGGTCTCGTTTTTTTCCTTTACAGCCCCTCCAAACTCCCGTACCGTAAAGGGTTCCTCCAGTTCATAGGGAATCAGTTGTATGTAATCTTCAATCCGGTCAAAGCGCACCTCATCCAAAAGGGCAACGGGAATTCTGTCATACCGGCAGGAGCCTCTCTTCTTATCCCTGCTCCATCCGTTTAAGAGCCTGTACTCCTCCACCTCTAAAAGAGGAAAGCATAAATGTAAATTGGGATGATTCAAATAGGGTTTGATTTTGTACAACTCATAAAAAGCTCTGTAAACAGAGCCTTTCACATTGCTTTTTCTGGGTTTGGAGCATTCCCCTGTTTCCTCATCTATCCAACACAAATACTTGATCCGGGGAACGGGATAAACAATGGTAACCGGATAATTCCGCAGGAAACAGTCCAGCTTATTTCTCATCTTATCGAAATGAGCGGTCTGAATTTCAATGATCTCTTCTCCCGTATATATATCAGCCACATAGCCGTCCACGGGAATCTCCTGCATGTCCGGATCCGGCGCATAATAATCCTTCAAAACCGCATGAACCGTTTTTTCCTGCAAAGTTCCGATTCCGTACCGCTGCCTTGTGGATCCCACAACACGGTTTTTAACCTCCAAAAAACGTTCCCTGTCCATGACTATTTTCTTTCCAGGAACAGCTTTCTGGATATGAAATTGTAGACCATTACCACTCCGGTAGCGATAATCGCGCTGAGGGAAACCATGGTCTCGCTGGTAAGCAGTTCCTGCAGCGCCCCGTTATGGGCGTAAATGCCGTCAATGCAAATATACATAACAATCTCATTGATCACAAGTCCGATTGCCGAAAGAATCAGGAAAACGGAAAATTCCTTTTTCTTGTCCATCTCTTTCTTTTGGGTAAACACAAACTTAATGCTCAAAAGATAATTGACCACAGCTGAAATCACAAAACCCAGAAACTTTGAAATCAGGTAATGAACCCCAAGCAGATTGGCGAGCCCTGTTGTAATGCCAAAATCAATAAAAAAGCAGAACAACCCCACAACGCCGAATTTCAAAATTTGATTCAATAAACTTTTCATTTTTTCCTCTCACACAAAAAGAATGTCATGCACATACAAAGGTATTATAACATGACATTCTTATTTTTAAAAATAAATTTTAATTTTTATGTGTAAGATTTCCTACACAACTCCTGCTCCCCGTCAACGGTCGCAGCCGCCCTGGGGCTCTTCGCACCCGCAGCCTGCATTCTGATTGAATACGAAAGGTCTCTGCTCAAAGCGGGGTTCTGCCCGGAATTCTGTTCTGCACCCGCAGTCATTGTCATCCTGGCGCTCGCCTCTTCCCCGGAAGCTTTCATTGCCGCAGCCACAGTCATTGTTGCCTCTGGCGTTTCTGTTTTCATTTCTGCCGCCGTTTCTGTCATTGCAGCCACGATCCATACAGCTTCCGTTGTTTCCGCAGCATAAAAGTAATAATACCCAAATCAAACAATTCATATCTTTTATCACTCCTTATTCATATGCTTTATCATATGCAGAAGCGATAAAAATGGTTAAAGAAGCTTTTTTCTGATGTAAGCGAATGTTGCTGCCTCGCCTCGTCTGGCAAGCATGCGCAGCAGCTTTTCCAGAAGGGCTTTCGTCTTCGGATGCAGGGGCGCCGTATCTTTCCCTTTTGCATAATATTCCCAGGGAGAGGCGTCTGTATAACGCTCCTTATTGTACACCTTGGAGGCGGCGATTCGGTCCATAAACATTTCCACCACATATTTTACCGGCATAGGCGCCGGCGCCATCCCGCCTGGAATCTCCTTGGTACTGTAATCGATCCAATATTCATAGTGATGCTTGTTTCTCCCCTTGTGATGCAGCCAGGCGGAAGAATACCCGATCGCCTCCCGCTCCGCATTGTTGGGACTTCGGTCTCCCTGATAATATTTTGCCCCTACCAGGAATTCGCTGGGACTGTATTTTGACAGATCATGTAATAATCCCTGTTTGTACAATCCTACCCGAAAGCAGCCTTTCATCACCAGAAATTTATGATACGTTATGGTTTTAAAATGTTTCCAGATTTTCATGTTATATACTGTCCTTCGATTCAGAAGTTTTCTTTCCTTTTTTGCGGGGAACCGGTCCTTCCCGCTTTTGGGTCATAAAGACGGCAACGCTTCGGCTGTTCACTGTCACAATAGGATGTTCCTCTTTCAGGATATCCGCCTTCATTTCCCAATATGCAGCCGGGAAGGCAGTGTCCGACAGTTTAATCCATTCTTCCCCTCTGGAAAGCTTTGGCAGCGCCAGTTTATGCGATTCCCAGTGCATATTACATGCAATATAAAAGGATGCGTCCTCTTTTTCAGGCGCATACTGTCCGCTGAGCACAATACCGATCATCCTGCCAATATAACTTAAATCCGGTCTCCAGGCCTCTGTGCCATGATAAGAAATATCCGGGTAGCCAACCCCCTTGTAATCCATGACCTTCAGTTCTTCTTTCATATGCAAAATAGAATGCTCCCTGCGAAGACGGATTAAAAATTTTGTATAGGAAAGAACCTCCCTGGAAAAAAGGTTATTTTTCCAATTCACCCAGCCGATTTCGTTATCCTGGCAATAACAGTTATTATTCCCTGAACGGGAGCAGGCAAACTCATCTCCCCCAAAGAGGAAAGGAATCCCCTGTGAAAGAAACACAAAGGAAAGCGCGTTTTTGATCTGCTTTAGCCGAAGTTCCTGAATGGCTTTACGTTTGGTATCCCCTTCAATCCCGCAGTTCCATGTAGCGTTCATATCATTTCCGTCCCGGTTATTCTCCCCGTTTGCTTCATTATGTTTTCTTTCATAAGAAACACAGTCATACAGGGAAAAGCCATCATAATCGGCAATATAATTGACCACGCCGTATTCTGAAGGATTCCGGCGCTGATAGTAAATCGCCTGATTTAACAGCCCCTCGTCCCCTTTTAAAAACCGCCTGATATCATATCGGAAATTGCCGTTATCGGAAATAAAATTCCGGTAAACCGGGTTTTTGATCACCGGCAGATCTTCTTCAGGAAGATAGCTGCACCAGATTTTTGTATTCTTTAACACCGGCTCTTCCGCCAGCAGCCGAAAGGGAATATGGAAGCCGCTGAGGCGGACACCGTCGATGTGGTATTCCATGACCCAGTATTTGATCACATCCAGCATATAAAGCTGCATGATATCCGGCGGAAAATAGAATTGCATGATCACTTCCAACCCATTTTTATGAAATTCCCGAACCAATTTCTTAAAGGAAAGAACCGGCGACTGGTTTGCGCTGTAAGCCGCTTTCGGCGCAAAATAAAATCCCTTTTGGAAGCCCCAGCAGTTTAATTTTACTGTGTCGGCAACGGATTCCAGCGTTTTCAAATTCCCGGAGCTTTTGGAGGAATAGGGGCATAAAACAGGTTCCTCCAAAACCATACATTCGTCATATTCATAGCATGGCATCAAAACAACGCCTGTCACGCCAAGCTCCTTCAAATACGGTATTTTTTCAATGAGACCCTCAAAGGTTCCCTTATTCTTCACACCGGAGCTTTTATGCATCGTAAAACCACGTACATTAATTCCATAGAAAATACTGTCCTCTACCGGAATCATAAGCTCTTCATCCTTCTGCCAGTCAAATTCATGATGTGCCAGAGAACCGCAGGTTTCACGCCTCTTTCTTCCCCCGCTTCCCCATTTCTCCAGCCCGCGGATTTCATGGGCATAGGGATCCGTTAAAATTTCATCGCCCATGTAAAAGTTATATGTACAGGATGTGAGATCATCGCCCTCCAACCGAAGACCATAAAGAGATCCTCTCCGCATTTGAGGCTGAAAGGGAATCCGATGCTCCACACCCTGTTGATCGTATAAAATTACACCGCATTCTTTGTCCGTCTGTAAATATGCGGCAAATTCAACACTGTTTTTTGCCGGAAACACTCCCTGTCTGTCCGGCTTGAAATACGATACGTTCCAATCTGGTCTCATGCGCGCCTCCTGTCGAAAAAAAATAAGCCTAATACGCTTTTTATATCATACCATAAAAAGGCATTTTGTGCAAAAAATCATCTGCATCTTGCACAGAATGCCTGCTGCTAGTAAAATAAAGTTATCTATTAACCCAGATTGCAAAAGGAGAATTTATGAGCAAACATACAAACGAAGACCCTGCAAACCCTTCTTTCGATCAGTCCCAGGGCAATGACGAAGAAATGACCGTCACCCTCGACCTCATGGACGGAACCAGCGTAACCTGCGCCGTAGTGACCATACTCACAGTCAAAGAACAGGATTACATTGTTTTGCTGCCCTTAGAAGAAGATGGTGAAAATCACGACGGTATCGTATGGTTTTACCGTTATTCTGAAAACGAGGCGGATCCCAATGAGGAACCGAAACTGGAATATATTGAGGATGACGAGGAATACGAGATCGTATCCGACGCCTTTGACGAATATCTTGATCAGGTAGAATTTGACGAGCTTATGGATCAGGAATAAGCCCTTTCAGAAAAGGGGACAGCTTTCTTCCCCGCTCTTTGGTATAATAAAGATACAGTTCATTTCTGGCTCTTGTTATGGCAACATACAGGAGCCTTCTTTCTTCCTCCAGCGCTTCCTTTGTAATGCACTCTTTTCCAGGAATAATTCCCTCATTTACATCCGGAAGAAACACCCGGTCAAACTCCAGCCCTTTGGCGCCGTGCATTGTCAAAATATGAATTCCGGTATTCTCTGCCTGGGGTTCTTCTTCCTCCCTTTGCTGCATCCAACTGTCCGCAAATTCTCTGACGGAAGTCTGTCCATGATAATCTTTAAACCAATTCTGTACCCGGTCCGATTGCCTCATCAGCATTTCATATTCCCTGTGGTCCTTCGCCTTTTCTTTCAGATACCGGTCATATCCCAGGGTTTTCCGGAACAGGGAAAGCGAAAGAAACGGGGAAAGTCCCTGTGCCATTGAAAGCTGCCGGAAAAGCTGCCGGATTTCCGAGATCATGGGAGGATTTTTGGCATAGTAGTTTTCCAGTTCCCATTCCTTTACGCTGGAGGAAGGAAGCGCCGCCCTGGCAAGAAATCGATTTGGCTTATTCATAAAACAGATAAAATCCTTTCGTTTTTTCCCTTCGTACAAAAAAGCTAAAAAAGCCTTCATATCCTCTATGATAAAGCTATGAAGAGCATCTGTTTTCGCCCCATATCTTCCCTGCAGAACAATACCCGCGTTTTGAAACAGCTCCGCGTACTGTATCACTTCTCTGTTGGTTCTTAAAATCACTGCCGTTTGGACTGCCTGGACTGTATCCAGGGCAGAAAGCAGCGAAATCAGCTGCCGCTCCTCTTCCCTCCGCGTGTCAAAGCAGGCGGATACCACCCTTCCCCCTTTTTTTACCGTATAAAATTCCTTCTCAAAGCGGTTTTCATTTCGGGAAATCATCTGCTTTGCCAAATTTACAATTTCAGAACCGCTGCGATAATTTTCCGTCAGCCATATCTGTTTTCCCTCTTTAAAATCTTCTGCAAACTGTTTCATAATCCCCGGCGACGCTCCCCGAAATCCGTAAATCGCCTGGTCGTCGTCTCCTACCGCCATCAAATGATAAAAAGGATGTGCTAACAGCTTCAAAATTTCATACTGCACCCCATTGATATCCTGAAATTCGTCTACCAGAATATAGAGGAATTTTCGCCGATATCGGTCAAGCAGCGCCTCCGAGCTTTTCAAAAGCCTTAAACATTCCCCCGTCATATCCTCAAAATCCACCATCCCCTGTTCCCTCAAATAACGGTCATACTCCTCTTTGATCTGGAGCAGCTCTCCGTAAGAAAACACTGTGTCCGATGCGCCATCCGCCTCCCAGTCTTTTTCCGGCATATTCTTCAAACGGCTTATCCTGTTCCAGAGATGAGTAATTCCATCATAGGTACCTTTCTCTGAAAGACCTCTGTTGCCTAAAATCGTTTGCAGAAGTTTTCTCCTGTCCTGCTCTCTGATCAGAGAACATGGGAAACCGGATTGCCTTAAAACAGAATAGCAAAGACTGTGAAACGTTCCAAAATGAACATTTCCCTTGCAATCCGCCGCCTGTTCCCTTTCATACCGCTCTTTCATTTCTTTTGCTGCCGCTTTGGTGTAGGTAATGACCAGAATCTGATCCGGTTTGATGTGATGATGTTGAATGAGATATAAGATACGTTGAATAATGGTAAACGTTTTTCCACTGCCGGGACCGGCAATCAGCTGTGCCGGTCCCGCCAAATGAACAATCGCCTGTTCCTGTGATTTACTGATTTTGTTCAAGCAGTTCAATGCCTTTCTTTATTCTTGCAATGGATTCTTCTTTTCCCAGAAGCTCCATGATCTCCGTTGCTCCCGCCGGCGTCATCTGCCTGCCGGAAACCGCCGTTCTCACCGGCCAAAGTACATAACCGTTTTTGCACCCTTTTTCCTCGGCATAGGAGACCAGCGTTTTGTAAAGCCCGTCATTAGAGTAATCTTCCTGTTTCTCTAACAGGGGAAGCAATTCCTTTAACACCTCCAGGGAAGAGGCTTTGGTTGTCTTCATTTTTTTGTGCTCATACATGGACGGATCATATTCCGGCAATTCCTGAAGGAAATCAACCATATCCGGAATATCCGGGAAAATTTCGATTCTCGTCTTGACCATGGATGCAATCTTATGAAGATCCATTTTTCTGGTAATCGCCTGCTTTAAATACGGCTCCGCTTTTTCATAAAAAAGGGCGTCGTCCATCGCCTTCATATATTCGCCGTTCATCCACTTTAGCTTTGTATAGTCAAACACTGCAGGGGACTTGGACATATGATGATAATCAAAGATCTTTGCAAGCTCTTCCAGGGAGAAAATCTCCTCATTGCTTTCAGCCGGACTCCATCCCAGCAGCGCCACAAAATTTACCACAGCTTCCGTCAAAAAGCCCTGTTCAATCAAATCCTCGTAAGAGGAATGTCCGCAGCGTTTGCTCAGCTTATGGTGCTCTTCGTCTGTGATCAAAGGACAATGGACGTATACCGGAACTTCCCACCCGAAAGCCTCATAGAGGCGATTGTACTTGGGAGATGAAGAAAGATACTCGTTTCCTCTTACCACATGGGTAATGCCCATCAGATGATCGTCCACCACATTTGCAAAGTTATAGGTAGGATAACCATCGGACTTAATCAGAATCATATCGTCTAACTGGGAATTGTCCACTGAAATATCCCCGTATATTTCATCGTGAAAGGTGGTAGTTCCTTCCGTGGGGTTGTTTTGCCTGATTACATAGGGAATTCCCGCCTTCAGCTTCTCTTCCACCTCTTCCGGGGAAAGGGAAAGACAATGCTTATCATACACTGTGATCTCCTTGCCCTCAACGATCTGTGTTTTTAATTCGGCAAGACGCTCCTTATCGCAAAAGCAATAATAGGCTTCGCCTTTTTCAATCAACTTTTTTGCATATTCCAGATAAATTCCCGCTTTCTGCCTTTCGGACTGTACATAAGGACCTACGCCGCCGTCCTTGTCCGGTCCTTCGTCATGGATCAGACCTGTTTTCGAAAGGGTGCGGTAAATAATGTCAACCGCTCCCTCCACATAGCGCTCCTGATCCGTGTCCTCTATTCTCAGTATAAACTCCCCGCCCTCATGCTTGGCAATCAAATACGCATAAAGAGCTGTCCGCAGGTTTCCCACATGCATACGCCCAGTGGGGCTGGGTGCAAATCTTGTTCTTATTTTCGTCATTTTAACGCGCTTTCCTTTCTTATTCCGCTTCCATATCCGGTATTTTTCTGTCAGCCTGTGCCTTAAAGCCTGCAACCTCTTTCATTGCCTGGGGAATGGGGATGTTGGTGCCCGCTCCCGCCACACAGCCTCCGGGACATGCCATTCCCTCAATCAGACAGCCGTTTTTCTTCCCCGCCTTGGCAAGCATCAGTATTTTTTTACATTCCGTCAGGCTCTCGGCATGTTCAATATTCACATCCACATCCGGATAGTATTCCCTGATACACTCTTCAATGGCGTTTGCCACACCGCCGGCAACGCCATAACCTCTTCCGGCGCCGGTAGCGTCGTTCATTTTATCCTCGGAAGATACCGCCCCCGGCAGCAAGCCCTTTGCCTCAAACATCCCGGCAAGTTCCTCAAAGGTAATCACAAAATCCACATCGGAGCGTATGGTTCTTCGGGACGCCTCCAGCTTTTTGGAAGCGCAGGGACCGATAAACACCACACTGGCATCCGGATGATCTTCCTTAATTTTCCTTGCAGTGGCAACCATAGGCGTTAAAGCATTGGAAATTTTGTCTATGGTTTCCGGGAAAAACTTTTTGGCAAGAACCGACCAGGAAGGACAACAGGAGGTCAAAAGGAAGGGAAGCTTTCCGGTTGCCACCTCTTCCACATAGTGCTCCGCTTCCGCCATAGCGCCCATATCTGCGCCGATTGCCGTCTCATATACGTCATAAAAGCCAAGCTCTTTTAATGCCGCCTTAATCTTATCCGGCGTTGCCTCCTTGCCAAACTGCCCTACAAAGGCGGGTGCTACCTGTGCAATAATCTTCCTTCCCGACTGCATGGCGCGTATCAACTGAAAGATCTGTGATTTATCTGCAATGGCTCCAAAGGGACAGCTCACCATGCATTGTCCGCAGGAAACACATAACTCCGTATCGATGTAAGCGCGTCCTTTCTTGTCGCTTTTAATGGCATTGACACCGCAATGATCCAGGCAGGGGCGGGTTTGATGGGAAATCGCATCATAGGGACATACCGATTTGCATTTACCACATTTAATGCATTTCTCCTGATCGATCACGGAATGCCCGCCCACCATACTGATGGCGCCTCTGGGACACACTTCCCGGCAGGGATGCGCCACACAGCCCATACATTTATTCGTCACTTCATATCTGTTTTCAGGACAGGCGTTACATGCAGATGGAATCACCTGCATCAGCGGCGGCTCATAATATTTCTCGTCAATGTTACTCTCCTCAAGTCCCTGGGTCAGATGCACCGGCACGTTCTCCGGACGCAGGGATAAGCCCATAGCAAGGCGGATCCGCTCTCTTACAATCGCCCGTTCCCTGTATATGCTCTCATATTCCGACTCGTCATAATCAACGATCTTATAAGGCAGCGCTTCAATATCATCCTTTAAATTCTGGGAAGTATAGGCAAGATTTGCAACTTCTTTAAAGATGCGCCTTCTGTTTTTACGAACCTGAGTATCTATTCCTCTCATATTTTTAACCTTTCTTTCAAACAGCGGACGCCTCCTCTTAAGGTGTCCGTTCGTTCAGCACAAAATCCCTGCAGGTTTTACCTGTATATTTTTACACAAACCTGCAAGGAAATCAAGGTATAAATCCATTTTACAAAATAAGGCTTCCGATCTGGAAAACGATAGTTGAGACAAGCCATGCAAGAAAAATCTGAAAAGCGGCAAGCTTCAGGGTGAAGGCGGCGGAACCGCTTTCTTTGCGTATGGTTGCCATTGCCGCCGCACAGGGCACATATAAAAGTACAAACAGCATCATACAGTATGCGTTTAGGGGACCGAAGGAGGGATCGATATTTTTCAGATTTTCCGCTACTGCACCAAATCCTGCAGCCATTTCAGCATTTCCCACCCCAAACAGAACCGAAAAACTTGACACCACTACTTCCTTGGCTGAAATACCTGCAATCAGGGAAACAATGATCTGCCACATACCAAGCCCTGCCGGGCGCATAACCGGTTCCAGCCACCTGCCCAGCGCTGCCCCGAAGCTTTCAGCAGGATCCGTTACCATCCCGTGAATTCCAAAATTGAGAACCAGCCATATAATAATAGAAGCAACAAAAATTGTGGTACCTGCCTTGGAAAGGTAATCCTTCAGCTTATTCCACACATAAATCCGAATCGTTCTGCCATTGGGACGCTTGTACTCCGGCAGTTCAATGAGCAAGCTGTCATTGGTCTTTCCCTTCTCCCACACATGCATAATCCGGGCAATCAGGATGGCGCAGACCATGCCGATCACATACATGGAAAACGCCGCTATATGTGCATACTTCCCGAAAAACATCCCTGAAAAAAGCACATACACGGGAAGCCTTGCAGAGCAGGACATAAAAGGGGTTATAATCATGGTTTTACGGCGGTCCTTTTCCGTTTCCAGCGCCCTGGACGCCATAATTGCAGGTACCGTGCAGCCAAAGCCCAAAATCATAGGCAAAAACGCCTTGCCGGAAAGCCCCGCTTTTCCCATAATCCCGTCCATTACATACGCCACCCTTGCCATATATCCGCTGTCCTCCAAAATGGCAAGCGCCAGAAACAGAATAGCAATGTTGGGGATAAAGGTAAGAATTCCTCCCACTCCCGCAACAATACCGTCCACAATCAGCGAAATAAGCCAGCCGGCGGCATGGATGCTTTCCAGAAAACCGCTAAGGCTGCCGGAAAAAAGATCCAGAAAGGTCTCAAAATATCCTTTCAGCCAGTCGCCTATGGTAAAGGTGAGGAAGAACACAAATGCCATAATACACAGGAAAACAGGGACGCCCCAGACAGGATGAGTTAAAAGCCGGTCAGCCCTGTCTGTACCGCCCTTATTTTTCTTTCTGTAAAACAGCACTTCCTTCACAATATGTTCAATATAGGAATATTTTGCCTGTATAATCTCCTTTTCATAGCTTCGGTCTACGATATATTCCGTTTGTATGGGATGTTCGTTCCGCACATCCTCATCGTCCTCCAAAAGCTTAATGGCATGCCAGCGGACAGAGGAATGCGTTGGGTAATGCGCCTGCATCATAACCGAAAGTTTCTCTATCATATCTTCGATTTTCTCACTGTAATGCAGCACATCCCCCTTCGAACCTTCCTCGTAGTGATGGATAACTGCATGCAGCAGAATATCCAGCCCTTTTCGCTTTGCTGCGGATACCGGCACCACCGGAATATCTCCCAGCAGTTCGGGCAATCTGTGCAGATCAATCTCCATCCCCCGCTCTTCCACAATATCCATCATATTAAGGGCAAGCACCACCGGCTTTCCAAGCTCCAGCAGCTGCAGCGTCAAATAAAGGTTTCTCTCCAACGAGGAGGCATCCACTACATTTACGATCACTTCAATATCGTCATCCATGACGCAGCTTCTGGTGACCTTTTCCTCAATAGTATAGCAAGTAAGAGAATAAATACCGGGGGTATCTACCAGCGTCATGTGTACATCCTCGTACTCCGCTTCCCCTTCTATTTTTTCCACTGTTACGCCGGGCCAGTTTGCCACTTTCAGCCGGGAGCCTGTAATTGCATTGAATAAAGTAGTTTTTCCGCAGTTTGGATTGCCTACGAAAGCAACATGAACGGTTTCCTGTCTCATTCCTTGCTCTCCTCCACTTCAATTCCCTGGCTGATATGCTTTCCGATGGCAAGCCTTGTCCCCCGCACACGGATGATCAGCGCGCCATTTTTCTTTCTGTTTAAAACGGTAATAACCGTTCCGTCATTCAGACCAAGAGCCTGTAGGCGGCGGGTAATACCCTCCTCCACATACAGGCCCTTAATTTCATATTGATTTCCTTTCATGCCTTCAAACAGTGACATTGTGATCTTCCTCTTTTGCTTTGATAAAATAACCAATAACATTAAAGCACATTCATTCGCTGTTTTCAAGCCTTATTTCCCTTACAGCCGCGCCGCTTTTAACAATTCAGTTTGCTGAAATTTCCACGCTGCCGGCGCTGATGCACCTGCCGGATTTCCGGTCAAAGAGTAAAATATCCTTTCCCTCAACATCAAATTTCTTTTTACTGCCAATCTGGTACAAAGTATTTCCAAATACAACGCCTGTCAGGAGGAAGTTCCCCACGGCAATTTTGATGGTTGATTCCATACCGGTGGGCATTTCTCCGAAAATTTCTCCGTCCACGCTGCCGTTATCCTTGATCTTGATACACTCCGGACGAATTCCGAGGACAAAATCTTCATTGGTAATAACAGGTTCCTCATGTACGCCAAAATCATCCTCCACCACCTTGTCAATGTGATATTGGAAAGCCTCGTCTTTATTGCCCTTTTCAACCGCCTTTTTGTCCTCCCTGATTGCTTCCAGTTCCTTTGCCTTCCGTTGCTCCTCCGCCTCTCTTTTCTCAAACCACCTGCTCAGGTCAAATTTTTCATTGGGCTCAAAGACAATCCTGTAGCTGCCGCAAAGAACCTCCAGTTCCAGTTTACCGTCAGAACGCTGAATTCCTTTTGCTTCCATAAAATTAATGGACGGATTCCCCACAAAATCTGCCACAAACAAGTTATTGGGGCGGTTATACACGGTAAGGGGCTGGTCGTACTGCTGTAATACACCGTTATTGATCAGGCAGATTTTTGTCGCCAAAGTCATGGCTTCCATCTGGTCATGGGTCACATATACAAAAGTGCTTCCGGTTTCCAGATGAAGTCTCTGGAGCTCATATCTCATCTCCAGCCGAAGCTTTGCATCCAAATTGGACAAAGGTTCATCCATAAAAAGCACCTGGGGCTCCGGCGCCAGCGTCCTGGCAATGGCAACCCTTTGCTGCTGGCCACCGGACAATTCGGCCGGATAACGATCCATAAACATACCGATTTTAACGATCCTGGAAACCCGCCTTACTGACAGGTCTACCTCTTCTCTGGTCAATTTGCGGACACTTGTAACCACCCTGCCGCCTTTTACCACTGCATAATCCTCATTGAGCTTTTCACCTTTTGCCTCATGGGAAGTCTTAATTGCTTCCAGATTCTGCTCCAGGCTTTTGCTTTTTTGCCTTGCCGCTTTTACAATATCACCGGATTCATGCAACCCCATGGCAAACAGCTCCTTTGCCGTGTACCGGGATATGGTATATGTATCAATGAATTTAAGATACACCTTTTCCGTCTCCAGCTTACCTGTTTTGTCCCTGCATTCCTCTATGATTTTCGCTATTTCTTTTGGATTTTTCAGCACTTCTATCATATCGGCACATTTTTTCGCTTCAAAATCATAAACAGGCATTTCTTCTTTTATGTTACTAAGCCCAAAGGATATATTCTGATATACCGTCATATTCGGCCACAGGGCATAATTCTGAAAAAGGAATCCCACTTTTCTTTTATTTGCCGGAATATTGATTCCCGCGTCGCTGTCAAAGACAATACGATCCCCTATTTTAATCTGTCCGCTGGTAGGTGTTTCCAATCCCGCTATCATACGCAGGGTAGTGGTCTTACCGCAGCCGGACGGTCCCAGCAATGTGATAAACGCATTGTCTTCAATGTCCAAATTCAAATGATCCACCGCAAAAAATTTACCCCAACGTTTGGTTACATTTGTCAATTTAATTTCTGGCATATCAATTCCCTCCAATACCTTCGTCCAGGCTTGCGCCGGTAAGTTTATTTACAAGTGTGTTGAATATAAGAATTAACACAATCAAAATCAGGTTAATTGCGCTTGAGAATGCATACAGCCCCATCTCGTCAAAATAATCCAGCGTGGTAGACAATATAAATCCCTGGGTACACAGCAGCAGAAACAGGGAGAGTTCTCTTAAGCATGTCATAAAAGGAAGCATGAACCCGCTGATAATAGAAGACTTTTGAATAGGCACAATAATGCGGAACATTCTTTTAAACCAGGGCAGATCCTGTATAATTGCCGCTTCCTCAATCTCCCCGGAAAGCTGCAGCATGGAATTCAAAGCACTTCTGCTGGCAAATGGAATATATTTTACGGTACCCGCTATAATAAGCAGCGCATAAGTATTGAACAGGTTGATTCTTTCATTGGAAAAAAGAATAAAAAACGCTGCGCCCACAGCAAGGGAAGGCATTAAATATGGTAAAAACGCTATATTATTTACATAATTTGCCCACTTGCTTCTTCTGTTTTTTGACACCGCATATCCAATCAGAGTTCCAATAGTTCCCGCAATCAGCGCGCAGGCTACCGCTACCAGTAATGTACCCTTCAACGCTTTCCAGATCATACCGTTAAAGAGGATTCCCTGCTGTCCGTACAGCGCGCCTGCCTGATTGCCTCTTGTCAGCCACCATTTTGTGGTCAGATGACTCAGGTTGCCTGTGTACAGGAAACTGTAATCTCCCGGATTCGGGAGAAAGGTCTCTATTGCAAAGGACAAAATAGGAAATATACTGGTAAAAAACGTAATAAAAATAAACAGAATACCTATTACATACCTGCCAATTTTACCCAAATTAATTTTGGATATCTGCCCTGATTTACCGGTAACTGTTGTGTAGCTTTTACGGCTCTTTAAGCTTGCCTGATTGATGCCCAGTATCAGAATACCGAATATCATCATAATAATTGCCAAAATGCTCGCCTCTCCGGTATATTTCGAGTTCATCGACACATACTTGGTAGACAAAGTTGTAAGCCCCAGATAATGGGGTACAGGATAACTTCCCATTGCACTTCCGAATACCAGAAGGATTGTGGAAAGGATTGCCGGTTTGACCATGGGAAGGGTAACCCGGCTCATGATTTTCCACTTCGGCGTATCAAGGATCGTAGCCGCCTCCTCCAGATTTGCATCCATATTCCGGAATATTCCTCCAATCATAATGTAGGCAAAGGGCGCATAATGAAGACCAAGCACAATGGAGGATGGAAACAATCCCAAGCACCACCATTTAGGCATTGTAATTCCAAATAAGGATACCAGTAACCCGTTGGCAGTTCCCGTTACAGCATTGGAATTAAACAGATTCTGCCACACAACCGCCAGTGTCCACTGAGGCATAATATACGGGAAAATAAAAATGGAACTTAAATACTTTTTAAATTTTAAATTTGTCCTGGTAACAAGAAAGGCAAACACTCCGCCGAAAATAATGGAAATCAGACAGGTAAACACGGCAAGCAGCACAGTATTCCATACTGGTATCCATAAATTCGTCTTTGCCAGCCGGCTGGTAAATAAATCCGTATAATTTACCACAGAATATCCGGACGCCCGCCCGGTCAGATGCTGGTCAATGGTTCCGGGATGAATCTTCAGCGTATCTTCTACGATCGCAACAATCGGAGCGATGGTGGTAAATGTCAGCAGAATGCCAAACAGTAGAAGAATTACGTTCTGAGGCTTCATAAAATAAGTTTTTATCTTATTTTTAAAAATGGCATATGATTGCTTTTTTAATGTCTCTCCCATAAGCTTCTCCTTAAAATGCTTCAAAGGCGTCTGACCGCCTTTGAAGCTTATCTACGAGCTACTTTGTCATAATCTCTAAATTACTCTTCTGCCGCATCGCTGTATTTGGTCAGAAGTTCAATCCAGCTGCCCACTGTAAAGGAAACCGATGCGCAGTATTCAGGATCCTCAAGAACCAGCTCGCCGTCTGTGGTCCACCAGTCATACCCCCTGTCGTTCTTGCAGTCAAATACCACATTTCCGGATTCGTCGCATCCGCCTTTACTATGTCCATATGTAGCCTCTGTTGCCGCCGCAACATCAGGATTGGATGAATAACCGCCCATATCCTTGCCCCATGCGCTGAAACCATCCTCTGTACATGTCATATATGCGATAAACGCACATGCTGTCCACGGAAGGGGAGAATTATCTGTCAGGAACAGATAATGGCAATAACCATAACCGCCAATTCCTTTATATCCGTCCTGGTATGCCGCAACTTTCACATTATTTACGGATACGGTAGCGGATTCTTCAACAGAACGAAGCTTGGAATACACCAGAAGACCTGCCTGATCGGTTGCGGAATCTGTCACAAGTGTATTACAGATCGGTCCGTCGTCCGTCTGGGCATTATAGCTCTCAACCCATAACTTAATCCACGCAAGCGCATACTTTCCATCAGCCCCAAGACCAAGGTCTGCCGCTTCGGATTCCATTTCATTGATAACCGGCTGGAATTTCGCCTGACTGTCGGCATCCAATGCCTCAAAAGCTTCCTTCAGCCATGCTGCATATTTGTCTTCCGTCAGCATATATAAAAAGTTTTTCCCGACAACCTCCGAATCAATGTCCATGAAAAGGGCATGTGTCCCTTCTGCAACAAAATCCCAGCAATTCTTATATTCCTTACTTCCCGTGCAGTTGTATTCAAATACCTTATTTAATGTCTGTAACGGCAGATAACCGCTAACCGCATCAGGAGTCGTTCCGTTAGCCTCCGCCCACTCTTTGGGAATATAAGTGTCAAGAATCCCTGTCTGAACCATCTTGGATTCAATCTGATTGCCATCCTGGATTAATGTCATGGCGAAGGTTCCCTGATCTTTTAAAGAATCCGCCGACAGCTGTTCAAAAATTTTATTGTTTTTAGGCTGCTGCCACTCGAACTCCATGGTGTAGGATGGATCTATGGTCTGCAAATATTCAATAAATAACGGAAGCGCTGCCTTGCCGCGGCTGGAATTTCCCACACCGTAGAAAGTCTGACCGTTGGACTCTTCAATGGCTTTCTTTGCCAGTTCTTCCATTGACATTCCCTCAGCCTCTTTGATAATTTTCTGCACTTCTGTCAAATCTGCTTCATCCACCGCCGGCGCTTCAGCTTCTTTTGTATCTCCTGCATCAGATGTATCGGCTGCAGGCGCTGCAGCCGTACCGGTGTCTGCAGATCCGGATGATGTCTGCTGTTCGTTCCCGCCTCCGCCGCATCCAACCAGGCTTCCTATTACAATACAGCCCACAAGTAACAATGATAACGCTTTCTTTTTCATACTGCTTTATCCTCCTTCTTTCTATTTCTTTTCATAATTTAATTATAAATACAGAATGCCAAAAGAAAACGGGGCAAAACTGTTGTTTCTTTAAAATTTCTGTTAATATTAACCAAAATTTTAATCTTAACCGCTCTTCTTTTGACATTCTGTACAGCCATTCTATTCTGTTTTCATTTTATATTGTGCAAAAAATCCACAATAAGCTACTGCTCATTGTGGATTCTGTTCTGATATTCCGAAGGATTCAGTCCCGTTATTTTCTTAAATATGGTAGAAAAATAGGTAGTGTCCTTATAGCCCACCATTTCCGCCACCTCATACACCTTATAGCGGCAGTCGTTCAACAGCTTCATGGCTGCCGAAATCCGATATCTTGTAATATAAACGTTTACCGTATAATCTGTTTCCTTCTTAAAAACATGGCTCAGGTGACTGTCGCTCAGACCAAGGGTTTCAGCAATCTCACAGACACCCAATTCCGGATCGCTGTAATGTTCATTGATATAATTCAGCGCCTCCATAACATATTTGCTTTTATCGCTCCGTTTCAGTTGTGCGTGGGAAAGAATCTCTCTCTGGCTGTCTCCGCCTGACTCCTGTTGTTTTTCCGCAATTTTTCCACGGATGCCCATAATGGTCTTTTCCAGTTCCCCTTCTTCTACCGGCTTTAACAAATAATCCGCCGCCGCCAGCTTGATGGCATATCTTGCATATGAAAAATCGCTGTACGCCGTAAGAAAAACCACGTAAGCTCTATTCCCCTCTTCACGAAGTTTATCCATCATTTCCAGACCGTCCATTTTGGGCATACGAATATCGCACACTATAATATCCGGCTCATATTTTTTTGCCGCTTCCATACCCTCAAGCCCATTAGCCGCCTCTGCAACCACCATGCACCCCAAGGCATTCCAGTCTGTTTCCATGACGATTCCCTTGCGCACAAGAATCTCATCATCAACCACTAATACCTTCAGCATCCGGCACCTCCTTATCTAAATCCACGGGAAGAATCAACACCACTTTTGTTCCTCCCCGGTTTCCCGGCTCCGCGTATACACCATATTCTTCTCCATAGTGCAGACGAAGGATCGTAGCTACATTATAGAACCCGATATGCCCTTTCAATGCTTCCCGGTCTCTGCTGTTTAAAAGTCTGACCATCTCCTCGCTCATCCCGGCTCCGTTGTCCGCAACTTCTATATAAAGCTTGTTCTGTCTTGTATAAACATTCAGAAAAATGTGTCCCTCTTCCTGTTCTTTGAGTCCGTGAATAATGGCATTTTCTACGATGGGCTGAATAATCAGCTTTGGAACAATACAATCTTCCAGTTCCATAGGCACTTCTACGTCAAAGCTAAAGCTCCCGTTAAAACGGATCTGTTGAATTTCCATATAATAATTGACAAACCGGATCTCCTCCGAAAGACGCACAAACTTCTCCTCTGAAATGCTCATTCTGAGAATTTTAGCAAGATCAGAAGAAAGAACCGCTATTTCAGGTATATGATTGACTTTTCCCACCCATTTCATGGTATCTAAAGTGTTGTACAGAAAATGGGGATTCAGCTGTGCCTGCATCATGGCAATATTACTGTCGCTTAGCTCCTGCTGATGTCGCACCTGCAGCTCCATATAGCTTTTCAATTCTCCGGTCATTTTATTAAAATCGGCTGAAAGCTGCCCCAATTCATCTTTTCTTTTACTGTCTACATGCACGTCAAGATTCCCACTCTGTACACAGCTCATTGCCTTTGTCAGCCTTTTAATGGGTGTCGTCAGATACTCGCTCATAAAAGTTGTCATAAACAAACAAAGAAGCATACACAGCAGTGCGATCGACAAAATAACCCCCATCAACGTTTTTGTAATGTCATCTGTAAATACTGCATCTTTTCCCATTACAAGATAAAGTCCGCTGTCCTCAATGGGCATAATATAAAAACTGATGCCGTCAGTAGTCTGTTTGATCTTTTCCCCTGACATACGTCTCTGCCTCAGCGTTCTCCCCAGGTTTTCATCCCTGGTGGTTTTCGTACTGTATACATCCTCCCAAAACCGGTCCAAAATGGCAATTCCATTCTTATTATCGTAAGAACTGTGCAGTATCGATTCAAAATGTTCCCCACCAAGGGACGCCATGACAAATCCCTGACATTCCTCGTCCACTGTAATGGCTCTCGCCAGCTGAAGGGAGGAGGTTGTGCCGTCGCCCGCCCTCCGGATAATCATATCATCAGGATGCGCATAGGCAACCTTCAGTATTCCCCAGTAGGGAGGCAGGTCCGCCTTCTGATTCGCAGAGGATGTGGTAAACATGCACTGCCCTTCCGCGTTGAGAATATTAAATTGCGCATAATCCCTATAGCCCTGCGTTTCCTCATATAACTGCTTGTATGCTTTGCTTCGCAGCCAGCTGTCTGTTTCCGTAATCCCTGTAAGGATCGTGTCATTTCCCGCCAGGCTTGCCAGCGTCATATCCATGCGGTTCAGAAAATCTACAATATTTTCCTCTATATTTTTCATCTGTTCCATGGCGTCTTTTTCATAGTCCCTGGACAACTTAGCCTTAAATACCCCAAGCAGTGAAAAATCGGAAATCAAAAGCGGCAGCATGGCGACAAGCACAAAGCACACAAAAAGTTCCCTTTTAAAAGACCGCTTAATCATGGATTCAGCTCTTCCCATAAAGCAAGAACCTCCTCTCTGTGCTCCCCGGAATAATCCAGATCATATGGAATTTCCCTGATCGCCTCCGCCCTGGTCAGATCCACCCGCACACTCCTGCGGTACAATTGATCCTCCAGCAATCTCTGTACATCCTCGCCCACAATAAATTCCACAAAAAGACAAGCATTCTCCTGATGAGGCGCATCCCGGATAATGGCGCAGCCATCCGGTACGGCTGTGGTTCCCTGTTCCGGATAAATCACGCCAATGTCCGCGCCTGCCGCTATCCTTTTTAAAGCTGCCTCCTCGTAAGTAACACCTATCAGCTTTTTTCCTGTCACTACATTCTCAATTGCCTCCTCTGATCCTGAGGCGATATCATGCTCCAGATTATTGCTGAAATTTCGCAAAATTTCCTCCTGGGAATATTGATTGTTTAACACCTGTATCAAAGTCTGCAGCGACGTATAGGAGCTTCCCGACTTGACCGGATCTGCATAGGCAATATGACCTTTCCACCGGCTATTGAGCAATTCCTCCCAACTTCTTGGCGCTCCTGCTGAAATTACAAGCTTCTTATTATAAATTAAAACCACCGGGAGCCTGGAAAAAACAGTGTAGGCATCCGACTCCGAAGCATACGTATGATCCAAATGTTCGTATTGCGCAGGACGGTAAGGCTGGAACTCTCCGCTATATACTTCCAGGCTGTCAATTCCTCCGCCAAACATGATATCCCCGCCGCTTCCGCTTTCTTCAAACTTGATTTTCTCCAGCAATTCATTGGTTCCGCCCGGAATAATTTCTACCCAAATTCCGCTTCTTTCTTCAAACTCCTTAATGATCGGTTCATATATTTCCTTTTTATGCGAGGTATATACAATCAGCTTCTGCCCCTCGTCCAACCTGTAATCTTCCGATTCTTCATCGGCGGCGCACCCGCAGATCCCCATTGCAAACATAAGCCCCGCTATTATCCTGCATACGATTTTTTTCAACGCATCCTCCATATCAAAATAGATATTTATGGATTTTATTGTACCACACTTTCAATCTGTTTGAAATCCTCCAAACTTTTATTCAAGGTATAAAAAAGTGTGCTATCAATGGCATAAACCGTTTTTTCTTCATTTACACTGATATAATAACTGCCCGTAATCGTGTTATAATCGCCAATCTGAACCGTATACATATTGTTTTCCCATTGTAATGTGACATTAAGCTGGGGCTGATCCAAACCATATTGGGAGAAGTCCTGGACGGCTTCGATCTTTACATCGGAAGTGATTTCCGAGATCTGATCTAAGTAAGTCTCCACTATGCTGCTATCGATCTGAAAAGTCTCATCATCCGCGCACTTCCATTCCGTTCCTTCTTTGATTAAATTCACCGTTTCCGTATCGTTTATGATACCGATCTCTTTTACCTTCGACGGATCGATCTGGATCACTGTATATTTCTCTTCCGTTTCCTCCTCCGCTTCTGCAGTATTGGACTGATAAATCTTCAACGCTCCAAAGGCGCCAAGCACCAAAAACAAAAGAAGACACATTCCAATCATCTGTATTTTCCTGCTTTTATTCATATCTCTGCTCCTTCCTGTCAGCGTTTCCTTCTTCCAAACCAGATTACGAAGCCGCTGATCAAGAATGCCAGCGGTATCGCCACCACGGTGATCAGGGCAAGAGATACAATGGTTCCCTGAGATATGGTGAGGTAGGTGTTATCATAGCTTTTAACCGGTATGGCAATGGTATCCGTATGCTCCACAAAGCTTCCAAGGGTACCGATAAACAGCTTCAGGTTTGTTCCAGCCACCATCTCGTCGGTATTTTGCTGGAACAGATATTCACTGGAATAAATAACCGCCCTGGAGCTTTCCTCTCCTGCTTCCTTCTCGGCAGCCACCCCCAGCAGGAACGGACCGTCTTGATCTCCCTCTGTTTTCTCATAACTGGAACTATTTTCTATATCGCTCCTTGCAAAACTGTCTGCAGAAGTGGTAAGAAGCTCGGTAGTACTTACCCCATCCTGTTCCCTTACCGTAAGTCCCTGGGCATAAGGCACAAAAACATAATTTCCGCTGTTGTACGCCCCCTGGGTAATCCCTGTGGACGCCACCTGTGGAAGGAGGTAAAAAGGAATCTGATAATAGTGATCCGGATTTCCTTCAATGATCAGTCCTTTGGTTACTTCAACGCCATAAAAATCCAACAGCTTGTGGAAGTTTGTCATTTCATTTTCCGTATAGGTGGTGATCAGAAGCACATCTCCGCCTTTTTCCATGTATTTCAGCATCTTTTCCGTATCATCCGAAGAAAAGTCCTGTGTCGGCGCATAAGCGATCACACATTGCGCATCCTCCGGAATCTCGTCGTAATCCATCAGATTAATGGTTTCATAATCCACATTTTCTTTTTCAATGGCTCCTGTAAATTCCGTATCAAAGTTCAGTTCCCCATGCCCTTCCAGCATATATATTTTAGGCATATCCGTTGAAGTTACATAAGCAATGGCGCTTGTCAGCTGCCCTTCCCCGTCAAAACCGGTAATGGTGGAAGTATAGGTGGTATAGTCCAATTCCTGCTGATAGATATCGCCATAATCGATCACCTTGCTTCTCCTGCTCCCCTCTACGATCAGGCTGTTAGCAGATATGGGCGAGTCGGTATATTGGGTGAAAAATTTGGGATTCACCGCAGGATCCACATAGGAAATCTGAATATGGGAACTTTGCCCTTTGTAGTTCTGAAGCATGGTATCCAGTTCTTCATTCGCCTGGTTTTCATTTGCCAGCACATAGATCTGCACATCCTCATCCAGGGAAGAAACCAGCTTTTTCGTCTCATCGGTGAGGGAATACAGTTGATTGGAGGTAACGTCAAATACAGTAAACTTTGCCGGCAGTTCCCCTATCATTACATTGATTAATACAGCAACCACGGCGCTAATCACCACAATGGTAGAGCTGTAAGCGCTCATGCTCAGGTTCTTGCTTGAAATATGATAACGTCTTTTTTGAATAGACTGCACGGTAAATACCAAAAACAGCACAATTATGGTCAGATAGTAGAAAATACCGGACAGCTGCATAGACCCGTTTAAAAATCCGTCAAACCTGCTGACCATATCAAAAGCGCTTAAAATCTTTGTAAGCAGGTTTCCTGTGGTGGAAATCATATTACATATTCCTGACATTACATATCCCAGGAATAAAACTCCAAAGGTAATGACCGCCGCAATCACCTGGCTCTCCGTCAGGGATGAGACAAAAATTCCGATGGCGATACAGGCAAGTCCATACAGGAAAAATCCCAAAACCGCAAGATAGGTCTCCCCAAATGCCACAGTGCCAAATAAACTCAGAATCAGCGGATAAATGCTGATAATCGCAACCGGAATGGCAAATATGGTTGCCAGCGCCAGAAATTTACCGATCACAATGCCACTCACGTGCACAGGCGCCGTAAGGATCAACTGATCCGTCTTTTGATGGCGTTCCTCCGCCAATATACGCATAGTCAATATGGGAATACCGATCAAAAACAGGAAGACAATTGCCGACAGGGCATAGCCTATGTAGGGATATCCCATAAAAAGATTGTATACGGAAAAATAGATTCCCATAAGGAAAAGCATCACGCCGATAAACAGCGTTCCTAAAAAGGAATGGAAATAAGCCTTTACCTCTCTCTTATAAATCGCTTTCATCGCTCTTTCCTCCTTCTTCCGATGCTTCTTTCACTTCTTCGTCTGTCAATTCCAGGAACACATCTTCCAGGGATTTTTCCACCCGGTTCATAGACATAATCGGCAGTTTTTCCTCCGCCAAAGCATAGAACAGCGCTTCCCGAATATCTTTCTTCTTATCTGTCTCCAGAATTACTTTCACCTGATTCTGTTCCATGGAATTTTCAAAATGATATCTTTCTACCCCATCGATTTCCTTTATAATCGCCTCGATTTTGTCCTTCGTTCCCAGAATGCTGATATCCAGCTGCATATTTTGATTCATAAGTCCGGTAAGCCCTTCCGGCGTATCGCATGCTACCAGCTTGCCCTTTGAAATAATCATGATCTCGTCGCAGACCGTCTGTACCTCCGACAAAATATGGGAACTGAGAATCACCGTATGCTTTTCACCCAGCTTTTTAATCAGATCCCTGATCTCTATAATCTGCTTCGGATCAAGCCCTACCGTAGGCTCATCCAGAATAATCACATCTGGGTATCCCAGAACCGCCTGCGCCAGCCCCACTCTCTGCTTATAGCCTTTAGAAAGATTTTTGATCAGGCGGTTCTGTATATCGGTAATCATGGTAAGCTCCATAATTTCTTTTATCTGCTCTTTTGTCTCCGCCTTGGAAAGCTTTTTCAGCTCCGCAACAAAATACAGATATTCCTTTACAGTCATATCCTGATACAGGGGCGGTATCTCAGGCAGGTAGCCAATACATTTTTTAGCTGCCTCCGCATCCTTTACGATATCATAACCGTTGATTTTTACGCTTCCCTCAGTTGCCGCTATGTAGCCGGTCATAATATTCATGGTGGTGCTTTTCCCTGCGCCGTTAGGTCCTAAAAAGCCGTAGATCTTGCCCGGTTCTACCCGGAATGTAAGATGATCTACAGCCAAATGACTGCCATATTTTTTTACAAGATTTTCAACCTCTATCAAAATCCTTTCCTCCTTTAAGCAAGCTGCTTCTCATTATCTTTTATAATTTAACTCCAAATTGTGTTTGAAATTAAAAGAAAGTGTGAAAAATTTGTGTTTCCTGGGAACCTGCTATTTTTCCCATCATACTATAATATTAAATTACTTTCCACTTTATGATTGGAGAATTATGCAGGATTATAATTATAACGAATATTTTGACCGCTTTCCCCTTGCGATGGCATATGTTCCCTGGCAGCATCTGACCAATGTTTTTGAAAATCTGGATGAAGCCTACAAAGTCGGCACCATATTCCCCGAACTGGAAAAGCCCTTTACAGGAAGGAGATGCGTAAAATGACACCTCAGAGCAAAAGTGATCAGAGCAGGCTTTTTCATGATATCGGCGTAATCGATTTTGTGATCGTTGAAATGAATGAATACCTGGACACCCATCCCACCGATAAAGATGCAATCGAATATCTCAGCCATTATGTACGTATGAAAAATCAGGCAATGCGTGAATATGCCGCCAAATATGGTCCCCTCAGAATTTCCGATGCTGACAGCTGTAACGAGGGCGAATGGAAATGGGCAACACAGCCCTGGCCCTGGGAAGGAGGATGCTAATTTATGTGGAGTTATGAAAAACGATTACAGTTTCCAGTAAATATCAAAGAGCCCAACGCCAAAATTGCTCAGGTGATTATGTCTCAGTATGGCGGACCGGACGGCGAGCTGGGAGCCTCCATGAGATATATTTCACAGCGGTATTCTATGCCCTATAACGAGGTTGCGGCGATTTTGACGGATATCGGTACAGAAGAGCTTGCCCATCTTGAGATGGTGTCCACCATTGTTCACCAGCTGACCAGAAATCTTTCTATGGAAGAAATCGAAGAATCCGGATTTGCAAACTATTACGTAGATCATACCGTTGGAATCTGGCCCATGGCGGCAGGCGGAATACCCTTTAACAGCTGCGAGTTCCAGTCCAAGGGTGATGCTATTACGGATTTGTTCGAGGATATGGCGGCAGAACAAAAGGCCCGGACTACCTACGATAATATTTTACGTCTGGTACATGACAGTGATGTATGCGATCCCATTCGCTTCCTGCGTGCCCGTGAAATTGTTCACTTCCAACGTTTTGGTGAAGCAAAACGGGAACATTGTAGTAAATCGGAACACACAAAATACAAT
>DKYT01000024.1 GCA_002492465.1 Lachnospiraceae bacterium UBA7093 | reverse complement strand
AGAATTAACTTTTGAACAAATGTTGGAAGAATCATTAAAGACAATACATACAGGAGAGGTAGTTGAAGGTACAGTCATTGATGTTAAGCCGGAAGAAATCATACTTAACATTGGCTATAAATCCGACGGTATTTTGACAAGAAACGAATATACCAACGAACCCAATGTAGACTTGACAACTGTAGCGAAGCCGGGCGATACCATGGAAGTAAAAGTCCTGAAGGTAAACGACGGCGAGGGACAAGTTATCCTCACCTACAAGAGGCTGGCTGCCGACAGAGGCAATAAGAAAATTGAAGAAGCCTTTAACAGCAAGGAAGTGCTTACGGCAAAGGTGGCGCAGGTGCTGGAAGGCGGTTTAAGCGTAGTGATCGACGAGGTCAGAATTTTTATTCCGGCAAGCCTTGTATCAGACGTATATGAGAAAGATCTTACCAAATATGCCGGTCAGGAAATACAATTTGTAATCAGTGAATATAATCCTAAGAGAAGAAGATATATTGGTGACCGCAAGCAGCTGCTGGTGGCAGAGAAGGCGGAGATGCAGAAGAAGCTCCTTGAGAGTATTCATGTGGGCGATGTGGTAGAAGGTACGGTTAAGAATGTAACCGACTTTGGCGCATTTATCGATATCGGGGGAGCGGACGGACTGCTTCACATTTCCGAAATGTCATGGGGAAGGGTTGAAAATCCCAAGAAGGTATTTAAGGTGGGCGACCAGGTTAAGACCTTCATTAAGGACATTTCCGGTACTAAGATTGCGTTAAGTCTTAAATTTGAAGATGCCAATCCATGGAAGGATGCAGATGAGAAATATGCAGTGGGAAATGAAGTGACCGGAAAGGTTGCAAGAATGACCGATTTCGGCGCATTTATTGAATTGGAGCCGGGAGTGGACGCACTGCTTCACGTATCTCAGATATCCAAGGAGCATATTGAAAAGCCTTCCGATGCGCTGAAGGTTGGTGATGAGGTTACCGCAAAGGTAGTTGACTTCAACAGTGAAGAGAGAAAGATCAGCCTCAGTATCAAGGCATTGTTAGCGCCGGAACCGGAAGCCGAAGAGGCGGAGCCCGAAGAATCTGATGAAGATGCCGATGTGGTATCGGTGGATATTGACGCAGTGATCGCAGCGGAAGCTGAGGAAGAATAAACAATTCAGGGCGGATTGACTATGGCTTATGATTATGAAAAATTTAAGGCTGCCGTATTCCAGTTGACAAAAATTGATTTGAACGCTTACAAAGAACGGCAGATGAAGCGGAGAATAGACGCCCTGATCGCCAAGCATGGTATAAAGGGATATGAGGAATATGTGCAGGTTCTGAAGACAGACCAGGCAAGATTTGAAGAGTTTGTCAATTATCTTACGATTAACGTTTCGGAATTTTATCGAAATCCGGATCAGTGGCGGGTTATGGATCAGCAGATTATTCCTGAGTTGATCAGTAAATATGGCAAAAATTTGAAAATCTGGAGTGCGGCATGTTCCACAGGAGACGAGCCGTATTCGCTGGTAATGGCTTTGTCAAGGCATATTCCCCTGAATATGATTCGGATCACGGCAACGGATCTGGATAAACAGGTGATTGCAAAGGCAAAGGTGGGGCTGTACAATGAAAAGAGTATTGCCGCAGTGCCTGAGGATTTCAAGAAAAAGTATTTTACCAAGGTGGGGTTGTCCTATCAGATCTCCAATGACATCAAATCAAGAGTGGATTTCAAGGAGCATAATCTGCTGGAGAGCGCTTACCCCAAGGACTATCATATGATTGTCTGCCGCAATGTGCTGATTTATTTTACGGAAGAAGCAAAGGACGAGGTGTTCAGAAAATTTTATCATTCCCTGGCGCCGGGAGGCATTCTGTTTATCGGCAGTACAGAACAGATTATCAATCACAAAGAGATCGGATACGACCGTAAGAATTCGTTTTTTTACGAGCGTCCGGCGAAATAGAAAAGGCATCCGTTTGGATGTCTTTTTTTGTGCGGATTATATGAGGCGGGTCAGGTTTGAACCGCCATAGCGTTCAGTACATGGCTGGCGTAATCGGAGAAAAGCTGCCGGTTCTTTTTGATGTCGTCTGTAAGCTCAAAAAACAGGTCGGTGCTTTTGTATTCCCGTTTAAAAAAGGGCGTTACAAGGATATCCCACTGGGGAAGATAGGAGGAAAATTTTCTGGTGTAGCAGGTAGCGGCGGTTGCCTGTTGGCGGTATTCCTTGTCCACAAAAGAGGCAATGGATTTGTGCAGGGCGGCGTCTTCCGTAGGAAGATAGTAATAGTCCTTGTAGTTGGCATAAAAGTATTTCAGTTCCTCTTCATAAATGGGAACCACCAAAGTGCCTTCGTGTCCCTCACCTTTAAAGTGGCATCCTTTCCCCATAAAGGAGATCTGGGTGGGAAGAGGGGAGGCAAATACCAGCTGGAGTACCAGTTCTTTTCGAGGCACTCCGTGAATATCATTGTAGTAATTGGCTTGTACTTTTCGCGCCTTGAGACTGCTGTTGAACAGGTCATAATAGGCGAGAATGGGAAGAACCTCCAGCATCCCTTTCATATCGTCGGAATTGTGGAGAAGCAGGGTGTGGTAGAGGTTATAATCATGGGAAAGGGTGTAATCTTTATAAACCCGGATCAGTTCTCCGCCGTTATAAGTATCTTCCCGTTGAATGCCCAGAAACCGCTCCACACTTTTAAGCTTACAGTCGGGAAGCTTCAGGAAATTTTTGTAAGGAAGGATGCGGCGGTAAAGATCCAGCCCTTCTAATCTTCCGAAATCGCAGGCGATGCCGTATTGGGCTGCCTTTTGACGGATGAAGGGAAGATCAAAGGAATTCCCGTTATAATGGATCAGATAGGTGTAGTTTTGGGCAAAGGATAAAAAGGATTTGATCAATTCGCCCTCTTCCTCGGGAGATTGGGCAAACCATTGCTTTATAATCCAGTTTCCTTCCGAATAAAAAGCGCAGCCGATCAGATAAACCATGGAACCGGAAGAGAGCAGCCCGGTTGTTTCTATATCCAAAAATAAAATCTGACTGATGGGAGCCAGACGTTCTAAGGGGTATTTTAACCTGAAATTACCAAGAACGATTTCCTCTGTTTTCATAAAAACCTCCTAATTGATATTACCAGTTTAGTGTAGCATATTTTTCAAAAATACTGTAGTATTTTCGACAAAAAAATAGTATATTTAAAAGGATGAAACCTATTCTCAAGGGATGCGGATCATCAATATATACGGAAAGAAGGGTATGGAGTGGCAAAATTAACATTTGCGGGAGGAATTCATCCTGATGACGGCAAGGATCTATCCAAGGATAAGCCCATCAGGGAAGTTTTACCCCAGGGGGATTTGGTTTACCCCTTATCCCAGCATATTGGGGCACCGGCACAGCCGATTGTAAAAAAGGGAGACCGGGTTCTGACAGGGCAGAAGATTGCGGAAGCAGGTGGCTTTGTGTCTGCACCTATTTATGCAACCGTCTCCGGGACTGTGAAGGCGATAGAACCCAGACGAGTGGTTACCGGCGATAATGTGATGAGTATTGTAGTGGAGAACGATGAGCTTTACGAAGAAATAGATTGGCCGGAGGTTCCTCCTTTTGAGGAACTGTCAAGAGAAGATAAGATCAATATGATCCGGGAAGCGGGGATCGTAGGCATGGGCGGAGCAGGTTTCCCCACTGCGGTGAAGCTTTCCCCCAAGGAGCCTGAAAAAATAGAATATGTGATTGTGAACTGCGCGGAATGCGAGCCTTATCTTACATCCGACTATCGGAAGATGCTGGAAGAGCCGGAGAAGCTGATAGGAGGTCTCAAGGTTTCCCTCAGTTTATTTGAAAATGCAAGAGGAATTCTTGCGGTGGAGGATAATAAACCGGACTGTATTGGAAAGCTGAAGCGGCTTACAAAGGATGAGAATAAAATTACAGTCAAGGCGTTGAAAACCAAATATCCCCAGGGATCGGAGCGGCAGCTGATCTACGCTACCACAGGGCGCGCCATTCATTCCGCCATGCTTCCGGCGGACGCAGGCTGTGTGGTGAATAATGTGGATACGGTGATCGCTATCTACAATGCGGTGATAGAGGGAAGACCCCTGATGCACAGGATCGTAACGGTCACCGGGGACGCAATCGTGAACCCTCAGAATTTTAAGGTGCGTATCGGCACCAATTATCATGAGCTGATCGATGAAGCGGGAGGCTTTATAGAACCGCCCGTGAAAATCGTGTCGGGAGGTCCTATGATGGGCTTTGGAATCTTTGATCTGGATGTGCCCACTACGAAAACCTCTTCGGCGCTTTTATGCATGACAAAGGATCAGGTTTCGGCGATGGAGCCTACGGCGTGTATCAACTGCGGCAAATGTGTGGAGGTATGCCCGGGCAGGGTGGTTCCCAGGAAGCTTGCGGATTATGCGGAGCATTATGATGAAGAGGCTTTTGTAAAGAACAACGGTATGGAATGCTGTGAGTGCGGGTGCTGCAGCTATGTGTGCCCGGCAAAGCGCCCTCTTACACAGGTGATCAAGTCCATGCGTAAAATGCAGCTTGCAAAGAAGAAAAAGTAGGAGGAAAGAAACACAATGAGCGATTTGATGAAAGTGTCATCCAATCCCCATATCAGGTCAAAGGTTACCACCAGCAATATTATGCTTGCAGTAGTAATCGCCCTGCTTCCTGCAGCAGGCTTTGGCATATACAATTTTGGATTGGATGCGCTTATCTTAATTTTGGTTACAGTGGCAACATGTGTGCTGACAGAGCTGACTTATGAGAAGGCAATGCATAAAAAGGTCACCATAGGAGACTTTTCGGCAGTGGTAACAGGACTTTTGCTTGCCCTGAATCTGCCTTCTTCGGCGCCCTGGTGGATCGGTGTTATCGGCGGTATTTTCGCAATTTTAGTGGTAAAAATGCTGTTCGGGGGCTTAGGGCAGAACTTTATGAACCCGGCGCTGGGAGCAAGATGTTTCCTTTTGATTTCCTATACCTCGATTATGTGTAACTTTGACTGTGACGCATATACCGGGGCAACGCCCCTGGCAAGCCTGAAGGCGGGAGAGAGCGTTAATATTTTGGATATGGTGATTGGAAAAACGGGGGGTACCATCGGCGAGACCTCTATGATTGCGATTGTGATCGGCGCCTGTTTCCTAATCCTGTTGGGCATTATCGACTTGAAGATTTCGGGAAGCTATATTGTCACCTTTGTTGTTTTTCTTGTGCTGTTTGGAGGTCACGGTTTTGACCCGGCGTTTATTGCCGCCCATTTGGCAGGAGGCGGTCTGATGCTGGGCGCTTTCTTTATGGCGACGGATTATGTGACAAGACCTGTTACCAAAAGAGGACAGTATCTGTACGGCGTTTTATTGGGAATTCTCACAGGTATTTTCAGAATTTTCGGTCCCTCGGCGGAGGGCGTTTCCTATGCAATCATTTTAGGCAACCTGCTGGTGCCTTTGATTGAAAAGGTAACCATGCCCAGGGCTTTTGGAAAAGGAGGGGAGAGAGCATGAAAAGTATGATAAAAGATGCCGCCATCCTTTTTGCCATCACCCTGTGCGCAGGATTGATTCTGGGACTGGTATATCAGATCACCAAGGAGCCTATTGCCAGGGCGGAAGAAAATGCGGCGAAAGAAGCTTACGGGGAAGTATTTCCGGATGCGGCGGAGTTTGAGATGTCTGATGCGGCAGGGCAGGAAGACGCCGGGTTTGTAGCGCAGTGGACGGAAGCGGGATTTGAGGAAGTGGATATAGAGAATGTGCTGGAGGCTAAGAGCGGCAGCGGAGAGGTTCTTGGCTATGTACTTACCGTTACAAGCCATGAGGGATATGGCGGAGATATCACCTTCACCATGGGAATCAGAAACGACGGAACTTTAAACGGCATTTCCATTTTAAGTATTTCAGAGACTGCCGGTCTTGGCATGAAGGCGGAGGCGGTGCTGAAGCCTCAGTTTGCAGGTAAAAATGTTCCGGCATTTACTTATACGAAAACCGGCGCTGCCTCGGAGAGCCAGATCGATGCCATCAGTGGAGCGACTATCACTACAAATGCTGTGACTACAGCGGTAAACGGCGGACTCTTTTATTTCCAGGTACAGTTAGGAGGTGGCAGCGATGAAGCAGAATAACATATCGGAGCGTCTCATAAACGGAATCATAAAAGAAAATCCCACCTTTGTGCTGATGTTGGGAATGTGTCCCACCCTTGCCGTTACCACATCGGCGGTTAACGGTCTGGGAATGGGGCTGACGACGATGGTGGTACTTGCCCTGAGCAATATGTTTATATCTTTGCTCCGGAAGATTATACCTGACAAGGTAAGGATACCCGCCTTTATTGTAATCATTGCGTCCTTTGTTACAGTGGTGGAGCTTTTGCTGAAAGCGTTTATTCCCTTTTTATATGATGCTCTTGGACTTTACATACCGTTAATCGTTGTAAACTGTATTATTCTGGGGCGTGCGGAAGCCTATGCTTCCAAGAACGACGTTGTCTCCTCTCTTTTTGACGGAGTGGGAATGGGGCTGGGATTTACCGCAGCGCTTACCATTATTGGCGCGGTAAGGGAATTGCTTGGCGCCGGAGAATTGTTTGGCTTTGGGGTAATGCCGGAGAGCTATGTTCCCTGCAGTATTTTCGTATTGGCGCCGGGCGCATTCTTTGTACTTGCCGCTTTGACGGCGATCCAGAACAAAGTGAAGCTTGCCGGTGAGAAAAAGGGACGGGATATGTCCAAAATACAGTCCGGATGTAATTCAGACTGTATGAATTGCAAAGAGACCGGATGCAGCAAAAAATTCCTGGATGTGTCGGCGGGGAAAGAAAAGGACGATCTGGAAGTGATTGAAATCACAGACGGCGATGAGTTTCCGGAGCAGGCGGTAGAGGAGAAGGAGGAAGAAACCAATGATTAAAGAACTTTTTATTATTTTAATTTCATCCTCATTGGTCAGTAATGTGGTCTTAAGTCAGTTCCTGGGGTTATGTCCGTTCCTGGGAGTGTCCAAAAAGAACAGCACGGCAGCCGGAATGGGAACGGCAGTTATTTTTGTTATTACCCTTGCGTCGGCAGTTGCAGGTGCAATTTATAAATATATTTTAACCCCTTTTGATCTCACCTATCTGCAGACAATTGTGTTTATTCTGGTAATTGCGGCGTTGGTGCAGTTTGTGGAGATGTTCCTGAAAAAGTTTATGAAGGCATTGTACCAGGCGCTGGGCGTATACCTGCCGTTGATTACCACCAATTGCGCGGTTTTGGGAGTAGCCCTGACCAATGTGCAGAAAAATTACGGAATTCTCACAGGCATTGTAAACGGATTTGCCACGGCGGTGGGCTTTACAGTTTCCATCGTGATTCTGGCGGGAATCCGGGAAAAAATGGAATACAACGATATTCCGGAATCCTTTAAGGGAATGCCCATTGTACTGGTTACCGCGGGGTTGATGGCGATCGCGTTCTGCGGATTTTCCGGGCTGCTGTAGGAGGTGTGAGAGATGAATATATCAGGTGTTTTACTTGCCGTTGCAGTGGTTGCCGGCGTGGGATTGTTTATCGGACTTTTTTTAGGAGTAGCGGCAATCTGGTTCAAAGTGGATGTGGATGAAAAAGAAGAAGCGATTCTTGCGGCGCTTCCCGGCAACAATTGCGGCGGCTGCGGGTTCCCGGGCTGCAGCGGTCTTGCCGCGGCGATTGCAAAGAAAGAAGCGCCGGTAAACGCGTGCCCCGTAGGCGGGGAACCGGTGGGCAAAGTGATTGCAGGCATTATGGGGGTAGAGGCAGAAGCCACAAAAAGAATGACGGCGTTTGTGAAATGCCAGGGAGGCTGTGATAAAGTCACCCTGGACTATGATTACACCGGAATTGAGGATTGCCGGATGCTTTCCTTTGTGCCCAACGGAGGAGCTAAAAGCTGTAATTACGGCTGCCTGGGATACGGAAGCTGCGTGCAGGTGTGCCCCTTCGACGCCATTCATGTGGAAAATGGCGTTGCTCTGGTGGATAAGGAGAAGTGCAAGGCGTGTGGAAAATGCGTTGAAGTCTGCCCCAAGCATTTGATCGAGTTGATTCCGTATGACGCTGCGTATACGGTGGCATGCAGTTCCGAGGATAAAGGACCGGTTACCATGAAGGATTGTACCGCAGGCTGTATCGGCTGTCAGCTCTGCAAGAAGAACTGTCCCGCAGAGGCTGTGGAGATAAAGGATTTCCACGCAAAGATCGATTATGAGAAATGTACAGGGTGCGGAACCTGTATGGAGAAATGTCCAAGAAAGTCCATAATAGAGCATTGAGCAGAGTGGAGGAAAGAATGAAAAAAGAAGGGCATCAGGTAAGGCTGGGGAGTACCAATATTGTTGTGAATAAAAACGGTTTTGGAGCCCTCCCCATCCAGAGAGTCAGTGATGAGGAAGCGGTGTTTTTACTGCGGAAAGCATACGAAGGCGGAATAGGCTTTTTTGATACGGCAAGGGCATACAGCGACAGCGAGCATAAGCTGGGGCTTGCTTTTGAGAATATACGGGGAAATTTGTATATTGCTACTAAGACGGCGGCACAGACCGGGGAAGGGCTGGAGAAAGATCTTGCTCTGAGTCTGGAAATGCTGCGCACAGATTATATTGACGTTTATCAGTTCCATAATCCGGCGTTTTGTCCCAAACCGGGCGATGGAAGCGGGCTTTACGAAGCGGCTTTGGAGGCAAAAAAAGCCGGAAAAATCAGACATATCGGAATTACCAACCACAGACTGCAAGTGGCGGAGGAGGCAGTTGCAAGCGGTCTTTATGAGACCCTTCAATTTCCTTTCTGCTATCTTGCTTCGGACAGGGAGGAAGCGCTGGCGGAAAGCTGTAAAAAGGCGGATATGGGATTTATTGCCATGAAGTCGCTTTCCGGTGGGTTAATCACCAATTCCGCTGCCGCCTATGCCTATGCGGCTGGATTTGACAATGTGCTGCCCATCTGGGGAGTGCAGCGGGAGAGGGAGCTGGATGAATTCCTGGGTTATGTTCATACGCCGCCGGTGATGACGGAGGAAATGAGGGAGATCATAAAAAAGGACCGGGAAGAGCTGGCGGGAGACTTCTGCAGAGGCTGCGGCTATTGTATGCCCTGCCCGGCAGGAATTGAGATTAACAACTGTGCCAGAATGTCCCTGATGCTCAGAAGAGCCCCTTCCGCAGGCTGGCTGACAGAAGAAGTACAAAATAAAATGAAAAAAATCGAAAACTGCCTGCACTGCGGTCAGTGCAAGGCAAAATGCCCTTACGGGCTTGATACACCGTCGCTTTTGACCAAAAATCTGGAGGATTACAGGAAAGTGCTTGCCGGAGAAGTGAGCGTAGGCTAAAGCGCCTGGTCAAAATGAAGGGAATGAATATTGCCGTCCTCTGTGATGAAAACAGCCTGTATATCCGGGTAATTTTCCAGCAGAAGGGCGGCTTTTTCGTAACCCAGAATAAAGCACAGAGTGGAGAGGGCGTCGCCGTCTATGGAACGGTCGCTTAAAATGGTGACCTGAGAAAGTCCGCTTTGGGCAGGATAGCCGGTGCGGGGAGAAAGAATATGGTGATACAGCTGCCCATCCTTTATAAAATAACGCTCGTAATTTCCGGAGGAAACGACGCTGACATGGGACAGATTCAGGGTAAGCGCCGGGGTGCCTGCATCGGTAAAGGGCTTCTGAATGCCAATGCGGAAAGGGGTGCCGTCGGGACGAGCCCCCACTGCAACCACATTGCCGCCCAGGTTAATGAGAGCGGAGGAAACGCCCTTTGACAGAAGAAGTTCTTTCATTTGATCGCCGATAAAGCCCTTTGCAATGAATCCCAGATCAATTTGAGCCTTGGGATCCGCCAGCCTTACTTGTCTGCCCTCCAGAGAAACCATGCGGTAATCCACATGGGAAAGTGCCTCGTCGATGGCTTTTGGGGAGGGAATCACATCTTCCTGGTCGGAACCGAAATTCCATAATTGAGACAGACTGCCAATGGTAGGATCTACCATCCCCTGGGAAAGCTCCGCATAAAAGAGAGCGGTTTCAAGTACCGTCAGGGTATCCTGATCTACAGTAACCGGCATACCGGCGCTGTGATTAATCCGCCACACATCGCTTCCCTCCAGGGTGGCGCTGAGCAGCCGTTCATAATAGTCGGCAAGCTCCATACATTCCTCCAGCAGCTGTTGGGAGCCGTTTTCATATAATGTAACCGTAATCACCGTATCAAAATAGAAGCCTGTGGTCTGCAGTTCTTTTTGGGGCATGGAAAAATTGACGCAGCCCGCAAGCAGCGCCCAGCATAGAAAGATGGAGATAAAAGAAAAAGGGATAAATTTCCGATTCATATCAAAGAAGCCCCCATTATTTTTTATTGTAAACTAATCCACTTTCATGTATAGTAATAACGTGGTAAAATTTTTTACAATTATTATAGCTGTTTTTTGAATAGATGAAAAGAGAAAGTGGTGGTGAATCATGCGTCTGCCCGACGAGCAGGAAGAATATGGCATGGGAACTCCGGTAAGATATACCATTGCGGCAGTTTCCGTTTTTATATTGGTAATCCTTGCAGTCGTCCTTGTAAACGACAGCAGAAGTAAAAGCGTTGACAAAAATCCAAAGCCAAGCCCAACCCCTTCTCCGGAGGCGGAGCTGGAATTTGCAGAAGGACAGAAGGATATTGAGGAATTGTACAGGGATCATAAGCTGAGATCCCAGGATCTGGATTTCTGGGGCATGTATCAGGACAATGACCCTGCCCTGGCGGAGCCGTCGCCTACTGTGGAACCGCTGCCTACCCCCACCCATGAACCCACTGAGGAGGAACTGGCGGCGGACGGGAAGCATGTTAAGGTAACCCGCAGAGGGGGAAAAGAAGAGTGGATGGAAATATCGGCGGACATTCCGCTTTATACCTATGATTTTACAAACCTGAAAATCAGCAATGGAAAAATGGCGTATTATCAGGACGGGGAAAAATGTTCATTTCTGGGAGTGGATTTATCCAAAAGCAGCGGCACAGTGGATTTTGAAAGGCTGAAAGAAAACGGCGTGGACTTTGTGATGCTAAGGCTGGGGAGCAGAGGCTACGAGACGGGGATTATTTCTCTGGATGAGAGCTTTGTGAGCAACATAACGAAGGCGCAGAGCGCCGGGCTGGAGGTAGGCGTGTCCTTCTTTTCCCAAGCGGTAAGCGAGGCGGAGGCTGTGGAGGAGGCGGAGTTTGTGATCAGCAATCTGGTTCCCTACCGGATCAGTTATCCCGTTGCCTTTGAGATGGGATATATTTCCAACGATGATTCCCGGATTGATACTTTGGATGAAAAATTAAAAACCCAGGTGGCGGAAGCTTTCTTGGACCGCATAGAGAAAGAGGGCTATGGCGCGGTTCTCTATGGAAGCAAAAACTGGCTGTTAGGCGAGTTGCTTCCTGAGCAGCTGCTGAACAAATATGATGTGTGGCTGAACGATCAGGCGTCCATACCGGATTACCCCTATCAATTTAAGATGTGGAGATATGGTGAGGCGCAAAAAATCGATGGCATTGAGGGGGAGACTTCCTATACCATAAGCTTTGTGGATTACACCCGCAAGTAATTGGTGATTTTGGGAGAAATATGTAATTTTGAATAGAGGTCGGCATAGACGGAAGGAGACAGGTTTTCCAGATAATTGGGAACGAACTTCTTGTTTATGCCGGCTTTTTTTAACAGATCTATCGCCTTGTTGTAGGCGATCGCCGCCTCTATGTCAGTTTCATAGGAACCGATGGTGTAATTGCCGTTGATGTGTATTTTGGCAATGTACCGGACGCCGTTTTTAGTTTCTCTTTTTGATACACCGTGATAGGTGTTGAAAATTTCTATGTTTTCGTATCTGAAATCCATATCGTCGCCGTTTACAAAACGGTAATCCCGACCTTTTACAGCATAATTTTTAATGCCGTACCGGCTCATGATGTTAACCTGCATGCCGTAGTCGGCAACAAAAAAATGCCTGCCTCTTTGCATAATTTTGTGGGAGGAGTAGTAGAACAGGTCGTCAATATCAAATTTCAGTATATGGTCGGGCGTCAAAAAATATTGAAAATAGTTTTTTCGAATATAAATAGGCGTGGCAAAATAAAGCCCGTTGTCTCTGAAATTCATCAGGCACACCCATTTCAGGAAAGGCAGGGCACGGTGCGCAGAAAAGTCCTCAAAGGTGAGGGAAGGATCTGTCAAAAGGGAATTTCCTTCCAGATAGGCGGCATAGGCAAGGAGCGCCGTGGGATAGCTGCCTAAGCTGATATGTTTTTTTTGGTGGGTTATGGAAGCGCGGTAATAGATCGTGCCGTCTTTTTTAACCGCTGAAAAAACGCCGGGAAAATTCTGCACCGTATTAATCCTCCGTGGGTTCTCTTATTTTTCTACAGGATTCTTGTTTATTCTAACACAAATAATTGCATTTTTGAAATAAATTACCCAGGTATGCATTTTTTAGAAATATTTTTGGCAGTTACTGTATAAAATATTAAAGAACTATTACAAATGTGAAACAAAATATTAAGCGAAACCATGAAGCTGTAAAAGATAAAAGCGGAATCAATGGAAAGGACGTGTAAAACATGTATAAGAAATTTTTGACACAGTTGTTTTTGTACAATATGGTATTGCTTGCAAGTTGGTTTTGCGTGGTGGGAATACAAACCAACAGGCTTGCTTCCACCCAGGCATTTAAAGCGGGAATTGAAAAAAATGAACCTGAGCTGAAAGCGGACAGGTTTTTCGGCAGACCAAGACAGGCTACCTCCGGTCAGAGAGTCGTAGATTATGCGGTTATAGAAAAAGCGTACAAGTACCGTCTGTCCCAGGCGGATTATGACGCGCTCTTAAAAATTGTACAGGCAGAGGCGGGAAATGAGGATGAAGAGGGGAAAATGCTGGTTGCCGGTGTGGTTTTAAACCGCGTAAGCAGCAGTAAGTTTCCGGATACGGTTTCCGATGTGGTTATGCAGCACGAAAACGGAGTGTATCAGTTTTCACCGGTGGCAAACGGAACCTATCAAAGGGTAAAGGTATCCCAGGAAACCGTTGACGCAGTGGAAAGGGTTTTAAAAGGGGAAGATCTCACCGAAGGCGCGCTCTATTTTGCAGCGAGAAAATCGGCAAATCCGGAGAAGATGAAATGGTTTGACCAAAAGCTGACAAAGCTCCTGGAACATGGCGGACATGAATTCTTTACAAATGGTTGATTAATATACTTTTCTTGTGGTAAAATATGAAACAGGTTTGGCAAATTGCCTGTGGTGAAAAAACAAAGGAGTAAAGAGATGGATATATTGTATAACAGCACAAGATCAACAGGAAATCCGGTGAAGGCTTCAGAAGCTATTTTGAAGGGGCTTTCGGAGGACGGAGGGCTTTTTGTGCCCGATCAGATTCCTGTTTTAGATAAGTCCCTTGAGGAGCTTGCAGACATGACCTATGGACAGGTTGCCTATGAGGTTATGAAACTGTACCTTACGGATTTTACAGAGCAGGAGCTGAAGGAGTGCATTGCAAAGGCTTATGACCAAAAGTTTGATACGGAAGAGATTGCCCCTCTTGCCCAGGCGGAGGGAGCCTGGTATCTGGAGCTGTTTCATGGCGCCACAATCGCCTTTAAGGATATGGCGCTGTCCATACTGCCGCATCTCCTTACTACCTCCGCCAGAAAGAATCATGTAAAGAACGAAATCGTAATTCTCACGGCAACCTCCGGGGATACGGGGAAAGCGGCGCTTGCCGGTTTTGCAGACGTAGAGGGAACGCGGATTGTGGTGTTCTATCCAAAGGACGGCGTAAGCAAGATACAGGAAAAGCAGATGATCACTCAGAAAGGGGAAAATACATATGTGGTGGGCATTCGTGGGAATTTTGACGATGCCCAGAGCGGCGTAAAGAAAATTTTCGGGGACAGGGAGCTTGCAGCCTATATGAATGAAAAGGGTTTTCAGTTTTCTTCCGCCAATTCCATCAATATCGGAAGGTTGGTTCCCCAGATCGTTTATTATGTGTACGCTTATGTAAAACTGCTGAAAAAGGGACAGATTAAAAACGGAGAAAAGATTAACGTAGTGGTTCCCACAGGCAATTTTGGAAATATTCTTGCGGCGTTCTACGCAAAGCAGATGGGGCTGCCCATTGACAGACTGATCTGCGCATCCAATGAAAATAAGGTGCTGTTTGATTTCTTCCGGACAGGAACTTATGACCGGAACAGGGAATTTGTACTTACATCGTCCCCTTCCATGGATATTCTGATTTCCAGTAATCTGGAAAGACTGATCTACCGTATCGGCGGAAACGACTGGAAGAAAAATAAGGAATTCATGGAATCTCTTGCAGGAAAAGGATCCTATGTGATTACAGAGGAAATGCAGGCACAGCTTGCTGATTTTTATGGAAATTATGCAGATGAGGAGGAGACGGCAAAAACCATACATAAGCTTTACCACCAGACCGGTTATGTGATCGATCCTCACACGGCGGTAGCCGCATGTGTTTACGAAAAATATAAAGAAGAAACGGGGGATGGGAAACCTGCGGTTATTGTATCTACGGCAAGTCCCTTTAAGTTTACCAGAAGCGTTATGAATGCCATTGATCATAAATATGACGCTATGGAAGATTTTGAACTGGTTGATCTGCTTTCTGAATGTGCTAAAGTGAAGGTTCCCAGGGCAATAGAAGAGATTCGGACAGCGCCTGTCCTGCATGACCATGTATGCGATAAGACACAGATGAAAGAAGCGGTAATGGAATTTCTGGGTATTTAGATAAACTTTTCTGTGAACGGTGAGAAAGGAGAGACACTGAAACAATATGAAACATATTTTAATGGCGGACGGGTCGGAGTACAATCTGAAATGTGCAAAGGAAATCCTTGGGAATTCTTATGAAATATTCGGTGCGCAGTCCGGGGAGGAAGCGCTTCTTTTCCTGAAGAAGGTGATACCGGATTTGATTTTGCTGGATGTGGCAATGCCCGACATGAGCGGATATGATGTGATGGAACGGATGAAGGAGGATGAACAGCTCAGGGAGGTTCCCGTTATTTTCCTGACGGCGGAAGCTGACAGGGAGGGAGAGATCCGGGGGCTTAAAATGGGCGCCATGGATTTTATCCGGAAACCCTTCGATCCTGAGATCATGCGGAGCCGGATCGAGAAAATTCTGAAGATGACGGATCAGAAAAAAGAACTTCAGGATATTGCATTAAAGGACGGTTTGACGGATCTATTAAACAGGAGATCCATGGAAAGGCTTTTGAATCAGACAGATGCCACTAAGGAGGAAGGCTTCTTCATGCTCCTTGACCTGGATAATTTTAAAGAGGTAAACGATAAATTTGGTCATGTAGTGGGCGATAAGGTGCTTATACGGCTTGCCAGAATCCTGGAGGAGCAGGTAGGAGACGTGAGCAGCGTATGCAGGCTTGGAGGAGATGAGTTTGCCCTTTATTTCAGGGGAAATTATGACAAAGACGAGATTATCGGTATTGTTCAGAAAATAATCAGGGAAATAGAATTTGAGATCAACGAGCTTGTTTTGGATTCGGATGAGGTCAGCATCTCCATTTCTGCGGGAATCTCTCAAAAGCCGGAGGACGGAATAGGATTTTCAGAGCTGTATGCGGCGGCGGATAAGGCGTTGTATTTTGTAAAGCAAAACGGAAAAGGAAACTGCCATTTTTACCGGGATACGGCAAATGAATTGATCGATACGGAAGAAGAACCCAAGCAGGTGGACTTGGGGCAGCTTCAAAAAATGATTCAGGAGGAAGAATACCAGAGAGGCGTTTACAAGGTAGGCTATAACAGATTTAAGTGGATGTACGGGTTTGTATCCCAGTACAGAGAGAAGAAAAGCCAGGACGCCCATATTATTCTGCTTACGGTTCGGGATGAAGACGGCTGTGAACTGGAAAAGGGCAGGGCGGAGGAAGGAATCGAACTGTTAGAGCTTGCCATTTCACAATCTCTCAGATGGGACGATATCGCAACAAAGTGTGGAAACGAACAGTACATAGTACTCCTCTTAAATGCATCTTATGAAAATGGAACCATGGTAGCGGAAAGAATCCGCTCAAAATACAGAGAACTGTCGGAAGGACACAAGCTGATCCTCACCTATGAGGTGGGAAACGTGGGCAAAAGCGTGAACGAGGTTTCATAAAAAATACAACGAAAGGGCTGACGCATGAAGAATGCGCAGCCCTTTCCTTATGGGATAAATTATGTACGGTCTTCCATGTTAATGTAAGCACAGTCGGGACAAATAGGCTTGTAAGCGGGGCGGATAATTTTGCCGTTATTGGCAAGCTCTTCCATGCGGTGGGCGCTCCAGCCGGAAATACGGGCGATGGCAAAGATCGGTGTGTAAAGTTCCAAAGGAAGCCCAAGCATGTGATATACAAAGCCGGAGTAGAAGTCTACGTTGATACTGACTCCCTTGTACATCTGCCTTTCGTTTGCAATGACGGCAGGCGCCAGCTTTTCTACCAAAGAGTAGAGCGCAAATTCTTTTTCAAGCCCTTTCTCAACGGAAAGCTTTTCCACAAAGGATTTCAGGATAACGGCACGAGGGTCGGATTTTGAATAGATAGCGTGCCCTACGCCGTAGATCAGCCCTGCATGGTCGAATGCCTCCTTGTGAAGCAGGCGGCGCAGATAATAGCTTACCTCGCCTTCATCTTCCCAATCTTTTACTTCCTGTTTCATTTCCTCAAACATCTGAACTACCTTAATATTAGCGCCGCCGTGACGGGGACCTTTCAGGGAACCGATCGCCGCCGCAATAACGGAATAGGTATCCGTCAGAGAGGAGGAAACCACATGGGTGGTAAAGGTAGAATTATTTCCGCCTCCATGTTCCATATGAAGCACAAGCGCCACATCTAAAAGCTTTGCCTCAAGGGGCGTGTAGGAACTGTCAGGGCGAAGAATATGTAAAATATTTTCAGCAGTTGACAAGCTTGGGTCAGGCTGATGGATGAAAAGGCTTTTTCCATCATGGTAATGGCAGTATGCCTGATAACCATAAATGGACAAAAGAGGAAAAAGGCTGATCAGCTGCAGGCACTGGCGCAGCACGTTGGGCAGGGATACATCCTCTGCACGGTCGTCGTAAGAGTAAAGGGTAAGGACGCTGCGGGCGAGGGTATTCATCATATCGCTGCTGGGCGCCTTCATGATAATGTCTCTTACAAAGCTTGTGGGCAGAGAGCGGTATTTGGAGAGGAGATTCCGAAATTCGGCAAGCTCGCTTTCGTTTGGTAGTTTATTAAATAAAAGAAGATAAGTAATTTCCTCAAAGCCGAAACGATTGTCTTTGGTAAAACCCGCTACCAGGTCTTTGATATCGTAGCCGCGGTAGAAAAGTTTGCCGTGGGCGGGTACCTCTACACCGTCTACCAGTTCTTTGGCGCGTACATCGGAGATGTTGGTTAATCCGGCAAGCACGCCCTTGCCGTTCAAATCCCGAAGCCCGCGTTTTACATCATATTTTGTAAAAAGCTCTGTATCGATTAGATCCGCCTGCTCGCTCATCTTCGCAAGACGGATGATCTCGGGTGTTACTTCAGAAAAAGCATTATGATCCATTCAAAACCTCTCCTTTCGATTTGCATATACATATAAATGAAATATCTAACAAATGAAATATCCGGCTGATATCTAAATGTGATTTGGTATTTCAATATAAGAAATGGTTAATAGTGTCAGTTAATAGCAAGAAATGAAAGAACATTTCAGAAAAACTAATCAATTTATAATAACATGTAAAATCAATTCAAACAAGTGAAAAAATAACTATTCACAATTTTTTTAGAAATTAGAAACATTTATTAATTCAACGGGATTTCAAAAAATGGAGTTTATAAATATTGACTTTTAAATCCATGTTTGAGATAATACAAGAGGTGTGCCAGAAAGGCGCATTCTATGTAAAAAACCACAATGCTGCGGCCTTTTGGCGACAGTGCTGGGGTGGAAAATATACTATTATTTTAAGGAGGAGTATAATATGTCAACAAAAGCGTATTATCCAATTTCCGAAATCGGCAAAGGTAAGGTTGGTTTTTCCAAAACCCGTTCCATTATCGAAGCTGCTTTCTACGGAAACAATGTAGTTAAGGTAAACACATTGAAAGAAGCCTATGAATTAGCTAAAAATTCACCTGGAACCATTGTGACAGACATGCCTGTTAAGGATGGAGACACATTTGGTCTTGAGAAAGACGCAAAGGTTCTTTTATTTAACGACGGCGCCGTAACAGGACGTTACGCAGCAGCACGCCGCATCAAAGGCGAGCCGGGCGTTGACGAGACAAAGCTTGACAAGGTTGTAATGGACGCAGTTTACAACACCCGTTGGAAAACCATGTATCATGCAGAATGTTTCGTAGGTCTTGATCCTGAATTTATGGTGAAGGCACATCTGTTGATTCCCGAAGGAGAAGAGAACCTTCTTTACAACTGGATGATCAACTTCCAGTATATGTCAGATGAATATGTGAAGATGTACAAGAATTCCAAGCCTGTAGGCGATGGAAAAGAGCCTGACATCTACATTTTCTCCGATCCTCAGTGGACGCCTCAGGATGCTCCTGACGTAGATTACAGCTGCTTAAGCGATCCTCTTACCCTTTGCTATTTCGATACCAACGAGAACTGCGCTGCAATTCTTGGTATGAGATATTTCGGCGAGCACAAGAAAGGGACTCTTACCATGGCTTGGGCGCTTGCAAACAGAAACGGCTATGCAGCATGCCACGGCGGACAGAAGGAATACACTCTGCCTGACGGTTCCAAGTTTGTTGCATCTGTTTACGGTCTGTCAGGATCCGGAAAGTCCACACTGACCCATGCAAAACACGGCGGCAAATATCCCATCACCGTACTTCATGACGACGCTTTCATTATCAATACAGATACATGCGCATCTGTAGCGCTGGAGCCTACATACTTTGACAAGACGGCTGACTACCCTACAGGTTGTCCTGACAATGAATATCTGTTATCTGCACAGAACTGTTCTGCAACCATGGACGAGAACGGCAAGATTCAGCTGGTAACAGAGGATATCAGAAACGGAAATGGACGTGCAATCAAATCCAAATTATGGTCTCCTAACCGTGTGGATAAGATCGACGCTCCCGTTAATGCAATCTTCTGGATCATGAAGGATCCCACCATTCCGCCTGTAGTGAAATTGAAAGGCGCTGCATTGGCTTCTGTTATGGGCGCTACTCTTGCAACCAAGACATCTACTGCAGAGCGTGTTGCAGCAGGAACCGACTTAAATGCACTGCGTATCGTACCTTACGCTAACCCTTTCAGAACCTACCCTCTGGTTCATGACTATGAGAAATTCAAAAAGTTAGTAGAAGAGAAGAACGTAGCATGCTACATCGTTAATACCGGCGATTTCATGGGAACCAAGGTAAAACCTGCAGATACGCTGGGCATCCTTGAGACCATCGTGGAAGGCAAAGCAAAATTTGAAAAATGGGGCAATTTTGACGATGTAGAGATTATGTATGACTGGGAAGGCAAGACCGCTGACTTTAAGCCTGACTTAAACGACGCTGCGTACAAGGCAGCATTGAAGAACGCTATGCAGAACCGTGTAGATGCCGTTAAGGGATTTGCAGAGAAGAAGGAAGGCTATGACAAACTTCCCGATGAGGCTCTTGCCGCTGTTCAGAAGCTGGTTGACGCTCTTAGCTGATAAAAATTCCAGTTGTATTTTAGCTACAGATTGGATATAATAAAAATAACCTGAAATGCACGATAATTCCTGTTAGTTTTGAACCTACAGATACTTTAAACGGGATTCCTACATCATCTGGCGGCTGTCAAGCCCTCACTCTTTTATAGAGGATTGGAAGGGAAGGCAAATGTGCAGATTGCGGTAACCCACCTAGCGCAGCTAGGAGTCAAAAGGCAGGAACCGGCATTTTGGGGATAACCAAACGCCGTCACGCTTTGCGAGCCGGCTTATTGGACAGAAGAAAAGCAGCCTTAAAGGGCTGCTTTTTCTTTTAAAAGAAGGTGGGTGGAATGGCGGAAAACATGAAAAAAAATAGCAGGATTTTATTGAAATTAATTGCCGTAATTCTTTTAACTTTACTGTTTATCTGGTTGATTTATAAGGATGAAAAGGTGCTTCAGCTGACCCAGCCGGATGGGGAACTGGCTGAAGCGGGGGATGTTAAGATACTGGTGAGAGAACTGCAGAAAAGCGGCGCAGCATTTGCCGATGGGGAAGGGATTGAGCGGCTGTTTGAAAACGCCTTCCAGGGGGATGCGGAGCCGGTGACATATGGAAGTTATTTGTCCCTTCTGGAAGGCATTCTGGGAAAGAAAACAGAGGGCGGGGAAGCAGACCGGTTAAGAAAGCATATTACATATAAGGATCGTTACAAAAAGGAGTTCTTCATACTGAAGAAGGACTGGTACGACAGCTATGGGGAACTGGTGAGGTATTTTAAGCTGGAGAATCTGCTGGAGGAAAAAAAGGTTGCAATTTTATGCGGGAACTCCCGGCTGGCAGGCGAGGAAAAAATAGGCGAAGGAAAGCTTCTTGGCGGAGACGGTTCCCTGTATGATTTTGTCTCCGGAAAGTTTTCGGCGCTTCAGTTTATAACGGTGAACGCTTATGTGCGGGGAAATACGCTGCTTACGCTGGTGGATGAGCTGCCGGACAGGGGCAGTATGGAAAATGTCTGGATTATGGAAGCGGGGGAGAAGGATATCCAGTTTTTTTTCCAGGGCTATGAGATTTTGACGGATGCAGGGGAAACTTTTGAGGATGGCGGCCTGATCAGAGAGCAGGTGGCGGATATCGGTTATCAAAAAGGGAAGATCTCCCAAATAGAGGCGAAGGATGAACGGATTGGGGGAAAGCTCCTTGGCATGGATGAGGACTGGTTTGAGATTGAAGGACATGGAAAAATACCTGTGAAGAAAGAGCTTACAGGCTATATGCTCTATGAAACCCTGCGAAAGGCGGAGACGGCGGAGCTGTCCATGGGATATGATTTTGCAGATTTCGTGCTGGAGAAGGGAGAAATCTGTGCCTTTTTGATTACCAGAAAGGAGAAGATGGAAACCATCCGGGTGGCGATTAAGAATCAGGGCTTTGGCGGACTGTATCACGAAAGCCTGAAATTTGTATGCCGGGATAATATGCTCCTTTCCTACGGTCCCTATGAGAACCGGAAAGAAGAAAAAATTTCCCCGGGGCAGGAACTGGTAATAGAGGCGGGAAGCGATTACCTGTCAGGAGACCGGGCGGTGCTTACGCCGGAGGTGAATACAGGAAAGATTCAGGTGCTTTCCTTAAGCCGCAGTCAGGGAGCGCCTTCCTACAGGGGAAGTATGGAGATTTATGAGGCGGATGAGGGGTTGGTGCTGATCAATGAGGTGCTGCTGGAGGAATACCTTTATTCCGTGGTTCCAAGCGAAATGCCCGCCTCTTATCCGCCCGAGGCGTTAAAGGCGCAGGCGGTCTGCGCCAGAACCTATGGATATCGGTATTTAAAGGAACCGGGTTACCAGAAGCTGGGCGCTCATGTGGACGACAGCGTAGGCTATCAGGTGTATAACAACATTGAGGAGAATATCAATTCTACAAAGGCGGTAAAGGAAACTGCAGGCACCCTTCTTCTCTATGGGGAGGCGCCGGTGAGCACCTATTATTATTCCACCTCCTGCGGCTTCGGCGCAGATGCCGGGGTATGGAACGAAGGGCAGGCGGAAGAAATGCCGTATTTGAGGGCGGCGTATATCGGAGAAGAAAAGAAGCGCAAGGGGGAAGGGGCTTTTTCACCGGATGATTTACAGCAGGAAGAAAATTTCCGCGCTTATATTACCGCACCAGACGAGAATGCTTATGAAAAGGAGGAAGCCTGGTTCAGGTGGCGTTACAGGGTGGAAGATCTGGACGTATCCCTTTTGGGGGAAAGAATGAGAGAGCGGTTTGAGGCTGCCACGGGAAAGATTCTTACTTATACAGGAGAGGGAGAGGATTTTGAGGAACCGGAAAGCTATGAATCCGTAAAACCGGAAAAGTTCAAAGAGGTATATGGTATCAAAGCCCTGAAAAGAAAAGAAGGAGGGGTTCTGGACGAGATTCTGATCGAGACTGACAAGGGGATTTATAAAGTTCTGTCCGAGTATAATATCCGGTATGTTCTCAATCAGGGGGGAGAGGTCCTTCGCCAGGACGGCTCCGCCCATGAAAGCGGGACGCTCCTGCCAAGCGCTTATTTGATAATTGATATTGAAACCAGGGGAGAAGATGTGGTAGGATATACTATTATTGGAGGCGGTTACGGACACGGCGTGGGAATGTCCCAGAACGGAGCAAGGGCAATGGGAATGGCGCAGATGAGTTGCGAAGAGATTTTGTCCTTCTATTTTCAGGACTGCCGGTTAGATAAGATCTATTAAGAATGATTTCGGGGACGCTTTATGTTAAAACGATTACTATTAATAGGATATGATTTTGGCAGGCATATGAGAAAAAAAAATATCAGTTCCTTTGCGGCAAGTACAGCCTTTTTCCTTTTTTTATCGCTGATACCTATGCTGATGCTGCTTTGCTCCATTATACCCTATACGCCTCTGACAGAGGCAAATTTGATGAGCGCGGCGACGGAGATTTCTCCGGATGCAATGAATTCACTGTTAATCAGTATTATTCGGGATGTATATGATAAGTCTGTGGGACTGGTTTCGGCAAGCGCCATTATTACCCTCTGGTCGGCGGGCAAGGGGATGCTTGCCCTGATGCGTGGGCTGAACGCTGTGAACGCTGTGGAGGAGAGCAGAAGTTATGTGGTGCTCCGCATGGTGGCATGTTTGTACACGGTGCTGATGCTGGTGGCGGTTCTTTTATCCCTGCTGATCATGGTGTTTGGAAAATCCATTGTGGGAATCATAGTGGGAGTCATTCCCCAGACCTCGTATCTGTTCGATTTGCTGATTCACTTCAGAACCCTGCTGGTATGGGCGGTGCTTACGGTGGTGATCGCGCTGTTGTATGCCTATGTGCCGGGAACCCGGCTGGGCTTTAAGATGCAGCTGCCAGGCGCCGTTTTTGCGGCGGTGGCATGGAGCGTAATGACCTGGGCATTTTCTATTTATATCGATGAATTTAACGGCTTTAATACCTATGGGAGCCTTACCACCATTATCATTTTAATGCTTTGGCTGTATACGGCAATGTACATTATTCTGGTTGGCGCATATATCAATCGGTATTTTAAGCCGGCATTTCAGTTCTTTGTGGGGAAAAAGCATATTGACAGAAGAGAAAAGATTGGCTAAAATGAAAGTTAGTTGAATAAAAAGGCTGTGAAGGTGTATAGTAGCAGAGTATCTTCTACCAGAGAGAGGAAGCCACCGGCTGAAAGCTTCCTTAAGTTCAGAACTCAGTGCCCCGCGATTTTGCAGGAAAGAGCGTGGCGGCGAATTTCCCACCGGAGCTTTCAGGCTGAAAGCGAAGTGCTGTCTGTAAAGGACAGGGCGGCAAGTAGGTTTGAACGTGACACGCGTTAAGTGAAAGAAGCGTCTGCCGATACGGCAGGAAAATGGGTGGTACCGCGGAGCATTTCGTCCCTTATGCAGGAAGCATAAGGGACTTTTTACATTTTCAGAAAGAAAGGAAGAAGCGATGAAAGAGAGATTGGAACAGATTAAAGCGGAGGCTTTAAAGCAGATTCAAAACAGTGACGGGCTGGATAAGTTAAACGAGATCAGAGTCAACTATCTGGGCAAAAAAGGAGAGCTTACGGCTGTTCTCAAGGGCATGAAGGACGTTGCCGCCGAGGACAGACCGAAGGTGGGACAGATGGTAAACGAGGCGCGCCAGGAGATCGAAGGGGTTTTGGAAGAGGCAAAAGTCAGAATGGAAAACGCAGTTCTGGAACTGCGGATGAAAAGCGAAACCATTGACGTCACCCTTCCGGCGAAAAAGAATCATGTGGGGCACCGTCATCCCAACACCATTGCCCTGGAGGAGGTAGAGAGGATCTTTATCGGCATGGGCTACGAGGTAGTGGAAGGCCCTGAAGTGGATACCGATTATTATAATTTTGAGGCGTTGAATATCCCGGCGGATCATCCGGCGAAGGATGAGCAGGATACCTTCTATATCAACGGCGATTTCCTTTTAAGAACCCAGACCTCCAATACCCAGGTTCACGAGATGGAAAAAGGGAAAATGCCCATTCGTATGATCGCGCCAGGCAGGGTATTCCGCTCCGACGAGGTGGATGCGACCCATTCTCCTTCCTTCCATCAGATCGAAGGGCTTGTGATCGACCGGCATATTACCTTTGCAGATTTAAAGGGAACTCTTGCAGAGTTTGCAAGAGAGCTTTTCGGGGAGGATACAAAAGTAAAATTCCGTCCCCATCACTTTAATTTCACAGAGCCAAGCGCAGAGATGGACGTTTCCTGCTTTAAGTGCGGCGGTAAAGGATGCCGCTTCTGCAAAGGCTCCGGCTGGATTGAAATTTTAGGCTGCGGCATGGTTCATCCCAATGTGCTTACCATGAGCGGAATCGATCCGGAGAAATATTCCGGGTTTGCATTCGGCGTGGGACTTGAGAGAATTGCCCTTTTGAAATATGAAATAGACGATATGCGTCTGCTTTATGAAAACGATATTCGTTTCTTAAAGCAATTCTAAAAGACTGATAATCGGAAAGGAAGGAAATGAAATGAATACAGCGTTATCATGGATAAAGGCATATGTACCGGAGCTTACCTGCACCGACCAGGAATATTGCGATGCAATGACCCTGACCGGAACCAAGGTGGAAAACTTTGCACGGCTGGATAAAAATCTGGAAAGGATTGTGGTGGGACAGATTGAAAAGATTGAAAAACATCCCGATGCGGATAAGTTGATTGTATGTCAGGTAAATATTGGAAGGGAATTGATTCAGATCGTAACAGGAGCGCCTAATGTGAAAGAGGGAGACAAGGTTCCGGTGGTTCTGGACGGAGGCAGGGTTGCAGGCGGCCACGACGGCGGTCCTATGCCGGAAGAGGGAATTGCAATCAAAGCCGGAAAGCTGCGGGGAGTGGAATCAAAGGGTATGATGTGCTCTATAGAGGAGCTTGGTTCGGATAGAAATATGTATCCCGATGCGCCGGAGCTTGGTATTTATATTTTCCCTGAGGATGTAAAGGTGGGTACAGATGCTGTGGAGGCTCTTGGCATGAGAGACACCGTATTTGAGTATGAGATTACCTCCAACAGAGTGGACTGCTACAGCGTCCTTGGCATTGCCAGGGAGGCGGCGGCAACCTTCCGCAAACCCTTTGTCCCGCCGGTGGTGGAGGTGAAGGAAAACGGAGAGGATGTAAAGGATTATATTTCTGTGGAGGTGAAGGATCCGGATCTTTGCAGCCGGTATTGCGCAAGGGTCTGCACCAATATCAAAATCGCGCCTTCGCCGGAATGGATGCAGAGAAGGCTTAGGGCGAGCGGAATACGCCCCATCAATAATCTGGTGGATATCACCAACTATGTAATGGAGGAATACGGTCAGCCTATGCATGCCTTTGATCTGGACACCGTTGCAGGGCATAAGATCATTGTGCGCCGCGCTAAGGACGGAGAGGAATTTCAGACCCTGGACGAGCAGGTGAGAAAACTGGATCAGGATATGCTGATGATCTGCGATGGCGAGAAAGAGATCGGTATTGCGGGTATTATGGGCGGTGAAAACAGTAAAATTACCGACCAGGTTAAAACGGTTCTTTTTGAAGCGGCGACCTTTAACGGACCGAATATCCGTAAATCAGCCAAAAGGCTGGGACTGCGTACGGACGCTTCCGGTAAGTTTGAAAAAGGGCTTGATCCCCATAATGCGGAGGCGGCAATCAACCGTGCATGTCAGCTGATCCAGGAGCTGGGCTGCGGAGAAGTAGTGGGGGGCATGGTGGATGTATGCGAGCCTATGAAGGAAGAAGCAAGGATTCCTTTTATGCCGGACCGGATCAACAGCCTGCTGGGAACAGATGTGTCTGTAGACGAGATGCTGGATATTTTCAAAATGCTGGAGCTTGTATATGATGAGGAGGCAGGAGAGTTGATTATTCCTACCTATCGGCAGGATCTGGAATGCTGTGCGGATATTGCGGAAGAGGTGGCGAGATTTTTTGGCTATGATAAAATCCCTACCACTCTGCCCACAGGGGAGGCAACGGCGGGAAAGCTGTCCTATAAGCTCCGGATTGAGCAGAAGGCAAGAGACATTGCCGAATATTGCGGATTCTCCCAGGGCATGTGTTATTCCTTTGAAAGTCCTAAGGTATTTGACAAGCTTCTCCTTCCGGCGGATTCACCCCTTAGAAAAACCATTGTGATTGCAAATCCTTTAGGAGAAGATTTTTCAATTATGAGAACCATTTCCCTGAACGGAATGCTCACCTCCCTTGCCTCCAACTATAACAGGCGGAACAAGGATGTAAGATTATACGAGTTGGGGAATATTTATCTGCCTAAGGAATTTCCCTTGACAGAGCGTCCCGACGAGAGAATGCAGTTTACCCTTGGCATGTACGGAGAGGGAGACTTTTACACCATGAAAGGGGTGATAGAGGAATTCTTTGACGCCATTGGCATGAAAAAGAAAACGGTCTATAATCCCAAAGCAGGCAAACCCTTCCTTCATCCGGGACGTCAGGCGGATATTGAGTATGAAGGAGAAAAAGTGGGATATCTGGGGGAGGTGCATCCTCTTGTATGTAAAAATTATGACATTGCTGCAAAAGTTTATGTGGCAGTGCTGGATATGCCTCTGATTGTAAGTAAAGCAACCTTTGACCGGAAATATCAGGGGATTGCCAAGTATCCGGCTGTTTCCAGAGATATCAGCATGGTGGTGCCCAAGGAGATCCTTGCAGGACAGATCGAGGCAATGATCGAGCAAAGAGGAGGAAAAATACTGGAGTCCTATCATTTGTTTGATATATACGAAGGCGAACAGATCAAGGAAGGCTTTAAGTCGGTGGCATACTCTATTACCTTCAGGGCAAAGGACCGCACCCTGGAGGAAAGCGATGTTACAGGCGCCATGAAGAAAATTTTGAACGGTCTTGAAGGTTTGGGAATTGAATTAAGACAGTAAATAGGTTAAGATAAGCACAGTGGATGGAAGGAAATGCCTTTTCTCCGCTGTGCTTCTTTAAAGATCCAGAGACTGGATATACTATTGAAAAAGAAAGGAACAGGTCGTATAAATGGAAAAGAAAAACACATGGGAAACTTACAATGAAAAGCAATTGAAAGAAGTAGAGGTATTTTCTGAGGAATACAGAAGCTTTCTGGATGAAGGAAAAACAGAGCGGGAGTGTGTGGATTATATTGTCAATGCAGCGGAGAAGGAAGGCTACCGGGAGCTGCAGGAAGTGATGAAAAAGGGCGGAAAACTGAAAAAAGGCGATAAGGTATACGCTGTATGGATGAATAAATCTGTGGTAATGTTTCGCATTGGAGAGCGCCCTATGGCGGAAGGTATGAATATTCTGGGGGCACATATTGATTCGCCCAGACTGGATGTGAAGCAGAATCCCCTCTATGAGGAGGGCGGTTTTGCTTATCTGGATACCCATTATTATGGCGGCGTTAAAAAATATCAGTGGGTGACCATTCCCCTTGCCCTTCATGGCGTGATGGTAAAAAAAGACGGCACAACGGTAGAAATCAACATTGGAGAGAGTGAAGACGATCCGGTATTCTTTATTTCTGATCTTCTGATTCATCTTGCCCAGGAGCAGCTGGAGAAAAAGGCGTCCAAGGTGATCGAAGGAGAGGCATTGGATCTGATCGTAGGAAATAAACCCATTACCCTGGGAAAAGAAAAGGCGGTTGACAAGGAAAACAGTCAGAAAGAAGAGGGAGAAGGAAAAAAGAAAGAGAAAAAGGAAAAGAAGGATAAGGACCGGGCGAAAGAAGCGGTTAAGAAGGGCATATTGGATATTTTAAAGAAGACCTATGACGTGGAGGAGGAAGATTTCCTTTCCGCGGAGCTTGAGGTAGTTCCTGCAGGAAAGGCAAGGGAAGCCGGTTTGGATCGCAGTATGATTCTTGCTTACGGACAGGATGACAGGGTCTGCGCCTTTTCCTCTCTGAAGGCAATGCTGGAGGTTCAGGAAACCAAAAGAACGGCATGCTGTCTTTTGGTGGATAAGGAAGAAATCGGAAGCGTTGGGGCGACCGGTATGCAGTCCAGATTCTTTGAAAATATGGTGGCTGAGGTTATGAATCTCACAGGAGAGTATTCGGAACTGAATGTGAGAAGATGTCTTGCATCCTCCTGTATGCTTTCTTCAGATGTAAGCAGCGCCTTTGACCCTTCCTTTGCGGCAAGCTTTGACAAGAAAAACGTCGCCTATCTGGGAGGCGGCATGGTGTTCAATAAGTTTACCGGATCCAGAGGAAAATCAGGCTCCAATGACGCCAATGCCGAGTATCTGGCGCACATACGTAAAATTTTTGAGGAAGAAAAAGTGAATTTCCAAACTGCAGAGCTCGGCAAGGTCGATCTTGGAGGAGGCGGCACCATTGCTTATATTCTTGCCCTGTACGGAATGAATGTGATCGACAGCGGAGTAGCGGTATTGAATATGCATGCGCCATGGGAAGCTACCAGCAAGGCGGATGTATATGAAGCGAAAAGAGGCTACCAGGCGTTTTTAAAGGGAGCTGACCTGTAATGGAAGGGGCAGAATTGAAAACCTCGGATTTCTATTTTGATTTACCGGAAGAATTGATTGCCCAGGATCCGCTGGAGGACCGATCCGCGTCCCGGCTTCTGGTACTGGATAAGAATACCGGGAAGGTCAGACATGAGATGTTTCGAAGGATTACAGATTACCTGGAACCTGGCGACTGCCTGGTGCTGAACAATACGAAAGTTCTTCCGGCAAGGCTTCTGGGCATCAAAGAAGAGACCGGCGCGGCGGTGGAAGTGCTTTTACTGAAGCGGAGAGAAGGGGACGTGTGGGAAACCCTGGTGAAGCCGGGAAAGAAAATGAAACCCGGCGCCCGTCTGGTGTTTGGGGACGGAATCCTGAAGGCGGAGGTTTTGGAGGTAGTGGAGGAAGGAAACCGTCTGATTCGGTTTTTCTATCAGGGTATTTTTGAGGAAGTGCTGGATCAGCTGGGAGAAATGCCTCTTCCCCCTTATATAACCCATAAGCTTCAGGACAAAAACCGTTATCAGACGGTGTATGCCAAGTATGACGGCTCCGCCGCCGCCCCTACCGCGGGGCTTCACTTTACCAGAGAGCTGCTGGAAGAAATAGAGAAAATGGGCGTCAAACTTGCCTATGTGACCCTTCATGTAGGGCTTGGCACCTTCCGCCCGGTAAAGGCGGAGCATATTCTGGAGCATCATATGCATTCGGAATATTATCAGATCACCAAAGAGGCGGCGGAGATCATCAATGAAACCAAAAGAAGCGGACACAGAGTGATCTGCGTGGGAACCACCAGCTGCCGCACCGTGGAGAGCGCGGCGGATGAAAAGGGTATGCTGGAGGAGTGCTGCGGGGATACGGATATTTTCATTTATCCCGGATATCAGTTTAAGGTGCTGGATTGCCTGATCACCAATTTTCACCTGCCTGAGTCCACCCTGGTGATGCTGGTAAGCGCTCTTGCAGGAAGGGAAAATGTGCTTGCCGCATACCGGAAGGCAATAGAAGAGAGATACAGGTTCTTTTCCTTTGGGGATGCGATGCTTATAATTTGACACAAAATGTTACATTTGTGAAGTAAAGGGTTCGGAGTTGCCCGGTAGGTAGAGATTACCTGCCGGGTAATTTTTTGAAATTTTCCGAAAAAACTTTCCGTAAAACCATTGACAA
>DKYT01000016.1:1115-2845 GCA_002492465.1 Lachnospiraceae bacterium UBA7093 | reverse complement strand
TTCGCACCCATCAGGTCAAAGCCCGCATTGCAGAAGGAGGACACCGAATGGAATAATGCCATCCAAAGTCCTTTGATGCCAAAATCACGGCAGAATACAGGAGCCATAACTGCAGCTCCCACAAGTTCCATCAGCAGGGTAGTTTTTACTATAAAATTTGTCAGACGGACAATGCCGCCCACTTTCGGCGCTGCAATTGCTTCCTGCATGGTACTTCTCTGCATCAGGGAAATCCTCCTGCCGGAAATCATGGCAAATGCTGCCGCAACCGTAATAACCCCCATGCCTCCAATCTGAATCAGGAGCAATATCACAAACTGCCCAAATGCCGACCAATAGGATACCGTGTCATGAACCACCAGTCCTGTCACACAGACAGCAGAAGTGGATGTAAACAAAGCGTCAAAAAATGATGTCCACGTCCCTGTCCGGCTGGCTGCAGGCAGCATCAATAAAATTGTCCCCAATAAGACCACACCTGAAAATCCAAAAATAATTACCTGAAAAGATGTCGGTTTTTTCTTTTTATGTATAAACGTAACCATACGCAACCCACTCCTTAATACCTCTTTATAGCATCTTAATTTTAAAGCAGACTGCATTAAGAGGGAAAAAGAATATTGGCTTATGTATTAAGGCCGTATAAAGAAAGCTGCCATATTTCTGTCATTCGTTCAGAATGCCATCCAGCATTAAATTTACTTCCAGCACATTTACAGTTTCCTCGCCGAAAATGCCAAGGAATCTGCCCTCTGTACATTTTTTAATGATTGCTCTGACTTCATCCTCTGTCTTACCGCTTGCTTTTGCGATTCTTGCCACCTGATATTCTGCTGCAACAGGAGAAATATGCGGATCAAGCCCGCTGCCGGAGCATGTTACCAACTCTACCGGAATTTCTGTTTCGCCCATATCCGGATTGGCTGCCCTTAATTTTTCTACCCGCTTTGCCACAAGAGCTTCATACTCCTCACTTGCAGGAGACAGATTGGAAGGGACTGCATACATCAATAAATTTCCGCTTTCATCCTGGTATGTGGAAACGCCCAGATTCATAATGCGCCCCCACATATGGGCGTCATCCGTACACTGTTGACCAAGCAGACCACAGCCATATTTTTTTCCATCTATTTCAATAATGCTCCCGTTTGCCTTCCGTGGAAATATAAGCTGTGCCAAGCCAGTTACAACACCGGTATATAAAATCCCGCAGACAAATGAGCATATGATAAAAGCAACTACAGCTTTTGGTAATACCGATTTTAATTCCTTCATTTCAATCTTCCTCCCTATACCAAACCAGTCATAACCAACAGGACATCAATCAGCTTCACAAAGATAAAGGGAGCTGCCAGACCGCCCAGACCATAAATCAATAAGTTACGGGAGAGCAGCTTTCCCGCGGAAACCTCCCTGTATTTCACGCCCTTTAATGCCAGCGGAATCAGGGCTATGATAATCAGCGCATTATAAATGATCGCGGACAGCACCGCGCTCTGCGGAGAATGAAGCCCCATAATGTTCAGCGCGGAAAGTCCCGGATAAATCCCCATAAACAGCGCCGGGATAATGGCAAAATATTTTGCCAGATCATTTGCGATGGAAAAAGTAGTAAGGCTTCCTCTGGTCATCAGAAGCTGTTTTCCAATGCGTACAATCTCAATCAGCTTCGTAGGGGAAGAATCCAGATCCACCATATTGCCTGCTTCCTTGGCCGCCTGCGTACCGCT
>DKYT01000016.1:0-747 GCA_002492465.1 Lachnospiraceae bacterium UBA7093 | reverse complement strand
CCGGTCATTGCCACCAGATGTCCTTTTGTCTGGAAATCGCGGATCATGGAAAGTTTCCCCTCCGGCGTAGCTTCCGCAAGGAAATCGTCAACTCCCGCTTCCGCAGCAATCGCCGCAGCCGTCACCGGATTGTCACCGGTGATCATGATCGTCTTAATTCCCATTTTTCTAAGATCGGAAAATTTTTCCTTTACCCCCTGTTTGATGATGTCTTTTAAATAAATGACTCCGAGAATCCGGCGGTTTTTTGCTACCACCAGCGGTGTGCCGCCTTTTTCTGCAATTTCTTTGACAGCCCGGGCACATTCATCCGAATAAGTTCCGCCTGCCTCGGTAACATAGGCCTGTATGGCATCGGCTGCCCCCTTACGGATTTCATTGCCGTCAAAGTCAACGCCGCTCATTCTGGTCATTGCCGTAAAAGGAATAAACCTCATACCCTTGTCGCCAAGGCTGCGTCCTCTGATGCCAAACTGTTCCTTTGCCAGAACAACAATACTTCTGCCCTCAGGCGTTTCATCCGCCAGAGAGGATAACTGCGCAGCGTCAGCAAGCTCCCTGATATCCGCACCGTCCACCGGTATAAACTCGGACGCCTGACGGTTTCCCAAAGTAATCGTGCCTGTTTTATCCAGCATCAGAATGTCAACATCCCCGGCTGCCTCAATTGCCCTTCCGCTCATGGCAAGAACGTTTGCCTGATTCAGCCTGCTCATACCCGCGATGCCGATTGCCGAAAGCAGCGCG
>DKYT01000032.1:17714-38690 GCA_002492465.1 Lachnospiraceae bacterium UBA7093 | reverse complement strand
GCATTCGCCGTACTTCGACAGGAAACTTACCATGAATTTCCTTGTAGCAAAATCGTCTTCTGCCAATAGAATTTTCATACTTTCTCTCCTTTACATTTTATTTAATACTGCATATGCCCTTTTGGCAACATCAGATAACTTTTCCTGATACTCTACAGCGCCTATATCATAAGCAACCTTCGGCATTCCGTATACTACGCAGGTAGATTCATCCTGTCCAATGGTTCTCGCCCCTGCTTTCCGCATTGCAAGCAATCCCTTGGCACCATCGCCTCCCATCCCGGTCAATATAATTCCCACTGCGTTTGCCCCTGCCGACTTTGCCACGGAATCAAACAGAACATCCACTGACGGACAATGTCCGTTCACCCTGGGTCCCTCCTTACATTCCACCTGGTAAACGCCGTTTACCTTCAAGAGCCGCATCTGCCTGTCTCCTCCCGGTGCAATCAGCATGTGCCCCGGCAATACCCGGTCACCCGTCTCGGCTTCTTTTACCTGAATCCGGCACTGGTCATTTAACCGTTTCGCGTACATTGCCGTAAAGCCCGGCGGCATATGCTGCACTACCACAACCCCCGGAATATCCGTTCCAAATTCCTTTGCCACCTCAAAAATCGCTTCTGTCCCTCCTGTGGAGGCTCCAATTGCTACAATCAGATTATTTGCCTTAACATTCAAACGTTCTGGTTCCTGACTCATAACAGTTTTCTTAATGTTGCTGATTTTAGCGGTAGAGGCAATTTTAATTTTTACCAAAAGTTCATTTCTGATAAAATCTTCCAGCTGCGCACGGTTGGACACAGCCGGCTTTGCCACAAAATCTACCGCCCCTGCATTCATGGCGTCAAATACCTTTTCACTCAGCGAACTGATCACCACCACCGGAAGTGGATATTGAGGCATCAGCTTTCGAAGAAATTCTATTCCACTCATCCTAGGTAATTCCACATCCAGGGTCATAACATCCGGCTTTTGAGCCAGGATGGCGTCCCTTGCCTCAAAAGGATCTTTTGCAGTTCCCACTACCTGTATCGCCGGATCCTTATTCAGGTTTTGAACCAGCAATTCCCTGAATACAATGGAATCCTCCACAACTAAAACTCTGATTGGTCTCATACCTTATCTACTCCTCTCCCCTTTCCGAAAAATGGACGGCTGGATGATTTCAAAGGGGGTGTTGCTTCTGTCCAGTGTCTCTGTTGTTCCAATAAACAAATAGCCTCCCGGCTCTAAAGCGTCATATACCTTCTGCACCACTTCCTGCTTAGTCCTCTCATCAAAATATATCATAACATTGCGTAAAAATATAGTATGCATTTTCTTTTTGAAGGGAAATGGATCCATTAAATTAAACTGCCGGAAAATGACTTCCCTTTTCAATTCCTCTTTTGCCTGATACTGAGTACCTCCATTGATTGCCTTGAAAAAGTGTCTTTTCCACTGTTCCGGTACGTTTTTCAGCTGATCCGCCGTATAAGTGCCCGCTATTGCCTGCTGTAGCGCTTTGGTGGAAATATCTGTAGCAAGGACCTTGGTGTCCCACTGATCCCTGTCCAGCCCAAAGAAATCGGCTAAAACCATGGCAATCATATATGGCTCCTCCCCTGTGGACGCTGCACCGCACCAGATACGCAGATCCTTGCTGTTTCTTTCTTTCGTCCTCAGCCAGGGTAAAACCACTTCCTTAAAAAAATCAAAATGTTCAAACTCCCTCATAAAATATGTATGATTGGTGGTAAGATAATTTACCAGCATACGCTCTTCGTTTCCACTTTTATCGCTTTCAACCGCATCCATGAACTGGTGGAAATTCGTCCATCCCTTTCGTTTTAAATAATTTTCCAAACGGCCGTTTACGATCACTTTTTTCTGGCTTAAATCAATACCATAACGCTGCTTTACGTAGGTTGAGATTCTTATAAATTCTTCATCTGTAATCAACTTTCCTTCCTCCCATCACAACAATGAAATTTTCACGTCTAACAAAATTGACGTGATATTTTACAACAAATCTCAAAAATATCCGGATTAAAAATCACACCGGCTTCTCCTCTCATAATTTCAAGTGCATCTGTCCTTGAGCACGCCTCCTCTCCTGTCAGCCTGCAGTACCTGTCCATAATGGAAACAATCTGTGCCCCAAGGGGTATCTTCTCATGAGCCAGTCCTTCCGGATAGCCGCTTCCATCCCAATTCTCATGGTGGCATCTGGCAATATCCTCGGAAATATGGATAAACTCATTATAATCGCTGTTTACATGCAGATCCCGCAAAAGTTCCGCACCTATCCTGGTGTGATTCTGTACTGCTTCCGTCTCCTCCTTTGTAAGATTATCTTTTTTTTGCAGAATCTCCTTTGAAACTCCAATATTTCCTATATCACATAAGGGCGCCGCCAGCTTAATGGTATCAATATATGTATCGGATATCTGATCCTCGAACAAGGGAGATAGCTGCATCCCCTGCGCAAGAATCATACAATTATGTCCCAGCCGCTCCATATGCTTCTTCTCATAATCAGAATTCTGAGCGGCTATATTAGCCATAGCATAAAGTATGTTTTTCTTTTCCAGTTCTATCTGTTTTAGCTGTTCACTGACCGAAATCTGCAGCCGCCGGTTCATCTCCATCAGCTCGCGCTTTGCCTCATGAAGGCGCAGCTGAACCCCCACCCTTGCCTGCACCACTTCCGGAATAAAAGGCTTGGTAATATAGTCCTCCCCTCCCAGAGAAAATCCTTCAATAATATCCATAGGATCGTCAAAAGCCGAGATAAAAACAACCGGGATTTCATTCGTCTCTTCATTTTTCTTTAAAATCCTGCACAACTCATATCCATCCATTCCCGGCATGGAAATATCCGTGAGTACCAGCTGAAGTTTTTCTTTCTTTACAAGTTCAAGAGCCTCCTCCCCGCTTTCTGCAAGGACAGCCTCCTCCCCCATATTTTTTATAATCTCTTCCAAAATAATCCGATTGGTTTCCACATCGTCCACTATAAGAATCTTTGCTTTACTGGAATCTCCCTCTCCATAAATCATGTATCCGCCCCTCCGATCACAGGAATTGCTGCAATGTCTCAAATTCTGCCGTTACTTTTTCATAATTTTCTTTTTGTATAGCCATTTTCAGCCTTAAAACCACCCGCTTCACTTCCCAGGGCGCTTCCTCAGTCAGCTGCCGGACTGTTTCCATAAACATCTCCGCCTTCTCCCAATTCTCCATCTCTACGCAGAGAATCAGCTTTGACAGCGTTCGATTTATATTTTCCCGATTTTCCCGGGTTCCATATTTTCTTGCCGCTTCCGGATCCTTTCCGTTTTCTTCGTGGGAAACCGCCGTTCCGGACATGCTCAAAGGGTTTTTGATATCGTCAGGTCTTTGCAGAATATCCTCTTCTCCTTCGCAAATTCCAACCCATATGGAAAAAGAAAAATTGCTCCCCCTGTTCTTCTCACTTTCAACATCAATCCTGCCGCCCATCAACTCCACAAGCTGTTTACAGATGTTCAATCCTAAGCCTGTGCCCCCATATTTCCTGGAAATGGACGCGTCAACCTGAGAAAAGCTTTGAAACAGCTTTCCTTTGTCTCCCTTATCAATTCCTACGCCTGTATCCGACACCACAAAAAACAACTCTATTTTGTCATTTACCTGCGCCGTTCTGAATACTTCCACTGTAATCTTACCCAGAGAGGTGAATTTCTGGGCATTGGACAAAAGATTATTCAGGATCTGTACGATTCTCAGTTCGTCTCCGATAATGTATTCCGGTATCTGAGGCGATACCGTCATAAAGAAATCTAAACCTTTTTCCGTAATCTTATTGATATGATTTGCTTTCACATACTCCAGCATGTTCCTAAAATGGAACCTGCGGGGTTCCAGAATAAATTTTCCTGCCTCCAGCTTGGAAAAATCCAGGATGTTGTTGATGATCTTATTCATATCATCACAGCAACGCTCTACCAGATTTAAGGACCGGGCAATCACCTCGTCCATTTCGTGATTCTTCAATTCCCGAATATTTCCCAATATACCATTCACCGGTGTTCTAAGCTCATGGGTTACATTGGCAACAAACTCTGACTTTACCTTCATTGCCTCTTCTGATTCCTGTTTAATCCGCTCGATTTCTCTGCCTAAAAATTCCCTTTCCAGGATATCGCTTGCCATGCAGATATATACTTCCGGATTACTGTCACTTTTTGTCAGCCTTGCCTCTACCGGAAAGCAAGTGGTATTTTTGCGGTATGCTACAAGATTTTGAATCTCCGCCTGATGAAAAAACTCCGTTTCCAGATCTTCCTTGTAATTTTGAAAAGTATTTGGAAAAATATCGCTGATATGTCTGCCGCACAGATCGTTCTCATACTCCAGTTTCTGTCTCGCCTGGGCATTTGCGTAAAGAATCTTCCCCTCTTTGTCAAACATAAGAATCATTTCCAGCGCCGTTTCTATAGGAAAAGCATTGCTGTATGTAATATTCTGTGTCTGTTCCATCTCTTCCTCCTTAGATACAAGCCAACGAACGCCTCCTCGCTCCGCGGACCGGCTCACCATAATAAAACGGGCAGCAAAAACATATCATTTTTTGCTGCCTGCTATCTGTTTTATGATGAAAAATCAAACATCTTAATTACTTCTACAATGTTAAAGAAATCCTCCTTGGCAAGCGCGAAACACTCTAATACATCCGATGAAAACTGTCCACATTCCCCATTCATAATCATATCGTACGCTATGTTGTTGGCGTATACGCTTTTATATACTCTGGGACTTACCAATGCATCATAAACATCCGCAACAGCAACAATCTGTGCACTAATTGGAATTTCATCTCCGACCAAATGATCCGGATACCCATTGCCATCCCATCTTTCATGGTGATAACGGCAAATTTCGTAACAGTATTGGTAAAATTCACCAAGCTGATCTCTCCGAAGCTTTTCCAGAAGATCACACCCTATAGTAGTATGGGTTTTCATAACCTCAAACTCTTCCGGCGTCAGCTTTCCCGGTTTTAGAAGAATCGCATCCGGAATTCCGATCTTACCGATATCATGTAAAGCCGATGCTCTTGCGATCTCATCCACCTGCATGGGCGTCAGCCCGTATTTGGGGAAGTATTTCATCAAATATTTCAACAGAATCCTTGTAAAATACTTGATACGTCTGATATGTTCACCTGTTTCCAGGCTTCTGAACTCTACCACGGAGCTGAGGGCGTCGATCATAAATTCATTACCCTCACGCAGCTTTTTCTCCTGCGCCCGGATTGCCTCTTCCTGCTCCTTTAAGCGCTCCTCCATGTGATATTTGTTCTGGTACAGTTCAATAATATTTCTCGCTCTGCGTTTCACAATATGAGGATAAAAAGGTTTATGCATGACATCCGCTACGCCGTAGGCATATGCCTGGTCATCGCTGTCTATGACTGTCTCGCCGGTAATCAGGATTACGGGGATCTTCTCCAAAAGATCGTTCTCCTTCATATAGTCCAAAACGCCAAAGCCATTCATAACCGGCATAACAATGTCCAGCAGGATTAAAACAAGCTTATCGTGATTCTTAATCTGAGCGATTGCTTCCTCACCGTTTCCTGCCTCTACAATTTCATACTCGTCCTGAAATAATCCCCTCAGTATCACGCGGTTTATTTCTTCATCGTCAACAATTAAGATCTGCTGTTTGCGCATAATATCTCCTCATCCAAATAGTATTTTCCTTTATAATCTAAATTATCATTTTTCAATATAAATGTCAATTCATTTTGGCTTTAAGGGATCTCTATTTTTTCACGATTACGGAATCGTCCATATGATTCATATCATAGCATCCCGTTCTCGCCATTGCACATTTCAGTTCGTTGTTCAATATCCTGATGGTTTCGGCAATACCTTCTGCCCCTTCCTCGTCAGGCGGCGGCAAAATGGTAAAATCTGCAAGTACCCCCCAAGCCCCAAAGGCAAGCGCCTTAAAGGCATCCAGACCGCTGAAGACTCCTCCTTCAAAAAAGACCGGTATTTCTTTTCCCACTGCCTTAATAATCTCCGGCAAAATCATAAGCGGCGGCACCGCATAATCAGCGGCGCTTCTTGGCAGAGATACCACAATTCCCTTTGCTCCGGCATTTACGCTCTTATAAGCATCCTTCTCACTTAAAACGCCTTTTACAAGAAAGGGCAGCGAGGCAGCATTGGCAAACTCTCTGATCTCTTCTGCGCTTTTAGGCGCCAATTCATGTCCCCGCACACTGTTACATTCTCCCCTGCCGTTAAAAACGCTATCGATCTCTATTCCCACAGCAAGCGCTCCGCATTTCTCCGCAGCTGCAATCTGTTCAAATATCAGCTGATTGTTTTTATAAGGCTTGATCAGCTTTATACTCTTTGCATCTTTGACCTCTTTTTCCGGTATTTCCCCTTCTCCCATACCGATCCAACTCACTGTGCCCATCATGGCTGCACCTTCTGCCAGATTCCTTTTCAAAGACTCGTCCATACATGCCGAATCTGAAAGTGCAGCAGCCATAATAGGCATATTAAACGTTTCTCCATACAGTGCAAAAGAAGTGTCCGGTCTTTTGCCGTCTATATGCTGCATTTTTAAAAACAGGGAATCAAAATAGTCCCTCATTGTCTGATCTGAATATGTCCATCTTTCTTCTCCCATATTACCCTCCATGCTGAATTGCTTTTTCACATTAGATCGCCCTATCCATATCTACTATCTTATCGAATTTTGTCAAAAAAATCAATCCCATCCCACTGCTGATATTTTTTTGCAATCTTTTCCTGCATCTGCGCCGCCTTTTCCAATTTTTTGCCCAGTTCTTCCACCCGGTTTGCTGAGCGTATCAATTCTATTAAAAAATAATTGCAGTTTTTCAGATAGCATGGCAAAACCCTCGCGTTCTCTCTGATATTCTCCGAAATTGCGTATATTTTATTACTCTTGTTTATTATATTATGTCCCTGGGAAAGCAGTCTTCCGTAATGAACCTGAAGAACCGTATCCATGTACCGCATTCCCGGCTGCGCTTCAGGCGCGGTTAAAATTCCCAGCACCTTTCTTCCCTCCTTTTCCCCAAAAAGGCTTCGGGCAATCAGGGGAATCCCCTGAAAGGTAAAATCCAGCAGATCCCCCAGAGAAAGCTTTTCTCCGTTAATCCCCTTTTTCTGCCCGCCGGAGGCTTCCATCAGCTGCATAATCACCGCGGCGCATCCGTCCCGCCTTTCCGGTGTAAGCTCCATAACCCCGCCGGAAAGCAGCGCGGCATACTCTCCCAGTTCTCCCCGCTTTCCCGTATCGCTGTTTTTCCTGCCCTGAAAGGTGGTAATATATTCCTGGGTTTCCTGATCATAGGCAAGGGTGGCAAACATATATTTAATATCATGGCAGCCTGCAAAATTGGTCTTTTCCACCGGCGTCCTCACATACCGGATCTGATCCTGGGGGATCACCGAATGTCCAAGAACGCTGACGAAATCGTTCTCCCCATGGATTCCGTATATCCTGCCTCTCCGGCTTTCATATTCCGCCTCCCCGTACCTTTCCTGCCAGCCTTCAATCGCCTGTTCCGAAAACCCCTGTCCGTCCACAGAATAGCAGACGTCCAGAAGCGCCTGATACCTTGTTTCCATAGCGATAAACTGCGCCTTGTTTCCTCCCTTGGAATGTCCTGTGACAATCACCCTCTGTTCCTTTTCAATCTCCATTGTCTCTATTACCTGTTCAAAATAAGACAAAGCCCTTTTTTGCTGAATGGTGGCGGCACTGGTCATGCCTATTCCGTTGTCCGGCCATTCCCCGTCGCCGGTTCCCCGATATACCACATAGACGCTGCTCTCATCGGGGGTTGTAAAGGTACACGCCGCCGTTCCTGTGTCATATCCCATGTCGCCGCTCTGACAGTGGATTACAAGCTCCCCTACCCCTTCGTTTTCCACTGCTTTTTTCAGCACTGTATATTCCCCTGCATGGATTCCCCCGCCTCCGTAATCGGGATGGTTCTCCAGTTCAAGCAGTATCTCCTTCAGAGAAGTACCTTCCCTTGCCTCCTTATAGTCCAGATACATAAAGGTATCTAACAGCATACTGATTTCCGCCTCTGAAAGTTTTTCATTCATGAGGAAGCGCTCCTTTCCATTCCAGATAGATTGGCTTTCCTTTTTCATCCATGGAAAAAACCGCCTCCGCAATGCTTTGATAGCCCTGGTAAATATCTCCTCTGAAATTTTCCTCTGTAATCATTCCATACATATTCTCATCCGCAGGATAACTGACCACGCCTCCTATCACATAGCCCTGCTCCTGGAGCAGGGCAAAAAAATCTTCCACCTGTCTTTGACCGTCTTTTGGAAGCTTCCTGACATAAATATAAATCTTTACCATGGAGCCGGGATGCCTTAAAAAGGCATCCGCCTCCATATCCGCCGAAAATTCCTGAGGGAACACCAATTCCGGTATTCTGTAAAATACCTTGCAGCTGCCAAAAACAGGAACTGCAAGCGCTTTCAGCTTTTGCTGAATCTCTTCTTTCAGAAGATAGGCAAGATAATTATCCTGATATACCCTCGGCTCTTTACCGGAGGCACGCACCAGGATTCCCTCCCTGCCGCTGCTGCAGCTGCGCACTCTGAGCATGGTATAATCTTTGCCAAACTGCCCTCCCCATGCTTCAGCGGAGGCAAAGGCTTCTCCGTATTTTTGTTCCATATACGCCAGCATATGTTCCCTCTCTCCTTTCCCACATCCGGACAAACTAACCGTTAAACTCAAAGATATACAAAACCCAAGACAAACCTTCCATGCTTTAGACCACCACATTGGTATTCAGGCCGCCGCCCTGCTCTGCATTTCCGCTTTCCGCCTGCTGATACTGCGCCGCCATGTCCTGGAGGTCTTTCACATGCTCCTGCACCATGCGGTAAAGCTTATCCATATCGGTCTGCAGGGAATGAAATTTGGTTCCGTAAGCGTTTGCCGCTTCCCCCTGCCAGATTCCTTTCATTCCCTGCACCTGCGCCATCATTTCCCCTGTTATATTTTTCATCTGATTTCCCGTAGCCGAAAACTCCCCCGACGACTGAATCAGCTTTTCAGGGGTAACCTTTAAAATACCTTCCATTTTTAAACTCTCCTTTCTTTCGCAAAGGGGTTCCCTGCAAAGCAGGGCGCCCGTTGACTAGTAACTTCTTGCGGCTGCTATTTCTCTGTTTCTTGCTTCCGCCCGTTCATACCTTACTGCAATTTCCAGCAGCGCCTGAATATATTGACTGATTAAATGATGGAAAACCTCCATCTGCTGTCTGTCATGGACAAACGCCTGGTGAAAGGCATCCTTCGCCTGCCCTTCCCACATGCTGCACAGGGATCCTTCCTGTTCCCCCAACAGGGATGCCTTCGCCTGAAACTGGCTGTTTAACTCCGACAGCTGTCCTGCTCTTCTTCGCAGTTCCGATGATGTTACCTGAAAAAATGACATAAGTATCCTCCTTTTTAAGTTTTCGGGCAGAACATTCGCGCCGCCCTTTGGGTTAATAAATTCGTGTTGCCCCACGCTGTACGTTTACCAGTTCGGACCGATACATTCTCTTTGCCTGCCGCTCCATCTCCCGGGAAATTTTCTCCAGTCTGTCCGCTTCAAGCTTTAACCCTCTGCTGATCTTCACCTCCTTTTGGGTCAGAATATCGCCGCACTGGCTGTTCCAGCATGTTTTATTTTCACAGACGATCTGCATCAATTCATTCTCTGAAATAGCCTTTAACGCATTTGCCACCAGGCAAAGCTGTTCTGAAAGCTGCATGATCTCTGCAAAATACACTTCAATTTTCTGTGACGGTATCATGATTGCTCCTTTCCGCCCTTTCATAGACAAGGGCAATGTCCGCAAGCCTCTCCACATGCTCCCTTAGCCCTGCAAGAACCGCCTTTCCTTTTTCGCTCTGGATCATAAATCTTTTCTTTTGCATCGTAACCGGCCTCCCCGCAAAAATCGGTTCCAGCTCCTTTATTCCTTCTTCCATTTCCCCGAAAATTTTTTCCTCCTTCTTTAACAGGATCTCCCACTCCTCCTTTTTTTGGATCATGCCTTCTGTGGTCACCCTGATTCGATTTCCCATACAGTTCCTCCTTTCATTCTGCGGGAAGTTTTTCCGCCGCAAGCGCCATGCCCGCTTCCAGTTTTGCCAAAGCATACGCCCCTTCATCCAGGATCAGCAGCAGCTCTCCCATTTCCCTGAGGCAAGTCCTGAGAAGCGTGATCTGTTCCCTCCATCCGCTTTCCCACTGCTTCATCGCAGCGCCCTCCCAAATATCCCCCAGCACCTGCCCCTCCGTTTCCAGAATATCCAGTAAATCTCTTGCAGCAGTTACTTCCTGCTCCATCTTAAGAAGCCATTCCTTCCATCCTCCCGCATTCAATTGTATCTCCCATTCCATCCTGCTTTTCTCCTAAATTAAAATCAACCTGTCCCCATCCCCCACCCCTTGACCCTTTAACGTCTCATCCCGTCTTAAAAGAGCTTCCTGCCTCACGCCGTATAAATTCATGGCGCCGCTCTTCGGAATCTTTTCCCGGGCGGCAATCAGGGCGGCGATTTCTTCCGCCAGCCTGCCGTTTTTGCTCTCCTCATCCAATTCAAAGTCATATGCCCGGTCAAGCGCCGGTACCTGTACATCCACCAGGATCATCCTTCCTCCTTCTTCTCCCCTCCATATTGGGGCAGCAACAGTCTGCGGGTTCGTTTTCCCGCTCCCTCCTTAAAATAGCCGATTCCCGGCTCCTCCCGCCGGTTCTGATCGGCATAGGAAAGATCGTCAAAGGACAGCGCTCTTTGTTCCCCCGGATTTCCGCCCAGGTGAATTCCCTGCTGCCAAAGGGTAAACTCCCGAAAGAACGCCGTTCCCGCCGCCTCATAATCCCTTCCCGGGTGATAAATCCCCGCTAACAGCGTAAGCCCAGTCTCTCCTCTCGCCGCCTGTTCCCAAAATCTGCATCTTTTCTCCTTTTCCTCCCCAAAACGGTATATGATATTACAAAAGTCTCCTATATCTCCAATAAAAACGCAGGCGGCACGATCCGGTTCCTTTTTTCCCTGTTCCTTTTCTCTCTGTCTCTCAAGCTCCCTATGCAGACTTTCTATCCGAGAAGATTCCGTCAGATAAAAAAGCCCTTTTCTTTCCCTGAAATCCTCAAATTTTTTCCCCGAATCCAGAAGCACCGTCAAAGCTCCCCGGCGCAAAGCGCCCTCTATCAGGCACCGCAAAAGAGTGCTTCTGCCTGTTCTCTCCACCCCTGATATGAGAAAACATCCCTTTTTCTTAAGGGAAATTCCGCACCTTTCCCCGGTAGAAAGACAATAGCCCAAAGGAAGCTTTTCCCTTATCTTTTCAAACTCCTGCGCCAGCATTTCATAATCAGCCTCCCTGGGCACCTGCGGTATTTTAGCAGGAGGAAGCTTTCCCCTCTTTTTCATTTCCTCTTCTCTTTCTTTTCCCTTTTTCGCAATCAGCTCCATACAGGCATAATCCCCCAGCTCTTCATGCGCCAGCGCCGTTTGAAATTCCAAAATGCGCTCCTGTATCCGGCACAAACCTCTGCCCTTTTGATTTTCCTTAGGCTGCACCGGAATATAATATTGCCTTAAAACGTCTCCATACTGAAAACGGTCGCTTAATTCCAGCGCCAGCGTTGTTCTGATCTTTTCGAAAAGCCTTCCGCTGATTTCCCCCGCCCCCGATGCTGACAGGATCAGATAAATGCCCAGCCCCGGTCCCTCCGAAGCGATTCTAAGGAAAAGCGCCTGCTCCCTCTCCTCCAACAGCTGATAAAAGCTGCCAAAGTCATCTATCACCATAAAAAGTGCCGGAAGCCGCCTCTCCCCGGGCTGCCTTTTGCGTTTTTCAAAGAGCGCCTTCAGATGGTAAAAAAAGAGGTCTATTTCTCTCTTTTCCCCCAGAACTCCCAAACAACCGGGCATTGCCAGAAAACACCCCAAACTGTCCTGTCCTACATTTACCACAAGTGTCCATACCTGGTCAGGTTCAAAATCCACTGTCAGCTGCCATAAAATCGTCCTCAAAAGGGTGGTTTTCCCGGTGGCTGGTCCGCCGCAGACAGCCAGATGCCCCTGCTGCGCCGGTTCATAAGCAAGTACAAGACGCCCCTGGTTTTCCGGATCATCGCATAAGCCAAGGAGTATCCCCTTTTGGTCTTCCCCGTTGTTTTCCCGGTCACAGAGTTTTCTCAATTCACTTACTGTCACCCTTTCAGGCAGTTCCGGAAGCCAGAGGGGCTGGGCAGGCGCATAGCCTCCTTCCCTTGCCACATGGTTTACATAATCTACCAGCGCCTGAATCTGGCTGACCCTGCCGGATGCCTTTTCCGCCTCAGGTTCCACTCGTTCGCCTGTGTTTTTCAACAGCGCCGCTTTTACCTTCCGCTGCTCTTCCTCCACATAGCTCCCCCCACAGTACCCTGTCTGAAAAAGCTCGTAATATTCGTGATTTCCGATCTGCAGGTAACACTGTCCGGGCATGGTAAGCATTGCCGCGTCGCCATTGTGAAGCATATCCATACTGTCCTGCCGGTCCTGCACCCGCAGGCACAATCGGAATTTTGCATTGCTCCATATTTTGTCGTCCACCGTCCCTGCCGGTTTCTGGGTGGCAAGGATTAAATGCACCCCAAGGCTTCTCCCTACCTGCGCCAGGGAAATGATTTCCTGCATAAATTCCGGCTCCTCTTTTTTCAGCTCCGCAAATTCATCCACAACTAAAATAAGATGAGGCATAGGACTTTTTGCCTTTTTTTCTCTGTACAGCTTTGTATAGGCATCGATATGATTCACCTGAAAATCTGACAGCAGTTTTTGTCTTCGCTTGTTTTCACTGGTAATTGCCCACATGGCTCTTTTGATTTGATTCCCTGATAAATTAGATATGACGCCGGCGCAGTGGGGAAGCTCCTTTAAAGAATTTCCGGTTCCCCCGCCTTTGTAATCGATCATAAAGAAATTCACATCCTCTGGACCAAAAGACACCGCCACAGACAGCAGATAGGTCTGAATCAGCTCGCTTTTGCCGGATCCGGTGGTTCCGGCAATCAACCCATGAGGACCGTGAAATTTCTCATGGATATCCAGATAAATGATACTGCCGCCGCCTCTGCAGCCTATGGGCACCTTCAAACGATCCCCCGCGCCGTAAAATTTCCACCTGCTTTGGCTTTCCAGCTCTTCCACCCTGCGGCACCCGTAAAGCTGTAAAAAGGGTACCTTCTCGGGGATTTGCACGTCTCCTTCCTCCTCCCTGACTCTGAATCCCGCCGTGTTCCTTACATAGGTCTGCGCTTGTTTGTAGCTGCACCCTTCCAGGCTGATTTTCCTGCGGTTGATCCTGTCCGTTCCCAGATCCAGCAGCTCCCCTTCCTTTAAGGTTCCTGTCACAAAGCATCTGCAGCTCTTAGGCAGCGCTTCCTGCTCCATACCGGCAAATAGAACGCTAACCGGATACCCCTTCTCCGGATCGGTGATACAGCGGTACAGCGCCTCCTCCCGGATCAATTCCTCATGCAGCAGAACCACGAAATACCAGGGAATCCGGATTCCCTTTTCACCTTTTTCTCCTGCCCTGAGCAGTTCCTTTGTCAGCGGCGGCAAAATCCGGGCGGCTTCCGCCTCGTTGCCTGCAAGATATCTTTCCTTCCGGCATGCCGACCAGCTGTGGGGCATCCATCTGATACAATCTGCAATCTTTCGGTCCCAGGACTTGCCCTCATGATAAAAGCAGACGATTTTCACCTCCGTATAACAATGGCATGCCCCGATCTGCATAAGCAGCTGCAATAAAATTTCCCCTTTTCCCTCTCTGTAGAGAGGTCCGCAAATCCCCACCTGCCGGTGCTCGTAAAAGTCTATCACCGCCGGCGCCTGACTCAGAACCTGAAATTTCTCCGCTGTTTTTCTGCCTTCCTCCGCCAGCCTTCCCTGTACGAATTTTCTTCCCGCCAAAGAAGTCTTTACCTGGATTTGAAAAGGTATTTCCCCTGTCCCCATACGAAGCGCCAAAAATCCCTTCTGCCGGAAATAGCGGTTCCACAGAACAAGGGCGCTGCCTTTTTCTTCCCCTAAAAAAGCAGACAAGGGCGGATAACGGCTCTCCAAAATTGCTTTATTTTCCCGGCTTTGCTCCAAAAGCTTATGCTCCGCTCCCTCAAGATACTCCCAATACTGCCTCTCCCTCTCCTTCTCCTCCCTTTTTTTCATTCTTTGGGAGTACCAGTGGTTGACCATTCCCCAAAAGAGCGCCAAAAGGGCGCTGCTCCCGCTCATAACCAGCGAAATATAATAAAATCCGCTTCCGCCTCCCATCATCCGGCTGCTCACCTGCGCCATCAGGAGCATGGGCAAAACCATTGTCAAGGTAGGCCCCAAGCCAATGAGAAGGGGCATTTTCCGTTCCGTCTTGGGAACCTCGGGCAGCATGATTTCAAACTCTCCTTTGTGAAGATCCCTCTCCCTGTCATGTCTGCGTTCTATCCAGACCGCCTTTTCTCTCTCTTCTCTGTGCAATTTCTCAGCTTCCCTGATCTCCTCCCGCTCCGCCGCCCGACAGACCCCGCAGAAGGAAACGCATACCAGCAGGTTTCGCAAAATCAAAATGCGAAGCCCGTAAAGATCGATCACATCCCCCTTTTTAAGGCTTTCCGTCTCCCAAAGAGCTTTACCGTTTAGATAAATCCCCCTTCCTCCATGCCCCCGCACCTTCCAATCATCGTCCTCAAAAAAGATGGTAAGATGCCGGGCGTCCACCAAGGAATAACAGTCATAAAAGACCTCATTTTGAAAAGCATTCCCCACCACAACCGCCCGCTCCTGTCTCAACTGGATTTTCCCGGCGGGCAGCAGCGAGGCGGCTTTGCTCCCAAGCAAAAGCAGCACCTTCTCTTTATGCTCGGTATCTAAATAAAAAGGCAGCTTCTCGCTCAGAACCTTTTCCCCTATTTTCCACCCTTCTGCGCCGTAAGTAAGGGTTATTTCAAAATCGCCGGATAAGCCTGTTTCCTCCCTGGGAAGAAACAATCTGGTTTTACCCCCAGGCATATCCGCCAGTTGCCTTCTTGTGCATGCCCCATCGCAAAAAAACAGCAAAATACGGCTTGCCGAATTCAAATTTTTATTTAAGGTCAACAAAAATACCTCCAAAAGCCTATTCTAAAAATCGTGGAAATTATAATTGAAAAATCAGAAAATAAATAATAAGAAGCTTTCTGTTCGGAACCGAACATTGAAAGTGATATTACCGTATCAGAATTAACATTTTCTGTCAACAGATTCTTATCAGTTTATAATTTTTTAAGAAAGCCTATACTATTTTCCCCTATTAGGGTACATCCACGGCAGGGGCCATTTTGGCAGGGCATTACCCCAGGCGGAAGGCGGGACGCCCATGGACACATATGGTTTCAGGACTTTCGTGAGAAATTGGTCATTTCACTTACGAAATGGACGAATGCCCAGGGAGATTCTGCCACGGATGGCAGAATCAGGAGTATGCGGCAAGGATGCCGCTATACTCCGACCCGCACCGTTTTAGAAATCTTCCCATTCCGTTAGTGAAATTCAATTTCGAGCAAGTCCTGAAACCATATGTGTCCATGGGCGTCCCGCCTTCCGCCTGGGGTAATGCCCTGCCAAAATGCCCCCTGCCGTCCCTTATCCCAATGCCACATCCAAAATCATCATAATTAAAAATCCTGCCATCACGCCAATAGTACCCATATTGGAGTGCTCTCCCTGGTTTGCCTCAGGTATCAGCTCCTCCACCACCACATAGATCATAGCGCCCGCCGCAAAGGCGAGAAACCAGGGCATATAGGGCGTAATCTGCGCCGCAATCAAGGTAATTCCAATTCCAAAGATCAACTCTACCAGCCCAGACAGGCTGCCAAATACAAATGCCTTCAGCCGGCTCATTCCCTCCTGCCGAAGGGGCAGTGAAATTGCCGCTCCCTCCGGGAAATTCTGAATTCCGATTCCAAGCGCCAGGGCAAATGCCGATGCATAAAGCGCCGGTTCCCCAGGATGCTGCGCCGCCATGGCAAAGGCAAGCCCCACCGCCATCCCCTCCGGGATATTATGAAGGGTCACCGCAAGCACCAGCAGCGTGGTTCTGTGAAAGGAAGTTCTAATCCCCTCCGGTCTTTTTTCTCCCAAATGGAGATGGGGCATCAGGAAATCCAACAGATACAGGAATAAACCGCCCAGCACGAATCCTCCTGCTGCCGGAATCCAGGGAATTCCCCCCATGCTTTCTGTCTCCTCTATCGCAGGAAGCAGCAAAGACCATACGGAAGCCGCCATCATAACCCCCGCAGCAAAGCCTAAAAAAGCTCTCTGAATATTTTTTCCCATTTCCTTTTTAAAAATGAATACCACACTGGCGCCGAGAGCGGTCATTAAAAAAGTAAAACCCGTACCCCCGGCAGCCCAAGTAATTGCCTGATTCATATTTTTCCTCTTTCCGCACCCCCAGCCCCGGGATGCTGCCTTCTATATTTATTATTATACAGCTTTCTCCTCTTGGTGCATGGCAATCCCTGTTCCAGTCTTTTGATACCAACACCAAAACAGAAACACGCTTGCCACGCACAAACCAACGCCCCAAAAGAAGGCGCTCTGGAGGTTCCTTTGGGCAAGAAAACCAAACATCATACTTGTCCCCGCTCCGATACAGTCTATGATCATCGCATGAATACTCAGGGCAGTCGCCCGGTACCGGGTATGAATCTGCCTGTTCTGCATTTCTGTCTGAAAAGGCTCAAAAAGGCTGTTGGAAAGACGGAAAAGCCAAATGCCAAACACCGATGGCATTGCATAAGAGGTTATCGCAAGAATCATACAGGAGAAAACGCCGGCTCCTCCCAAAAGCAGCGCCATCCTCTTTATCCCGGCTTTTTTCGTCAGTCTTAGAGAATAGATTCCACAACCTCCAAGAAGCGTTGTCACAATGTAAATATACCCGATTGCATCAGGCGCCAAACCACATTTTTCAAACTGCAGCTGACTGAGAAAAACCGTAATCACCTGATGGGATTCAGATAAAAACGCCACCCCTGCCAAAAACAAAAGCAGATTCCTGTTACAGAGGGTCTGCATCAGAATGTCCTTAAACCGTCCTGACTCTTTCTCCTCCTTCTCCTCCTTTTCGCTCTTTTTTACCTCCCGAAGCCCTAACGACAAAATTGCGGCAAAGCCATAGCTGATCACGGTGAGCAGCCCGGAAAGCCGGTAATTTGCCCCTACAAACAGGGAAAATACCATTGCAGCGACTAACAGCCCCGCCATCTGCAGGCTGTTATAGATTCCAAACACCTTTTGGCTTTTCCGGTTCTGACATGATAGATAAAGAATACTAGTATCCACACCCGACAAGCCTGCTATCACCACACTGATCATGACCCTTTCCGCCAAAAACCAGCCAAAACCTGCCGCCCGCCAGAATACTATCTTAGAAGCAAAATAAAGAACGCAGCAAAAAACCATCGTCCTCTTATAGCCGATTTTATCCGCCACAATTCCCCAGGGCATTTCCAGCAAAATACACAGCATCAGAGAAATACCCTCGATCAATGTGATCTGAAAAACGGATACCCCATAGCTTTGCCTGTACAGAGTCGCTACGGGACCATAAAACACCATTCCCTGCAAAAAGGCAATGGCATACATCAAATAAATATTTCGTTTCATCGTGCATGAAAAGTCCTTTCTATCTGTATTTTATAAGGTTTCATAAAATCACATTCTACGTGGGACTTTTCATATCACATGCCATTCCTTTCAACATTATTTCCACTTCAATTCCATAATTGCAGTTTATAGTTATTTTATCATACAAAGAAAAACTATGAAAGTCGTTTCAATCAGGAAAATCAAAGGGAGAAAAAACATGAAAAAAAGAAAAAAAGCTGCTCCTCCTGTCAAGTGCATAGACGTCTCTTCCAATCAAAAAGAAATTGACTGGCGCTCTGTAAAAGCAGAAGGGGTAAACAATGCCATTTTAAGAGTCATACGCAAGGACATGAAACCAGATCCCTGTTTTGAACGGAACTGGAAAGGCTGTCAGGACAATGGCATAAAAATCAGAGGCGTTTACAATTACTCTTATGCCACCACCGTAGAAAAAGCTGAGGCAGATGCCCAAAAAGTATTATCCATTCTGGCAGGCAGAAAATGTACCGTGTGGATGGATGTAGAGAATTCCTGTCAAAGGGGATTAGGTTCCCTGCTGAAAGACATTATCAACGCTTACGCCGGTGTCATCACACAAGTCGGCTGTCCTTTTGGCGTCTACACCGGAATGGCGTTTTATCGTTCCTGTCTAAGACCTTATGCACAGGAAATTACATGCGATATTTACTGGATTGCACGGTACTATAAATCTGATACAAAGCTGGACTTCTCCTTTCAGCCTGACGAAAGCTATAATCCCCAAAAACAGATCGGCAGGGAGATCTATGCATGGCAGTACACTTCCCATGGGCAGGTCAAAGGAATTGCCGGGAACGTAGACCTGAGCATTCTATACGGAAACGAGATTTAAGCATATCAGAAACGGGAATTACAGTGTCAAACTGTATTTCTCTAACAGATACATCTGTCCGTTTCTTTCATCCGCCTTTTCTTCCCGGCTCCTTAGGGTAAATCCCAATGAGCAGGCAAGCTTTTTAGAGGCTGCATTGGCTTCCCTTGTTAAATAGATAAACTCCTTTGCCTTAAACTGTTCTTTACAATAATGAATCAGACATTGCAAAATCTGTCTGCCGTAGCCCCTTCGCTGATAATCGGGTCCAAGGCATATCCCTGTTTCCGAAAACACACCGGCTGACAGTTGTTCCACACCTGCAAACCCAATTGCCTCCCCGGATGCCTTTTCATAAACCATATAAGTGTCATGTGTTTTTTGAAACTCTATGGTTTTTTGAATTCTGATTTTTGCCTCCTCGTCATTTTCAGTCACACGCCACGCCATATATTTGGCACATTCAGGATGACGCCACACATTTCTATATATGTCTTCCCAATCCGAAAATCTCGCCTTGTCCAGGATCAGGTCTTTCGTTTCAAGCATATTTTCCCCGTCTCCTTGCATTCTAAGATATCCCTGTTGTATAATCATATCGACAGCATCAGTTCCGGGAGGAATGCGGTTACGCCGTATTGCCAGTGTCTAGGTTCAAACACATGATTATCCCGTAGAACACTTGGCAGCTGATGCTGTGATGGTGTAAAGTCAGTCTCAAAATTTTATTAAAAAATGAGACTGATTTGAGACTTTCTATAGTTCACTCTCATAAATTCCTGAAAATAGGACGTTCTCAATCTCAAAGAAGTCTCAGGTTGTATGATACTGCGTGAAATTCACTTAATGTCAAGATGAAACTGAGATCCTAGAAAGTCCATGTGGACGTCCTTTTATCATATGATGCACCTGTAATTTTTTTGATTTTCGCGTAATCTCTAAATACAGTTGCTCTCGAAATATCCAATTCTGCCATGACCTGTTCCACTGACAAATGAATATTCTCACAAATCATATCATAAATTTTCTGTTCTCTTTTAGATAATGTCTTACTTTCTTTTGCCGATTCTGTCGCCATTTTATCCAGCGGAATAGAAATTTTGAAAACATCATCTTCAAATAGCTCTGGTTTTCCTCCTTCAGAATAGATTGGAGTATATTTATAAAGATTTCTTACACCGGAACCTATCGTATCGGTTCGTCCAATATTCGCAAAGAATTGCTGTATCAACGGATTTTTAGGATATGGTGTAAACTCATCGCTCATGATATTCCCATGCCTTCTGGGCACGCACCAATTCTCCGTTTTTAACCAGTCTTTTTCAATAATCAACTTTGCCGGATAAGCACTGGAGAAGTCTCTATGAACTAAAATATTGCCAATAACCTCTCTGGCTATCAGATCTCTGATACTTGTATTTACATTATCCACAAGAAAAAATTTATCAGAAGTATGCTTTGCAACAAATCCCATGAGAAGCTCGTATGATTCAATCAAATTAGTGGCAACCTGTAACCTGTCATCATATCGGTCTAAATTTTCCACTCGATAAATTGCATCAGTTACGTAGCCGGGACAGCAGGAACGTATTACTTCATCTTTGCCAAACAACAACACTCCTGCCAAATTATATCCCTGTACTCCTGATGAAAAATCTTTTTCCCACAATCCAGCACTTTTTAAAATATCCTGATCCGACATTTGCAGCCAATCATGATCCGATTTTCGGCTTTTGGCAAGATTACGTACCTTATTCATCAAATCCAGACGCAAATCATTAAGTGAAACATATGGAAAAATTTTATGTTCCACATAGGTGTTACTTTTTCTGTTGTACATATTTTGAAGTTGAATAGGTGAATCTGTAATATCCATATCACCATCTTCGTTCCTGTCATATATTCTGTTAGAACATTTTTCAACAGTAGATGTTGGCGGTACGTACACCCATAACAGCATCATTCCGTCATATTCAAACTCCTCTATCGACAAGTATAAAGTAGGCGACATTTTATCCGGATTGTTTAGCTGATTCACAAAATTTTTCTTCATGTCTTTCATCATGTTCCGGTTTAGACCTATTGGTATTCCACCATCTTTTACACCCATAATAATATATCCGCCATAGCGATTGGAAAAGGAACAGACTGTTTCATACACATCATCATAAATTCCATTTTGGCATTCTTTAAATTCTATTGTTATCTTTTCATCTTTTGAAAGCAATTGACGCATTAATTCTGTTGTCATTTCGTTGCCTCCTAATAAAAACGATTTCTTGCAATTCTTTTCCCTATGCTTTCCATTTATTTTTCCACATAAAAAATGGAAGCAATGGGGCTCGAACCCATGACCTCTCGCGTGTGAGGCGAACGCTCATCCC
>DKYT01000032.1:0-17461 GCA_002492465.1 Lachnospiraceae bacterium UBA7093 | reverse complement strand
TCGCGTGTGAGGCGAACGCTCATCCCGGCTGAGCTATGCTTCCATATAAAACCATTATAACACTTTGCAATAAAAATACAACCTATTTCATTTTATTATAAAACTTGCCAAATCAACTTACCTTTCAGATCGTATTGGCCATTCATTGGTATCAAGATTTTTAACAGACTCGACCCCTCCACTACTTGATAAATAAATCCTATAATTTGTGCCATCTTCCGCAATCAAATCAATTGCCTTTTCTCCCTCAGAATCAATACTCTCTGCGCTTTGAATTTTACCTGCTCCAATCGTATTCAGACAATTCAATATAAAGCGAATGCTTCTGCTGTTCTCATCAATACCCATCGCCTCAGCTATCACGATTCTATTTGCTATATCCTTTTCTTCCTCACATCCATCCGCAGTATCATCGTTATCCGCCATGTTAGAATCTTCGCTTATTGAATAATCATGATCTGCGTCATCTACAGGCATCGATCCATGATCCTCTTTTTCACCGCTGCATCCACACAAAAAATAGAACATCATCAGGATAAGGACTATAACCAGTTTATTCATATTTATTCTGCATAATTTAAGAGCTCTCATTCATAACCTCGTAAGAATGTAAGATTATTGTAACGGACGCTGCCATGCTCCGCGAGCCGGCTTATCGTAACGAACGCTGCCACGCTCCGCGAGCCGGCTTATCGTAACGAACGCTGCCACGCTCCGCGAGTCAGCTTATCGTAACAAAAAGAAGCCCTGTTTCCAAGGCTTCTTCCCATGCAGGAAAAGAGACTTGAACTCTCATGGTATTGCTACCACACGGACCTGAACCGTGCGCGTCTGCCAATTCCGCCATTCCTGCGAACAAATGATATTTTATCTTTTTTTTCTTTTTCTGTCAACCACTTTACCCAATTTTTATTATTTTTTTTGCAATGCTGTCATCACTTGCGCCGGGGCAAAAAGTCGGCAATATTCCCCGACTTCATATTTTCCAGCAAAATATCAAAAAAAGCATGCGCCGTCTTCTGAATCCCCTTTCTGGTGGCGCCGTCCACTCCTTTTGCCGCCGCAATAATATTCTGCAGGCATTTCTTCCATTCCGCTCCAAACTCAAATACATTGGACGCCTCTGAGGCGGAGACCACCTCGTACAGTGTGTCCACAAAAGCATGGGTTTCCTCCTCCGTAAGGGAAAGAATCCATTCATTTAAAGAAGCATCCCGCATGATCTTGCTTGCCGTCATATTTTTCGCGCGTACAAAGGAACACCCATCGATTTTCCAGCTATACGCATTGTGCTGAAGCAGCCCTATGCCCCTGCTTTCCACAATTTCATAATCGCCATGGTCTTCCAAGATCATTCCCACCAGAGATGAGCGGGGGATAAATTTTGCCACCCGGTCTGCAATTTCCCGGTAATTCCCCTGCTCCCGGATTTCCGGTCTGAAACCGGGACCGTCGTTATTAAAGACCTTTATCATTTTTTCCCTGGTCTGCCGGTTGCAGTTCATCGCCGCATATACGGCAAGATTTCCCCCCTTGGAATGTCCTCCCGTATAAAAATCTCCCGCCACATAGCCCGCTACCCTTTCCATATATTCCACAGCAAGCTGCTGACTGTGAAGAGGCTTGGAAAAGGCAAGATTCAGATCTTCCTTCCACCCTACGATGGTAGCGTCGGTCCCCCGGTAGGCAATATAAACATTTTTGTCCTCCAAAACATAGGTCATTGCTGAAAACTGGGTTTCCTGATCCTCATTGATGATATTCACATAATAATTCATTTTCAGGGAGCCAAACCGTACGGATTCCGCCGCCGCCGCAAAAAGCTCCTTATTATTTTCCCTGTACCAATAATCATCCAGAATCCTGTCCCTCTCAGGATTTTTATAAATGCTTTGAATACTCACCGGTACATTTCTTTTTTCCACACCGGGCACAAATTTCTCATAATGGAGATAAACCAGCTGGCATAAAACCAGACTGTCCACCTCGTTTAAGGGTTTCTCCGAGAAGGTTTCGTTTCCATATTTCTTAACATAATCTATAATATTATCCATAAGTCCGCCTTTCTTTTCCCTTTCAATAAAGCTTTCCGTCATAATATTGTAAAAGGAGATCCACAACTCTGCTGTAGCTCACCGTTCCGTCCGACACCCCGTTTAAGGTAAGGGTGGTATCCAGAAAAGTGTCCGCTGCCTGCTTCACCGTCTCCGTGGGAAGAACCGCCTTCTTCTCCACCTGCTCCCACGCCTCGCTGCTTAAGAACATCCTGTCTTCTGCTACTGTGTCGCTGATCTGGGGATGAGAAAGATACACCTCCGCATCCTCTCCAATTGCTTTTATAAAATCTCTGTCAAGATACCCCAGCACGCTTAAATACGCGCTGTATCGAAACAGGGGATCCTCCCCGTCCACACAGGCAAGATAACCTATAAAGTTTGCTTCATCCTCCAGAATAAAGCCTTTCAAATGAGACAGCTCGTGACACATGGTCACCGGCATATTGGTAATATACATCTGGGGATTATAATTGGCTTCCATGGAAAACGGAAAATAATACCCCATAATGTACTGCTGACTGTAAAAGCCGGACAAAAACAACTTCTTTGGTCTGGGATAATACCCTCTAAGGCACGCATACTCCTCTCCCAGTCTCTTCATCTGCCGGATTGCCTCTTCCTCCAAATCCTTCTCATAGAGCAGATATCCCCGCTCGTCCCTTTGAAACTCCGGCGCTAGGTCATTTGCCTGGCGCACCACGTAATCTCTCAGCGTCGAAAGCTCTTCTACGCCATATTCCTTTTCAGCACTTCCCCCAATGTCAAACCTTACGTAAACAGGCGAAACCTGATACAGTAAAAAGCAGTTTAGCATCATAATGATACAGACAATTCCAAACACCCAATAGCAGAAAAAGGCATACCTTCTATACCCCTTTTTCAATTTTTCAGACAGTCTGCTTCTCAAAGCTGCATATAAAATTCCGCCCCCGGCAAGAAGCGCTACCATAAATACGGCAAGATAAAGCATCCACTCTCCTACTGAAAAAGGGAATAAACCTGTAAGTCTTCCATAGGTTTCCACCCATATTGGGAAAATATGATTTACATAAAAATCGCTGAATGGTTTGCAGAATCTGCTGATGATATTCATCAAAACAGAAACCGCCGCCAGTACAGCCGGCGTCCAAAGCTTCCATTTTTTCAATCCTGATCCCATACCTTTCCTGCCCGGTTTCAAAAAGCACTCATATCCTTTCCCCAAGCCTACTATATTAATAGTAAGACAGCCTAAGGCGCTGCGCCTGGTCAGGAAATGATGCAGTCGATTTTGAATTTAATCCAATCTACCAATCAGTTTTTGTGGAGCGGTCCCCTTTTATTCCTGTTAATGGGTACGCATCTTTATTTTACCATGAAATTACACTTCCCGCAGAAAAATATTTTGAAAGCAATTAAACTTTCCGTAACTCCCTCTTCGGACAAAGAAGGGAAAAATCTTTCTGTTTTCGCCACCCTCTCCACTACCCTGGCGGCAACTCTGGGAACCGGCAACATCATCGGCGTTTCCACCGCCGTTGCCTTAGGAGGACCCGGCGCTATTTTCTGGTGCTGGATCACAGGGATTCTGGGAATGGCAACTGCATATGCGGAATGTTTCCTGAGCGTGCGTTTTCGCAGCCGGGACAAAAACGGCGCTTATCAGGGAGGACCTATGTATGTGTGGGAAAATGGTTTACATAAGAAATCTGTGGGGAAATTTTACGGATTCCTTACCCTCATTGCCGCGTTCGGCGTAGGCTGTACCACCCAATCCAATTCCATCACCCAAACCACCTCCTTAAGCTTCGGCTTAAACCCTCATGTTGCCGGTTTTCTTGCCGCCCTGACGGCAGGGCTGGTAATTGTAGGCGGCATCCGTTCTATCGGCAACGTATGTGTAAAGATCGTTCCCTTTCTGGGAATTCTTTACACGGCAAGCTGCGTTCTTCTGCTGGTCTTAAACCGACAGGCGCTTCTTCCCGCCATTCGTCTGATCCTTACCCACGCCCTGGCGCCCAGGGCGGCGCTGGGCGGCGCAGCCGGCTCTTCCTTGATACTGACGGCACGATACGGCATTGCCAGAGGGCTTTTCACCAACGAAGCGGGTATTGGAACCGCCGCCATAGCCGCAGCCGCATCAGAAACCCCCAATCCGGCGCACCAGGCATATGTATCCATGACAGCCGTATTCTGGGATACGGTGGTAATGTGTCTTTTAAGCGGTCTGGTGATTGTCACAAACATGCTTCTCCATCCGGACTCCCTTGCGGGTGTAAACGAGGCAGGGCTTACCGACGCGGCGTTTTCCTATCTTCCGGTATTTGGGAACGTTTTTTTGTCTCTTGCCCTGGTGGCGTTCGCCATTACCACCCTGATCGGCTGGTCCTATCTGGGGGAGCAGGCTTACCGCTACCTTACTGGGAACAAGGGAATTTCCTTTTACAAAATTGCCTATATTGTTATGATTTATGTAGGCGCAGTGCTTCCTCTTAATCTGGTGTGGGAATGCACAGATCTGATCAATGCCTTTATGGTGATTCCCAACGTTGCCGCCCTGTTTCTTTTACAAAAGCACCTGCGCTCCACTTTATAGATTGTTTATTTGCATCTTTTCCGACGAGCCGTTATAATAATAAATTATGTGTTGAATCGGAGAAGCTTATGAAGAAACAATATGCAGGATATATTTTCCCTTCCATGCTTTCTTTTTTGTTGACGGGAATTTATTCCATTGTGGATGGAATTTTTGTAGGCAGGGCAATGGGCGACCCAGGTCTTGCCGCTATCAATATCGCATGGCCCCTGGTGGCGCTGATCATCTCTCTGGGTACCGGTATCGGTATGGGCGCCGCCGTAAACGTGTCTTTAAATGCAGGCGCAGGGCATAAAGAAAAAGCCGCAAAAGCAGAGGGCAACGCTTTCTTTCTGCTTCTTTTCTGCGCTCTTTTCCTGGTGCTTGCGCTCTTTCTTCTTGGCACACCGCTGCTTAAGCTGCTGGGCGCCAAAGGAGAACTACTGTCCCTTGCCGCAACTTACTTAAACTATATTCTTCTGGGCGGCGTCGTACAGGTTCTTGCATCAGGGCTGATTCCTCTTATGCGTAACCACGGCGCATCCTTTTATGCCATGTGCGCCATGGCGTCCGGCTGCATTTCCAACATCCTGTTGGATTACTATTTTGTAATGGTTCTGGATCTAAAGCTCCAGGGCGCCGCTCTTGCCACTGTACTGGGTCAGGTCTTGACCCTGATTTTCTGCATCGCTTTTTATAGCAGGAAAGAAAATCGCATTTCCTTTTCCGATATGCGCCCCTGCAAGGAAATCATTGGTTCCATTCTGAGGGTTGCCGTATCCCCCTTTGGGCTTACCTACCTGCCCTCTGTTACCATTATTTTTATGAATTTACAGGCTCTTAAATACGGCGGTTCAGAAGCGGTCAGCGCTTATGCGGTGCTTGCCTACATCATCTCCTTTATGGAGCTTCTGGTACAGGGCATTGGCGATGGAAGCCAGCCTTTGTTTTCCCTGAGCCAGGGGAAAGGAGATCAGAAGGCTTTAAAAACCTATATGCGCTGGACCTTTTCCCTGGGCATAAGCTTCGGCGTAGCGGGCGCCGTGCTTTTCCTTCTGGTTCGGGACCTTATACCTGTTTTTTACGGTACTTCCCCTCAGGCTGCCGCATATATCATCTACGCCGCGCCACCCTTTGCCCTTATTATGGCGCTCTATGGACTTACCAAACCCGCTGTTTCTTACTTTTATGCCACCCACAAAATCATCCGCTCCGGTCTGCTGGTATACGGCGAGATCCTGCTGACCCTGGTGCTGATCTATGTACTGCCCTTATTTATGGGGCTTAACGGCGTATGGTATACCATACCCTGCGTACAAGTGATCTTGGGTATTTGCAGTCTTATCTTTTTATTATAAGGGGACATCGGTCAAACAACATATCCACTGCATTTTCATAATCCACAAGGCTCTGTGCCTTGCGGATTTTTTTTATATATCTGTCTTTCTCCTCAAACATCAGCTGCATGTAATTCCACAGCTCCTTCATTTTGAACAACGTATTTTTATCCCCTGACATGATCTGCCTGTAGTCTCCATAAATCCGGTCGTGAAATCTTCTCAATTCTTCCTTTTTCATAGGTTCACCCGTCAAAATCTCCGAAAGCAGACCTGGATTCGCAAGCAGCCCCCTTCCCATCATAAGCCTGTCCAATGTAGGAAACCTGGCCACAAGCTCCTTGTAGTCCTCCAGGGTAAAAATATCCCCGTTATAGCAAACCGGCGCTTTGCTCTCCTTAAGGGCAAAGTCAAATACATCCAGATTCGGATAATGATCGTAAAAATCAGCCCGCACCCTTGGATGCACGATCAGTTCCGACAGCGGATATTGGTTGTAAACCGCCAAAATCTCTTCAAATTCCTCCGCCTTTTCCATTCCAATTCTGGTTTTAACAGAAACCGCCACCGGACAATCTGCAAAAACGCCGTCCAGAAATTCCCTTAAAAGTTTCAGATCCTCCAACAGCCCCGCTCCCTTTTTCTTAGACACCACCGTCTGATAAGGGCAGCCCAGGTTAAGATTGACCTCTTCATAGCCCATCTCATGAAGCCTGTAAAGATAGGAACCCACCTCTCCTCCTTTGTTTCCAAGAAGCTGCGGCACGATGTCCATCTTCCGGTTATGGGCGGGATCAACGTCGGCAAGCTCCCTTGTTCTGGTCAGTCCATTTTGGCTGACTGCAAGAAAGGGCGTGAAATACTTGTCAATTCCGCAATCAAAGAAATCATGATAGGCATTTCTGTAAAGATATCCTGTAATCCCCTCAAGAGGGGCAAAATAAAATTTCATAAGCTGACTCTTCATTCCATCCTGATACTGATCTCTCCGCTGGAAAGAAACTCTGTACTTCCATCCTCATATTGGACATGAAGATGACAAGCCTCGTCTATGCCCAACACCTTTGCATATTCACGGGCAGCGTTCCCCGCCTGAGCGCCATCCGGCGCGATAATACGCACTTTTTTCCCTATCGCAAAACAACGCTCTCTATATGCCTCCAAATAAGACCTTTCCGGAAAAGATCGGTAATATTTCATAAAATTGGTTAAAAACGCTACCGAAAGGCGGTTGCGCAGATTTTCTCTGGTGATGTGATTGGTAAACACAGCGCCCGCCACCTCCCTGATCCCCTCCGGGAAACCTCCCTTTGGCTCATAAAGGTTAATGCCGATGCCAACCACCACATATTCCAGCTTTCCCTCCTCCATGGAAGCGGAGCCCTCCGTTAAAATGCCGGAGATCTTTTTCCCCCGCAGCCACACATCATTGACCCATTTGATCTGCACCGGCTCCCCGGCAATTTCCTCAACTGCCTCCGCCGCCGCTACCGCAGTCAACGTGGTGAGCAGCGTTCCCTCCTCCGCTCCTACATTGGGATGGAGCAAAAGACTTAAATAAAGCCCGGTGCCCTCCGGAGAATAAAAGGAACGTCCCCTTCTGCCCCTTCCGGCGCTTTGCTCCTCCGCAAGCAGCACCATATCCCGCTTTTCACCGGCTGCCCCATACTGCTTCAATACATTATTGGTGGAATCTACTATTTTTTCCGCCTGTACCACAAGATAAATTCCTTTTTCCTGAAGCCTCCGCTGGATATAAGCGGCGGAAAGCACATCCGGCGCTTTTTCCAAAATATATCCTTTATTATTTACCGCTTCTATGGCATAGCCTTCCTTTTGAAGCGCCTTTACCGCCTTCCACACACCTGCCCTGGTAACGGACAATCGCTCCGCTACCTCCTGCCCGGAAAAGAACTCTCCTCGATGCTCTTCCAAAAGCAGCAGTACCTGATCCTTTATCTTCATCCTTCTTCATCCTCATTTCGAAGCTCCGCCTGCATTGCCGCTTTCTTCTGCTGCTCCATCCTCTCTTCCAGCATTGCCTTCAGCTTATCTTGCGCGGAATCGAAGGAATCCATCAGCTTATCCCATTCCTTTAAGGTAAAGGCCTGTCCTCCGATCTGAAAGCTTTCTTCAAGCTCTCCCTTTTGCGCTTTCTTATACAACTCTTCTTTTGCCTTTCCAAGCTCCTCCATAAGCTCCTGGGTAGTCATTCCTGAAACCTCCGCAATGCTTTCCTGAAAGCTTTTCCCCGTTTCCGCCTGTGGTTTTTCCAGTTTTTGCTTCCCGCCGCCCCAGGTTCCCCCGATTCCCGCAACATTCATCTCATTTTTCCTCCATTTTTTAATAGAATCTATCTTAGATCAGGTCTGCACCAAACGCCGACATGCTTTGCAAGCCGGCTTATTGGACTAAAAACATATACAATATGGTTCCCACAGCTATGCTGAGCAAGGTATTCTTCTTCCACAAATGAAGGAACACCACAGTTCCTCCTGCAATCAGCTCAGGTATCCCATAGGGCGCCTTTAAAAGCTCCGTCCCCCGCAGACAGTATACGATCAACATTCCCATAATCGCACAGGGAAGCACATTGGACAAATATGTAATAAAAGCCGGCGTCTTTCCTTTTCCTCCAAAGATGATAAAGGGCAGCGCTCTCAGCAGCAGCGTAACCAGCGCAATCACAGCCACCAGAAGCCCGGAATGCAAATCACCCATTGTTCTTTTCCCCACTTTCCTTTTGTTCCAGCCTTCCTCTTAAAAGAGTCAATACCGCCGTAATGGCAGCCATGGAAGGAATCAGGAAATTGTCCCCGCCAAAAATCAACAGACACACCAAAGAGACCGTCACGCCAATCAATGCGCTGGCATGATTGCGGGTACTTTTCCACTGTTCAATAAATACCACGATAAAAAGCGCCGTCATGGAAAAATCAATTCCCGCCGTATTAAAAGTAAGCATATTGCCAATCAATCCTCCCAGCGTACTTCCGATCACCCAATAAGACTGGTCTAAAAGAGATACCCAAAAGAAATATTTCTTCTGGTCAATTTCCGCCGGCACATCTCCGCTGCAAACCAGCGAATAAGTCTCATCTGTCAGGGAAAAAATCAGATAGGGCTTTTTCCTTCCGGTTCCCCTATATCGGTCAATCATGGATATCCCATAGAAAAGGTGCCTTGCATTGACCATTAAAGTCATAAGTGCCGCCGAGATCAGGGAAGCGCCCCCCGCCAACAGATCCACCGCCACATATTGCATAGAACCTGCGTAGATCAAAAGACTCATGAGGAATACCCAAACTACGCTGTAGCCTTTGCTTGTAAGCAATATTCCAAATCCCATACCCAGCACAATATAACCTGCCATCACCGGCAGCGAACGCTTCCATGCATATCGAATATTCATCCTTATCTCCATTCCGAAGCGTTTTGTACCGAAGAACGCTCCTGCTTGCCATATTCTATATAAGATTACCAGTATAGTCCCTGATTTTCAAGCAAAAATATGCGCCGCCTTCCAGCGATATCTGTAGGCGGCGCGCGCTATATTCTGAACAATAGATTAACTGCGGAAGTCAACATGTTGACCAATCATCTGCTCCTCTTTCGTCTGCACGTAATTGCTTCTCTCTGCAAATGTGTAGTCGTCGATCTTCTGCATCAATTCCTCTATGGAATAACCGGTAATTACAACAGCATCTTCATCCTTTTCCCACCAGGAAGAAGAACCTCCCGCTCCAAGTTTTTCCTGAAGCTTTTCTTCCCGTTCTTTCTTTTCCGCCTTTTTCTCTGCCGCTTTTCTCTCTTCCTTCTTTGCGGCAGTTCTCTTCTGAATCCGCTCTCTCTGCTGTGCATTGGTCTTATCGAGCACTGCGAAAAAGCTCATGGTTCCGCCGTCGTTTACCTGCATTCCGTAACCCTTTACATTAGCGCCTGATCTTTCCAGACGGGATTTCAGATTGGACAGCCCTGATCCGGCGTTGCTGATGATCTTTTCATATTGTCTCCGGAAATTTTCATCCGTCGCCATCTTCTCGATCTTTTCTTCATCGATGAGAACAACCGGCTTATATGGATTGGCAAAGCTTGCCGCATGTGCCTTTGCCTGCTCCTTCATATCGCTGCTTACCAGGATAAAATCCATATTTCCGTATTTCTTTTTCAGCTGCTCGTAATACTTTTCTCCCTCTTCGCTTAAAGTAGGATTTCCAATCTGCTTTCCGTACTGATTGGGTTTTTTGTTTGTTTTGGTAGTTTCTGTGTAAGCAGGGGATATCTGACTGCCTGCTTCCACTCCGCTGGTTCCATTGCCCATTGCCATAACCTCCTTGTCTGCCTGCGCAAATCCATTTGCATATTTTTTCAGTTATAGTTTATATCGGCAAAATGCTTGAAAAGCTTTAACTACTTTTCCAAAATACCAGCCTTCCACAAGCATTTGCGAACCGGAGTTGCCACCAGCAGGGTAATCACGATCTTAGCAAGGTCGCCTGGGATAAAAGGAATGACGCCTGCGCCAAGCGCCGCCCCAAAGCTCATATTGGCAAGCTTTGCAAGCCATGCGGTTCCAAACAGGTAAAGCGCCAGCGTTCCGAGAACCATTCCCAGAAAAATAAGCCCGTAATTGGTTTTCCACCTGTCCACAAAGAAGCCGCAGATCAGCGCCATGAAAATATAGCCCACCAGATAACCGCCGGTAGGTCCCATCACCTTTCCAATGCCGCCGCTGAATCCCGTAAACACCGGAAGACCTACAAGCCCTAATAAAAGATAAATGCACACGCTGACAGTTCCTTTTTTTAAGCCCAGTATGTAAACTGTCAGATAAACCGCAAAGGATCCCAGGGAAACAGGTACCGGACTTACCGGAATGGGAAGTGCCAAAGGTCCCAAAATGCATAAAACAGCAGACATTAAGCCTATAAGCGCCAAATTTTTCGTTTTCATAATTGTATATCCTCTCCTCTTCCATGTGTAATGTAAACCATTTGTCATCAGAAGTATACAATTATCCTTTCTTATTGTCAACCTCGTTATTTATTGAGTTTACATTTCGCAGGTCAATGGGCGTTCCGCCTTCTGCCTGGGGAAATGCCGTGCCGGAATGTATACCCTTGCGTGGGTGTGAAATGTAACCATCAATTGCAATTTCCGCTCTTTTCATTCCACCAGGTAAATCCCAGAATAAAAATTCCTCCAAGCGCCTGTGTAAACGTCATGCGTTCTCCAAGAACCACCGTGGAAACTAGAACCGCCACAAGAGGATCTATATAGCTCAACATCGCCGTTTCCTGTCCGGTCAGATCCTTCAATGCCGAAAAATACATGCAATAGGTAATCCCTGTATGAACCAGTCCCACCGTCAGCAGACATATAAACCCCGTTTTATGCAAGCTTCCCAAATGCATTCCTCCCGTACATGCCACATAGGGAATCAAAATCAGAATTGCAGCAAAAAACTGAAGCAAAGTGCGGTGGATGCCGGTTACGTTTTTAATAAATTTATTCAGCAGGATAACCGATGCGTAAAATACGGCAGCCCCCAGCCCAAATAAAATACCGGTCAGATCCCTTCCTCCCTGATCTAACTTGCCGACTCCTATGATCAGAATCAGACCTACGGTTGACATACAAAAACAGACGGTCTGCTTTCCTGTCAGTTTCTCACGAAACAAAAGGGGGCAAACCGCCGTTACGATCACCGGAGCAAAGTAGTAACTCAAAGTTGCAGCGGAAATCGTTGTATACTTGTAAGCCTGAAACAGCAGAATCCAGTTAATTCCCATCGCAATGCCTGAAAGCAGCAATAATGGGATTTCTTTCTTGATCTTGCCAAAATCGATCCGCTGTCTGGAAACCGCCAGATAAATCAGAATCAAAACAGCTGCCAAAACAGCTCTGTACAATGCCAGCTCCCCGGAATTTAAGGGAATATTTCTGGTAAAAAGCCCCAGCGTCCCAAAAATCCCCATGGAAACAGCCAACATGATTTTTGCTTTTGCATTCATTTATTCCGCATCCTTTGGCAGCTCCACTCTGATATGAACATCCCTAAGCTGTTTCTCGTCCACCGCTGAAGGGGCTCCCATCATCACATCCTGAGCCGTCTTATTCATAGGGAAAGGAATGATCTCACGGATACTCTCCTCCCCGGCAATCAGCATCACCATACGGTCCACACCCGGCGCAATTCCCGCATGGGGAGGCGCGCCATAGCAGAATGCATTGTACATTGCCGGGAACTTCGCCTTCACATCCGCCTCATCCAGACCCACGATCTGAAATGCCTTAACCATAATCTCAGGATCATGATTTCTTACCGCTCCCGAAGAAAGCTCTACGCCGTTACATACCAGATCATATTGGTATGCGTTGATTTCCAGAGGATCCTGATTCATCAGCGCATCCATTCCTCCCTGAGGCATGGAAAAAGGATTGTGGCAAAATTCCAGTTCTCCCGACTCTTCTCCGATCTCATACATAGGAAAGTCTACGATCCAACAGAATTCATAGCATTCCTTTTTCATATGGGCTTCGCAGGCATTCCCCAAGAATTTGCGAAGCACTCCCGCCGTCTTTTGTGCCTCCAGCTTTTTGCCTGCCGTCAAACCAATGAAATCCCCCTTCTTCAAACCAAGGGCTTCTATCACCTGTTCTTTTCTTTCCTGCAAAAATTTGGAAACGCCGCCTGTAAGCTCGCCGTTTTCATCCAGCTTAAACCAATATGCCTTCTGACCGCTTTGGATCTCTACGTCAGCACATATTTTATCGATTACTTTTCTGGTTGCGGTAAAGTTATCTACTACGATCGCCTTAACCGTCTGCCCCTCAAAAGGTCCAAAGCCGCAGCCGCTCATACATGCCGTAGCGTCCTGCAGGGTCAGGTCAATTCTCAGATCCGGCTTGTCCGATCCATATTTCTCCATGGCATCCTTGTAGGATATTCTTGTAAAAGGAGCCTTTGACGCGGTCTTATATTTTCCATATTTTGCAAAAACAGGAGGCAGCACATCCTCAATCACATCGAACACATCGTCCTGTGTGGCAAATGCCATTTCCATATCCAGCTGATAAAATTCCCCGGGGGAACGATCCGCTCTGGCATCCTCATCCCGAAAACAGGGCGCTATCTGAAAATATCTGTCAAAGCCAGAGGTCATAAGAAGCTGCTTAAACTGCTGAGGCGCCTGGGGCAGCGCATAAAATTTCCCCGGATGATTTCTGGAAGGAACCAGATAATCCCTTGCCCCCTCCGGTGAAGAACAGGTCAGGATCGGCGTTGTGATCTCCAGAAAATCATGATCGATCATGCTTTTTCTGATCTCCGCCACGATCTTGCTTCTCAGCACAATTTTTTCCTTCACAGCAGGATTTCTCAGATCCAAATATCTGTATTTTAATCTGACAGCCTCGTCAGCCTCCTTGGAACGGTTCACTTCAAAGGGCAGCTCGTTGTAAATACACTTTCCCAAAACCGTAATACTTTCCGGAACCACCTCGATCTCACCGGTTGGAAGCTGTGGATTTTTGCTGGAGCGTTCCCTCACCATCCCCGTGATGGATAAAGTTGACTCGTTGTTAACCCCCGACAGCTGCGTCATCATCTCCTCTGTTTCAATGACTACCTGAGTCACCCCGTAAAAATCCCTTAAGATCAAAAAACCCAGATTCTTACTGACCTTCCTCATATTATCATACCAGCCTGTAATCGTAACCTTTTCTCCTACGTTATCGATCCTTAACTGGTTACACGTATGTGTTCTTGACTGTACCATAAATTTCCGGTTGCGCAAATTGCTCTCAGGCAGCCTGTTCAACCTTACCTCCATTCCGATTATTGATTTTTTTCTATACAGGCGATTACCTTCTCCTGCATAGGAAGGCATTCCTCCAATATTTCTTTTGCTTTTACAGGGTCATCCTGTCTTAACAGGTTAACGATCTCCGTATATGCCTTATAGAGCGGCGTAACAGACAAATTTCCCAATACACCCTTAAGCGTATGGGCGTTTTCAATAGCGGTGGTAATATCTCCCGACTCGATAAATTCCATTACCGGCTTATCTTTTATGGTCGCCGGAAGCTTACCCAGCATTCTCTCATATAAGGATGCATTGTTCATAAATCTCTGCATTGCATCATTTACGTCGGCGCCCAATTCCTGAAGTTCACTTGTCATGCTCATTTCACATTCTCCTTTTCATACTTTGATTACGACCTTATTTCTCCTGCCGGCTTCTATATACAGCACAATAGCAGACAGGCTGTTTGCTGTTTTTAACCTGCTCTATTATAGCATAAGTTCCTTTCAAAGAACAATACTTTGCTATGTCTAATATCAGTTTTTTCTAAATACTTTAAGCACTATGCCAGACAACCTGCTTATGTTATACTATGGTTATCATTCAGCGATAAAATGCCATTTAAATGAACGGAGGAATAGCAATGCGGTATGGTTCGATCTATTTGGTGGTTCAGGACTTTGATAAATCTCTCTCATTTTATGAGAAAATATTTGATATGAAGGTAAGCGCCGTAAACGGAAAACGGTTTGCCATATTTCAAAATGAAGGGCTTAACCTTTGTCTGATGAATGGCTATTATGACGCTGAAAACAGCAGTCAGGTCATAACCAAAGGCGAGTATTGGGAGATTTACGATGACCTTAGGAAAATTGCAAATCATATAAATACCCGTAAGGTTTTCATCAACTTAGGCGTAGAAGATTTAAGAGCGGAATACCATAGAATAAAGGAATTGGGAATCGCCGCCCAGTTGACGGCGATTCGATTTATAAATGTTTTTTCTCCATACTGGTATTTTACCTTTATGGATCCCGACGGAAATCCTATCGAAATTACAGGTAACTATACAGAAGCGTAATGCCCCTGCCAGCTTTCATTAGATAAGCCGGCTCGCAAAGCGTGGCGGCGTTCGTTTAACATAAGGATGACTGGCAGAGCCTGGCATCCGTTGTTTGCTTAATCAGGTTTTATGGATGAAGCCTTGCTGTGCGTCATGCCAATGTACTTTCTTTTTTGTATTGCCTTACCAATGGGCGAAGACAGTATCCCGGCAGCTATTCCGATCACCCACACAAATTTCCAGCTGACAAGAAAACCAATCAGGTTAATTCCGGCGATTACAATCAGCCAATATAGAAGCTGGAACCTCCCATTCGCTTTGTTCAGCTCGCCTATTATATCGGTCCCCTCTGAGGAATGGGGTGCGTTTTCTATAAACTCCGCCGCACCGGCAGCGCCGGAACAGGCGCGAAAATCCGCGCTGCACTCGGCTGCGGCATTTCCATATGTCTTATTATTCAAGATTTCCTGTACGGACGCCCTGATGCCTTCGGAAGAATCCTCCTTCAGCATAATCCCTGCACCTATTTCGGCAACTCTTTTCGCCACGGCATACTGCTCGCCTGTTTGGGGATAAAGAACCATGGGCGCAGCCATATACAGGCTTTCGGAAACGCTGTTCATTCCGCAGTGTGTAATAAAGACATCTGCTTTGGCAAGGATAGCAAGCTGGTCAACATAGGAATGCACTTGAATATGATCCGGCAATGTTCCCAGCTCTTCACGGTTTATAGCATTTCCACAGGATATGATCACATCCACATTCAGGTTTTTTAAAGCGTCAATACATTTACCGTAGAAATCAGGACGGTCATTAATGACCGTTCCCATAGAAATATAAATCAGCGGCCGCTCTTTCTCTTTTTCAGGCAGAGCTTTTGAAAATACCGATGGTCCCACAAAAGCATAATGGTCGGAAAAGCTCTCCGCATATGGCTGGAACATCTGTGAAGTATATACGATAGAATCCGTGTGATTGTCACTCTGAATCAAAGAAAGTACACCTTTTACATGGTATCCGTAGGGTTCCAGTTTTTTCAGTTCCCTGGAAACTCTCGGAAGCCCCAAAATCATATCCGCCATTTCTTTTGGACTGTTCTTCATGTATTCGGAAGACAGCTGATTGAATGCAAAGGTGCTTGTAGACACCACCATTGGCACATGGTGCTTCCATGCGTTCAATTTTCCCCAAAAGCAGACAGAGTCAGTATATACCACATCCGGCAAAAAGGTTTTAAACTCCTTATCCAGAAAATGATTCATACTGAGCGTAATACGAATATCCTGTACCGTCATTTCCGTAGTAGAGACGTTTTTCAAGCCGGTTTCTTCCTGCTTTGTCAGTTCCGGCAGAAAAGAATCGCAGGATACAAATTCTGCTCCGGCAGCTTTAATTTTCTTCTCAAATTCGTTAAAGGAATAAAATCGAACTACATTCCCCCGTCTGACAAGCTCGGCGGCAACCGGAAGCATGGGATTCGTGTGGCCGTGTGCCGGAATGCAAAAAAGCGCAATTTTCTTCACTCTTCCTCACCATCCTTTTCCTGAAATGCTACGCCGAACAATTCGGCAAACGCCCCTTTGGGAGGAATGGCAATACCGCGCTCCTCGTCTCCAAGAAGGAGCAGCGTATCTCCCGGTTTGATTTCAAATATATCCCGCGCCTGCTTCGGAATAACGATCTGCCCTTTTTCTCCAACAGTAGCTGTCCATGCATATTTACCCTTTGGTATCGACATTTTTTTACCTCATAAGTATGATTTGTATAACAAATTATACTTGTTTTATTATGGACTGTCAATAGAAATCACATAATCCGATGCGTGGGTAAAGGGTGTTCGTCTTTATCAGGAATCATTCTTTAACCTCCTCCGGTCGACTGCCCATATCAAGAGGGAGCCGGATGGTTCTCCGGCTCCCTTTTCTCCTGCTGCTTATGGGTCGGCGGCTGTCAGAATATCGGTATCTTGCCGTCTCCGCTTTTGTATGCCTGAAATATACATTGGTGCTGTTTACTGTCCACTGTCTCCGTCTTTCCCTTTCTTCAAGAAAAAGAATACACCAACTCCCATGATGATCACCAGAGCGCCGACTACGATAAGCCACCACGGTCTCCACGCCGGCATGGTCTGCGGGCTTTCTTCTGCCTGCCCGGTACTATTCGCATCCTGATTTTCCGGCTGTACAGACTCCGCGGTATTACCACTTTCTTCTTCCCCGTCCCCGTCTATCGCAATCACATAGTCTGACGCATGGGTAAAGGCAAGGGATACGGTGCCGTCCTCTGTGACTTCGTCAGAACAGATAAATTCAAGCTCCCCGGTGCTTTCGTTGTAGTAATACAAACTTGCCGTATATCCGGCGTTCTCCCTGCCAAGCCCTATGGAAAGCACAGCCGTAAAGCCGAACTCCCCTTCATATGCAAGGCTTATCTGGATGCTGTAACGCTCCCCGGTGACGTTGTTCACAATATCCACCGGAATGGCATTTGTTTCTGTTTTTACGGAAAAGTCAATGTCGCCCGCCTTATCCCGGGATGCATCCCATGTGATGCTCTTTCCGTCAACGCTCCAAATGATGCCGTTCCCCATATCGAAGGTGATGGTGATGTCCTTCCCCTTAATGCTGTCAAAAATATCTCCC
>DKYT01000043.1:9130-58309 GCA_002492465.1 Lachnospiraceae bacterium UBA7093 | reverse complement strand
AATATAGATACTCTGAGAGGAAAATGAGAATCATCCGAAAGCAGCTGCGCTAATAAATTAAATTGTCCTTCTTCATTGCGCAGACCTAAATTTTTTATAAAGGTCTTATCATTTAAAACAATTCCCTTCGATCCATAATATCCAAACAGTTTTTGGAAAGTAAGTTCCTGATATTTTGCTGGAATCGTTTCTATGGTTTCTGTTCTTCCATCAAGTATTTTAAAAAGTTCAATCTCCCTCTTAGGATAATCTTTGATATTGCATTTCGATGAACCAATCCTTATATACCGCTTTTCCTTAAATGCAGTAGGTATCTCAAAAGCCGCAGGTATAACCAATACGACAACTCTCTTTTGCTGAATTTCAATTTCCTCAAAAGAAAAATTCAGGCTCGGAGAAAGATTTCTCGCCAGATAATTCTGATATGGTTCTTTATTGTAGTCGCAATATTGGTTGAATGTCGTCCCAACTATTTTATGATTTTCATCTTCAACTCCCCATATAAAATAAGCGTATCTTTTATGGTGGAACGCCGCAGCGTTTGATAAAGCGGAAACATACTCTCCTAATGCTTCCGGTTGAAACCAGTTTTCTTTAAATTCAAACCATTCCTGTTCATCATTCATGGCACATAAATCTAATACAATCCGCTTTATATCCATTAACATTCTCCTTGATATGGATTTATATCCAACTTTATTCCCAATTTTTTTAATTATAACACATTGGGAATAAAGTTGGAATAAAAATATTGGAACTTTCAATTTCCCCGTCCAGTTTCTTCTGCGTAGTGGATTTCTTATGGTTTAAGACGAGAATATCTATGCCGCATTTTATCCCATAAAGCAAAGGATATTGCGATTAGAAGATAGAATAGAACCAGCCAACACTTACTCTCCATTATACTGGAATTACTTGTAAAATATGGAGACACTAATGACATAGATAAATTAGAAATAAAATGTATCCACATGGGTATAAACAAATTCCTGCAATAGTTGTAACATATTGCAATAATGATTGATGCACATATATTCAATATTATGAAGGTAATGATATAATTTAGCAAATAACCCATTGGTTGTCCTGCAGAAGATATGAACCATAATGGAGCATGCCAAAAAGACCATACAAGTGAAACTTTTAAAGACGACTTGATAACATTCCCATTGCTGTTTTCTTCAAAATATCTTTGCAGATAACCTCTCCAGCCAAGTTCTTCGCCTGTTGCTCCGGTTATAATTCCATAAAAAACAGTTAATGCAATTGAACTGATAGATAACGATTTAAAGTCTATAATGGATACGTCACCACTGCGATAAAACACTATAATGTATGTAAAAACCATGGATAATGCAAATGCCAATGTTACTGCGGCAACCATGCCGATTTTGATTTTTGAAGTAAAAGCTTCTTTTATCCAATCTTTTCTATTAGCATTTGGCACTAATTTATTGAAAAATATCAATACTACTATTGTTGGCACCCACGATAGCAGTATAGTGCCTAAAGTCATGACCATATCGTTTTGGGATAATAAATATATTCCCCCTGTCAGTAATATACCCAACCAAAAAACAATGTATGTTACAGCAATATATATACGAAGATTTTTATAATGAGTCATCATTTTCAGCTCGCCTCCAATTCTATTTTGTCGTTTTTTTAATCTTGTCATTAACTTTCAATAACAAGAAAGAACTAAATATCAGAATGATTGCTGCAACTATGCTTCCCCCAATATCATCATGAAGTATAAATATACTCCATAATGAATTTACAATGCAATGGTATAATACACATAGCCATATACTGTTCGTAATTCTTTTTATACTTGCTAAAGCAAATGACATACCTAAAACATTTATTCCAAATACCAAAAAGCTTTTCCCATATTGGTTTACTCCCTGTATATAGAATAAAGGTAAATGCCATAGCCACCAAACAACACTGACGATTAAAGTTGATATAACGAAATTATATTTTTTCTCTAATTCTGATTGAAGTATACGTCTCCAGCCTTCTTCTTCTAAACCTCCGCCCAAAATCATCATTGGAATTAGAACAAAAATCGCATATAATGGAACGCCATTTTCATATCCTGAAATGAAACATTGTGGCAATATAAACAATATAGCTAAAGCGATTACCATAAAATAAGAAAATATATTATGCTTAAAATCAAATATATTTCTTAACCACTCTTTAAAGTTTGCAACTTTATTGCTTTTCTTTTGAGCAACAAATGAGGCAATCGTTGGCGCCCAGCCGCCTAAAGCATACGGTATATATAAGAAATAATTTTCATTTAGCAAAATTCCATTCAAACTACATATTACACATAATCCCCAACATATTATCGTTATAGAAAAAGTATATACCAGAAAATCTTTACATAATTTATTCATTTTTAGTCTCCCTTACAAATTCAGATTGTCGATTTGTTAATCAATTCTGCATTTTTGATCATTCCCATTTCTTGCTTCCTAAGCACTTTTTGTATATTTTGATTGCGTTTTTCCTCCAGTCTTTCATAAATCTCAATTTCTTCCTGGGAAAAACCTTCATATTGCATCTGTTCCAAATCGCACAGTGCAAACAAAATTTCCGACAGAATATTTTCCGCTTCCTGCGCCACTACATATTCCTTAATGTTTACTTTTCTTCTGTTTTCAGACGTTTTTTCCTTTGTCCCCTTTTTCCTTTTCCCACTGCCCTGTTGTTTCTCCGGCAGCACAATCAGTTCCCGGGCAATCAGTCTTTGTGCTGCTGCAGAAAGCTTCCGGTTAGAGACGTTTAAAATTTCCGCCATATCTTTTGCGGTAACGTTTGGATGGGGCTGGCTTAGACAATACAGTAATTTCACATCGATCATCATAAGATCGTTTCTGATTGCCACAATTTCCAGCAGCTTTTCCAGAATCTTTCCTTCCCTGCAATGATCGAAGAATATTCCCTCGCCTTCCAGTATGCCTTCGCTCACGTTGATTCTCTCGTCGCCAAGTTTATAATTTCCCGGAGCGTTTAAGAAGGATACCGTCCCGTCATTTGCCGCATCAAATAAAAAGCGGTACACCTGCCCCTTTCTTTTCTCATAATCTGAATCGTCGAAAACATCCTTATAAAAATGATTGTAATGGGCAAAGACCGTGCGCTTCATCTGTATCGTTTTTTTCACACTGGTTCCCTGGGAAACCAGGGAACCCTTTGTTTTGACATAGTAATACACGGGAATTTTCAACACATAAACGGTATGAATGTGCCGGACATATTCCATGTTAAACAAAAAGTCCTCGCACCAGCAAATGGTATCATCCATTCGCAGCTGATATTGGTCTATAATTGATCGTTTATAAAACTTATTCCACAAAACTCCATAATAAAAATCCGCCGGCTTCTGCATCATATTAACAGCGTAACCCGTTCTGTCAATCACACCCTCTTCTTCAATATCTCCCTTTTGGGATATGCGTTCTCCGATTACCCTGTAAAAATCTGCAATCACCATATCGCACTGGTATTCGGTGGCAGCACGTACAAAAGCCCCCGTGGCGTCCGGCATAAGCCAATCATCGCTGTCCAGAAATTGTATATATTCTCCCTGCGCCATGGCAATCCCCCTGTTACGGGTATCGGATACGCCTGAATTTTCTTTATGCAGCACCCTGATGCGCATGTCCTCCCGGGCATAGGCATCGCAAATAGCACCGGAAGCATCCGTACTTCCGTCATTAATCAGGAGCAGCTCAAACTCTTTGTGGGTCTGGTTCAATACGCTTTTTATACATCTGTCAATCGTTTTTTCTGCATTATGAACCGGAACGATAATGCTCACCAGCGGCATATTTCATGATCTCCTTATTCTCTACCTTAAATTTGCATATTTTTCATTTTTAAGCATACATGAAACAATACCACCCTTCCAATTTGGTGTCAACATTACCGAAAAGAACTGAATATTTTTCTGGCGCCAACTGCAATGATCAGCGACACGATACCGGAAAACAGAACCACCGCATATTCAAAGCCTTTACACATTTCAAACAGAACTCCATACAGGGCGCTCCCCAAAGGCTGGGCGCAGGTAGCGGCCATAATAATTACCGCAATCACCTTTCCAATTAGATTTTGCGGAGTAATCTTTTGAAAAAAGCTCAACATCTGCACCGTGAAAATGGTTGTAACTATCATGATCATAAAGCAACACGCCACAATGACAAAATAGTTTATCATTCCCGATGAAAACAGGAGCAATGCCGCCGCCACAGGAAATACACATACCGCCCCCGCTATGATCAGATTGCCTGATTTCTCAAGGGACAGCCTGTCAGCGAAAACCCCTGCGCAAATGCCTCCTGCCAGTCCTCCTGCCGCCATAACCCCCTCCACAAAACCATAAAGTCTGTTGGCAAGCGCGGCTTCTAAGGCAAGCACCTCTGTAATCAGATACGGCAATCCCACGCAGATCATAGCAGATAAAAACAGATTGATTCCGCAAACCACCAGAACCGCCTTCCCGATCCTGGGATTTTCCTTCCAAATAAACCGAATGCTGTCTGCAAAATCAGCTCCTATCATTTTCCATATGCTTCCATCCACAGACTGTCTTTGGAAAGGAATTTGAATAAACAGCTCCATAACCGCCGATATTATGAAGCAGCCCATGCACACTAACAGGATTGGTTTCAATCCATATACACTGTACAAAATCCCCCCGATTACAGGACCTGTTAAAGATGCAAAGGAACTTATGGTATTGATGATGGAATTTGCCGCCATAAGATACTTCTGATCTACCAATGCCGGTATACTTGCCTGGACAGCGGGCTGATAAGCGCCTGCAATTCCGAATAGCAGCATCAGCGTAACCGTTAGTAACACAACAAGATTCACTCCATTCATAAGCACAGAAAATCCCAGTATCACCAACGCCGTGAAAAAGTCCAACGCCACCATAATATTTCTCTTATTGACTCTGTCCGCTATGATTCCTCCTACAGGGGACATCAAAATCGAGGGAACCAGCGCAAATGCCATGACGGTTCCATAAAGCGCCGATGAGCCTGTCAAGTTAAGCAAATACAAGGGCAGGGCAAATCTTAACGCGGCGTTGCCAAACAGTGAAATAATCTGTCCAATTACTACTAATGTAAAATCCTTGGAAAACAATTTTGAATGCATTTTTCTTACCTCCTGCCGGAATATTAGCATCCTTTATCAGTTGCTCACCAGCAATATTGCTTTCCTTTCTGTCGACCTACGGTTGCAATTGCGAAACCATCCGTTGCCATAAGCGTATTTTTCTTCAATTTCAATACCGTACGAATATATAAACGAACGCCGCCACGCTCCGCGAGCCGGCTTATCGTAACAAAAAAATCCGCCCCTGTTACAGGGCGGATTTTTTATCCCATACTTGATATTGTAATCACCTAAAATGAGCTTTACACACAGACTCCCTCAGCAATGAGGGGGCTGTGAAGATAAACGATCCTTCTCTTTACTTGTACTCCGCCGAAGGCATCTGCCCCAAAAGCTTCTTATACGCTCTGCTAAAGGTAGAGTAATCCTGAAAACCGCATTCAATACTTGCCGCTGTCGCCGGCATTCCCATAAGGATCAGCTCCCGCGCCGCCAAAATACGCTTTTCCAGAATATACTGATGCACGGAATAACCTGTTTCCTCCTTAAACTTCCGCATCATATGGTATTTGCTCATATAAAACTTTGAGGAAAGAGTCTCTATGGTCAGATCCTTTGCCAGATTTTCATTGATATAATGAAGCATTTCCACGATCTTTTTATCATATCTTGCAGTCTTGTGAAAGACCTCCGGATTGCCGATGCAGCATCGGTTTAGTTCTATCATCAGCTTCAAAAATAAAATTCGGCTGTACATGTCTTTTCCGTAGGCATTTTCGCAGTTTACATTTTCGATCAGTTTCACGTTTTCATAAAGACTTCTGCTTTTTGCGGGAGAAAGTCTGACCACATTGCTTTGTTCCCTTGCCGCCGTCTGAAAGCAGAGATCCAGCCTGCTGTCAGGCTCTGAATGCTCTTCCAGATATTCCCCTGAAATGTAAAACACATACCGCTCATAGATGGTGTTGAAATCCACAAAAGGCTTATGGATTTCCCCCTTATTAATTAATAAAATATCATGAGGCTCCAATTGATAGCTTTTCCCCTCAATATGATATTCCACCTCTCCGGAAATGAACCAGATCAGCTTATGAAAGTCATGATAATGATAAATGTATTCTCTTGGGCTGCTGTCCTTTAGATGAAACAGCTTAAACTTTTCTAACAGATAACCGCTTTTCACCGATTCCCGGATTTCTTCCATACCCGCTCCTTATGTACCTGCATAATCTTTCAGACAGATATTCATATCTACATCGCCTTTAATGCCCTCTATGCTTCCCTTGGCGGAATACTGCCAGACTGCAAACTCGTAAGGGAAATAAACAGAAGTATCATAGTAGGCAAACCATTTATCATAGTCTTCAATCTGCTCCATATCCAGCATAATCATGAAGGTCTTTAAATTTCCATAAATCATAGGCGTATAACCTGCCGCCTGAATGGTTTCGCAAAAAGCAATTGCCACCTTGGTATGCTCCTCCTTTGTCATCTCCGCCGTCCTTGCCGTGCTGCTGGTAGCCTCCTCCAGATCCAGCACAACCGGATATGACACATCGTAAGGCTCTATCAAATCCAGCACAAACTCCGCCTCTTCTCTGGCTTCTTCCTCGGTAGTCGCCTGGGTGTAAAAATAGATTCCCACCTGAATATCATTGTCCAGCGCGCCCTCTATGTTGTCCTTAAAAAATTCATCCTCCACCAGCTTTCCCTCTGAACTGCCTCTGAAGCCGGAACGGATAAACGCATAGGAAACATCGTCCCCTGCAACCTTTTTCCAATCGATCTTTCCCTGGTGCTTGGACACATCGATTCCCTTTGTAGAAAGGGTATCGCCGTTGTCATTGGTATAAACCATCTCGTTGTCCGCCTGAGACACAAAATTCTCATATACATAATGATGCTTCTTCAGATTTTCCTGAATGGGAAAAAAAGAATATCCCCCGTCCGCGTAAACCACCACATCCTCCGGGTAAAGGGTTCTGAGCACAGAAACCACACTTTCCTTCGTGCTCAGCCTCTGCTTCAATTCTCCCAGGAACGTCCGCCTCTCGTTCTCCCCAGCCTGTGCCACCGCCTCTCTGGTGTATGCGTCCAGATCTGTCTGGGTGTACCTATATTCCTCCTGCATTTCCTCCATTTCCTGAAGTCTGCCCATGGTTTCCCTGCTTTCATTCCTCAAATGATAATTTTGCAGAACCAAAACAATACACCCGGTTAAAGCTGTAAGGGTAATGAAACTGAATATAATATTGGTAATCAGACTGATCTGCTGTTTTCTTCTGTTCTTCTTTGCCCTTCTATTCATCTTCTCTTCTGAACCTTTCCGAATCCAAATTCTTTACGTTTACCCAATAAGTATAGTATGAAATCAACTGTTTTTCAATTGTTTATCCTTTCCATTTCTCTATGGGCTACAATTTTTCTCCAAAATAACTTTTATAGCCTTCCCCGTAAATTTCCGTGGCGCTGGATATGATCATAAAAGCGCTGTCGTCCTCCTGCTTTACAATCTCCTCCACCTTATAGGCGCTCTGCTTTTTTACCACACAGAAAATAACCTGCTTCTGCTCCTTCCTGTAAGCGCCCGTTCCATCAAGGTAGGTTACGCCCACATTCAGTTCCTTTAGCAGACGTTCCGTGATGTTTACAGGTGCGTTGCTGATAATATAAATCATTTTTGCCCCGTCCCTGCCATACAGCACGATATCCAGCATAAAGGAAGTTGCCACCGCCGAGATAATACTGTACAAAACGCTGTCAATTCTTCCGAACACAATTCCGCCGATTCCGATGATAACGGAATCTATGGTGAGAAAAATAGTCCCGGTTTTCAAATAAGGCTTTTTCAGCTTCAGGCATTTTACTATAATGTCCGTTCCTCCGGTGGTTGCCCCCGCACGCATCACAAGCCCGATTCCCGAAGCCACCAGCACACCGCCAAACACAGCCCCTAAAAGAGGCTCTCTGGTCAAAGGCTCCAGGGTGTCAAAGTAATTTGTCGCCATGGAGGATACAAAAATAGCATATAAAGTGGATAAGATAAATTTCCATCCGAATTTCCATATGCCAAGCCCTATAATGGGAATATTGACCAGCAAAAATAACGTACCTGTCTCTATGGGAACCAAACGGCTTAAAATGATGCACAAGCCCGATGCGCCGCCCGGGGCAAGGTTATTGGGATCGATAAAAAGACCGATTCCCGCCCCGAATAAAATGCAGGCGCCTGTAATCACAGCGTATTTTTTCACGAATGCTCCATAGCCCATATTTCTCCTCCCTTTTGCAAAAAACGCATACAATAATAGTATGCGTTTTTTGATACAAAATATATACATCTCTTACATGATCGTCCGCACCAGTTTGGGTTTATAACCGTTCTGTTCAAGCGCCTGTATGATCTGATGCTTATGCTCTGTCCCAAATGCCTCAAGGGTAATGCGAAGCTCCACCGCGGCGTTTCTGTTAATGGATACAAACTGATTATGCTCCAGCTTGATTACGTTGCCGCTTTGCTTTGCGATCACATCCGCTACATGGCTTAGTTCCCCCGGTTTGTCCGGCAACAGCACAGATACCGTAAAAATACGATCCCGCATAATCAACCCCTGCTGCACCACCGAGGACATGGTGATCACGTCCATATTGCCGCCGCTTAAGATTGCCACCACTTTTTTCTTTTTGACAGCCAGATGCTTCAGCGCAGCTACCGTCAGAAGTCCTGAATTTTCAACGATCATTTTGTGATTTTCTACCATATCCAGGAATGCCACCACCAGCTCCTCGTCCGCCACGGTGATGATATCGTCCAGATTTTTGCATAGATAAGGGAAAATCTTTTCTCCCGGCGTTTTCACTGCAGTCCCGTCTGCAATGGTGCTTACATGATCCAGCGTAACCACCTTTCCCGCCTGGATGGACGCCTGAAGGCAGTTCGCCCCTTCCGGTTCCACTCCGATCACCTTGATCTTGGGATTTAAAAGCTTGGCAAGGGTAGAAACGCCGGTGGCAAGACCGCCTCCCCCTACCGGTACCAGAATATAATCCACAAGGGGAAGTTCCTTGAAAATTTCCATGGCAATGGTTCCCTGTCCCGTTGCCACTGCCGGATCGTCAAAGGGGTGAATAAAGGTATAGCCCTTTTCCTTCGCCAGCTCATAGGCGCGCTCGCACGCCTCATCATAGACATCCCCGTAAAGCACCACTTCCGCCCCGTAGCCTTTGGTCCTGTTCACCTTGATCAGCGGCGTTGTGGTGGGCATAACGATGACAGCCTTTACCCCATAGCGTTGTGCCGCATATGCCACCCCCTGGGCATGATTGCCTGCGGATGCGGTAATCAGTCCCTTTTCCTGCTCCTCCTTGGTCAGGGTGCTCAGTTTATAATAAGCGCCCCTTAACTTATAGGCGCCTGTAAACTGCATGTTTTCAGGCTTCAGATAAACCTTATTGCCTGTCTGGGCGCTATAAAAGTCGCTGTACACCAGCTTCGTTTCCTGGGTTACCTTTTTAACTGTTTCAGATGCTTCCTCAAATTTTTCCAGTGTCAACATTTTATCTTCCACTTTTATCACTCCTCCTGTAATGCCTGCGTATCCACATCAAACAACGCATTTACAAACTGCTCGGAATCAAATTTCTGCAGATCGTCCAGTTTTTCGCCTACGCCAATATATTTCACCGGTATATGCAGCTCCGACTGGATCGCCACTGCAATACCTCCCTTGGAGGTTCCGTCCATTTTCGTTAGAATGATACCTGTGAGATCCGCCGTTTCTCCAAACTCTCTCGCCTGATTCAGGGCATTCTGTCCGGTGGTTCCGTCCAGCACAATCAGATTTTCTCTGTGTACCCCCGGAAACTCCCGGTCAATAATGCGGTTCATTTTTTTCAGCTCTTCCATCAGGTTCTTTTTGTTGTGCAGCCTGCCTGCGGTATCACAGATCAGCACGTCTACATGCCGTGCCTTTGCCGCGCTCACGGCGTCATATACCACGCTGGAAGGATCGGCTCCCTGGGTTCCCGTAATCAGGTCTACCCCTGCCCGGTTCGCCCACTCCGAAAGCTGCTCGCAAGCCGCCGCCCGGTAAGTGTCCGCCGCCGCAATCAGCACCTTTCTTCCCTGATCCTTCAGGATGCCTGCAAGCTTTCCCACGGAAGTAGTCTTCCCAACTCCATTGACCCCGATCACCAGCACCACCGACTGCTCATGCTCAAAATCGTATGCAGTTTCTTCCACTCTCATCTGTTCCTTGATGCTCTCGATCAATAAAGCCTTACACTGTGCAGGTTCTTTGATATGATTTTCCTTTACCTGCTTTCTGAGCCTTTCCAGAATATCCCCCGTAGCGTTGACGCCGATATCCCCCATGATCAGAATCTCTTCCAGCTCTTCATAAAAATCTTCGTCGATAGATGAGAATCCGCTGAAAACAGAGTCGATTCCCTGCACAATGTTGTTCCTCGTTTTGTTTAAGCCTTCTTTTAATTTACTGAAAAAACCAGCCATTAATCATCCAACTCCTTATCGATCAGATTTACGCTTACCAGGGTGGAAACCCCTTTCTCCTGCATGGTAATACCATAGAGCCTGTCCGCCTTTTCCATGGTTCCACGTCTGTGGGTAATTACAATGAACTGGGTGCTCTTTGTAAGCTTATGTAAATACTTTGCAAACCGCGCCACATTATTCTCATCCAGCGCCGCTTCAATCTCATCCAGAAGACAGAAGGGCGACGGCTTTAAATTCTGAATGGCGAATAAAAGGGCAATCGCCGTAAGCGCTTTTTCCCCGCCGGAAAGCTGCATCATATTCTGCAGCTTCTTCCCCGGCGGCTGGGCTATGATCTTAATCCCTGCCTCCAGAATATCCTCGTCCTCCATAAGCTCCACTGTTCCCTTGCCTCCTCCGAAAAGCTCTTTGAACACTTTGTCAAATTCTTTTCCGATCTCGGCAAACTTCTCCTGGAACTGCTTGCGCATGGCGCTGTCAAGCTCCGTGATAATGCCCTCCAGGGTTTTCTCCGCTTCCACCAGGTCATCGTGCTGGGTTTTCAGAAATTGATAACGTTCCATCAGATTTTTATAATCTTCAATGGCGTTCACGTTAACGTCCCCCAGCTTCTTGATCTGCTCCTTTAAGGAGGCAATCCCCTTTTTCATGGCGGCAAGATCGTTCATCTCTTCGTCCCTGAGGGCGGAAGCATCGGAAAGGGTAATCTCGTATTCATCCCACATATAATTGATCTGGGACTCCAATGCCTCCTGAAACTTCTCCTTTTGTGCGTTCAGACGGTACACTTCCTTGTCCAGCCCCGTCATCTTCTCCGCCAGTGCCTCCCGGTCGGCAAAGAAATTTTTCTGTTTTAAGGAGAGCTGTTCCTTCTGTTCCACATCCTCGCTCAACTGCTTTTCTGTGTCTCCCTGGGTGGTATGGGAAGCGGCAATGGTTTCCTCTATGGAAAGAATACTGTTTTTCTTGTTTTCCGTATCCTCGCTATTTTGCCTTAAGCCTTCCCTGATCTCCTCCAGTTCCTTTGCAAAGCGATTGATCTCTCCGTCAATACGATCCACATTCTGCTGGTGGAAATCCTGTTGCTGCAGCATCTTTTCCACTTCCACATCCCACTCTGAAACATGGGCGGATTCCTCTGACTCTTCCTTTCGTTTTTCCTCCAGTTCCAACTGGAACTTTCTGATCTGCTGCTCTACTTTCTTTTCCAGAAGCTCCGAATCCTCCAGTTCCTTCAATATTTCCTGCTTGTTTAGCTTGATTTCCCTGATCTGTTCTTCAATTTCCTGCTCCTCCGCCTTCAGCTCCATTGAACCTTCGGAGGCTTCCTCTTTACGTTCCTGCGCCTTGATTACATTTAATCTTGCCGTATTCTGCTCGATGAACTTTCTCTGCAGCGCCGCCTTGTCCTCTTCAATGCTAAGGCGCAGTTTATTTCTTTCTCCTTTGGTATTTTCAATATCATTTAAAAGGGCGTCGATCTGAACCAGATATTCCTTGACCTTCCCCTCCAGCTCTTCCATTTCTCTTCTTCGTCCCAGAAGGTTGCTGTTATTCTTAAATGCACCGCCGCTGATGGCGCCTCCGGGCACCAAAAGCTCTCCCTCCAGGGTTACCATGCGGATTCCGTAATCAAACTTTCTGGCAATTTTCACCGCATTGTCCACATGATCCACTACCACAATTCTGCCCAGCATCGCCTTTGCCACATTCTGATACCTGCTGTCAATGGTCACAAGGGCATCCGCCATTCCAATCACGCCTTTTTCCGTAAGCGCCTCCGGATTTTTAAATTCCTGGGGTCTGGTAATACTGGTAAGCGGCAGAAAAGTAGCGCGTCCCCCTTTGGTCTGCTTGAGAAAGGCAATCATCTTCTTTGCCGTTTCCTCATCATCGGTAACGATGTTCTGTATGTTGCCTCCCAGCGCCGTCTCAATTGCCGTTTCGTATTTCTTATCTACCTTGATAATATCTGCAACAACGCCGATAATTCCCTTTTCCCGGTCCTTGCATTCCATGACCTTTTTCACGCTGCCGCCGTACCCCTCATAACGCTCTGTCAAATTGGTAAGCGCCTCCAGCTTGGACTTCTCCTGATGATAATTCACCTGGGTGTCCCGCAGCTTCTGATCCTTTCCTGCAAGCTCTTCCCGCAAAAGGGCAAGCTTTTCTTCCTTTTGCTCCTGGGAATCGTTCAATGCGTGAATATCCTCGTTGATTTTTTCAAATTCCCCCTGGAGCTTTTTGATAACCTCTTCCTGCTGCGCCTCGTCCGACTTAATACGCAGAAGCCTCGAGGTAAGCTCCGCCTTTCGGATATTGATCTGCTCCGTCATGGTATCATAACGTCCCAGCTTTGATTTGATCGTTGCCCTGGCATTCAAAGCCTCTATGATGGTATTTTTACCCGACTCAATATCGCCGTTTAGCGTCTCGATCTGATTCTGGACGGAAAGCAGCTTTTCCCTCGCCTGGTTTCTGGTTCTTTCAATCTCAGCTACCTGTTCGTCGATCACCTTCTTGTCCGAAAGAATACCTTCCTTGTCAAGCAGCCGTGCCTCCATTTCCCCGGTAAGGGCATCCTTTCTGGCATTGAAATGCTCCTCGTTGCTTTTCGCCGACTTGATCTGTTCCTTTAAGACGTTGATTTCCCCTTCCAGCTTGCCTCTGAGCACGCTGGTATCCGAAAGAGAGGTTCGCTCCTCCAGAATCTTTTCCTCCAACATCTCAATCTGTCCCTGGATCTGCTCATACTCTTCCTTGATCTTCTCGTATTCTTTTCCGGTCTGCTCCAGGTCGCCGCTTGCTATCTCAAATTTATCCTGGGCGCTTTTCAGCTGTTCCTGCAGGCGGTTGTTTTCAAGCAGAAACATATTGACATCCAGATTCTTTAATTCTTCCTTCTTTTTCAGATAAACCTTTGCCGTTTCCGACTGCTTTTCCAAAGGACCGATCTGTTTCTCAAGCTCTGAGAGAATGTCATTGACCCGCACCAGATTTTGCTTTTCATCCTCCAGCTTTTTCTGTGCCGCCACCTTGCGCTTTTTGAATTTCACGATTCCCGCCGCTTCATCAAAAAGCTCTCTGCGCTCCTCCGGCTTACCGCTTAAGATCTTATCGATCTGTCCCTGTCCGATAATGGAATAGCCTTCTTTGCCGATACCTGTATCATAAAACAATTCGTTTACATCCTTCAGCCTGCACGGCGCGCCGTTTAAAAGATACTCGCTCTCACCGGAGCGGTAAATTCTTCTTGCCACCGTAACCTCGTCAAACTCTATGGCAAGCTGATGATCCGAGTTGTCCAAGGTAATCGCCACATAAGCATATCCTAAAGGCTTGCGCATTTCCGTACCCGAAAAAATGACGTCCTGCATGGACGCCCCTCGAAGCTGCTTGATTCTCTGCTCACCCAGCACCCAGCGGACAGCGTCCGCCACATTACTCTTTCCGCTGCCGTTAGGACCTACAATTCCCGTAATGCCGTTGTGAAATTTGAATACCAGCTTATTGGCAAAGGATTTAAAACCCTGGATTTCAATACTTTTTAAATACATATAACACCTACTTCTCCGTTTTTTGGGCAAGCAGTACCTGATACGCCGCTTGCTGCTGCGCCGCCTTTTTGTTCCGTCCCTGCCCTTTTGCAACCGTTTTCCCGTCGATTTTCACTTCCACGGTAAAAATCTTATCATGATCCGGTCCGCTTTCATCGATCAGCTCATAGGAAATCTCTTTTCCCATTTTCTGCATTTTTTCCTGCAGCAGGGTCTTACTGTCATAGAAAAGCTGCTTGTTTTCCAAATCGGAAAGAATGTATTTCTTAACGAAGCCTCTTGCCTCTTCCAAACCTCCGTCCAGGTACACCGCTCCTATAACGGCTTCCATCACATCAGAAATAATGGAATCCCTTTTTCTTCCTCCCGTTGCCTCTTCTCCTTTGCCCAAAAGGATATATTCTCCTAGGGATAAATCCCTTGCGCAAAAGGCAAGCGCCGGTTCACAAACCATGGCGGAACGCTGCCTCGTCATCTCGCCCTCTGACATTTCCGGGTAAGTTTCAAAAAAGAACTGGCTGGATAACAGCTCTAAAACTGCATCCCCCAGGAATTCCAGTCTCTCATAATCCTTGCATCTGTTGATTTTTTGCTCATTGGAAAAAGAGCTATGGGTTAAAGCCTGCAAAAGCAACTCTTTTTCTTTAAACTCATAACCTATTTTTTCTTCCAGCTTCTTCAATTCTTCCTGTTTATACATGCTTCACCTTTTCGCCGCACTCGCTTTATTTTCAAACGGTTATTGGTTAAAAAAGCCCTTAACGGGCTTTTTAATTCACTGCATTTTTGATCAAATTAACTGCTTCCTCCACGGTCGCTATCTTTTCAGCGCTTTCAGCCGGGATCTCAATGTCGAATTCTTCCTCTATTCCCATAATAATCTGAAAAACATCCAAGGAATCCGCTCCCAGATCATCCACAAAGGTGGTCTCCATCGTGATTTCTTCAGGGTCGACGTTGAGTACGTCAGCAATTACTTTTTTTAATTTTTCAAATTCCATTTTTAGCTTTCCTTTCTAATTTTCTTCCATTGTTATTTTTTCTTTTATTTTTTGATTAATATTCTGTTCTGTAAAGGTGATACATTGCAGAATAGAATTCTTAATTTCAATGGCATTGGAACTGCCGTGGGTCTTCACTACCAGCCCCTTCAACCCCAGCATTGGCGCGCCGCCATACTGTTCCAAATCAAAAGCTTTCAATGTATTTTTCAGTGCAGGCTTAACCAAAAGAGCGCCGATTTTACTCCTCAGCGTGGTCATCATACCCTCTTTCACCTTTTTAATCAGAGTGCCTCCCACGCCCTCGTACATTTTCAGGATCACATTTCCTACAAATGCCTCGCATACCACTACGTCCGCAACTCCTGCGGGTATATCTCTCGCCTCAACACTGCCGATGAAATGAATGTCAGGACAATTCTTAAGAAGCGGGAACGTTTCTTTCACAAGGGCGTTTCCCTTTTCTTCCTCTGCTCCTATATTTACAATTCCAACCTTGGGATTTTTAATTCCCATAACGCTTTCCATGTATACGGACCCCATCTTGGCAAATTGTACCAGATGAGACGGTCTGGCGTCCACATTAGCGCCGCAGTCGATCAACAGCGCGCAGCCCTTTTCCGTGGGAATAAGCGGGGCAAGGGGCGGTCTCTCCACTCCTTTGATTCTCCCTACGATCACCTGTCCGCCTACCAGCGTAGCGCCCGTACTTCCTGCGGAAACATAAGCGTCGCAGGTTCCGTCCTTTACAAGGTAAAGCGCCTTTACAATGGAGGAATCTTTCTTCCTGCGGATTGCCATCACCGGAGCTTCGGCTGTCTCAATCACCTCCGATGCATGGACTACTTCTACCTGTTCTTTATTATATGTGTATTTTGCAAGTTCGCGGTTGATAATCTCTTCCTGTCCCGTCAGGTAAACCTTAACATGGCTGTTTTCATTTACAGCATCTATGGCACCCTTAACGATTTCCACAGGCGCATGATCCCCTCCCATGGCGTCAACTGCTACATTTACAAATTCTTTCATTATATTCCTCCCTTTAAGTACTTCTCTACTATACTAAACCGTATACCAAAAATCAAGCGGAAATCAAAAAAAAGCAACCCGATAACCGGATTGCTTTATGACCAGTGAAAATCAGTCAACACTGATGATCTCTTTCTTGTTGTAAGAACCACATGCCTTACATACTCTATGAGGCATCATCAGAGCGCCGCATTTGCTGCACTTAACCAATGTAGGAGCGCTCATCTTCCAGTTTGCTCTCCTCTTATCTCTTCTGGCTTTTGAAGATTTATTCTTAGGACAAATAGACATCGTTACACCTCCTTATCCGCGTTAAAGATATCTTTAATTGCTGCCATTCTTGGATCCGGGACAAATGTGTCGCATCCACATTCCCCCTCGTTTAAGTTATGCCCGCACTTTTCGCAGATTCCTCTGCAATCCGGTCTGCACAACACTTTAACAGGCATATGAATTAAAATTTCATTGTTCACGAAAGCTTCCACATCTAATTCGTAGCCCTGCATAAAGCTCTGCTCATCCTGATCCTCGCTCTGCTCATCTGCATCCGGCGAAAATACCTCCTGCTCAAAAGCTATCTCCAAAGGCACCTTTACGGTCTGCAGACATCTGTCACAGGGAATTTCCATGGTCAAATTCAAGCTTCCCTTAATCAGCGCTCTTCCATTTCCGGTATTGGAAAAAGAAAAGGCAACAGGTGATTTCTCCTGAATCCTATATGTGTTTCCCATGTAGGAAAAAAAGTCCGGCTCATATATTAGGCTTTCTCTTCTGTCTTTTCCAGCAGATGTGAATACATCAGTCAGATCGATTAACATATCAAGCTCCCTATGAATCTGTGCATCATCAGACGAATACGAATCCCAATCACACACTTAAACAAGTATAATGGGGACAGACGCATTTGTCAATACCTATAAGCCAATTTTCTCTCCCTAAAAGGGTGGAAAAAGAAATTCGTTTTCTTCAAAGAAATCAAAGCCGGTCATTTGGCGGTATGCCTTCAGGAATTCTTCTTTTGAAATTTCTTCGTTTACCCAATAGGTTTGATCTTTATTTTGCTTCAGCTCCTGTGCTGATTTGGGGCGGCTTCTAAAACAATAGAAACCGCTTCCCCTTACGCCATAGGTACTGGGAAAGGCTTTTTTTAAATAAGATATTTCCTCCTCATCATATACGTTATCCTCAAAAAAACCATGGATTTCAAGATGGGAAAGGCACTTAAGATTCCACTTTTCATCAAATTGATACTGGGAATATAATCCTTCAGCGACCTGACCAAAATTACTGCAATCGTAAACAAGATTTCCATTGCTGCCAAGGAATAAATACTCCGTCATATCATTCAAATCATCATATACAAGGGTCACCTGCCCATCTGCATAGGTAAAAATATAATCAATGGGGATGATATTTTTTTCTTCGGAATATGCGTTATACAGGCTGCACAGTTCCGGTAAACCGTCGCCATTTACATCCGCCCGCCGCCACAGCAAGGTCTTTCGTTCTATGACATGTTTCATTCCCTCAAAGGGAGCCACCACGGACCAATCTCCCTGTTCCACCAGATCATAGGCATTTTCACATGCGGTAAATATTTCACTGTCCTTTTTACGATCGTAGATTTTTAAATGGCAGGGTGTTACCTTTGTTTCTCCGGTGGTATCGTTTAACTCCCAGTCAATATAATAGGTTTGTCCCGACTCTTTTAAAATACCGGAGGCTTCTCCCTTTAAAATAACGTTCCCCCGCTTACTGGTGAATTCATGAACCTGTAGGAACAGGCTTGTAAATCCACCGGTGCAGTCAAAGGAGCCGGTGGTCAGGCAGTGCGCATCCCCGATCCACTCTTCTACCAGAGAAGCAGACAGAACCTTAACGCCGTCCACTAAAATTTCTCCTTTTGCATGTTCCCCGGGCTGATAACAATAAATACTGACGAAGCTGCCTGTCGCTTCGTCATTTCCCACCACATAGACAGACCCTTTCTCCGAATCTATGAAATAGGAGTTTTCCATCAGAAAAAACTGCCTGGAATCGAAAGGTGTTCTCAAATAAAGAACCTTCTGAAAATAGGGAAGCCCATAGCTTGTCTGTATGTTGCGGTAAATATCCTTTGCATAGACTTCCATCCAGTCGCTTTTGTATTCACAGGTGCATTCCACCAGGGGAATGGAAAGGTCAGTACCCCGAAGGACAAAATAATCCGGCAATAACAGCGCCGTCAGACAGATAGAAATCATAAAACAAAAAATTTTTCGCATCTGTAAGCCTTTCCTTTCATCTACATACAAACTCTGCGGCTCAGTGTCCCCGGCGCAGGGCTAAATTACATTACCATTCTGTCGTTTTGGAAGCAATGGTAAACCCGTTTTCGTTATCCGCCGGATAAAGATGAAAGGTTACCGTTCCCGCATTCTCCTCATCTTCCATACGCATGCTGTATGTAGCCCAGGCAAAGGTATCAAATCTTTCTTCATAAACCGTAACATCAGAAAAGGTAAATTGGATATTGGGAAAATCAGAAACCCCTATATAATAATATCCATCCCGGTAAAAGCATGCTGTCTGCCCTTCCGGCATATCTTCAAAAGCAGGCTTAAAATCCGGCAGGTCAGTTCCCAAAACGAGCTTTGCATATGCTTCTACCTCTTCCAGGCTTACCTTTACCACCGTTTCCTCAAATCCCAGATCTTCCCGGGGAATCTGAACCAGCTCCGCCTCATCCGGCGAAGCGCCGGTATAAGCGTAAAACAGGAAATTCCACCAGAATTCCTCGTCCATAGTGGCATACCCTTCAAAATCCGGTAAGGTTCTGCACATATCCGTTAAAAAGTTTTTTCCTTTTTCCGTCAGCTCAAAGGGTTTCATTTCCTCCTCAGATTGGCGGACCGCCTTAAAAAACACGCCGTCCATGGGAATGTAAAGGGTATTTTCATCGGCAACATAAAAGGAACTTCCAAACGCAGCAGCATTGACCACAGAGACACTTATAACTGAATCCCCGGCAATAGCAAGAGATTCAAAGGTAACCTGATTTTGAAAGCTTTCCGCAAACTCACCTTTCGAAACCACCGTCTCCTCATATACCGGATTTTCCACCACTTTACCTTCCAATTCAAAAGCATCCGCTCCATAGGTAAGAGGTAAAGCGATATATCCCTCCATTTCCTTCGTAGAAAGCGCCGTAATACCGGGAGCAATAAAATCCACTACTTTCCAGTGTCCGTAATAAGAGGGAGCGGCAGCCTCCGTTTTTTCCAGATCTTGTCCCTCCTGCTGCGCCTCCTCTTCCCCCGGGGCACCCGCGTCTGCCTCCGCCTGCTCCTGGCTTTCATCCTCTATAGGTACAGAAGCAACACCAAAATCCGCTTCCTCCGATGCCCTGTCCCCGCATCCGATCAACCCCAACGCCATCACAGTCAAAAGCATCAAACAATACTTTTTCATTTTACATATCCCCTAATTACATTCTATTTTCTAAATTTATTTCCCGCAAGCGAAGAAGCGAGACAGCTTACAATCCCCCGTCCCGCTTTTTCCCCCACAACTATCAAACCAATGCCACCGTCTCCCTGGCAATCGCAAGCTCCTCATTGGTAGGAATCACATACACCTTTGTTTTGCTCTCCGGCGTAGAAATCAGCGCATCCTCTCCCCTTCCGGCATTTGCCTCCTCCGAAAGCGTCACGCCCAAATAGCCCAAATAGGATGAAATCATGGTTCTGATCAGAGGGTTGTTCTCACCGATACCTGCGGTAAAACAGATCACATCCACCCCGTTCATCGCCGCCGTATAAGCGCCTATATACTTTGCCACCCGGTAAGCAAACCCCTTCATGGTTCTGATCGCCGCTTCATCACCGGCGCGGTACGCCTTTTCCAAATCCCTGAAATCGGAAGAAAAACCGCCAGAAAGTCCCAGCACACCGGATTCCTTATTCAGTACCGTTAAGATTTCCCCTACGGACTTGTTTTCCTTATTACAAAGGAATTCCACAATCGCAGGATCCAGATCCCCGGAACGGGTTCCCATAATCAGTCCCTCCAGGGGAGTAAGCCCCATGGAAGTGTCTACACAACGCCCGTTCTTCACTGCCGAAACGCTTGCCCCGTTGCCCAGGTGGCATACAATGATTTTTAAATCCTCATAATCCTTTTGCATCAACTCCGCCGCCCGATGGGACACATAGGAATGGCTGGTTCCGTGAAAGCCATATCTTCTGACCTTATAATCCTCATAGTAACGATAAGGAATGCCGTAAAGATACGCTTCCTCCGGCATGGTCTGATGAAATGCCGTATCAAAAACCGCTGTCATAGGCGTTTGGGGCATCAATTCTCTACATGCCCTGATGCCAATGAGATTTGCAGGATTATGCAGGGGCGCAAGATCATTGCACCCTTCAATCGCCTCCATCACCTCATCCGTAATAAGGGTGGATGAGGCAAATTTTTCTCCTCCATGCACAATTCGGTGCCCCACTGCCCCGATCTCTTCCAGGCTCTTCACAACGCCTGTATCCGGATCTGTGAGCGCCTCCAGCACCAGCCTCACCGCCTCTGTATGATCCTTCATGGGAATCTCTTTTTCCTGCTTTTCTCCTCCTGCAGGGGTATAGATCATTTTCCCCCCTTCAATGCCGATTCTTTCGCAGAGTCCTTTGGCGATCACTTCCTCCGATTTGGAATTGATCAACTGAAATTTCAGGGAAGAGCTGCCGCAGTTGATTACCAACACATTCATATCTTTCATTTTTATATTCATTCCTTTCTTTATTCAAAGTCAGGCAAGCTGTGCCTGTACAGCCGTAAGCGCCACTACACCCACAATATCCTGCCAGGAGCAGCCTCTTGAAAGGTCGTTCACCGGCTTGGCAATACCCTGGAGCATAGGACCATATGCCTCCGCCTTTGCCAGTCTCTGAACCAGCTTATAGCCAATATTTCCGCAATCCAGATTAGGGAAAATAAGCACATTTGCCTTCCCTGCAACTTCACTTCCCGGCGCTTTGGATTTCGCCACCTGGGGCACCAAAGCGGCGTCCGTCTGAAGCTCTCCGTCCAGCAGCAAATGAGGATACTGTTCATGGGCAATTCTGGTTGCCTCCACCATTTTGTCTACCAGCGCGTGCTTGGCGCTTCCCTTGGTAGAATGGGACAGCATGGCAATAATGGGCTTTGCCCCCACCAGACTCTTAAAGCTTTTGGCAGAAGTATCTGCAATAGCGGCAAGCTCTTCCGCCGTAGGATCCTGGTTCAGACCGCAGTCTGCAAATAAAAAGGTTCCCCCTTCTCCAAATTCACAGTCCGGCACGCACATCAGGAAAAAGCCGGAAACCAGCTTGACGCCGGGCGCCGTTTTCAGAATCTGTAACGCAGGACGCAGGGTGTCGGCAGTGGCATGACAGGCGCCTGCCACCATACCGTCCGCGTCGTTTGCCTTTACCATAATCACGCCAAAGGTAAGATAATCGCTTAAAAGAATATCCCTTGCTTTTTCCGGCGTCATTCCCTTATTCTTTCTTGTCTCATATAACAGATTCACATAATCATCCAGCTTGTCGCACAGCTCAGGATTTATAATCTTCACCCCGTCAAGTTCAATTTCCAGCCAGGTGGCTCCGTCCATGATCTTCTCTTCGTTCCCGATCATGATAATGTCTGCAATCCCTTCCTGTATAATGTGTGAGGCTGCAATCAAAGTTCTCTTATCCGTCGTCTCCGGCAGAACAATGGTCTTTTTATCCATCCTTGCCTTGTCCTTTATCACATCGATATATGACATGCTTTCCTCTCCTTTCATACCCCTATAGCATCCTTCGTTTGCGTGCATATCTATAAAAATTATAGGTCAAACGGCTTTTTACGGCAAGCACAACCTTACACAAAATTGTGCAATTTTAAGTACAAAATTTGCCTGCCGTCCTGTTTTATGTTACATTTTAATCAACAATCATCTTATACGGGGAGCTTTTATGAAAACCACTGCCATTATTGCCGAATACAATCCTTTTCACAACGGACATCAATACCAGATAGAGGAAACCAGAAAACAGACCCACGCCGATTTTATTCTCGTGCTTATGAGCGGCGATTTTGTCCAGCGGGGGGCGCCGGCACTGTGCAATAAATATCTGCGTGCCAAAATGGCGCTTTTGGGAGGCGCTGACGTGGTGCTTGAGCTGCCCTCTATTTACGCGCTCTCCAGCGCAGAATTTTTCGCAGAGGGCGCCGTAACCCTCCTGGACCAGCTTCAGGTGGTGGATACCCTGTCCTTTGGCAGCGAAGCCGGAGTTCTTTCTCCTTTTGAGACATGCGCCTTTCTTCTGAACGAACAGGGGGACGCTATAGAAACACGGATCAAAGAAGGATTACGGCAAGGACTTCCATACCCTGCCGCCAGGGCAGCCGCGGTATCCGCCCTTTTTCCCGATTTTCCTTCCCTGTTTTCAACTCCCAATAATATTTTAGGACTGGAATATTGTAAAGCTCTGGTCGCTCTTCAAAGCAACATTCGCCCCTTTACTTTAAAGCGGGAGGACGACGGATATCACAGCCCCTGTCCTGCCCAGGATCAGTCCTGTGCTTATGCTCATGCATGTGCTTCCGCTTCCGCCATCAGGGATGCCCTGAAAACTTCCCCTGACGAAATCAGATCCTATGTTCCTGCCCGGGTATATGCTCTGCTGGAGGAAAACGGACTTCTCGCTTCTCCTCTCACGGAGGACGCTTTTTCTTCCCTGCTGCACTATAAACTTCTTATGGAGCGCAGCAGAGGCTTTTCCCAATATTTGGACTGTACGCCGGATTTATCGGATAAAATCATCAAACATCTTGACGCTTTTACGGGCTTTACGGATTTCTGCCGTCTACTGAAATCCAGGGAGATCACCTACACCCGTTTAAGCCGTATTTTCATGCATATTTTGCTGGAAATCAAAACGCCGGAATTTTTTGCTCCCCCTTTCTCCCACAGGCAGCTTTTTACCCCCTATGCAAGGCTCCTGGGCTTTCAAAAGAATGCCTCTCCCCTGTTAAAGGCAATCAAAAAAAGCAGCCGTATTCCGCTGCTTTCCAAGCCTGCTGACGCCCGCTGTGTTTTAAGTGATGAAGCCTTCGCTATGCTGGAGCAGGACGTCCTTTGCGCTTCGATTTATGAAGCGGCGGCTTCCCGCCATACCGGAAAACCGCCTTTAAATGAGCTTCGTCAGTCGCCCATTATTCTCTCATGACTACTTTTTACATATTTTCATTTACATAGATCTGTACCCGGCTCTGGATCACTGCCGCCACATCCTTTGCGCTCTTCTGCCCTGCAAAGTAAGGAGCCGCTTCTTCTGAAATGATATTTATCAGGGTTTCATCCATTTTATAAATATGGGTAAAACTGTAGAGCTGTTCCATAAATGCGTCCACCTCTTCCTGGGTCATAGGCGGAATGATGATCTCCTGACCGTTTATATACATAATATCGTCATACTCTTCCTTCTCGCCGTTTTCATCCAGATAATAGGGCTTCTCCATTGCCTCCTTGGCAAGTTCATTTAAGCGCTTAATGCTTATGGGGAAATTATAAATATTTTCCCTTTGATATTCCTCTGAAAGGAAGATTCGCAGGAACTCCCATGCCCCTTCCTTGCAGGATGACTTGGCGGACATTGCAATTTGCATATCCGGTCTGATTATGGAACCGTCTTCATTGGATGAGGGAAAACCGATCATGGTAATTTTTTCTCCAAAGGTTCCCTTTTCCATACGGTTATAGTTTCCAAAATCTCCAAACCAAGTGGTGCTTGCAATTACCTTTCCATCCCGCCACATAGACTCATACTGGCTCCAGTACTCCTCGGTATAAACAGACTCATCTATCGTCTCCGGGAAGGAATTTATAAACGTCAGCATTTCCACAAAAGCATCCGAATCAAAGCTGCATTTCCCTTTTTCCCAGTCAATAAACTGATTTCCCGACATAGTCATACAATATTCCAATGCCGTGTCTCTGGTAAAGCCTTCAAACAGCTGCGTTCCCTCAGGTCTTGATGCCAGAAGCTCCTGCGCCTCCTTCACGGTCCAGCCCCGTTCCTCCCCCACGTCGGCAGTTTTTGCCACAGCCGTTTGGATGGCATAGGAGGGTACCAGTACAAACAGCTTTCCGTTAGTGGATAAGGCTTCCACTACATTGGGCATAAAGTCTTCCAGCTTATAATCCTCGTCTCTTTCAATAAAGGGCTTTAAATCTTCAAACAGTCCCTTGTTAATGTAGCTGTCCGCCGGCATCATATCGTCCAGTAGAACAATATCCGGTACTTTTCCCGATACGATATCCATATTCAGTTTGTTTGCCCCGGCTCTATAGTCCTCGTCTGTTCCATAGAGGGAATTATAGTCTAAAATTGAAACCTTATATTGCTCGTTTTCCTTATTAAATTTTATAACGGCGCGCCGTACATTCCAGTCGGTGCTGGGCATAGCAAGGGTAATCGACTGTCTTTCCTTAACCTCCTCAGGCGGAACCTTGGTAAATTTTGCCAGGATGGGATATCCGGTTTCCGGATCGTCATACATCCCTATAAAACTCTTCTCGTCAATTCCCTCCATCTGATAAATTCGGTTGATGTCAAGATCGGAATCAATAAAGCTCATCAACTGGGTTTTATCCTTATCCCCCAGATTATAGCCAAACACCCCATAATCATTGGACATATAAAAATCATATCCATAACCTGGGTGAAAAGAGTATTCATAGCTTCTCCCTGGCAGATCGTACTTTTCCTGGATACTTGCCGTTTCCAGGTCGACAGTTGCCAAATACATACTGGTATCGCCATATAAAACCGCTGCGCATCTGCCGTCCTCAAGAGGATAAAAGTTGGCGTTATCCAGCAGATTTTCTTCGCCTTTTCCGGGAATTGCCTTCACAAAATTCCCTTCAAAGTCAAACATAAACAGGTTATTGTAAGAATTTACAAACAGCCCCTTCTCCCGGTCATAGATCAAATCCCGTACATAAAAGTAACCGTTCTCCTCGCTTATCTTTTGCAGCTCCGGCAGATCATTTAATTTCACGGAAAAAATTTCTTCTCCTGAAAGACTCATTTTGGAAAGATAATATTCGTCAAGGTACTCAACCTCTTCTGCCTCATATTCCTCCCCTTCTTCTCCATTACTTACGGGTTCTATTGGATGATAATCATTTTTAATACAATAAATATCGGCATTTTCATCCATATAAAGTCCGCTTATATTCATATATTCCCCTGTAGGAATCCGATGTTCTTCTTCAATCTCTCCCTGAACTCCCAGCTTATAAAAAACAATTGCAGAATCACTGCCGTCATCTTCCCAGGAATAACCGCTCACATACAAATCCTCTCCTACGCGGTACAACTGGCTAATGTTCCGATCTTCTTCTCCCCTGATCAGTTCTTCCGCTTTGTATACATACTCCCTGGACGCCATAACCTTTTCCACCGGATCCTTTTCCTTTTTGCTGCATCCGGCAAAGCAAGCTGCTATCAGAACTGCCAACAGCAGTACAAATAACCTCTTTTTTCTGATTGCTCCTAAAAATCCTGCCATTTGTCTTTTTCCCCCTTTATTTTTATGATTAACTTATCCTTACTGTCTACAAGAAAGTTTGCCGCATCCCGCCAGGTCCATTTTTTGTTTCTCCACTTATAAATCAAAAAGCCCCCTACAATCCCTGCTGGAATTAACAGAAAAATGAATTGAAACAGCAGCACAAGCGCTTTCACATCCTCCCATCCCCTTGCTATGTTTTCCCAATAGGGAAATTGAACGGCACGGTTCTGCATGGATCTGGTTCCAAAATCAAGAATGACAGGTATCAGTTTCTCCAGGGAATAACGGGCGGAATTTTCCACCACTACCATATCGCTTTCCGCTACCCCCAGCTTCTCTTTCACACAATTATAAACAAAGCCCTTAACCGGATTGGGCGCCGCCACTTCGTAAACGCTGATTCCCTGGCTTGTGCCGTATTCCGTAAGGGTTTCATTGGACACATAGACCACCGTTTTATCAAGTCCTGCGCTTTCGGCAAACCTTCCCTGCTGGCGTTTCACCACTCCTACAACATAATGAGGCACATTTCCGATCATAACGCTTTTCCCGGCAATATCATTGGAGCCAAAAAGCTGCCATGCTGCATCCTCATCCAGGATAACGGAATCCTTCATCAAATCATTTCCGGAAAAATATCCTCCCGATATCAGCTGCAGGGGATGAAACAGGAAAAAATCGCCTCCCACGCCTATCGCAGGCGCCTCCAGCTTTCCTTTTCCATTTGTCACCTCAATGGTTCCCTGGGAACTGTATGCGTCAATAAATAAACGTTTATCCCCTTCTTCCTCCTGCTTTTCCTCTGAAAGCACCTCTGTCAGGCTCTTTTCCAGCTCCTTTTCAAATTTCAGGATGGTATATTCGTCTACCTCTACATGCTCCGCAAGAAAACAGCTGACCTGGGCGCTCCCCCCTTCCTGATCCCAGCGGCGTGCCGCCTGCTGGTCGGGAAGCTGCGCCACCTGATGATTGGACCAGATGGTCAGAATAAGAAACACGATCAAAGATATTATAACAACCAGAGAAAGCACGATCTCTTTGGTTGATAAAGACCGCATCCACTGTTTTATCCTTAAGACCATTTGCTTTCTCCTTTCTTCCCGTTTTTAGGATTCGTTCAGTCTTACCTGCTTTCCTGCCTCCACCGGCTTGGTGGAAGTGGTGATCACATACTCATATCCATAAAGCCCTGCGGATATTGCGGTGTTGTTATCGTCCGATGCCAAAACCTCCACATCCACTCTTGTGGCAATATATCGATTGCCCAAAGGACTGCTCTTGGATTCCACAATCAAGATAAATTTCCCGTTGTTGTCCTCACGCACTGCGCTGTTGGGTACTACAAATTCATATTCCGCACTGCGCTGTCCTACAGACACATTCAGCGCCTGCCCAGCCTGGATGCTCTCTCCGGTAACTTCAAACTCTAACAGCTTGTTCTGTCCCGGTTTATCCGGATCCGGCTTAATTGCGGACAAAATCACCTGCACATCATCATAATACCAGGCATTTTGCAGCTCAGCCGTATCTCCCACCTTCACCTTTTTCGCCTGCTCGTTGGTAACGGAGACTGTCATGGTGTAGCCTTTTCCTTCCACCTGCAATACCGCCGCAGGCTCCTCCGGCTTGGTGGTTTCTCCCGCCACATAAGCTAGGCTGGTTACCGTTCCCGCCACAGGCGCTTTGATCGTAGCGCCTGTAGATTTCTCCTTCAGCCTGGCGATCTCCTCCCGCTTGTTTGCAATATCCTTATTGGTTTTGGCAAGATCCAGCTCCGCATTGATGTCCGCGCTCATTTTCGTCTGTTCTTCCTTCAACAGATCGTACACTGCCTGGGCATTCTTAAGAGCCGCCTCCGCGTTGGCAATCTGATTCTGATAGGAGGCTGCGGTCTGCTTGTTGGCGTTGGTCTGATCAAGCAAATTCTTATCTGCTTGGTTCAATTTTTCTTGTGCTTCTTTTATACTATCGCCAGGAGTATATGTCATTCTGTTTACTTCTGATAATGCAGCTTGCAATTTATTTAATTCCGCTTTTTTCTCATTTAATTCTTCTCTTTTATTATCATAATTCTCCACATGGCTAAATGCATTATCCGCCAATTCTATTGCAACTTCATACTGTCCTACTGCCGCATCGTAATCCTTTAAAAGAGTCTCATAAGTCTTATATCTATCATCATTTTCATTAATCCATTGCTTTAACTCATTTATATTCTCGCCTCCGGTGTAACTAGGATCCTTGCTGGCTGCCTCATAAATATTTTTTAGTTTAATAGAAACTACCTGCTTTGCTGCCTCTCGCTGCTGAATATAAGAATCAATTCCTCCTGATGTAGCATTTTCATGCCCAGTTCCTTGGGAATTGTCACCTCCTGTTGAAGCGTCACCTGAAGATGATGCAGACTTTCCATAAACACTCCCTGCAATACCTTCTGCACTGCTTACTAGTTTCTCCAAATCGCTTATTGCATCTTGAGCCGTCTTAATCTGATAATTTATATTTTCAATTTTTTCCGATTTCATTCGGTTGAATGCTGCTTCTGCATTGGTTTCCAAAGCTTGTGCATTGGCAAGCTCAGTACTTGCCTGCGCCTTTTGATTTTCTGCATCTATGGTATTCACCCCGGCATTGTTCGTGTTCACCGTGCTCTGTAAAGACAGGTTATTCAAAGCGTCCTGGCACTCCTTCACCCTCCTTTCAGCGGCATCCATCCGGTTTTGCATATCCGCCACCTTTGCCTGGAGAGCGCCGAAGCCGTCCACATTTCCGTTTGCCACCTTGCTGATGATCTCAGAAGAAACATTATTCCCGAAAAGCCCTTTCATGTAAGTAAGTTCCAGATCCTCAAGCTCTTTCTCAGCCTGCTTCAGCTCATCGCTTTCAGCGTCCTCAAGGTAATAAAGAACCTGATCCTTTTCCACCTGGTCTCCCTGCTTCACCGCGACTCCCTCGATCACACGGGATTCCTTTACCACAACATTATAGGGATCCGTCGCCTCCACATTGCCCGTTCCTCTGACCTTCGCCGTGATGGTACCGCTCTGCACATACTGAGTCGCCACCTCAGGCAGGGAATAGTTCATAATGGTATTTGAAAAAAAGGTAAGCAGCAGCATCACCGTCAAAAAAATGATCGCCGCGTTTTTAACCCACTCTTTTCTTTTCTTTCCTTCCTTCTCGTTCATGCTTTTAACCTTTGCCTTTCCATATGCAGCACTCGCTGCCGTTATCCTTTAATACCACCCTGATAGGTAATACCCTCCACCAGATAATCCTCTCCATACAAAAATACCAGTATGGGAGGTACCATGTAAATCGTTGCAACTGCAAATGCCAGCCCGATCTCACCGGCATTGATCTTCGACAGGAAAACCGAAAGGGGATGCTTTTCCTGATCCGACAAAAGGATCAGGGGCTGTTCCACCATATTCCAGTAATCAATAAAAATTAAAATAGCAATGGAACACATTGCGCCTTTACACAAAGGCATGCATATCCGCCTGAAAATCTGCCATTCCCCGGCGCCGTCAATCTGCGCCGCTTCGATCATTGCCGTGGGAATCCTTCTCATGTACTTGGTCAAAAGATACACAGCGAAGGGTGAGAAAATTCCCGGCAGCCAGATCGCCCAGTTGGTATCCAGCAGATTCAGCCAGTCGGATACCAGATAATTGGGCACCAGCGTTACCTGATAGGGCATCAGCATCAAAATAATATACAGGAAAAAAATCATTTCCTTAATCCGCCCTCTGTATCTGGTAAAACCATAGGATGCCCCCGCCGCCACAAGCAGCTGAAAGCCCACAATGGGCACTACTAAAATCACCGAATTCCAAAACTTCAACAGATATTCAGGGCTTTTCAGCAAAACCGTTATATACTGGCTGAAAGAGACCATATCCGGTATAAACTTCAGATTTACCCGGTCGGAAACATATACCTTGCCTCCGGTGTCCGTAGTTGCAAACACCTGTCCGTAATTGGCGGATATCTCCGAAGCCGACATAAAGGAATTGGTAATGGTCAGTATAATAGGCATCAAAAACAGAATTGCAAAGCATGCCGCCACAAAAGTTCCCAGCATGATCCGAATAAACTGCCTGGTATTTCTGATCTTCTTTTTTCGTTTTACCTGTTGATCCCAGCGCTCCTGTGAAATATTCTCCTCCAGTTTCACCATACCGCCGTGTTTTCCGTTACGCTTCCTCATTCTTCCACATCCTTTCCGAAATAGCTCTCGGTCAGGAATAAAATTCCTATAATAATCACCATCACAATTGCCATCATAATCGCCGCAGCCGACATTTTCTGATAATCCAGCCGGTTAAAGGTATTGTTCATAAAGTGCTGTAACATGTACATAGTATCGTAAGGGTAATCGCCTTTTAAAAGATAGATTTCCCTGAAAACCTTAAAAGAATTAATCAGAGACATGATGGTTACAAACAAAATCGTGGAGGACATATACCGCAGTTTAATATGCCAGAAGATCTGAAAGGGCGTAGCGCTCTCCAACACTGCAACCTCAACAATGTCCCTGGGAATGCTGCTTAAGGCTGACATAAAAAGAATCATATTATAGCCCAGATTTTTCCACAGGAAAAGCACTACAATCACCACCTGGGCATAAGAAGAATTCAGCCAATCGATCTTTTCCCCGCCAAAAAATGTCAGGATTTCATTAATCATGCCGTTATAATGAAACAGTACCTGCCAGATCAGCACCACCGATGCAATGGGCACCATCATAGGGCTTAAGAAAAAAGTTCTGAACTGGCTCTTAAAGGGAATTTTACTTTCAAGCGTCATGGCAAGAAGCAAAGATAGCACCACCGCCAGGGGAACTGCCGTCAGGGAAAAGGTGAGGGTATTTTTTGCCGCCTGTTGAAACGCCGCATTTTGAAATACCATCACAAAATTATCAAAAAATACAAACTGACCGCTGATAGGATTGTCCACTACGGAATAATATACCACAATCAAAAAAGGTAGCACAAAAAACAGCAATACGCCGGCGGCAGAGGGAAAAAGATACCCTCTGGCGATCCATTTCCCTCTGCGCGTCCGTCGATTGCTGCCGGATTTTTTCACTTTTTTCCTGCCTGTGAAAAAATGCATTTCCTTTTCCTCTTATATTCTAGCGATTCTCATTCACATAAATCTGTATTCTGTTTTGGATCACTCCCGCCGTATCCGCCGCCGATTTCTGTCCTTTGAAAAAGGCTTCGGATTCTTCCGTAATAATATTCACGAGCTGATTATCCACATTTCCGGAAATCTTCTCGCAGGACGCAATTAACGCTTTTACCCCGTCCACTTCTTCCTGGGTCGCCGCATAGATATCCATGGAAAAGTCGTCATAGCCCCAGCTGGTTTTGGCCGACTCAACCTGCACTCCATTTTCGTCTTCGTAGTAATTAGCCTTCATATCCAGTTCAAACTGCTTCTCAAGGGAAGATTTTTTCACAGGGAATCCATAATTTCCATGCTCGCTTACAAGCTCATCCTGAAATTCCTCCGAAATCATGGTTTTCACAAATTCCCAGGCGCCGTCCTTTTGCTTGGATTTTGCAGCGATGCCGATGCTGCCGTTTGCAGGCTGGATCAGATTTCCTTTTCTCTCGTTGTTTGGATACCCCACGTAAGAGACCTCTTCCCCAAACACACCGTTCAGCATCTGATATTCCTGAACAGAGCTTACCGCCGTCTGCAGCAGAAGCAGCTTATTGCTTCTCAGCTTTGCGGATGTTCCCTCTTCCCGCTCCTGGCTATAATCATATTCCTCCGGAAATTTAGCGGCAAACTCAAGGGTTCTGATAAATTCTTCTCCTTCAAAGGAACATTTTCCTGTCTCCCAGTCAACGAACTCATCTATATTATTATAAATACAGTAATAGAATATGCTGGTTCTGGTGCTGTAATCAAATACGTTTTCCGGATCGTTTTCCTCCACAAAATCAAGCATTTCAGTCAGCGTCCAGCCGCTTTTTTCCCCTACCAAAGAGGCTTTCGCCGCGGTGGTGGAAATATAAAACTGCGGCATAATTCCATAAAGCTTTCCATCCTGTTCAAATGCCTTTAAAATATTTTCCAGATATTCCTCTTTCTGGATGCCGCTCTTTTCCATGTAGGGATAAAGATCCTCCAAAACTCCCTTGCTGGCATATTGATGAAAATCAATGGAGGAAAGATCAATAATATCAGGGCAGTTTCCCGTTGTTAAATCTGCGTTAAACTGAGTAAGACCTGTCTCATAATCGTCACTGGCGTACTGTTTAACCGTAATACGGTACTGATCGTTGGACTTATTAAAGTCTATAATCATTTCCCGAATATCAGATCCCAGCCACATAGCGCCGTAAACGATTTCTTCCTTTTCCTTCACCTCGGAAGCATTTTTGCGGTTCAAATAAATCAATTCAAAGGATGCTTCCTCTGCGCTGTAGTCTCTGATAATAGCCCAGATCCGTCCGTCCGAAAGCTCTCCGGCGGCATTTACATAATCTCCGTTCACATCCACGTCCAGCCATTTGAACAGATCTTCCACGGAGCCGTCGGAAATATCCAGAAGAGAAACCTGATCGTTGCTGCTGACTAAAATGCTTTTGCTTACCCCGGTAAAGAAGTTTCCGCCAAATCCATTTCCGCCTGCAACCGTTATACTTTCCCCCAGCTTCTTTCCAGCCAAATCCACTTTTCTGAATTCCGCTCCGCTGCCGTTTCCGTAAAACTGAACATAAACGTCCCCTTCCTTGGAAGCGACCATGCTGTTAACCCATCCGTCCACCTTGATATCGCACAGCTTCTGCATGTCCTTGCCAAAAACATAAATTCCCCCGTCTCCGTCGCACAGATAAATATTATCCTGACTGTCCGCACACATGTATTGCACATATGCCCATTCGCTGTTTCCCAGTTTTTCTGTTATGTCCTGGGCATCTGAAACAGAGCCGTCAGAAACGGATATTCTGCACAGTTCCAGGGTGGACTTGCTGTCCACAATCTCGCCGCTTTCATCCGTCACATCCTCATATTTGCTGAAAACGGCAACCAGATTTCCGTCCTGTGTTACCGCCATGCTGCTTAAGTTTTTGTTGCTCTTTTCATCCAGCTCCATAATCTCCTGGGCTTGATTTTCAAGAAGATTATAACGATACAGGACGCCTCGATACTCATCGTTTTCTCCAGAATAAGAATCTCCCACAAAATAAATATAATCGCCTGCGGCGGTTACGCTGTTTATGTAATCGCACGAAACTGCAAGATCTGCATATTCCGGCACATATACAAACTCTCTTCCGTTCTCTGCAGTCCCATCCTGCTTCCGGTCCTTTCCACAACCGGAAAGCGCCGCTACAAGCATCATAAGCCCTGCCGCCGCTGCAAGACCTTTTTTAATTTTTCCCATAATATACCTCATCTTGTGCTTTCGTTAATATTTACATACAAACTATAGCACACTATACTCTCTGAGACAACGAATACTATCTTAATTTTTTCCTAAGCTATTTCTTAATTCTGCGAATTAATATTCCGTTTTTCAAAAGAGTGCTGTCAATATAGTGCCGTTTATACAGCACCTCTCCTTCCCTTGGAATCTCAATATCCTCCTCCTCACAGTTGATGATCACCTCTACATAGTTATCCATCCAGCCCACCTTGGTAAACTCAATCACTCTCCGGCGGTTGATTTTATTGGGAAAATGGAAGTTCCTGTCACGCAGAAGGGGCTCCTCCTTGCGGAGCTTAATCAGGCTTCGTACCATTTCAATCCGCTCATCGTATTCTCCCCCTTCAATCTTCCGCCAGGGCATACACCTCCTGCAGTCCGGATCATGTCCTCCTTCCATGGCAATTTCCGTTCCGTAATAAATGCAGGGGCTTCCAGGCATGGTAAAAAGTACCGCAAGCTGCTGGAAAAATTCATCCATATTCTTAACGTCCGAACGCAGACGCTTCGTATCGTGGGAATCCAGCAGATTAAACATCACGTCGTTGGTCTGCTGCATATACCCTGTATAGCATCTGTTGATGGTGTACTCAAAATCCTCGTTGGAAAGGGATTTATCAATCCAGAAATCCTTAATGCTCTCCGCCAGGGGATAATTCATAACCGCATCGAACTCATCCCCACGAAGCCAGGGCATGGCGTCGTGCCAGATTTCCCCCAGAATGTAAAGATCAGGCTTGATCGCCTTCATCCTTGCCCGCAGCTCTTTACAGAAAACATGGGAGATTTCATTTGCAACGTCCAAACGGATGCCGTCGACGTCATATTTTCTGACCCACTCCTCGCATACCCCTAAAAGGTACTCCCGCACTCTGGGATTGTTGGTGTTCAGCTTGGGCATATCGTCTGCAAAGGCAAAGCTGTAATACTGTCTGGCGCGTGCGGCGCCCTGCCCAAAGGGCCATTCCTGTATCATAAACCAATCGTAGTATTCCGATTCCGGTCCCTTCTCCACTACCTCGCGCCAGGGTGCAAAATTTGCCCCGCAGTGATTAAACACGCCGTCCAGCATAATGCGTATCCCCCGCCTGTGCGCCTCCTGTACCAGGGTACGCATAATATTCTCATCCCCAAAGTGAGGATCTATCCTGGTATAGTCGGAAGTATCATATTTATGGGCGGAAGGCGCTTCATTGACCGGCGTCAAATATAAGCCTGTAATGCCAAGATTCTCCAGATAATCCAACTTATTGATGATTCCCTGCAAGTCCCCTCCGAAAAATTCTTCATTGGTGACGGTGCCTTCCTCTCTCCAGGGAAGCGTCCCCTCCGGGTCGTTTGCCGGATCGCCGTTACAGAATCTTTCCGGAAAGATCTGATACCACACCGTTTCATTGACCCACTCCGGCGTTTCGTTGATATCCGCCGGGTTCATCCATGGATAAACAAAGCACTGCCGGCTTCTTCCCTCCAGATTCATCTGCGCTTCGCTGACAATACCGTCCTCAAAATAAAACCACTTTTCATTTTCGGTTTTAATTTCAAAAAAATACTTCAGGCGCTTATAATAAGGCTCTATGGTAGTGGTCCACCACAGCTGGTTTTTCAGCCGCTTTTTAAAAGGGATGTTCATCGCGTCCCCTGTCCAGGTTTCCCCGCCTCCTAAAATACCTGCGCTGAAAGGATCCCCCTGAATAATATTCACATACTGCACATCACACCCTGTTCTGATGTTGATGACCAGCTGACTGGAATTTAAAGGATAACAGTAATTGTCGTTTGCCCTGTGATAAACCGCATTGAAATCCATGTCCTACCTCCCTGTACTTTCTTAATTCTTAAAGCTGTGAATAGGCGCCGGAATTCTTCCCCCCCGATTCACAAACCCATCGCAGGAAAAAGAATTCACCGGCATAACAGGCGCGTATCCCAAAAGCCCGCCGAATTCCACCTTTTCTCCTACTCCTTTTCCAACCACCGGGATGATACGCACTGCCGTAGTTTTCTGATTCACCATTCCGATTGCCATTTCATCCGCAATAATACCTGAAATTGTGGACGCCTTCGTGTCTCCCGGTATAGCGATCATATCCAGCCCCACCGAGCAGACACAGGTCATTGCCTCCAGTTTTTCCAGGGTAAGGGCTCCCGCCTCCACGGCATCTATCATTCCCTGATCCTCGCTGACCGGAATAAAAGCGCCGCTTAAGCCGCCTACATAGGAGGACGCCATCACACCGCCCTTCTTTACCTGGTCGTTTAAAAGCGCCAGCGCCGCCGTAGTTCCCGGCGCCCCTGCATATTCAAGACCGATCTCGCACAAAATATCCGCCACACTGTCGCCGATTGCCGGCGTAGGCGCCAGGGACAAATCTACAATGCCAAAGGGAACGCCCAACCTTTCAGAGGCTTCCTGCGCCACCAGCTGCCCCACTCTTGTGACCTTAAACGCCGTTTTCTTAATGGTCTCGCAAAGCACCTCGAAGTTTTCCCCTCTCACCTTTGAAAGGGCATTCTTTACAACCCCGGGGCCGCTGACTCCCACATTAATGATCTTGTCCGCCTCTGTAACGCCGTGGAAGGCGCCTGCCATAAAAGGATTGTCGTCCGGTGCATTGCAGAAAACCACCAGCTTTGCACAGCCCAGAGAATCCTGTTCTTTCGTGTATTCTGCAGTTTTCTTCACAATCTCTCCCATCAGCTTTACGGCATCCATATTGATACCGGTTTTGGTGGAGCCCAGATTTACCGAGCTGCACACTCTCTCCGTAGCGGAAAGCGCCGCGGGGATGGAGCGGATTAAAAGCTCGTCGGCTGCTGTCATTCCCTTGGAAACCAGCGCCGAATAGCCTCCGATAAAATTAACCCCCACCTCGTGCGCCACCTGGTCAAGGGTTCTGGCTATGGAGGTGAAATCTTCCGTTGTTTTACATGCGGCGCCTCCCACCAGGGCAATAGGGGTTACGGAAATTCTCTTGTTTACAATGGGAATACCAAATTCCCTGGAAATGTCTTCCCCGGTCTTTACCAGATCCTTTGCCGCCTCATAAATTTTCTGATATATATTATCTTTTAGCCTGTTCAGATCAGAGTCGATACAGTCCAGCAGGCTGATCCCAAGGGTGATGGTGCGCACATCCAGATTTTCCTTGGTGATCATTTCGTTTGTTTCAACTACCTCAAATAAGTTAATCATAATTATCCTTTCCGGTATCTGTCAGATTTATATTCTGTGCATTTTGTCAAAAATTTCTTCCTTCTGACACTTTATATCCACGCCGATCTTCTCTCCCAGATTCTGAAGTTCGTCCGCCATCTCTCCAAAGTGCTTTTCCATAGCGTTTGTGTCAACGATCATCATCATATTAAAATATCCCTGCACAATCGTCTGGGAAATGTCCAGAATATTGATCCTGTTTTCTGCAAGATACGTACAGACCCTTGCAATAATACCTACCGTATCTTTTCCTACTACCGTAATAATTGTTTTATTCATGTTTTCCTCTCATTCCGCCGCATAAGCGGCATTGTAAACCCTTTTACTTTTATTATGCAATATGTATCACAGGAGACGGCTCATTTCTCGCCGCAACATACATGGGGAAATCGGAAACCTTTATATCACAGGCTTCCTCCTCTTTCCGGTTCATGCGCGCCATGGTTACCTCCACCCGCACCGCTTCGTAGGCAAGCTCCGGAAGATTATTTTCCTTGCTGAGATGCCCAAGCATAACAGCCTGTATATGGTCGTGAAGCAGATCGCACAAAAGCTGCCCTGCCTTTTCATTGGACAGATGTCCCCGGTCCCCCAAAATACGGCGCTTCAAATAATAGGGATAAGGTCCTACCTGCAGCATATTCACATCATGGTTTGCCTCCAAAAGAAGCGCGTCCACTCCTCTTAAGGACTCCACCGTATAATCGTCATAGGTACCCAAATCGGTTATAATACCGATTCTCTTCTTCCCGTGAGCGATCCGGTACGCCACCGGTTCCGCAGCATCATGGGAGATTTCCATAGGATTACAGACCAGATCCTTTATGATAATTTTTTCATCCGCTTTTATGGGACAAAACAATTCCTCAGGTATTTCTCCTATGGACGTATTTCTTTTGATCGCCTGAATCGTCCCCTGGGTAGCGTAAATAGGCGTTTCATACTTTCTCTCCAGAACTCCAAGTCCCGCAATATGATCCGCATGCTCATGGGTAATGAAAATCCCGTCGATATCCCTCATGGACAGATCCAGTCCCTTAAGTCCCGCTTCCGTTCTTTTTCCGCTGATTCCAACGTCCACCAAAAGATGGGTGGTATCGGATCCAACATAAATACAGTTTCCGCTGCTTCCGCTCGCAATACTACATATTCTCATTTTTTCTTTTCCATTCTTGTTCTTTTATGACTGCCAGTACACCTCAATTACGTCGCCTGTATGAATAGGCTCCATATACTGTGCCCTTCGTCCGTTTAAAGTGGTGACAATCCCTTTTCCTCTCAGCCTTGACAGGTCGATATCGATCGCCTCAAATACATCCACATACACAAATTCCTTTTTCCCCTTCAGGGTAACCGGCTTGTGATTTACAATCAACTGAATGGAATCCGTTTCCTCCGGTGCCTGCTCCTGGGGCTTTGCAGGCTCCTTTGTTTTCTCCTCCAAAGCGCTCTCCTCTGAAGCGTTTCCCTCTTGCTCCCATTCCTCCTCTTCGACCTCTTCTATGTCCGTCTGAAGGGTTTCCAAAGTCCAAAGTACAGAAAAATTCTCGTATACCGGCGTATTCCGATCAGCAAGCATATGATTTACATATAGATTCATGTGGGGGTCCAGCATAACATCCATAAATTCGGCGATCTGTCCCACCGTGTAATAATTCAGAATTTCAATTTTATCTCCTTCCTGAATTTCATAATAATTGGACTGTAAGGTTCCGTTGACGCTGGCAAACCGGGGCACCTCCACCTTTTTGTCATTTACAAAAACCGAAAGGATCTGCGTGCTTTCCGGCAGAGAACCAATGGTAGCGTGCGCCGCCTCTCCCTCCGTAGATTCCGTCACCTTAATGATATCGTTTGCGTGAATGGACGCGTGAATATCCGCCGGTTCTCCGTTGATGGTAATCTGTGCCGCCTCCCCCAACTGCCCTCTTACCATACGCTGCTTCCCGTCCACTGTAAAGGTTAGCTCCTTACCTCTCCTGGGGAAAAGCCCGTCGTTGGGGAACTGTACCTGCATTGCCGCATCCGCAACGGTAAGCCGGCTATTATCATAAATTTTAATCCGGCTGTCGTTAAAGCTTACAAAAATAAAATTATTGCTCTGCTCATAAAAATTAAGGCAGATTCCGATGGGGGTGACCAAAAGGCTGTCCTTTTTCACTTCTTCCTCAAAGACGATCTGCTGCATGACCTCCTCGCCCCGAAGCGCCACTCTCTCCCTTGCAATTCCAAGCTGATCCGCAATGGCGTCCGTATACCCCGGCATTTTACCTCCTCCGCCTACCACGAACACCGCGCTGACAGCTTTATCTCCATTCAACTCCTTTATTTTTTCAGCAGCCCGTTTTGCCATATCTTCTATTAAATTTGCCGTAATCTGCCTGACCTCTTTGCTGGTGATGGTCTGAGGCAAAAACATAATATCCGTGTAAGATATGGTTTCCTTCTCCCCTGCATCCCGCTTGATCTGCTCCGCTGTGGCGAAATCCACCAGACAGTGCCTTGCTATTTCCTCCGTCAGGGCGTCCCCTGCCACCGGAATCATTCCATATGCCAGAATACATCCGTCATTTGTAATGGAAATATCGGAGGTGCCCGCGCCTACGTCCAGCAGGGCTATATTCAGCATCCGGAACCGTTCGGGAATGGCAAGTTGAATGGCGGCAATCGGCTCCAGAGTAAGGCTGCTGACCGAAAGTCCTGCAAGCTCTACCGCCTTATACAGCCCATCCACCACATCGTCCGGCAAAAAGGTTGCAATCAGATCCACACCAATGGTTCTCGCCTTATGCCCTTCCAGATTTCCCATGGGATAGCCGTTTAAATAATATCGGACTACAGAATGACCCACACAATAGAACTTAATATCCTCTTCATTCTTTTCCTCCAGGAACTCCTGATATGCCTCCTCAACCCCCGCCGATACCAAGCCGTAAATATCCTCCTGATCCACTTCCCGGTCTCCTGTAAAGGGATATTCCACATGAGTCGTTACCGTCCGGAGGACACGTCCTGCGGCGGCAATACATACCTGGGAAAGCTTTCGGGAAACCGCCTCCTCGAGCTGCTCCTTTACCGCCTTAATGGTCTCTCCCACCTTTTGGATATCGTGGATCTGCCCATCCAGCATCGCCCTTGTCTCATGCTCCTTCATCCGCTGTGCCATCACAATGAACTGATCCCCGCTCTTATATCCAACGGTACCCACAATACTTCTGGTTCCTATGTCAAGCCCAAACACCAGCTGTCCCGTGTATCTTTTTCCTTCCATCACAGATATTCCCCCAACCGCCTGTCAATTTGCTCCATGGCTGTTTTCATATTTTCATTGTTATCAATTACAACGCTGCAATATTTTCTGAACGCCTCGTCCGTAAGCTGAGACTCCATAATTGCCTTTATCTTCTCATCGGAATAGTTTCTGGATTCTTTCAGCCGTCTCCATCTGACATCCTTTGCAGTGTAAATATACCACATCTCATCCACAATATCCAAATAGCCGTCCTCGATTAACAGCGCCGCCTCTACAAAAAGAAAATCCAATTTTCCTTCTTCCTTTGCTCTGCGGATTTCCTCCAGAATTTTTTCCTTTACTGCCGGGTGAATGATGTCATTCACCGCTTCCAGGCGTTCCCGGCTGCCAAAAATCTCAGCCGCCATTCTTCCTTTATGTATCCTGCCATCCTCCTGCAGGATCTCCGGGGATAAAAGCGCTGTCAGTTTTTCGTAGCAGGGCTGCCCCGGCTCTGTCATCTGATGCGCTACCTCATCCGCCAAAAGTACCTTACAGCGATAATTCTCTCTTATATAAGCAAGCAATGCCGACTTTCCTGAGCCCACGCCTCCTGTAATGCCAATCACCCGCATCCGCCTGTGGTCACTTTGCCTCATACCAGTCATTCCCTTCATGGAGATCAATTTCCAGCTTTACGGAAAGCTCCGCGGCATGTCCCATTTCTTCCCCCAGAATGCGTTTCACCTGCTCCGCTTCTTCCTTCACAGTCTCTATGAGAAGTTCATCGTGAACCTGCAAAATCAGTTTTGATTTCAGCTTTTCCTTTTTCAGCCGGCGGTGCACCCTGATCATGGCGATCTTAATCACATCCGCCGCCGTTCCCTGTATGGGAGAGTTCATTGCCACTCTTTCTCCGAAGGATCGCTGCATAAAGTTGCTGGAGCCAAGCTCCGGAACCGGTCTCCTCCTGCCAAACAGGGTAGTCACATAGCCTTTCTCCTTTGCCTCCGCCACAGTCCGGTCCAAAAAACCTTTCACCCCCGGATAAGTAGCAAAATACTGCTCAATATATTCCGCCGCTTCCTTTCTGGAAATGCTTAAGTCCTGACTAAGTCCAAAGGAACTGATACCGTACACAATCCCGAAATTCACCGCTTTTGCATTCCGCCGCTGCAAATCCGTCACCTCTTCAAAAGGAATGTGGAACACCTGGGACGCCGTCGTTCTGTGAATATCCGCATGCATCCGGTAAGCATCGATCAGCTGCTGATCCCCCGACATATGGGCAAGAATTCTAAGCTCTATCTGAGAATAGTCCGCATCCGTAAAAATGCACCCTTCCCTGGGCACAAAAACCTTTCTGATCTTTCTCCCCAGCTCCATGCGCATGGGAATGTTCTGAAGATTGGGATCTGTAGAGCTGATCCGCCCTGTCGCCGTAATAGTCTGGTGGAAGGTAGAATGAATTCGGTCATCCTCCCCGATGAAAGCGGCAAGTCCATCGGCATAAGTGGATTTTAATTTGGCAAGCCCCCGGTATTCCAGCACATCCGCTACAATAGGGTACTCCGGAGCAAGCTTTTCCAACACATCGGCAGCGGTAGAATAGCCGGTTTTGGTCTTTTTCCCTCCGGGAATGCCCAGGCGGTCAAACAATATTTCTCCCAGCTGCTTGGGAGAGTTGATGTTAAAGGTTATTCCCGCCTCCTCATATATTGTCTGCTCCAGCTGAAGAATCCGCCCTGTCAACGCCTCCCCATAAAGCTTCAGCTCTTCCGGCTTTACCAAAATACCTTCCTTTTCCATGTCATGCAGAACAAGGGTAAGGGGCATTTCAATCTCGTTCATCAGAGACTGCATCCCCGCCTCTTCCAGTTTTTCCTGCAGCACCGGCATTGCCGCTGCGCTCACGTAGGCAAGAAAACAGGCATATTGGGTAAATTCCTCCGGTTTTTCCTCCATTGCCTCCAAAAGGGATGCCTTTCCAAAGCGCTGGGCGCGCTCCGGTATCATCAAAGCAAGATGCTCGTTTGCCACATCTGCAATGGTGTAATCATTTTTCAAGGGATTTAAAAGATATGCGGCAAGCACTATGTCAAAAAAGTGCTCTGTCTCCCCGCATTCAAGATACGCATAAGCATTTTTAATATCCCCGCATGAGATCCGGCATTTCCTGGCAAGTCCGGACATTTTTTCTTTCAGATATCCTTCGGTCAAAAGCCCCTGACAGCAAATGAAAAAACATCTGCCATCCTGAAAGGCAAGGGCAAGCCCCGCCGGATGACTTTCCCCTTTATCCTGCAAAAGGGCAAACCCGATTACCCCTTCCCTCTGTCCGTGCGCCTCTTCAAAGACCTTTTCACAGGCAGATAAATCCTCTATTCTTTGAAACTTTTCCGTTACGCTGTCATTGGAAACGCCTTTCTCAAACCGGGACAAAAGATTCTTAAATTCCAGCTTTTTAAAAATCACATAAGCCTCTTCCGTATAAAAATCCTGCACCCTTGCTTCCTCTAAGGAAAATTCCAGGGGACTGTCCACCCGGATCGTTGCAAGGGTCTTGCTGAGACGGGCAAGGGCTTCATGCTCCTTCAGGGATTCCCTGACCGCATTTTTTTTCACCTCATCTATACGCTCGTACAGTTGGTCAAGGGATCCGAATTTCACCATCAGCTCCGTTGCCGTTTTTTCCCCCACTTTAGGCACGCCCGGAATATTATCGGCTGTATCCCCCATCAGTGCCTTCAAGTCTATAAACTGAGTTGGATTTACCTGATACTTCGCCTCCACATCCGCCGCATAATAATCCTCTATCTCCGTCTTTCCTCCCTTTGTCTTGGGAATTCGGATCTTGATACGGTCTGTGGCAATTTGCAAAAGGTCTCTGTCGCCGGATACAAGAGAAACCTCCAGTCCTTCCTTTTCCGCCCTTTTTGCCAGGGTTCCAAGAATGTCATCGGCTTCCAGCCCCGCCTTTTCCATCATTTTAATTCCCATAGCGCCCAGAACCTCTTTCAATACCGGCACCTGCTCCCGCAGTTCCTCCGGCATAGGCTTCCTGGTTCCCTTATATTCCTGATATATTTCATGGCGAAAGGTAGGCGCTTTCACGTCAAATGCCACGGTAAGATAGGCAGGTGTTTCTTCCTCCAGAATTTTAAACAGAATATTCAAAAAGCCGTAAACGGCGTTGGTATGAAGCCCAGCGCTGTTGGTCAGATCCGGTACCCCATAAAATGCTCTGTTTAAAATACTATGCCCGTCTATCAAAACAAGTTTTTCCATATTTATCCCCATTTCCGCGCCGTTTTTACCCATGACGCTGTCTTTTTCATTCCTCTAAAAAAGAACGGCAACCAATGCAATTAACGTAATGGCGGCAACCACCGTCAGCCCCTGGGCGGCGTATAAAATCCACTGCATCGTCTCCCTTCGCTTTAGCGTATGCCCCGCATCCTCCATGCAGAATTTTAATTCATTTTGCAGGTCAAATACGTTGCCATCTTCCAATCTTGCCATTCCTTCCAGAACCAGAAACTGAATGGTCAATTCTTCCTTGCAATCTTCACATTTATCCATATGTTCCATAAAATTTCTCAGATCATCTACATCCAGATCATCTTCAAGAAACAATGGAATCATCTTTTCCACTTCTTTACATGTCATAACAGTTCCTCACTGCAATGCCCTACGCCATCTTTCCCTAATAAATATACACTAAAATGGGCGCAAAGTAAATACAGGAGGAATACAGCATTTTACTGCATTCCTCCTGTGATCCTCCTTAAAAAGGTTTTCTCCTGTGTTACAGTAGTTGTCCTTCCAAAATAACCTGACGCAGCGCCAGATCCTCTTTTTTCAGCAATACCACATTCGCCTTTTTCAGCGGCGTAATACTGCCGTACTGATCATAAATGCCTACGCTCTTTGCCGAATTCACTGCCGCGCATTTTACCGCGGATTCCAACGGGATTCCCATTTTCAGCACCGCCGTCCGCAGGCAGTCCATCAAATTCGTTGCTGAACCTGCAATTGTGCCATCCGCAAGCGTGGCAAGATTTCCAACCACCTTAACAGCCTGACCGCCCAGACTGTAGTCTCCATCCTCAAGTCCTGTTGCCATCATGCTGTCGCTGATTAGTATAATGCGGTCGTCCCCGAAAATTTTGAAGGTGGTTCTCACAGAAGCCGGATGAATATGCACACCGTCGCAGATCAGCTCCACCTCTACCTTTTGGGTATCTGCAGCCGCTCCGACCAGCCCTGGCGCTCTGTGGGTATATGGATTCATTGCATTATAGAGATGGGTTACATGGCTTGCCCCTTTTTCAAAGGCACGGATCGCCGTATCATAATCCGTTGCCGTATGGGCAAGAGACATTACCACCTGGTCGTGCCTGTTCTCAATGAATTCCATTGCCCCATCTTCTTCCGGCGCAATGGCAATCAGCTTTACCATATGTCCGGAAGCGGCATTCAGCCTGTCAAACATTTCCACATCCGGTTTTCTGATATAAGCTCCGTTTTGTGCCCCTTTTTTGCTGGGCGCCACAAAAGGTCCTTCCATATTGATTCCGCAGAGTCTTGCCTTCTTCTCTTTCGGTCCTTCTTCTGCATATGCCTTCGCCGTCTGGCAGATCTGAAGCAGTGTATCCTCGCCCAGGGTCATGGTTGCAGGCACAATATTGGTAACGCCCACGGATGCCTCATATGCCGCCATGGCATCGATTGCCTCCCGGGTGCCATCGCAGAAATCGTGTCCCACACAGCCGTGAAAATGAATATCCGTAAGCCCCGGTATGGCATAGCAGCCTTCCCCGTCTATCACGGTCTTATCCCTTACCTTCTCCTCGCAGTCCACAAAGCGGTCGTTTTCAATGTATATATCCTTTTGAATAAAACGCTCATCCTCCGTATAAACGCTTGCATTTTTAATAATCATAGAAATAACCCTCTTCCTTTTATTTTACAAGAGATAATGCCGCTTCATCTGCAACCACGATAACGTCTTTATGAAGCTGCAAAACGGAAGCCTGTACCCTGGGTGTAATGGGGCCAAAGAAAGCTTCCTTCACAATCTTTGCCTTGTCCTCACCGCTTACCACTACCAGCACCTTATTTGCCTGCATAATTGTCTTAATTCCCATGGTGTACGCCTGCTTGGGTACCTCGTCAATAGAGGCAAAAAATCTCTGATTTGCCTTTATGGTGGATTCCGTCAGATCCACGCAATGGGTCTCCGCCTCAAAAGTGTCGGCAGGTTCGTTAAATCCGATATGCCCGTTATGTCCAAGCCCCAGAAGCTGTAAATCAATACCGCCTACGGATGCAATGATTTCATTGTAAGCCTTACATGCTTTCTCACTGTCGGGTTCCATGCCGTCCGGCAGGAAAGTTCTCTCCTTATTCACATTCACTTTGGAAAACAGTTTGTCGTTCATAAAGTAATAATAACTTTGATCGTTCTCCTTTGTAAGTCCCTTGTACTCGTCCAAATTGACGGTTGTCACTTGTCCAAAGTCCAAGTCTCCCTGATTGTACCACTCCACCAGCTGCTCATAGGTCCCGATGGGGGTAGAGCCGGTAGCAAGCCCCAACACACAGTTGGGTTTCATGATTACCTGGGCGGAAATAATATTTGCCGCCTTTCTGCTCATGTCCTTGTAATCTTTTGCCTTTACGATTTTCATTTTCTGTACTCCTTTCTTATGCAATGAACATTTCGCTTTCCGCGTTGTTCTAATTGCCATTGTAACAAACGCCGACGCGCCTTGCGAGTCGGCTCATTGGACGAAAATACCGGAGGTCCCGGAAAGGACCTCCGACATGCTAGGATTTCGGTATTACATTGAAAATTTCATAATACCTTATAACATCTTCTTCATTTCGTCAGCAACGAATTGTACCTTGGTACCTACGATTACCTGAACCGCATTTTTGCTGGGTCTCATAACGCCGGCAACACCAGCTGACTTAATTTTCTTTTCGTCGATCTGCGTGTAATCATTGATCTCCAGACGAAGTCTTGTGATACAATTATCAAGAGACTTCACATTTCCTTTTCCTCCGAGACCTTCCAGAATGATCTTAGCAACCTCTGTAAAGTTATCGTTGGAGAGAACAACCTTCTTCTCTGCTTCCAGATCATCATCTTCTCTACCAGGTGTCTTTAAATCAAATTTCACAATTGCGAAACGGAATACCAGATAGAATACTACAAATGCTGCAATTCCAAGAGGAATGATCAACCATGTCTTTTCTGCTGCTGGCAGTGAAGCTGAGAAAATAAGATCGGTTGCGCCTGCGGAGAAGCTGAAACCTGCTCTGAATCCCAAAATTACGGTAACTACTGTAAAGATACCATATAACAATGCATAAATCAAATATAATGCAGGTGCCAGGAACATGAAACCGAATTCAAAAGGCTCTGTAACGCCGCAGACAAATGCACAAACTGCAGCGGAAGCTACCAGACCGATTGCAACTTTCTTCTTGCCTTCCTTTGCCGTCTGAATCATAGCAAGAGCGGCGCCAGGAATACCAAACATCATACAAGGGAAGAAGCCTGACATATACATACCAAGACTCCAGGAAACGTCAGCGCTTGTTTCTCCAGCCCAGAAGTGGGACAGATCGCCAAGACCAATGGTATCAAACCAGAATACGTTGTTCAATGCATGATGTAAACCTGTAGGAATCAGCAATCTGTTCAGGAATGCATAGATACCTGCGCCCACAGGACCCAGTCCAACGATTCCCTGACCTACTGCGATCAGCGCACCGAATACGATCGGCCATACGAACAGTAAAATTGCTGCAACAACGATGGAAACAACACCGGAAATAATCGCTACGCAGCGCTTGCCGCTGAAGAATGACAGCCAATCCGGTAATTTCGTTGATTTAAACTTATTGTAGCAGGTTGCTCCGATAATACCTGCAAGAATACCGATAAACGGGTTTGCAATCTTATCAAAAGCAAGTGTCTTGGATGTGCTTTCCAGAATAGAAGGCATCAACGTGGAAACTGTGCCTGTAGCAAGCAGATTTGTGATCATCAGCCAGGATGCAAATGCTGCAAGTCCTGCCGTACCGTCGTGATCATCCGCCATTCCAACGCCAACACCGATTACAAAAAGCAGTGCCATATTGTCAATCAGCGCTCCCCCTGCCTTAACAAGGAAGAATCCCAAAAGATTCAAAAAGCCGCTCATTTCACCGCCCTGCATAGTTGCCGGACAGAGCGCATATCCGATTCCCATCAGGATACCGCATATTGGTAAACATGCTACCGGAAGCATCAGTGATTTACCAAGTTTTTGCAAATACTTCATCATAAAAATTTACCCCCTTGTCTTTCCATTTCGCCCTAGCCACGAAATGATCTTTGTTTTTTGCTTCTATAGATTGCCTTCAGAAAACCCCCTGCCGTTTTCGCAACGGCTTTTTCATCCGGTCTATCTACCTGAATCTGAATTTTGCGCTTACAGCGCCTTTTACATTTCCCGCTTATTTCTGGCAGGTAATTACTTCCTCTCCTACCTCCACAAGCCCTTCCGTCTTACACCGGATCTCGGCGAAATCAGTACTGTTGCAAATAACAACAGGCGTCACCGTATCGTACCCTGCGCTGCTGATCTGTTCCAGATCTGCTTCCAGAAGAAGATCTCCTTTTTTTACTTTCTGATCCGCCTCTGCAACAATGGTAAAAAACTGCCCTTTCAGCTGCACCGTATCCAACCCCACATGGATTAAAATTTCCACTCCCTCAGCCGTGGTCATTCCTACTGCATGCCCTGTCGGGAAAACAGTGGTAATTACTCCGTCAGCCGGTGCATAAATCTTACCTTCCGCAGGCATAATCGCCATTCCCTTACCTAAAATTTCCTCTGCAAAAGTGGGATCCGCCACCTTGCTAATGGGAATACACTCCCCTTTAACCGGCGCGCCAATTTCTGTTCCCTTTTTGCCCTTCATGAAATCAAATAATCCCATCCCGTTTTCTCCCATCTTTATTTTTTGCCCGCTTCCCGTATCCTGCGGGGCTTTTCCTTCCGCCATTTTTAAGAACTGTAAGTATCTCTTGTTCTTTTAATACTTATGGCAAGATACATTTTTTCCTCCGTTGTCATGGAGTAGTGATATTTTTGAAATAAAAAATCGTTTAAGCTGTCAACCAGCTCGCACTCTTCCTTGCAGACCCTTTGGATCACATTTTGATACTCTTCCTCGTTGGGTCCCTCTATCGAGGGGAAATTCATCAACCGGTGCGCCATATACTTCAGATTGCTGACCAGCCAATCCTTATGCATGGATTTTTCTTCAAACTGAGGGAATTTTTCTTCTATGCGCTCCATCATCTCACGGATCATAACCGTCATGTGAAAAGTGTCGCTGATTCTGGCGTCATATTCTGCATTCACCAGGTGCAATGCTATGGATGCCGCCTCGTCGTCCGGCATACACAATCCCATCCTCTCTTCGATCAAGCGAAGAGCATATTTCCCAACCAGATATTCTTTGGAATAGAACAGCCTGATCTCTTCAAACAGCGCGTTTTCAAAATGTCTTTGTTCCTTAAACCTTTCGATTACAAAATGGATATGATCTATCAATGTAAGGTATACATTTTGATTCAATCTTATTCCCACAGAAGTTTTCGCGTAGGCAATTATATCATTGGAAAGCTGGACATACTCTATAGGTATATTGGAAAGCAATTCTTTGAATTTTTCCAGGCTGTCCTGATTATCCATCCTGAAAATCTTTTCTGCTGAATTTTCATCAATTGTCTGTCCTGCCTTTTTTCCAAACCCTATACCTTTTCCCATAACCACAAGCTCTCTGCCGTTTGGGTCGATGCATGACACTACATTATTATTGATTATCTTCGTGATTTCCATAACTTCTCTGCATATTGCCTTTGATTCATTTTCTAAACGAACGCCGCCACGTTTTGCGAGCCGGCTTATCGTAACGAACACCGCCACGCTTTGCGAGCCGGCTTATCGTAATAAAAAAACCAAATCTTATAAAACAATCTACTTAATGTGATTAATTTACAAAATTTGGTTTTGCCTGCCGTACAGTAACACCCCATATATTTCCTTTATGTTTATATATTAGCAATTTGCCCAATAATTGTCAAGCATTTTGAAATTTATTTCACGAAAACGTTTACAATTATGACATTATTGCTTATTTTTTTATGCATTTATACAAATTATACTTCCTTTTTTTGCACAAATTCACAACGGCGGACTGTTTCCCGTAAGTTTTCGCAATTGAACACCGCCACACTTCGTGAGCCGGCTTATCGCAACGAACACCGTCACACTTCGTGAGCCGGCTTATCGTTAAAAAAAGTGTAAAGCCTTTTAGACCTTACACCTTGTTTTAAGTAAAATATTGGGAAATTACTATACTGCCGGCGGTGGGACTTGAA
>DKYT01000043.1:0-8822 GCA_002492465.1 Lachnospiraceae bacterium UBA7093 | reverse complement strand
ACGTGGTTGCCCACAACAGATTTTGAGTCTGCCTCGTCTGCCATTCCGACACGCCGGCTAATTCATTGGTTTACAACCGAATTATATAATAGCACACCCTACCTCTGTTGGCAAGTTTTTATAATAAATTTTTTGCCTCAGAATTTTTTATTCCCCTTTTAATTCTTCCTTCAGATTCTGATAGACAGGAAAGCAGTCCAAAGTTGCGAAATAATCCTCCGGTGTTTCCGCTCTTCTGATCATCTCCACACTTCCGTCTTCCTTCAAAAGCAGCTCCGCCGATTTCAGCTTACCGTTATAATTATATCCCATTGCATATCCGTGGGCGCCTGTATCATGTATTACCAGGTAATCTCCCTTTTCTATCCGGGGAAGCATTCTGTCCACGGCAAATTTATCGTTGTTTTCACAAAGAGAACCGGTAATATCATATTTCCATTTGCAGGGAGCATTCTCCTTTCCCAGTACAGTGATATGATGATAAGCGCCATACATGGCAGGACGCATAAGATTCACTGCGCAGGCATCTACGCCGATGTATTCTTTGTGGGTATGCTTTTCGTGAAGCACCCTGGTCACCAGCTGCCCGTAAGGACCCATCATGAATCGTCCCATTTCCGTATAAATGGAAACATCCCCCATTCCGGCAGGAACCAGAATTTCTTCAAACACTTGGCGTACCCCTTCGCCGATCACTCTGATATCATTCCCCTCCTGATCGGGCTGATAAGGAATGCCCACACCGCCGGAAAGGTTAATAAACTGAATATGAGCGCCTGTTTCCCGTTCCAGCTGAACTGCAAGGGTAAACAGCTGCTTTGCCAAAACCGGATAATATTCGTTGGTCACCGTATTGCTTGCAAGGAAAGCGTGAATACCGAAATTCTTCACTCCTTTTTCTTTCAATATCCGAAACCCTTCAAACATCTGCTCCGTGGTGAAACCGTATTTTGAGTCCCCGGGATTGTCCATAATGCCGTTGCTCATTTGAAACACACCCCCAGGATTATAACGGCAGCTCATGGTTTCCGGAAGCTTTCCCAATATGTTTTCCACAAAATCAATATGGGTAATATCATCCAAGTTGATAATTGCCCCCAGCTTAGCGGCATAGGCATATTCCTGTGCCGGCGTGTCATTGGAAGAAAACATAATATCCTCGCCTGTGGCTCCGATTGCCTTACTGAGCATCAGCTCCGTCAAAGAAGAACAGTCGCAGCCGCAGCCGTATTCTCTTAAGATCTGTATCAGGCATGGATTAGGGGTCGCCTTAACCGCAAAATATTCTTTAAACCCGGGATTCCACGCAAACGCCTCCTTTACCGCTCTGGCATTTTCCCGAATTCCCTTTTCATCATACAAATAGAAAGGCGTGGGATACTCCTTTGCAATCTCTTCCGCCTTCTCCTTTGAAATAAAAGGTATCTTATTCATGTATTTCTCCTCCTTCTAACTGTATCAGCTTCATTTCATTTCGAAGCGTATCTTTAAACACGGTAATAAAATTTTTCTGTCCTGTATACAGACAGGTATCTTCCTTACTACCTGTTATTTCTCCCGTCAGTGCATATTCCGAGTCAACGATCAGTCTGATGCTGTTTTCTCTCGCTCCCCCTACATACCATATGCTCCCTTCTAAGCCGTCCACTTTGCCATCGGTTATCAAAACAACCTTAATGCCCTTTGCAACTGCCTCCGAAAGCTCTTTTCTGAGCTTTTCTATCACACCCAAAGCGGCAGAAAAGTAAACTCTTTTATCGGCGGTTCTGATCATTTCCAGCATCTGGTCCCAAATATTCCGGCATCCTGTGATGGTGAGGTAGCCGATCTCTTTCTTTTTTACAGAAGGAATATGCTTTTTTAAATATTCCTTTTCTCTGGTCAGGCTTTGTATCTTGTTCTCACAAAACACCTCAATAGGAACAGCCATATACTTGCTGGAGCTTCCCTCTATCAGATAGGCGGCGCCCTTGTCAGTCAGCGCCGAAAGGGCACTGTAAACATTGGAACGGGAAATACCCGTATGTTTTGCCACCTCGTAGCCGTTCTGCTCTCCCTGGCGGAATAAGCACAGGTAAATATTTGCCTCCTGCCTTGTAAGACCAAATAAGCCTAATTTTTCCAGCGCTCCGTTATCTTCCATCCCCTTCCGCACCTCCTCCGGACAAAACATTCGGTTTATCGTAAATAAAAAACATCCGGTTTTACTAGTAGTTCTTTACAGGAATACTATAGTAAAAACCGGATACTTTGTCAACCAAAATTTTATATTTCAGCGCCCTGCCGCCTTACAGATTCTCAATCTGCCAGTCAATCGGCTCCACCCCGTGTCTTGACAGGAAGTCATTGGTCTGGCTGAAATGTCTGCATCCAAAAAATCCTCTGTAGGCTGATAATGGGCTTGGATGGGGCGCTTTTAAAATGAGATGCTTAGGATTTGTAAGCATGGGAATTTTACTCTGTGCAGGCTTTCCCCACAGCAAATATACCACAGGTCTGTCCTGTGCATTTACCGCCTGAATGATGGCGTCCGTAAATTGCTCCCAGCCTTTTCCCTGGTGGGAGCCGGCCTGGTGCGCGCGCACTGTCAACACCGTATTGAGCATCAGCACACCCTGATCCGCCCACTTTTTCAGGTAGCCGTTATTGGGTATTTCACATCCCAGATCGTCCTGAAGCTCCTTGTAAATATTTTGAAGGGAAGGGGGAATTTCCGGCTGGTCAGGCAGTACCGAAAAGCAAAGCCCATGCGCCTGATGATCTCCATGATAAGGATCCTGCCCTAAAATCAACACCTTAACCTTACTAAGAGGGGTAAAGTGAAACGCATTAAAAATATCATCGGCAGGAGGATAAATCACATGGGTGCTATACTCCTTCTTTACGAATGTATATAATTCCCTGTAATAGGGCTTTCTGAACTCGCCTTGAATATACTCCAGCCAGTCGTTCTCAATCATTGCCATAGCTTTTCCTCTTTTCTCTTTAGAGTCTCACCGATACGCCTCTTTCTCTGAGATACTTTTTCAGGTCTACAATTTCCAGTTCTTTATAGTGAAACAGGGATGCGGCAAGAACGGCTTCCGCTCCTCCCTTTTCAAGCGCTTCATAAAAATGTGCCTTTTCTCCTGCTCCCCCTGAAGCGATCACAGGAATGGAAACGTGATCCGTTACCGCTTTCGTAAGGGCAATATCATACCCCTCCTTGGTGCCGTCACAGTCCATGCTGGTCAGCAGAATTTCTCCGGCGCCCAATCGCTCCGCCTTCATTGCCCATTCCACCGCATCGATTCCCACATCCACACGCCCGCCGTTTTTATAAATATTCCAGCCTGTTTTGTCCTCTCTTTTCCGGGCATCGATTGCCACCACAACGCACTGGCTGCCAAATTTATCCGCCGCTTCGCTGATAAGCTCCGGGCGCATGATGGCGGCTGAATTAACTGCCACCTTATCCGCTCCCTCCCTGAGAATCATTTTAAAATCCTCCACGGTTCTGATCCCGCCCCCCACTGTAAAGGGGATAAAAACCGTCTCGGCAACCTTCCTTACCATTTCTGTCTTAATCTCTCTCGCATCGGAGGACGCCGTAATATCCAGAAAAACCAGTTCGTCCGCTCCTGCCTGATCGTAAGCTTTTCCCACTTCGATCGGATCCCCGGCATCTCTAAGGTTCACAAAATTCGTGCCCTTCACAACTCTTCCGTTGTTTACATCCAGACAGGGAATAATTCTTTTTGTATGCATTGTCCGCTCCTTCTCTGCTTCTATGACAGATCCTGATTTTATACCCTGTCTATGTTGATAAAATTCTTCAATATGGAAAGCCCCACCTGGGAACTTTTCTCAGGGTGAAACTGACAGGCAAAAATATTATCTTTCTCAATCGATGCGTGAATACAGGTTCCATATTCCGTTTCCGCGGTTACAATCCCCTGATCCGATGCCTTCAGATAATAAGAGTGCACAAAATATACATAAGCGCCTTCCTCTATTCCTGCAAACAGTCTGCTCTTTCTGGGAAAACTGAGAGAATTCCATCCGATATGAGGCACCTTAACCCCCGCCTCGTCCGGTATTCGCAGAATTCTTCCGGGAAGCAGCCCCAGTCCCTTTATTCCGGCGCTTTCAGCGCTTTCTTCAAACAAAAGCTGCAGCCCCAGACAAATTCCCAAAAAGGGAATATTTTTATCTACTAATTCATGAATTACCTCCTCCAGCCCATAAGACCGAAGTTTATCCATGGCATCTCCAAAAGCGCCTACACCGGGCAAAATTACCCTGTCGGCATTTAAAAGCGTATTTCTGTCTCTTGTAATCACTGCCTCTTCCCCTAATTTGAGAAGCGCCTTCTCTACGCTTTTAATATTGCCCGCATCATAATCAATAATCCCTGTCATAGTCCTCCTCATTTCCGCACTTCTTACGGAAGCGCATCCTCTTCCTCAGGCAAAAGATCCTGAGGCGCGGAAGGCTCCTGCGCAGGTTCTTCTCCGCCCGGCGCAGTAAACCCGGCGCCCTCCACAAGGGCATGGAGCTGCTTCGTATAGGTTATCTCGTCATAAGCGTTGATCTGGGCAGCTTCCTCAGGGGTAACCCCATACTGATTCAAAAGCCCGCAAATCTGCCCATATATTGCGTCCAGCTCTTCCCGGGCGCCATACACATCAGAAACGATCAACTCTTCATAGCATTTCATTCCCCGCATAAGCGCATCAACCGCTTCCACTTCTCTGCCCAAAGCAATATTATTTTCATAAGATTGTAGTTTTCTTTCCAGCTTCAGCAAAACCCTTGCCCTGCCAAAAACAATCCGGTCGCTGTCATTTAGCTGTTTATCATAAAGCAATTGATAAACCTTCTCATAATCCCCTTCATAAAAGGCGTCGCGCGCCTCCTGCTTATCTGCATACTCCGGAAGGAAATTCGCAAGGACTAAAACGCTTGCTACAATAGTAGCGCAAAAAGCAATCAGCACCAGAAGTTTTTTGGTACTCAGGACCTTAACCGATTTAATCTTCTCCTTCGGCGGCTTTTCTTTCTTTTCCTTCTTTTCTTTTTTGGGTTTCTTCTTGGATTTAGGAGCGCCTTCTCCTTCCTCCTCCCCGTTTTCTTCTGCGCCCTCTTCCGCTTCCTTATTCTTGCCTTTTTTCTTCTTTTTGTCTGCTTTCTTCTTTTTCTTATCTTTCGCGGAAGCTTTTTCCTCCGTTCCATCCGAGCTTTCCGCGTTTTCTTTCAGTTCATCCTCCCAGTCGTCCTCTTCCTGGGTAAGATACTCCATCGCTCTTGTAAAGAAGCCCGCCTTTTTCTTCTCCTGTCTATCCTCGCCGCTTCCCAATGCTTCATTGAATAAGTGATCTAAATCAAGCTCATCCGGCGCGGCATTCTCCTTTTCTTCCGGTGCAGCCGCCTCTTTCTTGCTTTTCTTTCCAAAAAGCTTCCCTTTCTTCTTTTTCTTTTTATCTCCTTTAGAACCTTCGCCGCCAGCTTCCCCCTGATCACCGCTTTCCTCTCCTAATGCTCCTTCGGCAAAAATATCAAACACGGTATCGTCTTCATCGTAGCTGTTATCCATTTGAATCGTGTCAACGCCTTCGAGAAGCGCCAGCATATCATCATCAGCCGCATCCCGTTTCTCTGTATTCTTCAACAAGCCGTTGATTTCAGCCAGCTCTGAGTCCGTATCCGCCATGCTTTCAGAAGAATCCGCCAAATCTGCGTTTTCCTCCTCTGCGTAAGCCTCAACGTCATCGCTTTCATTTATGTTATCAAGGCTGACCGGCTCCTCCTCACCGCCTGCCATATCCTCATAGGCAAAATCCGGCATACCCATTCCGGTATCAACGTCAGCCGGGATATCCTCATTGCCACTTTCAGAGAATTCCGCCGTGCCCCAGTCCTCACCGATCACAGGTTCATCCGTAAAGGATTCGGACACATCAACGTCACCTGTACTTATATCTGTATCCATGCCTGCATCAATATCTGTAGCTCCATCTGTCACCGCATCTACATCCGCGCTTATATCTATATCTGTACCTGCATCTGCCATCTCCTGCTGGGCAGATTCTTCAACAGCGGACGGTTCTTCCTTTTCCCAATTTGAAAGATCGACTACATGCCCGCCATCCCCTTCTGCATTTCCTCCATCCGCTTGGGCAAGGATATCATCCAGGCTAAATTTCCAATCATCATCATTAGACAAAGCTTCCTCCAACATTCCCGAAGAACCCTTATCTATTGTGTCAGCGTCTCCTAAAAGGCTCTGCAGATCATAAGCTGCTCCTCCTTCCAAGCCTGTTCCCGCTTCCAGAGACGATTTTTCCGCTGTCTCCTTCTCCTCGCTATCCGTCATTGTCTTTAATAAATTGTCAAGATATTCTTCATCAACAGCCATTGATAGTCCTCTACTTTCCTTTTTATCTTAGCTATTTGTTTCCAAACCGACAGCACAAACATAGTTTATCACACTAAAAGGCTTTAGACAATTCCTTTAAAAATTCTTCCGGACACTGTCTTATTCCCTGACTTCTTCCCTTAATTTCTTCCGATATCTGGTATAAACGGCTATGTACTCTGAAAAGTTCCGCCTTTTGATTAAAAAATACAATCTTCTCGAAAGGCCATCTGATTACCGACGGATATTTCATCCCCACTCCCAGTTCCAAAAGACAGACGCTTTTATTCACTGTTCCCTGAAGCCATTTCTTATACTGCATCCATTTTTCCAGATAACCTTCCTCCACATAACAGGGAGCATTGACTCTGTTAAATACCAATGGACTACCGCATTTGGGACATACAGGTTCTTCCGGCACAGCGCTTTCCGTTTCTCTTTCCAAAAAGATTTTTACCTGCTCCATCAGTTTCTCAGGTACTTCATACAAATCGGCACTACACGCCTTGCTACACTGTAGCTTCTCATAGCCACCGCAGGGTTCCACGATACGGTTTTCCCAAAAACCGCCCTGATGAATCAAACCGTCCTGGCATAAAGTCACAATGAAATAATTCTTGTTTTCCAAACATACCGCCAAATCCCTATAGCACTGTCCCTTTTCTTCCGCCAGCTCTTCTATCCTGATTTTATCTTCAAAAGGAAGAAGCCAGCTGCCTTCTTCCTTTCTGCCTTCCTTCAAGGCATCCATCTCCTCTCCCAAACCTACCAGGACAAGATCTGCACCTTTTATTGTTTCCGCTACATGCTCTATCATTTTTCTTTCCTATTCCTACCTATACCAATCAGCAGCGAGCGCTTCGCTGGCGACGTTCGCAACGAACGCCGCCACGCTTTGCGAGCCGGTTTATCGTAACAAAAAAGCCGGAAACACTTCCGGCTTTATGTAAAAACTGCTTATTCCTCATGACCTACCAAATTGTCAATTACTCTTACGAGGTTCGCTATTTCCGGCTTGGACAACTGTGCATTCGCTCCTAAAGCTTCACCCTTTTTCTTCATCTCGTCATTTACCAGAGATGAGAAGATAATGATCGGAATATCCTTTGTTTTCTCATCCTCTTTTACCAGCTTGGTGAGTCTGTGACCATCCATAAGAGGCATCTCTATATCTGTAATAATACACTGAACCTTCTCCTTTAATCTGTCTTTCTTCTTCCATTCGGTAATCAGATCATAAGCCTCCTGTCCGTTACAGGTGTGAGTCAAATTGCTGTAACCCGCTTTCTTTAAGGAATCTACGATCAAACGATTTAAGAGAACGGAATCCTCCGCAATCAAAATCGGAACGTCGCTTCTTCCTCTCTCACCCATCTCATCAATCTCGCTTACCTTAAGACCAATCTCAGGATTGATATCCGTCACAATCTTTTCAAAATCAAGAATAATAACAAGACGATTGTCCAATTTTACAATACCGGTTGAGATGCTCTGCTCCGCCATTGATACGGTAGCGCCCGGTTTGAGAATATCCTTCCAAGAAACCCTGTGGATTCCCAACACTGAATCAACATGAAAAGCAATATCCAATTTATTAAAGGTGGTTATAATAAACATCCCGCCTTTTTCCGACATGCCTCTTTGAAGGCAATTCTTAAGATCAATCGCCGTGATCATAACGTCTCTCGGCATAAAGATTCCTTCGATACTGGGATGGGAATTCGGCACAGGCGTCACCTCTTGATAAGGAGTAATCTCCTTAATCTTTGCAACATTAATTCCATAAGCATTTCCATCCAGTAAAAACTCCAATACCTCTAACTCATTCGTTCCGTTTTCAAGAAGAATTTTTGTATCCATTTTTTCCACCTCATTCTCTTCAGGTTAAATACCCGCGTTTACCTTCTTCCAAATTATATCATACATCTTTCATCCAAACAATAAAAAAAAAGCAGTTTCCACTGCTTTTATTTTTCTTATTCTATATAAAGGGTCATCCCTTCAAAACCGAATACCAAATTCAATACTATGCTTCCAGCTCCTTTTACAGCTTTTCTTCTTTTCGGAGAAAGCCATAGGCTTTCTTTCCCAAGAAAAGCCGCAGGCTTTTCTGTGGTCAAGCTTCCGGTCTATTAGTATCTGTCAGCTTAACACATTGCTGTGCTTACACCCCAGACCTATCTACCTTGTAGTCTTCAAGGGACCTTCATCTTTTGATACGGATATCTCATCTTGAGGGGGGCTTCACGCTTAGATGCCTTCAGCGTTTATCCCCTCCGGACTTGGCTACTCTGCCATGGGGTTGGTCCCCAACAGATACACCAGCGGTCCGTCCATCCCGGTCCTCTCGTACTAAGGACAGCTCCTCTCAGATATCCTGCGCTCGCGCCGGATAGGGACCGAACTGTCTCACGACGTTCTGAAC
>DKYT01000029.1 GCA_002492465.1 Lachnospiraceae bacterium UBA7093 | reverse complement strand
TGCTCATAACGATGCGGAATTTCTGACCGCCTGTCACATTTACGGTAATGTCGTTAACGCTCTTTGCAGTGCTATGGTTGCTTGTGGAAACACTGCTGGATGAACCGCTGTTATTAGAGCTGGCGTCGGATGAATTGCTGTTATAACTGGGAGCCGGTGCAGGTTCACTGGATTCGTTGGAACCGCTGTTGGATGGACTGCTGTTTACACTGGGAGCAGGAGCGGGCGTGCTGGATTCATTAGAGCTCGAACCGCTGTCGCTGTGCATTGGTTCAGAATCATCAACATAAGTCGGTGAATCAGGATTGAATCCAAGACCGTCGCCATAGCTCGAACCGCTGTCGCTTGAACTTGAATCCCCATAAAAATCGCTAGGAGCTTCACCATTATCTGAATCATTATTTGGCGCATCGATGTTAAGTCCCTGTGCATGGCTTGTGATAATTGCCGCAGGTGAAGCTAAGATAAGTGCCACTGCAAAGGTTACTGCTAAAATTTTGTAAAGTTTCTTCATAAGTATACCTCCATGATATAAAATTGTTTTTTCTTTATTATGGTTAATTGTTAGTTTAGTATTCTACAGGACACAATCACCAAAAATCTTACTTTATATTACTATATACTACTTAAAGCTACTTTTCAATATTTCCTCCCCCAAGATGATATGCTTTTAATAAAAAGGAGTAACCATGATGAAACCATTAAAAACGAAAGTAAGCATAACACTTGATGACAATGTAATAAAGGAAATAAAAGATTTAGCAGAAAAAGACGACCGTTCATTTAGCCAATACATCAATAAAATTTTAAAAGACTGGCTTGTAAATAATACTCATGCAACAAACAGTGATTTTTAATAACCGTATCAGTCAGCCGCACTAAGTTCGCTACAATTTTTATCTGTCAGTTTTGATATGCGTCAGGTTGGACAGACAAAAAATCCACCTCACTAAGTGCTTGGTGACAGCCTGGACGCCAGGCATTTATCAGACAAGGAAATAGGGGAGGTGCAGGCTTAAACTTTTATATTTACTCACCAATGCGCTGTAAAACCTTTAAATAGTGGTTGACGGTATTTTTTAAATAAAAAACAAGATACCTATGACGATACCTTGTTTTTTATAATATTTTCGCCGGCTGATACAGTCTGTTCAAGGAGTCTTCATTTTGAAGACATTTTGAAGACAGTCTATAAAGCCTTTGCTATGAGGTTGTATGTCTCCGATTCTGGAACAACATTGGAAAAAGCAGCAGACGTAGCATCCGCTGCTTTTTCCACTTCCCTTTATAATCTTTCATAAAGCAATTCATTTTACTGCTGCCTGAGTCCCGGTAGATAATAAAAACAGGTCTTCTCCGGAACCCACTCTTTCCGCTCTGTTCCATCGGTATCTGTCACAGTTTTTCTCTCCGGGCAGGCTGCCAACACAATCCGACCATCCGGCAGGGCGCAGCAGAGTGTCCCTTCCACATCACAGGGCGTCTCCCAGGCGGGCATGACACAGACCGCCCTTTCTTCTCCTATATTATAGGAAAAGATTCCGCTGTAGCCCCAGAGCACGAAGTCTGCATCATATCCCTTAGCCACAAGATCAAAACTGATGGTATCTTCCGGCACGATTCCCACTGAGACATCCTCCAGCCGTCCTTCTTTTGGATTTACGGCGGCAATGCATAGGCGGTGCTCTCTGTCGAAAATGGCTGTATATACCCTTTTATCCCGTCCAATCCCAATGCCACAGGTAAGACCGGCACTATACGCATTCTCATCAATACGGGAAACCAGATTTCCGTCCGTGTCTAAAATCAGCAGGATGTCTGCATCCTGAAATCCTGCGCCTCTCAGGTAAAGCAGCCCCTTCTCATCCACCACTATATGGCGGATAAAACCATTGCTTTTTTCCCCTGCAATGGTAATACCACCGAAGGACATATAAGGAGATAAATCAATTTCCCTTAAAAAATTCCCCTCCGCGTTTAACACCCAAAGACAGCATTCCCAATTTCCGTATTCCTTCTGCTGCATCAGTCCCAGATAAACATGATCCTTCTGATCCTGGCATAGAGCCGTAATCCTTGTTCTATGATCAAAATCATCAAAAAACAGTTCTGAATCACTGCTTCCGATCTTCATACGGTGAACCTCATTCCATCCGGTCAGGAAAATGCAATCATTCCCTGCCGCCATACTAAGCAGAGGCAAATCCCCTGTATAAGGAATTATAAGTTCCTGTCCCGGATCTGTCACGGCATCACTTTGCAGAACAGAAGACTCCGTTACCGCCTCCGGCGTCGCCTCAAAAGCTGACTCATCCAAAGTTTTGGCTTCTCCAGCCGCAATCATCTCATTCATTCTTTGCAGGCTGTAATCCCTTTTATGGATAAAATCAATGATCTGCAAAAGCTCCTCATCGCTCATTTCCTTTTCCGGGAAAAAGAAGGTGCTGGTGTCCTTCAAAAATCCTATCTTCTTTCCCGTATAATCTTCCGCCGCATCCAGCATGATAAGCTCGCCCTCAGGGAAAAGTCCCTGCTCCTCATAAGAAGCGGAAAGCTCTTTCATCCTGTTTTGCTCTGACTTATAATAAGGGCGGTTATAATTGTCGGCAGGCAATTTAGAACGGTAGATTTGCCTGAAATATTCTTCCAGCTTTTCCTGATTCATTGCCTCCATCCTCTGACGATAAGCGCCTACTGACGCCATGGCAGTGATAGAAAATAGCATTGTCATGGCTGCCGCCAGGACAATGGTCTTTTTAAAAACAGCCCGCCTCTTTAACCTGGGTCTTGTATCTATTTCACTTTTTGCACCCCCGGTTGCCGAGATCAGCCTTTCTATTTTTGTGTTCAGGGATTCTGGCACGATCATCTGTTCCTTCCCTGCCATTTCAAATAATTTCCTTTCCCAATGACTGCTCATATTCTTCCTCCATACTGCCGGATATCCGCAAACCGGGGAATCTGGCAGCTAATCTTACAGCATCTCCTTTAACATCCTTTTCCCCCTGGAAAGCCGGGATTTCACGGTTCCCTCCGCAATATGAAGCGCTTTACCAATTTCCTTAAGGGACAGGCTTTCATAAAAATATAAAATAATGACTGCCCTGTACCGCTCGTCCAGCTTCATCACCGCATCCCAGAGTTCATGATATTCATCCGCAAAAACCGGCGCTATTTCCTCCATGGACTCCATACAGCTCACCTTCCTTGTGTGGCGGTAAATTTTACGCGCCTCATTGGCGGTAATCTGCATGATCCATGCCTTAAAGCATTCCGGCTTTTTCAGTTTTTCCAGGTTTTCCCATGCCTTCAGCACTGCCTCGCTGACAGCATCCTCGGCGTCCGCACCACTGCGGAGCATGCCATAGGAAAGCCTGTACATATTTGGGGTATACTGCCGAACCAGTGTGGTAAATGTTTCATGATCCATAACAGATGTGTATCACCTCCTGACAACTGCATTTCATTTTGCCGGCTTTTACTTATAAGATTGCCAGAAGAGCTAAAAGGTTCCCGGATTTTTTTAAATACGTCAGATCTTTTCAGGAAAGTAAACCTCAATGCACAGCACTTGATTCTTGTATCTTGCCTGTATGGTTCCTTCCATCTGTTCCGTTAGTTCTTTGGCGATGGAGAGTCCGAGCCCAGTGGACTTTGATGCAGTTTCAACGGTATAGAAGCGGTCAAAGAGTCTCATAACTGTCAGCTCGTTTAAGCCCGGAGCGTGATTGGAAAAGGTGATGACGCCTTCTTTGGACAGGGTGATGGTTAAGTCGCCGCCGCTGTATTTGATGGCGTTGCTGATGATATTAGCAAAGATGCGGGAAAGGGCGTTTCTGTTTAAAAAGCGGATGACTTTTTCCTGAGGCATTGTGATCTGAGGGGAGATTTGCCTGTCTTTTAGTGCGGCATAATAGGCGGAGAGGATTTCTTCCAGGAAATTGTTCAATATAATTTCTTCATAAAGCGTATCCTGGATGGCGGAAGAAGCAGCGGAATAGCGGAAAAGTTCTTCTGTCATTTGCTTTAGGGCGTCAATGCGGTTTTCAATGATCGCCAGATAACGGGCGGAGTCTTCGGGGTGAGTCGTCCTTTTGAGGAGATCCAGATAACCGTATATGGCGGTCAGGGGCGTTCTTAAATCGTGGGAAATGTTGGTTATGGTTTCTGCAATTTCAAGATTTCCCTGCTGAAAGCGCAGCCTTTCGCGGCGCAGCCGGGCAAGCTGTCCGTTGAGATCGGCGGCAAGGCTGCGCATGTGGCGGTCGCGGCTTGAAATGTCGATCAGGGTATTGGTTTCAGAGGCGAGCTTGTCTGCAAGCCCGTCTCTGATTTCTCTTGCCGATTTTTGGAGAAGATAGATCTTAATTCCCATCAGCAGGATTACCCAAATAAGAATTCCAATTAAAATCCATAATTTTATTTCCATCATAGGATTCCTTTACTTAATGTCTTTTTTTCTGAAAAAATATATGCCCAAACCGGTGGAAAGCAGGCTGATCATGGAAGAGTACAGAATAAGCCGCGGGGGCTTTTCGGTATCTGTGCCGTAGAGCGGCGATTCAGGGGAAGAAAGCATGGCAGTCTGACCGCTGGGAAGGGCTTCAACCAGAAATTCATATATAGCACGCCTGGCACCGCCCACATAAAAGGGATTTGGGGATGCTTCTTCCTGGATCACTTCTCCGGCTTCGGTCATAATGGTATAGGAACCATAGGTTTCCGGCTCGTTTAAGCGGGAGTAGAGGAGTGTGCCGAAGAAGAACAGCAGAAACATGCCCATGATGCAGATGACAGCGGTGACGGCACGATTCTGGTTCAGCATGGCAACTGCGGTATAAAGGGCGGCATAGGCTATGGCAAGTATAAGGCTGCAGCCCATCTGGATCAGAATCATCTGCAGGCTGAAGGTAAAAAAGCCGAACAAAGGTATTCCAAGGCAAAGGCAGGGAATGATGTAGGCAATGCACAAAAGGATATTTGTGATGCTGCACACGATCAGGTCGGACAGGTAGATGCTGATCCGGTCATGTCCTACGGTCAGCTTATTGCGGATGGTTCCGTCGCTGAATTCCGTACCTAAAAACAGACTGCAGAAAACAGGAGAAAGCATCGCCATCAACATCACAAAGGGAAAGAAAACAGACTCCAGGGTACAGGTATAGTTGTATTCCTTTGACATAGAATAGGAGTCCAGATTCCGGTAAACTGCTATAAAAATGGTAAACAGGGTGCAGATCCAGAAGCACTTGTCTTTCTTTAAACGCATCAAATGAGCGGCAATCAGTTTATTCATTGGCGCCACCTCCTAACAGACTTACGTAATAGCTTTCAAGACTTTCGTCCCGTTCGTGGATAGAGATTACCTCGCATCCTTTTTTGGCAAGTTCCAGCACCAGTTGGGTGGCTGTGATCTGAGCGAATATATCTGCCTGGGTGTCGGAAAAAATATGATATTCTATGTTCATTGCATCCATTACCCGGGTCAGGACGCGCATATCGGAAACCTCCAGGCGCAGGCATTTCTGGGATGCCGCTTCCAGCTCTTTTGCGCTGATCTCCTTGATGAGACGCCCGTTATCAATAAAACCGTAATGGGTGGCAAGGCGGGAAAGCTCATCCAGAATATGACTGGAGATCAGAACGGTAATCTGCTTTTCCCGGTTCAACTTTAAAATCAGTTCCCGTATTTCAATGATACCCTGGGGGTCAAGACCGTTAATGGGTTCATCCAGGACGAGAAAATCCGGATCGCCGCAGAGCGCAATGGCAATTCCGAGACGCTGGCGCATGCCCAGTGAAAAGTTTTTCGCTTTTTTCTTTCCGGTATTTTCCAGATCTACCAGACGTAAAAGCTCCGGTATGCCGTCAAAGGAGGGCAGTCCTAAAATAATATACTGCTCCTTTAAATTTTCTTCCGCCGTCATATTCAAATAGATGGAAGGGGTTTCGACCACCGCGCCGATCCGCCGCCGGGATTTGGTAATGTTTCCCTGGGTGCTTTTGATTCCATACAGGGTATATTCTCCTGCGGTGGGCGCCTGCAGACCGCAGATCAGGCGGATCAGGGTGGTTTTCCCGGCGCCGTTTTTGCCCACGAATCCATAGATCGCTCCCTTGGGGACATGCATGGAAAGTCCGTTTAACGCTTTGAAATGCCTGTAGCTTTTACACAGGTTGTCGGTACTTAAAACATACTCCATAAATTGAGCCTCCTTGTTTTGATGATGGCAGTATCATAACGGATAATTGTTAAGAAAGCTGTTAAGAAAAGAGTAAAGAAACTGTAAAGATTCCTTTGGATGGAGATTTAGTCTTCTTTCATTTTAAATCCGATGCCCCAGACGGCTTCGATGTAGTCCCTGCCGTTTACATCCCGGAGCTTTTTGCGCAGGTTGCTGATATGCACCCGCAGGGAGCTTTCCATACAGTCGGGAGTGTCTTCGCTAAGGCGGTCCAGCAGGAGAGATTTGGTTACCACCTGGGAGGGGTTCTGCATAAGGAGCTTTAAGATGGCGTATTCCGTGGGGGTCAATTTGACAGAGTGCCCCTCTACGCTGACATTGTGAGAGACAGTGTCAAGTATCAGATCTTCAAAGACAAGCCTTAGGGAAGAGCCGTCAGAGGAAAAGTTCCGCAGTTGTACGGTAATTCTTGCCAAAAGCTCCTGTATGTCAAAGGGCTTGGTCACGTAATCGGCGGCGCCTTCAAGAAGAAGCGATACCTTGTCCTCAGTGGATGTTTTGGCGCTGACCACAATTACCGGGATGCCCCCTGTCCGGGGCAGAAGTTCTTTTCCGTCAAGTCCGGGAAGCATCAGGTCCAGCAGCACAAGGTCAGGTCTTTTGGAGGAAAGCACATACAGGGCTTCGGTGCCTGAATAGGCGCGGGATACCTGGTAACCTTCTTTGGTGAGGACTTCCTCCAGCATATTTCCGATATTGATATCATCGTCCACTACTAAAATATTTTTCATGAAATAAACCTCGCCTGAATTTCTGGTTTTTATTATAGTGGCTTGTAAAAATAAAATCTATAAGGAATTTCTGAAGAATTTATAAAGGGGGAGGGGAAAGGCACGACAGTTTGGCGCTGGGGTCGGT
>DKYT01000058.1 GCA_002492465.1 Lachnospiraceae bacterium UBA7093 | reverse complement strand
AGATGCAGGTTCCCGAGGTGCAAAACCAGAACGCTGAAAGGCTTCTGCTCCTTGCGGCTGGGCTGAACTGCAAACTATAGATAAATTAGGCTGGATATTGGAAAAGATTTGGTATAGAATGGGAAAGCAGGCATGCAGGCATGCCTGCCGATTAGGAGAAGTCATGAAATTTTTAAAAAAGATACAGGATAAAATTACTTATATACGCATTATAGCGGTGGGATATCTGGTAGTCATTTTGGTGGGGACAGTGTTTCTGATGTTGCCGGTCTCAACCAGGGAGGGAGAAAAAACGGGATTTCTTACGGCGCTTTTTACCGCTACAAGTTCTACCTGCGTAACGGGGCTGGTGGTGACGGATACGGCGACCCACTGGACCGCTTTCGGGCATACGGTGATTCTTTTGATGATCCAGATAGGCGGGCTCGGATTTATGACCATGGGAGTGCTGCTGGCGGTTCTTCTCAGAAGAAGAGTTTCCCTAAGAACCAGGGGAATTCTCCAGGAGAGTATGAACTATATGCAGATGGGCGGTATTATCCGACTGGTTAAAGTCACCTTTAAGGGAACAATTTTGTTTGAGGGAGTGGGAGCGGTTCTTTTGGCAATTCGGTTGATTCCTGTTTTTGGAGTGACAAAAGGGATTCTTTACGGTGTGTTCCATTCCGTATCGGCTTTTTGCAATGCCGGATTTGATTTGATGGGAACCTACTCCGGGGAATATTCATCTTTTGTAGAGTTTCGCGGAGATGTTCTGATCAATTTTGTGTTGATGGCGTTGATAGTCTTGGGCGGAATTGGTTTTTTTGTGTGGAGCGATCTGAAGAAAAACGGCTGTCATTGGAAAAAATATATGCTGCATACCAAAATTACATTGTTTACCACGACATTTCTTCTGGTAGCGGGAACGGCGCTTTATCTTTTGTTTGAAAACAACAACCTGTTGGCACAGATGAGCGGGAAGGATAAGCTTTTAGCGGCAGCGTTCAGTTCTGTGACGGCAAGGACGGCAGGGTTTAATACCATTGATACAGGAGGGCTTACCGGCGCTTCCAAACTGCTTACGATGCTTCTTATGTTCATTGGCGGAAGTCCCGGATCTACGGCGGGAGGCATCAAGACCGTGACGGCATTGGTGCTGGTGGCTTATGTGTGGTCAAATCTGCGGGACAGCAAGGGCGTACAGATGTTCCGCAGGCGGTTGGACGACGATGTGATCAGAAAGGCAAGCAACGTTGTGGTCATCAGCCTGCTGCTGGCAGTGGTTTCTGTAATCTTTATTTGCTTCCTGCAGCCTCAGCTTCCGGTGGAGGACGTGATGTTTGAAGTGTTTTCCGCAATTGGAACGGTAGGAATGAGTACGGGGCTTACCAGAGAATTGTCCACAGTCTCAAGAATTGTGGTGATTTTGCTGATGTATTGCGGGCGTATTGGAAGTATGTCTTTTGCCCTTTCCTTTACGGAACGTAAAAAGGTTGCGCCGGTTCAGCTTCCGGTTGAAAAAATTATGATAGGATAAGGATGGAGTAGGTTATGAAATCGGTATTGATTATTGGGCTTGGAGAATTTGGGCAGCATCTCTGCAGAAGAATGGCGGAATTGAAAAATGAGATTATGGTGATGGACTTAAAGCCGGAAAGAGTGGAAAGCATGATGCCTGTGGTTACAAACGGGCAGATCGGCGACTGCACCAACGAGGAGGTCTTAAAAAGCATTGGCGTTAACAATTTCGATATTTGCTTTGTGTGTATCGGAACGAATTTTCAAAGCAGCCTGGAGGTGACTTCTCTGCTGAAGGAAAATGGAGCAAAGTATGTGGTAAGCAAGGCGACCAGAGATATTCAGGCGAAGTTTCTTCTTCGCAACGGAGCCGACGAAGTGATCTACCCGGACAGGGATATTGCGGCGAAGGCGGCAATACGCTACAGCACCAATCACGTTTATGACTATATCAGCGTAAATTCGGAATATTCCATATTTGAAATTCCGGTGAAGGAGGAATGGGTAGGGAAAACCATTAAGGAAGTCAATTTCCGGGCAAAATATAAAATCAATATTCTGGGAACCAAGAAGAATGAAAACACGAAGCTGATGCCTATGGCGGATCATGAATTTGACCCGGAAGAACATTTAATGGTAATCGGAAAAATCGAAGATATTAAGAGACTGCTTAAGGGCTTTGAACATGCCGGACGCTTTCCATATGAAAAAAATAAGAAAAATCCTTCGTAGAATAATTGCAGATCTGAGAGCCTCCTGCTGGGCGCTTGTTGTTTTTGGAATTTTGTACCTGGTAATACATTGGATGTTTGGAGCATTTTGCCCCATGCTGGTGTTGACGGGAATCCCATGCCCCGGCTGTGGGCTTACCAGAGCGTTCCTTTTTCTTGCAAGGGGAGAAATGGGACGGGCGGTAAGCATCAATCCATCCATTTTACCGATGCTTTTTTTCCTGTTGTACTGCGGCTATTTCCGCTACATAAAAGGCGGGAGGATTCGGTATTTGGGAGGGGCGCTGAGCGTTTTGGTGATTGCTATGCTGGCGATTTACGGGTATCGGATGTACCTGTATTTCCCCAACAGAGCGCCTTATGTATACATGGAGAAAAATATTGCGGCAGAATGGATTCCCGGATACGGGGAGTGGATCCGAAGACTATTCCGCTTCTGAGCTTGTCCATCGACCCGAAGCGCCGCAGGGGAGTACAAGATTACTCCGGGTCACCGGAAGACCGATCTCAGAGGAAACGACTTTGCCTCCTGACCGGGGAGTAAGCGCGGAGCTTAACATATAAGTGAGTACAGCGGGCTGTAAACCGGTTGTGTAGGAGTTGATTAAAAAGAACAGGGCGTCCCTGGAAAGAAGCTGAGCGGTAAGTTCTATAAAGGGATAAATATTTTCCTCCATTTTCCAGATCTCACCCTTGGGTCCTCTTCCGTAAGAAGGGGGATCCATAATGATACCGTCGTAGGTGTTTCCCCGGCGGATTTCCCGTTCCACGAATTTGACGCAGTCGTCCACCAGCCAGCGGATCGGGGCTTCCCCAAGACCGGAGGAAAGGGCATTTTCCTTTGCCCAGGTGACCATACCCTTGGAGGCGTCCACGTGAGTAACGCTGGCGCCTGCTTTGGCGGCGGCGAGGGTAGCGCCTCCGGTATAGGCAAAGAGGTTCAAGACCTTAACGGGACGTCCAGCTCTTTGAATAATATGGGTGAACCAGTCCCAGTTCACTGCCTGTTCAGGGAAAAGACCGGTATGCTTAAAGCTGAAGGGCTTTAAATGAAAGGTCAGTTCCCGGTAATGAATGCGCCACTCGTTGGGAAGGTCAAAAAATTCCCATTCTCCGCCTCCTTTGGCGCTGCGGTGATAATGACCGTTTAAGCGGTTCCATTCTTTCGCCTGTTTTTGGGTGTTCCATATAACCTGAGGGTCAGGGCGCAGAAGAATATATTTTCCCCAGCGCTCCAGCTTTTCTCCCTGGGAGGTGTCTATTACTTCATACTCTTTCCATTGATCTGCTATCCACATATGATAAATCCTTTCGCTTTTCGGTAAATTAGGCTTATGGTTTTTGACCTGCTTCATTATATCATGCATCCGGAAGGATGGAAATAAGCAGTTGAAGGTGTTCTGCTTCTATAGTATAATTTGATTACTAAAAAATTTGCATTACACAAAAACAAGGAGTGGTCGTATGGAAATTAAAAGAGATATTTATCTTCAGCAGCTAATCCTGAAAAAAGATAATGGGATGATAAAGGTTGTTACAGGCATACGAAGATCTGGGAAATCTTTTTTGCTTTTTTATATATTTAAAAAGTATTTAATGGAAAATGGTATAAAGGAAGACCACATCATTGAAATCGCTTTGGATGGTATTGAAAATGAAGAATTAAGAAATCCCCGGACATGTTATCAGTATATCAAAGATTCCGTAAAGGATGATGAACGCTATTATCTGCTTCTGGATGAGGTACAATTTATGCCCCGGTTTGAGGAAGTGCTGAACAGTTTACTTCGCATGAACCAAATTGATGTGTATGTAACCGGAAGTAATTCCAGATTTTTGTCCAGTGATATTGTGACGGAATTTCGGGGGAGGGGAGATGAAATCAGGGTGTATCCACTTTCTTTTGCAGAGTATTTTTCTGTTTATGAAGGAGAGTATGAGGATGCCTGGAATGATTATATGATTTATGGAGGGCTTCCGCAAATTGCAGGTTTTCAGACAGAGCGCCAAAAAGCGGAATATTTAAAAAATATGTTTGCAAATGTTTACCTGAAAGATGTAATTGAAAGAAATAACATCCAAAGTACAGATGAATTAAGTGTATTGGTTGATATTCTTGCTTCTGCCATTGGAGCTCCAATGAATCCGACAAAGATTGCAAATACTTTTTCAAGTGAACGCAGGACGGGATATACCAATAAAACGATATCCAGACATATTGATGATCTTGAGGAGGCATTTTTGATTTCAAAATCCAATCGTTATGATATTAAAGGCAGGAAATATATTGGCGCGAATCTGAAATATTATTTTACGGATATAGGCCTCAGAAATGCAAGGCTGAATTTCCGGCAGCAGGAAGTTACCCATATTATTGAAAATATTGTTTACAATGAATTGATGATTCGCGGATATAACGTGGATACGGGTATTATAGATGTGTACGGTAAAGATAAAGCGGGAAAACGTGTCCGAAAGCAGCTTGAAGTTGACTTTGTAGTCAATCAGGGAAATCAAAGGTATTATATCCAGGTCGCTTATGATATGGCATCAAAAGAGAAGCAGAGCCAGGAATTCTATTCATTGCGCAGTATTCCGGATTCCTTTAAAAAAATAGTAATTGTAAACGGAACTACAAAACCGTGGAGAAATGAAGATGGCTTTGTTATTATGGGGATGAAATATTTCCTTCTGAATCCAGGCAGTTTAGAATTTTGATATGCAGGTCATTGTAAATTGGTGTGCAATAATTGGGGTATTTTTTCATTAACGTTGGGATGATAAGGGTGTGACAGGGGAGGTCTGCAATGGAAAATACAGGGAAAAGGTGCCCGGGGTGCAGACGGGAAAGCTGCGCAGGGTGCGGCATTTTTCAGAAATTAAATACAAATAAGCAGCTGCGGGTGCAGTTTCCGGAAGGCTTTCAGATAGAACCGGGGGAAGGGCTGGGAGTTGCATTTGATGTGGGAACCACGACCCTTGCAGGTATGCTGTGGGATCTGGCGGAGGGCAGGCTTCTGGATGCGGAAACGGCGGCGAATCCTCAGGCGGCGTTTGGAGCGGATGTAATCAGTAGAATACAGGGGGCAAATGAAAGTGAGGAAAAGCTGCGGCAAATGCAGCGGCTCCTGGTAGAAAAGCTGGAAGAGCTTGTCCGCAGGATGCTTCACAGATCCCTTCCAGAGGATAACGGAAAAGAAGGCGGCGGAGGAAAAGTGAAAAAGGCGGTGGCAGTGGGAAATACAGCCATGTGCGAAATTTTGCTGGGGATCATGCCCCGGGGATTATCAAAGGCTCCTTTTGTGCCTGATTACAGAGAAGGAATCCGATTGAAAGGAGAAAGGCTGGGATTTCGGCTTTTGCAGGATGCGGAGATCATTGTGCCGCCTCCCATCGGCGGCTACGTGGGAGCCGACGCTCTTGCTGTGTATTGTTATGTAAACTATATGCAGGAAAAGGCTCCTGTCCTGACAGTGGATATCGGAACCAACGGGGAGATTCTTTTGCAGAAGGGAAAAGAAAAGTATGCCTGTTCCGTTGCAGCAGGACCGGCGCTGGAAGGGGGAGCCGTGAGCTGCGGAATGCGGGCGGCAAAGGGCGCTATTGATATGGTTTCCCTGACCGGAAGGTTTCCCATGACGGACATTGGGTGCAGGGTGATCGGCAAAGAAAAGCCGACGGGAATCTGCGGCTCCGGGTTGGTAGATGCGCTGGCGGTTCTTTATCAATGGGGCGTTTTAGATTCCACCGGATATATGCGGAGCGAAAAGGAGGCAAGAGAAGCGGGGACGCCGGAAAAACTGTGCAGGAGAATCGAAACGGAGGGGAAGGAAAGAAAATTTCTGTTGACGGACAAAACCAGCCCCGTATATCTCAGGCAGGAGGATGTGCGGCATTTGCAGCTTGCAGTGGGCGCTATAGGCGCCGGGATAGAACTTCTTTTGAAAAAGGCGGATATGAGGCTTGAGGAGCTGGGGCGGATTTACCTGGCGGGGGCTTTCGGCTGTTACCTGGACATAGAAAGCAGCATTGCCATTGGGCTTTTTCCGGATGCGCAGGAGAAACTTTGGCAGGCGGGAAATCTGGCGGGAACAGGTGCGTCAATGGTGCTGCTCTCTGACAGAGCATTGCAGGAGTTGGAGAAGGAAAGCGGGGAGTTTGCCCATATAGAGCTTGCCGGAGAGAAGGAATTTGAGGAACAGTTTCTTGGACATATGAATTTTCCATTGCAAAAATGACCAGCCATGGTATGATGAAAAGAATGAGAATGTAAGGAAGGAACTTTGCGGAAGATGAACAGGGATTTTTTGAAAGATAAAAAACGTATTGTGGTTAAGATCGGAACCTCCACTATCACCCATGTGGATACGGGACATTTGAATTTGACCAAGATGGAAAAGCTGGCAAGGGTTTTGACGGATCTGAAAAATCAAAATAAAGAAATTGTAGTGGTGTCTTCAGGCGCCATCGGCGCAGGTAGAAAGGCGTTGGGAATCAAGGAAAAGCCCAGCCGTCTTTCTCAAAAGCAGGCATGCGCTGCGGTGGGACAGGCAAGGCTTATGATGATCTACCAGAAGCTTTTTGCCGAGTACAACCAGACAATTGCCCAGATTCTGATTACCAAAAGAACTATGACCAATGAGATTAGCAGGCGCAATGCGGAGAATACCTTTCTGGAACTTCTTGGAATGGGGGTTATTCCCATCGTCAATGAGAACGATACGGTATCTACGGATCAGATTCTGGACGAGAATTTTGGGGACAATGATACCCTTTCCGCAACCGTGGCGGAGCTGGTGCAGGCGGATCTGCTGATCCTGTTATCCGATATAGACGGACTTTACACAGACGATCCCAGAACCAATGAGAAAGCCGAATTTATAAGCCAGGTGGAAAAAATAGACGATAAACTTTACGCCATGGCGAAGGGAGCCGACACCGTATTTGGAACAGGCGGCATGGCGACAAAGATCGCGGCGGCGCAGATTGCCAACGGAATCGGCGTGGATATGGTGATTGCCAACGGAGACGATGTGGTGAACATCAGCAGAATTTTGGAAGGAAAAAATGTGGGAACGCTGTTTAAAGGGTAAACATCGGCAGGCTTTTGCCTGCCGGTGTCTGCGTTTATGAGAGTTTGTGAATAAAAAGCCCGCTGCGAAGCTTCGGCTCGAACCAGGTGGATTTAGGCGGCATAAGAAGTCCTGCGTCCGCCACGGAGAGCAGTTCCGGGATGGAGGTGGCATACATGGAAAAGGCAACGGTCATATCGGTGGAAACCCGGCGTTCCAGCTCTTCCAATCCCCGTATTCCTCCTACAAAATCGATTCGCTTATCGGTTCTGGGATCCTGGATATTCAAAATGGGGTTTAGCAGGTAATCCTGTAAAAGGGAAACGTCCAGTCCTTTTACAGGATCGGAGGACAGGAGACGTTCCTGTGCCGTTAACAGATACCAGCCATGGGAAAGGTACATGCCAAAGCATCCCTTTTGATCCGGAGAAACGGCATCCTTTCCTTTATATGTTACGGTGAATCCGGCTTTTTCCACAGCCTCCAGAAATGCCTCCGGCGTAAGACCGTTGAGATCCTGAACCACCCGGTTGTAGGGCATAATATAAAGCTGGTCGTCGGGAAACAGCACGGAGAGAAAACGATTGAATTCCTCCTCCCCGGTGTAGCCGGGATGAGCCTTGCGGCGCTGAAGCCCTACCTTGACGGCAGAGGCGCAGCGGTGATGCCCGTCGGCTATGTAAGTGCAGGGAATCTGAGCAAATAATGTTTCCAGGCGGCTGATCAGGGAAGGCTCTCCCAGGCGCCATACCCTGTGAAGAATGCCGTCCGGCGATGTAAAATCATACAATGCAGGCTGCTCTTTGGCGGAGGAAATGATCTCGTTGATTGCTTTTACGGAACGGTATACCAGAAAAATGGGACCGGTATGGGCGTCGGTTATGTCCACATGGCGGATGCGGTCAAGCTCTTTGTCCTCCCGGGTATTTTCATGCTTTTTGATCAGCTGGTTTTGGTAATCGTCCACAGAAGAGCAGGCGACAATGCCTGTCTGAGAGCGGTTATTCATAGTCAGCTCATACAGATAATAGCAGGGTGTATCTTCCGTGACGAAGCTGCCCTCCCGGATCATGGAATCCAAAAGCTCCCTTGCCTTTTCATATACTTTTGGATCATAGGTATCAACGTCGTCCGGAAACTGGGTTTCGGCACGGTCAATTTTTAAAAAGGAAAGAGGTTCCCTCTGTATTTCGGCAAGAGCCTCCTGGCGGCTGTATACGTCGTAGGGCAGCGCCGCAATCCGGGCGGCAAGCTCGGGCAGCGGTCTGATGCACTGAAAGGGGGTTATTTTTGGCATAGAAAATCTCCTTTGTCTGTGATAGTAAGGGATCGACAAAATATGCGATCACTATGATTATACGTTGCAGACAGTAAAAGTGTCAACGTTGGCAAATTTTTTATGATTGGCGAAAAGGAAAACTTGTGTTATATTGACATTGGTATGGCATGGAGGTACGGTTTTATGGGAATTTATTATAAAACATATATTAAGCCGATGATAGAAGGGCTTGTAAACGGAACCCAGACCAGGCGTTTCACCATTGTGAGACACTATAATACATTTGCAATTACCAATAAGGATGCGGAAGCGGTGAAAGCGGCACATCCGGATTTTTATGTGTATTATATGCGCTTTGACGGCTCTGAGATGATCGAAACCTTTGCGCCTTTCGTATCGCTGATCCGGGAGATCTATGAGAGCTTCGAGGGGGAGAAAACGCCGGAGGAATTTATTGCCCAGTTCCCGGTTTACCCGCTGCACCGTTCGGTATTTGTGAATATGATCAGCCGTCCGATTTATGCAAGAACGGAAGAAATTCTGCCGGATGAGATTCGCTATGAAAAACAACAGATGATCCGGTCCATGGCGGCGGTGCTATCAGCCCTTTCAGAGAAACATCCCATGCTTCTTTTGCTGGACAATTTGAATATGGCGCCCCGCTCCACTGTATTGCTTTTGCGAAAGCTGCTGGAGGAGGGCGAAAAAAATATCTTTGTCTATGGCGCCTTTAACGAATTGTATACCCAGCTGCCTTATATGACCCAGGCGTGGGAGAGCTGGCTGGAAAAGCTGGAAGATTATAACTGTATCGTGGACGGCGGGGGAGACGAGATCAAAGTGGAGGAGGAAAACAGCTATTTCCGCTTTGAGAGCAGCCGTATAGACGAATATTGGATTAAATTGAGAAATATGTACTATCTCCTGGACTATGAGCAGGCACAATACTATCTGTCGCTTATTTACCATAAGATCGAGGTGGAGAAGCTTGCCGTAGAGGGGGACAGCGTTTTCAGGCTTTATATGCTTTACGCTGCCATTTCCATGTATACTGACATGCCCAGGGCATTGCTTTTGTGCGACGATCTCCAATCCCTCTGTGAAAGAGACAGATCCCCGGAGAAAAAATTCTGGTATTGCTATATTTTGGGGCAGGTGCAGATGTACAGCGGGAATCTTAACGTGGCGAAGGGATATGCGGACACCTGCATTGCACTTGCCGGAAAAGAATTACAGGAATACCACAGATTTATGGCGAACCTTCTGGAAGTGATGGTGAGAATGTCCGGATGGCACAACATCTTTTTCTGTGTGTCAGATATTGATGTTTCCCAGGAGTTTTTGGAGCAGACGCAAAAATACGGTTTTGAAAATCATCTTGCCTATACCTATATTTTTGCATATGACAATGACGTGAGACTGATGGGAGAAAGTCAGGACAATGAGGAAAATCTGATCCATTTCCAAAAGGGAATTGAAATCGCAAAGAGACTTCAGAATGAAAACCTTTTGCTGATTGCATACCGAAAAAATATTATGCTTTCTTCGCTGTTCGGACTGTTTCAGGTAACGGACCGTTATTATCACAAGTCTATGGAAATTGTTGGGGAACAGGATCCGGTGAAGCTTGCCGATATTTACAATGGACTGGGTTACAACTGCTGCGCTTCGGAACAGTATGAGGAGGCAAACCGGTATTACAATCAGGCGATCCAGATCTACTATCGTTTGAATATGATCAATTATGTGGGAGAAACCCTTTACAATATGGCAGTCAACTGTATGCTTGCAGGGGAAAACGAAACGGCATGCCAATATCTGCTGTGCTGTGTGAAGATTATCAATTTTTTGCATCTGAATGACCTGCGGGTCTGCAATATTTCCAAGATATTCGGATTGCTTGCCCTTGGCAGTTACCGGCTGGCAAGAGTTTACGACGCGAAAATTTACCTGGATAATGCCCTGCAGTTTTTGGGACATATTATGAGCCGCTCCATGGAGGAAAGCATTCAAAGCCGCAAGCTGGACGCGTCCTATACGGCATGCGATGACGACCTGTTTTTGTATTACTATGTGAGCGCGCTGATGGAAATGGACAAAGGGAAGCTGGAGGAGGCGCTTGCCTTCATGGAAAGCGCCCGGGTCTACGAGGAGCGGAGCACAGGCTACCAGTTTTTCAGCGTGGTACAGTATGAGATTACCATGGCGGAGCTTTTGCGAAGGCTGGGGCGGGAAAAGGAAGCGGAGGCGGAACTGGAAAAAGGGCTCTGCTATGCGAAAAAGTGCGGCGTTTCAGAAAAGATGCAAATGCTGGAGGCGGCACGCCAGGGAAAGAAATTTGAACAGAATCACAAGGAAACGGCAGTCCTTTTTCATATTACCCTTCAGGAGATACAGACGGCTACTAAACAGGCAGGCGTCATGAAGGACTACGAAGCCCTGAAAAAGCAGATGGAATTTGTCTCTGCCTGGCAGAAAATCATTGATACCTCGGGGAAAAATTTTGAAAATCTGATCCATAACGGGCTGAATACTTTTATGATGAACTTTAGTCTGGATGCTATGATCTATATCCGCTACAAAAACTGTCAGCCGGAGATTTGCTACAGCAACGGAGGGGTATCCCTCAAGGATACGGATATCCGCAGGATTACCGAATATTTTTCAGCCCATCGTTCCGGTTTTGTGACCTCCAAGCTGAAAGGGAACCATATGGAATATAACAGCATTGTGTCTTTGTTCGGCATTATGCAGATCTGTTCTATGGTATGCCTGCCTTATTATACCAACGAAAAGCTTGACAGTGTGTTCATTATGTATATTTTGATGAAGGATAACTGGAATGCGCCCCGGACAAAGTTTATGCTGGATGAGAGCGATATGGCGTTTTTCAATCTGGTGCTGCAGCAGCTCCAGAATTCGGTAGGCAAGCTGGAAAATGAGGAGCAGATCAAAAGCATCAACAACAGGCTGGCAAAGGCGGCGATCACAGACTATTTAACCGGACTTTATAACAGAGACGGATTTTATAAGAAGATCAAAAACTGGGTCAAACGGCAGGAAACCCGGGATATTACATTCCTTTATATTGACCTGGATAACTTTAAATATTACAACGATACCTTTGGTCATGGGATTGGAGACCTGCTCCTAAAGGAGGTTGCCGAAATTTTACGGAGGCTGTCAAGGCGCGTGGGATTTGCGGCAAGATATGGAGGCGACGAATTTCTGATCAGCCTGAAGTTTGTGGATCAGGAAAGAGCTATGGCGATAGGAAGAAAAGTGCTGGATACCATCAGGGAAAAGAAGGGCTTTCAAGATCTGATTGCAGAAACCACGGGAAAGGCTGTCGCCATCCCGAAGGAAAAGGAATTGTCCTGTTCCATCGGAATTGCGGCAATGCGGGAAATCAATAACGACGAGAAGATTGCGGAGACGATCTCCAGGGCGGATGAAATGCTTTACAAGATCAAGCATTCTACGAAAGGGGATGTGCAGTATTCCCAGTGACAGGCGGCTGAAAGAGCAGGGGAATATTAATTTCCCGTGCTGTAATACCTTCGCACACTTACCCGCCAGAAGAGATAGGAGGAAAGGTACACGGCAATGCCCACAAGGGGGGCAATATAAATATAAATTTCGTTGTAGTTTATCAGGTCTGGTTTCCGCAAAAGGTATTGCGCCGGAAAGTAGTTTACGAATGCAAAGGGAACCACGTATATGAGAAGCCCCTGTATCAGCTTATGGTAAATACTGATAGGGTAGCCTGCAAATTTGCGCATATTCCAATAAAAGATCTCCCGGAGGCTGTTGGTTTCCAGAAAGTAAAAGCTCAGGGAAGAAAAAAAGATAAACATGCCGCCCTGCAGCAGGACGCCGCCGATAATGGCGCCCAGATAATACAGTATGGTGGCAAAATCCCAGCAGATGCCCACTTTTCCGGCGGATATGAGAAATAAAAGGATTCCCAGGGTTCCATGTCCTGCGGATGCCATTAAATCTGCGTTATTCAGGATCAGCTGAAATAAAAGTCCCCTGGGTCTTACCATAAGCCGGTCGAACCGTCCTTCCCGGATCATCCGTGAAAAGTCTCTTAAATCGGCAAACAAAGAAACTACAAAGGCATAAGTCAGAAACAGAAGGCTGAAGAGAAACAGCATTTCATTTACATTCCAGCCGTTGATATTGTCAAACTTAAGCAAGGCAAGATAAATCACAATAATATTGGCGGATTCCCTGATAAACACTGCAAGAGTGGCAACCAGGGAATCCACCCTGTACTGCATTCTTGTTCTGACGCTCATCTTTAACGACTGCAGAGCGATTTTCAGCTCATTCATTTCCTTTATCCTCCCTGAACGATCAGTTTTTTTGTACCCTTTTTCCAAAACATATTTGCGATTACACAAAGGAGAGCAACCCACATAGCCTGAACCGCTAAGGCAAAGACGGTTTCCCTGCCGCTAAGTTCCCCCAGATAAATCCTTACCGGCGTAAAGTAAATAGATTCAAAGGGGGTAAAGGAAAGAATTTTTTGAAGCGGCTCAGGCATAAACCATAAAGGCAGCAGGGAGCCGGATAATATGCTTACAAACACGTTTTTGATGGTTATGATACCCCATACGCTGAAGAGCCAAAAGCTCCAGGTCTGAATGATAAAGCTGATCAGCCAGAGGATCAGATAACCCAGCGCCACACTGCAGAACATAACAGGCAGACCAAGCAGGCTGACAGGGGGACATAGCTTTGTATACAGCAGAGTAATGAGCAGCGCCGGAATAAAGTGAAAGATGATTTTAAACGCACCCTCTCCAATGTTTTCCGCAAGGAGCCTTAGGATAAAGCTCACCGGCTTTAGAAATTCATTGGTGATGGTTCCGTCGCGGATTTTGTCCTGAAGAAACATTTCATTGTAGTGAAAGGCATTTGACAGTCCCAGGGTAATGACGAAATGGGTGGCGACCATAGGGTAGGAGATGCCATCTACCTCCCCTGCATCGCCATACAGCGCTTTATAAATACACAGATAAACCAAAATGGTAATCGCCGTATTGACGATTCCCATGAAGAAATCCAATCTGTATGCCATTTTATCCTGAAATTTTTTAACGGCAAATTCCACATAAGCCCTCATACGCTAATTCCTCTCTGCTTCTGGCTGGGCAAGAACCACTCTGCCCTCATAAATATCCCGGATAATGTCCTCAATCTCCGATTCACAAATGGTAATATCCTTGATCTTTTTTTCAGAAAAAAGCTGTTCCATCACAGCGCTCATGGGAGTAACGCTTACATCGAAGGTTTTCAGCTCTTTGCTTCCGTCCTCCAGCAACAGTTCGATGGACTTGAAATTGGCATACTTATTTTTGATCTCCTGAATGCTTCCGTCATAGACCTTTTTCCCTTTGTCGATCATAATCAGACGGTCGCAGACCTTTTCAATGTCCTGCATGTCGTGGGTGGTAAAAATGATGGTAGTATGCCGGATTTGATTCATGTACCTGACAAACTCCCGTATGCGTTCCTTTGCCACCACATCCAGTCCGATGGTAGGCTCGTCCAGAAATACGATCTGGGGAGAGTGTAGAAGAGAGGCGACAATATCGCCCCGCATTCTCTGCCCTAAGGACAGCTGGCGCACAGGCTGGTTGATAAAGTCCTCCATATCCAGCAGCTGAATGAAAAGATCCAGGTTCTCCTCATATTGCTTCTGGGGAATCCTGTAAATGTATTTCATCAGCTCAAAGCTTTCAATGAGGGGAAGATCCCAGTTCAACTGTGATTTCTGCCCAAATACCACACCGATATTCTTTACATACTGCTTTCTCTGCTTATAAGGGATAAAGCCGTTTATTTTGATGGTTCCGGCATCGGGATACAGGATGCCGGAGAGCATTTTGACAGTTGTGGATTTCCCTGCGCCGTTGGGACCGATAAAACCTACGATTTCACCCGGTTTGATGGAAAAGCTGATGTCGTCCACCGCCTTTTTGGTTTCATACTTTCTGTTAAAAAGAGTTGCCAGAGCCATGAACGTTCCTTTTTCCCGTTTGGCGATTTTGTAGTATTTCTTTACACCCTGAATTTCAATTATATTTTCCATTGGCGCCTCCATATATTTTTTGAATAGTCTCCTCCAGATTCGGCTTCAAAATCCTGATATTCCGAATGCAGCATTTTTCCATAAGATGTCTCAGAATTTGAACCGTTTCTATTTTATGAATATCGTAATCAACAGTCAGCAGGTCGCCTTCCAGACGGTATTTTTCAAGGGGAAGATCCTCAAAATCAGGGAAATTGCCGGAAAAGACTGCCTCTATCCGGTAACAGGGCGAAAAAAGCGCAATGATCTGCGCTGTCCTTCCGTCAAAAAGGACGCTTCCCTGATGGATCAGAATGATCCGCCGGCAAAGCTGTTCCACCTCCGAAAGCTGATTGCTGGCATAAAGTATGGTGGTGTGTTCCTTGTTTCCATAATCCTTAAAGTATTCCATGATCTTATGCTTGAAAGAAAAATCCAGACCGTTCATCACTTCATCCAGGATGAGAAGTCTCGGCTGGGGAAGCAGCCCATAGACCAGTTCGCACCGCATCCGCTCGCCTAAAGACAGATGGCAGGGGGGACTGTTCCGAAATGAACGGATTTCAAATATTTCCTCCAGCTCGTCAAGCCTTTTCTTTGCCGTGGACGGATCCAGCCGGTACATTTCAATACAATGGTCGATGGAATCTTTTATTTTAAGGTCTTCCCACAGCTGGGATCTGTTCCCCGACAGATAGACAAGATTTTGGAGAACCCTTTTTTCTGCTGCAGGATTTTCCTTTTCCAAGGTTCTGATGAATCCGGAATCGGGTTTTAATATTCCGGTAATGGTATTTAACAGGGTGGTTTTCCCGGCGCCGTTTTGTCCGATGATTCCTACAAGTTCGTTTTCGGCAATGTGGAGAGAGATATTTTTGAGCACCTCTCTGCCGGATAAGGTTTTACATACATTTTTTAATACGATCAAAAGCTTTCACCGCCATCCTTCCTTCCCACTGTAAATAGAAAAATCCCACACGTCAATGAATGTGGGATGAACTGCTTTTATGCAGGGGCAAACAACAGCATAACGCTTACGACAAACATTTCTTCCTTCTCATAAATGTCAACGCTTCCGGTGTACTTCTCCGTAATGGTTCTGATCTGCCCTATGCCGTATCCATGTCCGGGGTCTTCTTTGGAAGATTTTAATTCCGGATTCCGGTTCAAAACGGATTCGTCAATGCTGTTCCTGACCGTTATAATGTCAACGCCCTTTTTGGAGGCAATGTCTATCTCGAGCTTTTTCCGCCGGGAATGCAATGCCGCGCAGATTGCGTTATCCAGCATATTATTGAGCAATGCGGAAAAATCCACACTATCCATATAGGCAAAGGAAAGGTTTTCTATTTCAGCTTTGATCTCTATACCCTGCTCCTTTGCCTGGGAAAGCTTGCTGTTGATAATATAGTTAAGCAGAGAATTTCCCACATGGACATAAGTGTACATTTTGTTGAGCTTGTTCAGAATTTCGCCCGCATATTCTTTTGCCTCCGCCGTTTTGTTTTCTTCAAGGTAGGACAGGATGACCAGAGTGTGGTTTTTCATGTCGTGCTTTAAGGCTCTGATCTGCTGCTGGATTCTTTGAATCTCATCCGCCATTTCCTGCTGTTTGTCATAATCGTATTTCATGTCTGACAGGCGTTTTTCCAGATCCAGATGTTCCGCCGCATACCGCGTAAGAAGCCGGTCCTGTTCCTCATAGTTTGCCCTGTGAATTTTTCCTTTATGTGCTTCCCTGACCAGCATGCTGCCCAGAAGGATTATAATTGCTCCAAGAAAGATATACATATCCCCGTTACCTCAATTCCGAAATGCTGCAAGAATCTTTTCCCGCACTTCTTTTTCATAGCTTCGTCCAATGGGGAGGGACACCGTTTCATCTCCCCATTGCAGCAAAAGCTCTGCGCTTTTTAACTTTGCAATGTGCCGGGTGTTTGCCAGATAGCCTTTGTGGCACCGTATAAAGCCTTTATCCATAAGCTTATTTTCCAGATTGGTCATGGTTTCTCTGATGCGAAGCCTGTCGTTTTTCAGCTGCAGCGCAAGATAATTCCCTTCCCCTTCTATATAAATAATATCGTTCAGAAGGATCCGGCAGAGTTCCGAGCCCTTTTGAAAAATCAATTCCTGCTGATTTTCGGATAACTCCCTGATCACCCGTTTTGTCAGATGGTCCAGCTCTTCCTCCAGATGGGATTTACGGATAAAGCCAAAGGGTCTGTAGGCAAAAGTCTGATAAACCAGCGCATCGTGACTGGTCACAAAAATCAAAATGGCAGGCAGTTTTTGACTGTTGATATATCCTGCGATATCCATTCCATTGTGATAAGGCATGTCAATGTCAAGAAACAGAACGTCTATCCGTTGGGTTTGCATATGCTCCATCAAGACTCTGGCATCGGAAAAACAGGTATAGTCGGCGGATATGCCATTTTTTTGAAAGCTGCCCTGGATCTTCTGGTACAGGTCGTTTAAAATTTCTGTTTCGTCGTCACATATTACAATGCGGTACATGTTTACCTCTCCCTGGTTTTAGGTATGCTCTATTATACAATGCCTTTTCAAACTGTGCAAATTTCAGGGTATTTTGGCAGGGCGAAGGCAGAAGATCCATAAGAAACGGTTATGGCATAAAACGATCCGTTTATAACATGGACACAAGATAGGAAATATTTGTGCCGATATATATGGTAGATTGATGTGAGGCAGGTGGTCAGGATGTTATGGGTGGCGGTATGTGACGACCAGGTCATGGAATGCAGCGTCATAGCGGGAAAAATCAGGGGAATTCTAAAGGGAATGAAGGCACCGTGCGAAATACGGGAGTTTTATAGCGGACGGGAATTGCTCCAGTCCCCGGATCGGTTTGACCTTATCTTTCTGGATATTATGATGGAGGATTTAGACGGAATGAAAACGGCGCAGATCATCCGGGAAAGAGCCTTTGACAAAATATTGATTTTTATATCCGCCAGCAGGGAATATGTGTTTGAGGCATATGATGTGGAAGCTTTTCAATATATATTGAAGCCGGTGGATGAGAAAAAACTGCAAAGGGCATTGGAGAAAGCCATTTTGAAAATCCAAAACACCTCCCTAAAGGGAAAAACTTTCCCAGAATATATGATTGTCAGTAAGGAAAGGGAAAAGAGAAAACTGTTTTTGGACGACATTTATTATTTTGAAATCATGGGAAGGACGGTGGATGTCCATGAGAAAAATGGAATTTTTACCTATTATGAACAGATCGGCGTTTTGGAGAAGCGTTTACAGGGAAAGAATTTTTTTCGATGCCATAAAAGCTACCTTATCAATTTGAAATATGTGGCGGCATATAACAGGCAGGAGGTTATTCTTGACAATGGAGAGCGGATCGGAATTGCAAAGAGAAGATATGAGGAATTTTGCAGGGAAATTCTGGCGTATATGAGGAAAAGCGGAGGGATAAATTGAAAAATAATATGATACAGAAAAAAATACTGGCGTTTTCAATGCTAATTACCATCGTAACATTGGTAGAAAATTTCTGCGTATCGCTTTTTTCCTGTTGGACGCTGATCTATCTGCATAGGGTGCGGAAAATCCCGGTTCCCGTTTTGGGGGACAGGGTGGGCAGTTTGATTGCGCGCATAAGTCTGGTGATTGTCCTGCTGGCAGTGTGTGGACTGGCAAAACGTCTCTTATCCGTTCTTTCCGGCAAGACAGGGAAGTGGTATCTTGCGCTGGCATTTCCCCTGCTTGTGATTACCCTTGTAATCTTTGTGGCAAACTGGGGGGCAAGTAAAGGTGTTTTAGTCAGAAGCGGAGGAAACATGGGACTGTATTACGATCAGCTTTTCAGCTATGGAGGAATCTGCGGGCTGTCGGCATTATCCATGTTTGCGGCAGGATTTTATGTATTTGGAATGGATCAGATATATCTGGAACAAAAAAAGAGCAGTCAATATCATGGGCAGATTGCCGCCTACAGGATGCTGGAGGAACAATACGGTCAGGCGGAGCGGCTGCGGCATGATTTGAAAAATCACATAACCGCCCTATCCGGACTGACGGAAAGCAGGGACTGGGAAAAATTGAAACATTACCTGAAAGATATGGGAGAGGCTGCCGATTTGGAGGCAGGGGAAGAGGCTACGGGGAATCGGGTAGTGGACATTCTTTTAAAGCAAAAGAGAAAAACAGCGGAAAGGAAAAACATAGCATGGGAATGCCATGTACAACTGCCAAAAGAATGTCCTGTTTTAGAGTTTGATTTATGCGTGCTGTTTGGAAACCTGTTGGATAATGCGGTGGAAGCATGTGGAAGGCTGCAGGAAGATAGTCTTGGGGCGGCTGCAAAACCCTTTATCCAAATTCAAGCAGGAACTGTGAAAAAATGTTTTTTGCTGGAGGTAAAGAACAGCGACTGCAGGGAAGGGCAGCATAAGACCGGGTTTGCAGAAGGGAAGCAGCCAAAGGGGCATGGCATCGGATTGCTGAATGTGAGAGATGTGGTGCAAAGATATAACGGAACTATGGAGATAGAAAAAGAAAAAGGCGTTTTCATAATTTCAGCTTTAATACCCTTGGAGGATTCCGTATATAACACCAAACAGACTAGTTGAAACAGTATACTGGCGTGGAGCCTTTAGACTGCCGAAAAAACAGTAAAGACACATTATTATATGGAAAGAACAGCTACAGAAGCGTAAAACGCTTCGGAATGGAGGGAAAAATGAATACAAAAACAATGGAAGGACTTGTGGGGGCGAGAACAAATATGGATTTGATGAATACGCCTTTTCGGGTTTACAAGGAAGCAAGGCTGAAAGGCGATACAGCGGCTATGGAAAGAGCTATGGGATATGTGAACGAATATTCCGATAAGGCGGAAGAATATAAGGCGGAAGCCGACAAAGGGATAAAGGAGGATGCAAAAGAAGCAAGGGAAAAAGCGGAATCAGAGCGCGAGCAGGCAATTCGGGAGCGAAAGGAAGAGCGTGAAAAATTTGAAAAAGGAATAGAGGAAAACAGAGGCGAAAGCATAGACGGCGATACGGTAGAGGTAAGCCCGGAGGGCAAAAAACGATTGGAAGAGAGCGTAGCTTCTGAAAAAACCAGACCTGACGTTTCTGAAGAATCAACCGTGCAGATCAGTACAGGGGAAAAGGATCAACACTTTAACGCAGTGCTATAATAAAATTTAATATTGACGAATCAGGGCAAATGCATATATAGTATATAGGAAATGCGCTGGTCAAATGTACAGCGCATTGGAACGGAGGAGAAAAATGAGTGATTCACTTGGATGGATTATTGTTGCATTTGCCCTTTATTTATTGCTTATGGTAGGGGTAGGCGCAATGTACGCAAAGAAAAACAGCAGCTCGGAAGATTATTTCCTGGGCGGAAGGAAACTGGGAGGCTGGGTTGCCGCCTTGTCGGCGCAGGCGTCGGATATGAGCGGATGGCTGTTGATGGGCTTACCCGGTTCTATTTATGCATTGGGAACAGGACAGGCATGGATCGCCATAGGGCTTTTCGTGGGAACGGTATTGAACTGGCTTTTCATTGCAGGACGCCTTCGGAGATATACGATACGCGCAAACAATGCGCTGACCCTTCCTACTTATTTTGAAAACAGATTTCATGACAAAAAAAGGATTCTGCTTTTGATATCATCGGTAACCATTGTAATCTTTTTCCTGGTTTATACGGCTTCGGCGCTTGCGGCAGGAGGAAAGCTGTTTAATTCAGTGTTTAACGTAGATTATAAGATTGCCCTGACGATCGGAGCCATTGTAATTTTGGTTTATACCTTTCTGGGAGGTTTTATGGCTGTCTGTACCACGGATTTTATTCAGGGAACGCTGATGCTGATTGCGCTTTTGGTGGTTCCCCTTGTGGCAGTGGGCATCATTGGTCCTGACAGCATCCTTTCCAATATTGAAATGAGCGGTGTGGCAGGCGGTTCAGGAGATTTCTTAAGTCTGTTTCGGAACGGCGGACAGCCTTATCGTGCTGTAGATATTATATCAGGGCTTGCCTGGGGGTTGGGCTATTGCGGAATGCCTCATATTCTGGTCCGTTTTATGGCGGTTAAGAATGAGAAGGAGCTGAATAAGTCCAAGGGCATTGCCATTATATGGGTATTCCTTTCCCTGGTGCTTGCCTGGGTCATCGGCATTGTGGGACGGGCGTATCTGTATCCCGATGTACTCACAGGAGGAGAAGAAGAAAAAGTATTTATCAATATGATTATTAAATTATTTACAGAGGATATCAGGCTTCCTATTATTGCAGGTATTTTCCTGTGCGGCATTTTAGCTGCTATTATGTCCACTGCAGATTCCCAGCTCCTGGTCAGCGCATCCAGCGTAGCTGAGGATATGGTAAAGGGTATTATCAAAAAGGATGCCTCTGAAAAAACGGTATTCCGGATTAGCAGAATCACGGTTCTGGTGATTGCGGTTCTTGCCTATCTGATTGCCCTTGATCCGAACAGCTCCATTATGGGATTGGTTTCCAACGCCTGGGCAGGCTTGGGCGCCGCCTTCGGACCTACCGTGCTTTTATCGCTCTACTGGAAACGAACCAACTTTGCCGGGGCGGTAGCAGGAATCGCATCAGGAGCCCTTACCGTGCTGGTGTGGGATTACATTCCGTTGGCTCAGGGCGCTACGCTGGGCAGCGTAACAGGACTTTATTCTCTTGCAGTGGGATTTGCAGTAAGCCTTCTTGCAATCATTGTAGTCAGCCTCTTAACGCCTGCGCCTGACACTGAGATGTGTGCTGAGTTTGATGATGTGAGCCAAAAGAGAATTAATTTTGATGAGGAATAGAAGACATTCTGCGTAAAATTCGTGCATAATATTGTATTTTTCGTGCAAACAGCGTATACTGTAATTATCACTATGATACAGGGAGATGATAATATGGCTGGTTCTACTACCAATATCAGTATTCGCATGGATTCAGACTTGAAAGCACAGGCTGACAGATTGTTTGGAGAGCTTGGCATGAACCTGACGACTGCGTTCAATATCTTTGTCCGGCAGTCGCTTCGTGAAGGTAGGATTCCTTTTGAAGTTTCCCTTAACCAGCCGAACAGCGAGACAGTCGCCGCTATGTTGGAGGCAGAAAGGATTGCGAAGGATCCATCAGTAAAGGGCTATAGGGATCTTGATAAATTGTTTACAGATCTGAAAGCATGAGAAAAACCAAATATACAGTTAAATTAACCACACAATTTAAGAAAGACTATAAGCATGCATTGAAGCGAGGACTGGAGATCCGGCTATTAGAGGATGTGATCTCTGTCCTCGCTATGGGTATGCCCCTTCCTGAGAAAAACAGAGATCATGCGCTGACTGGAAGATGGACAGGACATCGTGAATGTTATATTCTTCCCGACTGGTTGTTGATTTACCGTGTCGAAGACAATATTTTGGTTCTGACATTGTCCCGAACCGGGACACATAGCGATTTGTTCGGCAAATAATTCCTTCTGCTTCTATTTTCTATAATCAGTATAAAAATTTCGATTATTTTCAACAGTTTTCTCCCTTTCCTGATTTTGAGGCGCACAATATATTTGGCAGTACGAAGTAAAAGAGGCAATGGATGCTATGTTTTATACGATATTTAAAAGCGGTTACCTTGGCGTGAAGCGGCGTATTGAGATAAGAAACCGAAAACGCATAAGCAGGGAAGTCCTGCCAGGGGAAGTGACTCGTACGGAGTACGTTTATTCAGATGATGGAGATAACTTTCATCGGTTTAACTTGTTCAAAGTCACCCAATCAAGGGACGCTGGAGACGATCCTCTCATCATCGATATTCACGGAGGCGGATGGATTAGCGGCGATAAGGATACCAACAACAATTTCTGTTACCACCTTGCCTTAAACGGGTATCATGTAACTTCCCTGTCTTACAGAACCGTCGATCATTGTACGATGAAAGAACAGATACAGGATATTTTTGCATATTTTCATTTTCTGGAGGATAACGCCGCCCTCCTGGGCATTGGCTTTGACGACGTTTCCCTGACAGGAGACAGTGCCGGCGGTCAGCTTGCGCTGCTGGCATATTGCATCAATCAGGAGGAAAAGCTGCAAAAGTTATTTTCAGTGGCGCCTGTGAAGTTTTCCGCCAAATGCCTGGTTCTGAACCACAGCGTATGCTACCTCAATGAGGCTGGAAAGCTGCCTGGGAAACCCATTACATCCAGATTTATTTCCATTCCCGGACTACAGAGAATGCTTTACGGGAAAAATTTTATACAGGACGAAATATACCAAAACACCTTCAGCCCCATGCAATACATTCACAAAGCATCGGCAATGCCGCCCATATTACTGATTACAAGCAAAGGAGATCGAAATTACAGTTATCAAACCATAAAGCTGTACAAGGATCTGACGGCGGCAGGGCAAAACTGCGAATTGTATTATGAAGAAAACCCCAAAGCAGGACACGTATTCAACGTTTCCTATCCTGACACCAAGGAAGGCAGACAATGCAACAACCACATCCTTCAATACCTGAAAAATGTAAGGAGCTAAGGCGGCAGTTGGAATCGGCGTTTGGACAGGGCATTGGGCGGCTCTTGGGGAGCAAATTGGCAGGGGCAGGGGAAGCATATAGGGTTTCAGGGCTCTAGCGAGAAATCGGTTATTTCACTTACGGAATGGTGAATCCCAGGGTGGTTCTGCCACGGACGGCAGAACCAGGAGTCTGCGGCAGGGACGCCGCTAGGCTCCGACCCGTACAGTTTTTGATAATTTATCCCATTCCGTTAGTGAAATCCGATTTAGAGGTCAGCCCTGAAACCCTATATGCTTCCCCTGCCCCTGCCAATTTGCTCCCCAAGAGCCGCCCAATGCCCTGTCCAAACGCCGATTCCAACGGAATCAACCGAAAAGACTAAATTTTTTAAAAAAATACTTGCATGATCCGAAAACATCATGTATACTATCAAGTGCTGTGGCATGATAGCGATGAAGCGTGAGGTTGCTGCGCTGCCGAGAGACGGTGCAGGTTTTCCGTGGAGCGAATGTCAAGAGGCTGGCTCGTCCAGACCTAAGAACCTGACGGCAAGTCACTGTACAAACATACGGTCTGCCAAGTGAGGCAGAAACACGGGCGTTAAGCGTGCCGGGTGAAGCGTGCGGAGCAATCAGCACCTGACTTTACACAAAGGCATGACACGCACGGAGGAGTGTACAGTCACCGCTTGTCGTACTTAATTCATTTAAAAGTGCGAAAAGGAGGCGACTTTTTTTATGGCAAGTCAAGTAATGAGAATTACACTCAAAGCGTACGATCATCAGTTGGTTGATGCATCGGCAAAAAAAATCATCGAAACAGTCAAGAAGAATGGATCACAGGTAAGCGGACCGGTACCCCTTCCTACTAAAAAGGAAGTGGTTACAATCTTAAGAGCGGTTCACAAGTACAAAGATTCCAGAGAACAGTTCGAACAGAGAACACATAAGAGACTGATCGATATCATTACACCCACCCCTAAGACGGTAGATGCGCTTCAGAGACTGGAGATGCCTGCAGGTGTGTACATTGATATCAAGATGAAGAACAAGTAAAACAGGTGAAATGCATTTGTGACACTTGTGCGTACCCATTAAACTAGGATGGCCCGATCGAGGCCCGCTGTAGAAGCAAATGGAGGTAAAGAAATGAAAAAAGGTATTTTAGCTACCAAAATCGGAATGACACAGATTTTTGGTGAGGACGGAAGTCTGATTCCCGTAACCGTACTTCAGGCTGGTCCCTGTGTGGTAACACAGATCAAAACCGTTGAGAACGACGGTTACAGCGCAGTGCAGGTTGGCTTTGTTGACAAGAAGGAAAGAATTGTGAACAAGGATAAAACCGGCAAAAAGGAAATCGTCCACAGACACGGCGTTAACAAAGCTCTGAAAGGACATTTTGACAAGGCGGGAGTTTCCTGCAAGAGATATGTCAGAGAGTTCAAGTTTGATAATGCTGAGGAATATGCACTTGGAAGTGAAATCAAGGCTGATGTATTTGCAGCTGGAGATAAGATCGACGTATCTGCTATTTCCAAAGGAAAGGGATTCCAGGGAGCAATCAAGAGACATGGACAGCACAGAGGTCCCATGACCCACGGCTCCAAATTCCATCGTCATCAGGGTTCCAATGGCGCCTGCTCTTCACCCAGCCGCGTGTTCAAGGGCAAAGGAATGCCCGGACATATGGGATGTGTAAAGGTTACTGTGCAGAACCTTGAGGTGGTAAGAGTAGATGCAGAAAAGAATCTGCTTTTGGTCAAAGGCGCAGTGCCCGGACCTAAGAAAGCCTTAGTTACCGTTAAAGAAACCGTTAAGGCTATGGCTTAATAAGCTGATTAATGAAAGGAGGACCATTCAGATGGCAAATGTATCTGTTTATAATATGGAAGGCAAAGAAGTCGGCACAATGGAATTAAACGATGCAGTGTTTGGTGTAGAAGTGAACGAGCACCTGGTACACATGGCAGTTGTGCAGCATCTTGCCAATAAGCGTCAGGGAACACAAAAAGCAAAAACCCGTTCGGAAGTTTCCGGAGGCGGTAGAAAGCCCTGGAGACAGAAAGGAACTGGTCATGCAAGGCAGGGTTCAACGAGAGCGCCTCAGTGGAAGGGCGGCGGCGTTGTGTTTGCACCCGTTCCGAGAGACTATTCATTCAAATTGAATAAGAAAGAAAAGAGATTGGCGCTCAAGTCCGTTCTTACAAGCAGAGTTCAGGACGGAAAGCTGATTGTAGTAGATGAACTTAAGCTCGATGAGATCAAGACAAAGAAGTTCAAAGAGGTAATGGACAACTTAAAAGTAAACAAGGCTTTGGTTGTAATCGCCGACAATGACGAAAAGGTCGTTATGTCCGCAAGAAACCTTCCCGCCGTGGAAACAGCACAGGCTGATACCATCAATGTTTACGATATCCTGAAGGGCGACACACTGGTGATCACCAAAGACGCCGTAGCAAAGATTGAGGAGGTGTATGCATAATGGCAGCAATTCAATACTATGACGTGATCCTCAAACCGGTTATCACAGAAAAGAGCATGGCTGGTATGAGTGAAAAGAAATATACTTTTTTGGTTCATCCCGAAGCAAACAAGACCATGATCAAGGAAGCCGTTGAGAAAATGTTCGAAGGAACAAAGGTGGCAAAGGTCAACACCATGAATATGGACGGCAAGACCAAAAGGCGCGGCATGACCTATGGAAAGACAGCAAAGACCAAAAAGGCAATCGTATGGCTGACAGAAGACAGCAAGGAGATTGAAATCTTTGCCGGACTCTAAAAGAGAATGAAACAATTATGCACATGAAAAGTGCGATATCAAATGGAACTTGAAAGGAGAAAGAGTCATGGGAATTAAGACATATAACCCATATACACCTTCCAGAAGAAATATGACCGGTTCTGATTTTACGGAAATCACAAAGACAACACCTGAGAAGTCGCTTGTTACTTCTCTGTCCAAAAATTCCGGTCGTAACAATCAGGGTAAAATTACAGTAAGGCACCGCGGAGGCGGTTCCAAGAGAAAATACAGGATCATCGATTTCAAGAGAAACAAAGATGGTATTCCTGCAACGGTAATTGGAATCGAGTACGATCCCAACAGAACCGCGAACATTGCGTTGATCTGCTATGCAGACGGAGAAAAGGCATATATCATTGCACCGGAAGGTTTGAAGGATGGCATGAAAGTTATGAACGGTCCCGAAGCCGAGGTGAGAGTAGGTAACTGCCTTCCTTTATCAGCAATTCCTGTAGGTACACAGGTACACAACATTGAATTATATCCCGGCAAGGGCGGTCAGCTGGTACGTTCCGCCGGAAACAGCGCTCAGTTGATGGCGAAGGAAGGAAAGTACGCAACTCTTCGTCTTCCCTCCGGTGAAATGAGAATGGTTCCCATTGTCTGCCGTGCAACCGTAGGCGTTGTAGGAAACGTAGAGCACAGCCTGATCAAGATCGGTAAGGCAGGACGTAAGCGCCATATGGGCATCCGCCCTACAGTACGCGGTTCTGTTATGAATCCGAATGACCATCCTCACGGCGGTGGCGAAGGTAAGACGGGTATCGGACGTCCCGGTCCCAGCACACCTTGGGGTAAGCCCGCTCTTGGACTTAAGACGCGTAAGAAGAAAAAAGCTTCTAATAAGTTGATCGTAAGAAGAAGAGACGGCAAGGCCATCAAATAGAAGGAGGAGAGAAGAAAATGGCTAGATCACTGAAAAAAGGACCTTTTGCAGATGCAAGTCTGCTTAAAAAAGTAGATGCAATGAATGCATCAGGACAGAAACAGGTTGTAAAGACCTGGTCCCGTCGTTCTACAATCTTCCCCTCTTTTGTGGGACACACATTTGCAGTACACGACGGAAGAAAACATGTGCCTGTATATGTAACAGAGGATATGGTCGGACATAAGCTGGGCGAATTCGTTGCAACCAGAACTTATAGAGGACATGGAAAAGACGAAAAGAAGTCTAAAGTAAGATAGGAGGTTTTATCATGGCAAAAGGACATAGATCCCAAATTAAGAGAGAGCGAAATGCGCAGAAAGATACAAGACCTTCAGCTAAGTTATCTTACGCAAGAGTGTCTGTTCAGAAAGCATGTTTCGTATTAGATGCCATCAGAGGCAAAGATGTGGAAACTGCGCTGGGAATTTTAGAGTACAACCCCAGATACGCTTCCAGCATCATCAAGAAGTTATTGGAGTCTGCACGTGCAAACGCTGAGTATCTGCACAGCCAGGATCCTACAAAGTATCCGAATCCGGAGCACCTTTATATTGCAGAATGCTATGCAGATAAGGGACCTACAATGAAGAGAGTAAGACCGAGGGCACAGGGCAGGGCATACAGGATCGAAAAGAGAATGAGCCATATTACAATTGTGCTGGATGAAAGATAGGAGGAGAGTAATTTATGGGACAGAAAGTTAATCCTCACGGCTTGAGAGTCGGTATTATTAAGGATTGGGATTCTAAGTGGTATGCAGAATCGGATTTTGCAGATTTCCTTGTAGAAGACTATAACATCAGAGAATTCCTGAAAAAGAAATTGTACAGTGCCGGAGTTTCCAAGATCGAGATCGAAAGAGCTTCCGACAGAGTGAAAGTTATTATTTATACCGCTAAGCCGGGCGTTGTAATCGGTAAAGGCGGCGCAGAAATCGAGGTTACCAAGAAAGAGCTTTCCAAGATGACAGGAAAGAAAGTGCTGGTAGACATCAAAGAGATCAAGAGACCTGATAAGGACGCACAGCTGGTTGCAGAGAACATTGCACAGCAGCTTGAAAACCGTGTTTCCTTCAGACGTGCCATGAAATCCTGCATGGGAAGAACCATGAAGGCAGGCGCGCTGGGAATCAAGGCTTCCTGCTCGGGACGTTTGGGCGGTGCAGATATGGCTCGTACAGAGTTCTACAGCGAGGGTACAATTCCTCTTCAGACACTGCGTGCCGATATCGAATATGGTTTTGCCGAAGCAGATACAACCTATGGTAAAGTAGGCGTTAAAGTATGGATCTACAAGGGTGAAATACTTCCTACCAAGAAGAATGAAGAAAAGACAGTGCAGGAAGGGAGCGATAAATAATGTTAATGCCAAAAAGAGTTAAACGTCGTAAACAGTTCCGTGGCACCATGAGAGGAAAAGCAACTCGCGGTAACACAATTACTTACGGTGAATACGGTATTGTTGCATTAGAGCCATGTTGGATTAAATCAAACCAGATCGAAGCGGCCCGTGTCGCTATGACCCGTTATATCAAGCGTGGCGGTAAAGTCTGGATCAAGATTTTCCCCGACAAACCAGTAACAGCAAAACCCGCAGAAACACGTATGGGTTCCGGTAAAGGTACTCTGGAGTACTGGGTAGCAGTGGTTAAGCCCGGACGTGTAATGTTTGAAATCGCAGGAGTTTCCGAAGAAATCGCAAAAGAAGCGTTGCGTCTTGCAACTCATAAGCTTCCTTGCAAATGCAAGATCGTTTCTAAGGCAGACTTGGAAGGTGGTGCATCAAATGAAAACTAACAAGTATGTAGAAGATTTACAGGCAAAATCAGCTGCAGCGCTGGCTGAGGATTTAGTGGCAGCTAAAAAAGAACTTTTCAATTTGAGATTCCAGAATGCAACAAACCAGCTGGACAATACCGCAAGAATCAAAGAAGTCAGAAGAAATATTGCTAGAATTCAGACCGTGATCACACAGAAACAGAAAGAGGCGTAAGACCTTAGAAGTTTAGTTGCAGGAATGTCAAAGAAAGGAGACTAAAAGTCGTGGAAGAAAGAAATTTAAGAAAAACACGTACCGGTAAAGTTATCAGTGATAAAATGGATAAGACGATCGTTGTTGCAATTGAAGAGCATGTGAAGCATCCGCTTTATAAGAAAGTCGTTAAGAATACCTACAAGCTGAAAGCGCATGACGAGAACAACGAGTGCGGCATTGGCGATACCGTTAAAGTGATGGAAACAAGACCTTTATCCAAGGATAAGAGATGGAGACTTGTTGAGATCGTAGAGAAAGCGAAATAGAATTTTATTGGAAGGAGAATTGGCATGATTCAACAGGAAAGCAGACTGAAAGTCGCTGACAATACAGGTGCAAAAGAAATCCTTTGCATCAGAGTTATGGGTGGATCTACAAGAAGATATGCAAATATCGGCGATGTGATTGTTGCTACGGTCAAAGATGCAACACCAGGCGGCGTTGTAAAAAAAGGTGACGTTGTAAAGGCTGTGGTTGTTCGTACCGTTAAGGGTGCGCGTCGTAAAGATGGTTCTTATATTAGATTTGATGAAAATGCTGCTGTTATCATTAAAGATGATAAGACTCCCAGAGGAACACGTATTTTTGGACCAGTAGCTAGAGAGCTTCGTGAAAAACAGTTTATGAAAATTGTTTCTCTGGCTCCGGAAGTATTATAGGAGGTGCGTAGCATGGCAACTTTAAAAATAAAAAAAGGCGATACCGTTAAGGTAATTGCCGGTAAAGATAAAGGAACAGAAGGAAAGGTAATGTCTGTTGACGCCAAGAAACATAAGGTGATCGTAGAGGGCGCCAACATGGTTACAAAGCATACAAAACCTTCAGCAGCGAACCAGAATGGCGGAATTATTCAAAAAGAAGCTCCTATTGATATTTCAAACGTAATGTATGTTCACAAAGGACAGACCACAAGAGTTGGTTTCAAATTTGAAAACGACAAAAAAGTACGTTTTGCCAAGTCAACAGGTGAAGTAATTGATTAATTCTGAGAAAGGAGAACTGGAAGCGTGAGCAGACTTAAAACTATGTACAATGATGAGATCGTAGATGCTATGATCAAAAAGTTCGGATATAAGAACGTTATGGAAGTGCCCAAGCTTGACAAGATCGTAATCAACATGGGCGTCGGCGAAGCAAAGGACAATGCAAAAGTATTGGAATCTGCTGTAAAGGATCTTGAGACCATCGCCGGACAGAAAGCAGTGCTTACCAAGGCAAAGAAATCTGTTGCAAACTTCAAGATCAGAGAAGGTATGGCAATTGGATGCAAGGTTACCTTGCGCGGAGAGAAAATGTACGATTTTCTGGATCGTCTTATAAACCTTGCCCTGCCTCGTGTGCGTGACTTCAGAGGCGTAAACCCCAACGCGTTTGATGGGAGAGGTAATTACTCACTGGGTATCAAGGAGCAGCTTATTTTCCCTGAGATCGAATACGATAAGATCGATAAAGTAAGAGGAATGGACGTTATCTTTGTTACAACAGCAAAGACAGATGAAGAAGCGCGTGAATTATTAAGATTATTCAATATGCCATTTGCGAAATAGAAGGAGGTAAATTCATGGCTAAAACATCAATGAAGATTAAACAGCAGCGCAAACCGAAATTCTCTACCAGAGCGTATACTCGCTGCAGAGTTTGTGGACGTCCGCACGCTGTGCTTAGAAAATACGGAATCTGCAGAATTTGCTTCCGTGAATTAGCTTACAAGGGACAGATTCCCGGCGTGAAGAAAGCTAGTTGGTAAACGGTTCGCGGGGCGAACCTATAGAATTTGCCTGGGGCAAATTCCGAACGGTATACTTGCACGAATATGCGCGTCAGGATGACGATAAAGGATATTGCATTGAAATCGTATAGGAGGAAATAAAATGACAATGAGTGATCCTATTGCAGATATGCTTACAAGAATCCGTAA
>DKYT01000046.1 GCA_002492465.1 Lachnospiraceae bacterium UBA7093 | reverse complement strand
TACGGAGTTAGAATTTTCATTTGTGACGAGAAGGCGAATTGTTGATTTTTTGGATTCTTTAGGTGATATGGAAGGGAGGATGAGTTTAGACAATTTTCTCTCATTTATTTGGAATATGTCTGAAGTCCCGGATTTTTTCATTGGATTAACTGTAGGTGAAGAAATTATGTCTGCTGTAAAGTTGGATAAGACAATGTCATATAAGGAATTGCTTATTAACCGATTAGAAATAAAGTATCTGTCCGATGAAACATTTGTTAAATTTTTAGAGTGTCTGGTGAAGCCAGAAGTGAGAGAAGGGGAAGAACAGAAGAAATACGTTCAGGGAATAAATGGGATAATTAAGGAAGATGGATATGAATTATATATCAGTTCCCAAAAGTCAGGAGTTCCGCATTACAGCATAGGAAAAAGAAGAATTGTTGAGGGAGAATTAAAAAATCTCATTTTTGCACCCGTCGGTCAAAAGCCGGATATTACTATTGAGAATTCAATCAGTAATGAACTACGGCTGATAGGGGATACAGATAACTGTTTGCTCTATAATTTTGAAGCAGGAGCAGATGGCTTACAGTGGAATTCATTGGTTGAGTGGTGGAAAGAAAATAATAAAAAGAACGATGGTGATCCGGAATTGGGATTGTATGGAAGATTAAGACAATCTTTGGATTCGGATATTGAAAAAATTTTTTTCAGGACATATTACAATTATTACCGTCATCCTGTAAAGAAAAATATTCCGGCATTAGTTCCGCAGGTGTATTTACATTATGATCCTCGTAGTAAATATCAAAGAAATGGAAACGTGGTGTATTCGCATCAAAGAATGGATTTTTTGATGCTTTTACCAGGGGGAGTGCAGATTGTTTTTGAATTAGATGGACAGCAACATTATTCTTTGAATGGAAAAGCCGAACCATCATTGTATGCAGAGATGGTAAAGGATGATAGGACATTGCGGTTGAAAGGATATGAAGTATATCGATTTGGTGGATATGAGTTCTTGGATGAGGTCAATGCTAAACAAATGATATGTGATTTTTTTGATAAACTTTTTGAACGATATAATCTTATTTTGTGAAGAGTAAAAAACGGTATTTGTTCTAATGCGTGAAAAGGCCTGTTTCGGCAGTCCTTTTTCAATATTCGGGCATCTCAAATTCAGACAAAGAAATTCATCTGCTTTTCCTCAAATATATTTTTTAACAGCAGCAGCCCTTTTCTTAAATCATCTTCCGTATCGGGTGAAGCAATAGATACCCGGACATAAGCTGATCTGTTTTCATTCTGCATTGCGAAACGGTGGGAGCCAAGTACATGAATCCCTTTCTGCAATGCCAGCAGCTCCAATTCCTCACTTGCCAGATGGACGGGGAGCGGCAACCAGTGGAAAAACCGCTCGATATTATCAGTCTCGGATGAAGGAAAAATGGTTCTGAATATCTGGTTTCGTTTCCGGGCAGAAAGGATTTTCTGCCTCACGATATTTTCCGCTTCCCCGCTTTCAATCAACTCCGCAATGATCTCACTGTTGAGGGACACGGTTTTCAGATTGATGCCCAGCATCCCGGAGACCAGCAGCTCACGGTATCGGTCCGGAAAGGCAAGAAAGGCAACCCGCAGTCCGGCGCATAACGATTTTGAGATGCTGCAGATATGGACGGTCTGCTCCGGCAGAAGGGAAAAGAACGGCTCTGCATCAGGAGCGGTACGGCCATAAGCGGAGAGGAAGGAATAAATGTCGTCCTCGATCACAAGCAGATGGAACTGCCGGATGATCTCTGCCAGTTCCATCCGGCGTGGCTGCGGCATAAAGATACTTGTGGGGTTGCTGCAGGTGGGCATAAGGTAGATGCCGTTTATCCCCGTATTCCGGCAGGCTGCCATAAGCCCGTCGGGGGACATCCCATCTCCATCCGCGGGTACAGCGATCAGTTGGATGTGCAGGAAATTGGCAAGCTCCTTAAAGTTTGTATAGGTAAAGGTGTCTACGGCTATTTTATCCCCGGCCTTGAAAAGTGAAATAAGTATGACGGACAGGGCATTCTGTGCCCCGGCAGAGAGCAGGATGTTTTCCTCCCCGGTGTTTACCCCAATCCGGCGCAGCCATTTCCGGGCGGCGTTTATCTGCCGCTTCGTTCCCAGGGGGCTGCTGTATTCAAAAAGCCTTATGGATTCATCCCTTTCCAAAACAAGCCGCGCCGTACTTTGGATGGCACGGTTGCTTTCATAGAATGGCTTGATCATGCCCATTTCGATGATGCCGCCCTCTTTTTCCATAAAAGTATTTTTAGCGGATGTGCCGGGGGAAACAAAAGTCCCGCGTCCCGTGACGGCATACAGGAGCCCTTTGAGTTCGCACAGCTTGTATGCCCGTGTGACTGTGCTTAAGTTCAGGTCGAGGAAGTCGGCAAGTTCCCGCTGGGGCGGCAGCTTTGTGTCAGCCGACAGTTTTCCGGACAGGATATCTGCCTCAAGGCTGGCGGCTATGGAAATGTAATAGGGCTTTTCCAGTCTGGATTTCTGCGGCCTCCATGACATGGGGTAATCTTCAAAGGAATTGACAGGCATGGGTTTTCCTCCATAAAATTGTATGCAACACAATTCTAACATTGTATGCATATAATTTCAAGTTTATAATAGGCCATGTACAAAGCAATCCAGTTGAAAACGAGGAGGAAAACAGTTATGAAGAAAATCACGATAAAGGAGATCACCCGGATTGGGATCATGGCGGCGGCAGTGTATGTGGCATCGGCCTTTCTGCAGGTTCCCATCCCCACGGCGATAGACAACACAAGGCTACATATGGGGAACGTCATGTGCCTGTTATCCGGTATGCTTTTGGGACCCCTGCAGGGCGGGCTTGCGGCTGGAATCGGCTCCATGTTCTTTGACCTGACGAACCCGGCCTATATTGCCTCTGCGCCTTTTACCTTTATCTTCAAATTTGTCATGGCATGGATATGCGGGAAGATAACCTCTGGCAGTCCGGCACATCTGAAACAACGGTATGTGGTCGGCGGCATCGCTGGCGCTTTTGCTTATGTGGTCCTTTACCTGTCAAAGAGTTTTATTGAACACAGATTTGTATTGGGACTGCCCCTGGAAGCGGTCATGCTGACAGTCACGCAGAAAGCGGTGGTGTCCAGTGTAAATGCCATTGTAGCCTGTGTGGTGGCGGTTCCCCTTGGCCTCGCCCTGCGCCCCGTGATGGCGAAGATGATGAAATAATTATGGAAATGGATATGACAAAGGGAAAGCCCGTTAAGGCGCTGCTGAAATTTTCCGTCCCGCTGTTTGCGGGGAATATCATGCAGAACTGCTACAATGTTTTTGATACGGCGGTTGTGGGGCATGTATTAGGCAAAAACGCCCTGGCTGCCGTGGGAAACTCTTATGTTCCCATGCTGATTATAAACAGCATTATTCTGGGGCTTTCCTCCGGCATTCTGATTTTGCTGGCTCAGATGTATGGTTCAGGGGAAAAGGCACAGGGCTGTATGGGTTCCATCCAGATGCTGGTATTCCTGAACGGAGGCGGTCTGACCTGCATATTTTTTCTGTCTGCGGGATGGATTTTCAGGGCGATGGGTATCCCTGCGGCTGCTGCCCGCCCTGCGGCAGAGTATTTGAGGATCACGGCATTGGGAATCCCATTCCTGTCAGCATACAACTTTTACTCTGCGGTGGCGAAGGCCGGAGGGGACGCAAGGACGCCGGTACGGGATATGTCCGTTTCCTGCCTTATGAATATCGTGCTTGATTATGTGTTTGTTGTAATCCTCCGGCTGGGGATAAGAGGGGCGGCATCTGCAACGGTGATTTCCCAGGCAGCGGCGGCAGGGCTGGCCGTTTTCCATTTACGCCGTAAAGATAAAAAGGCACTGGCGGTGCGGCCTGACTTTAAGTATGTACTGCCCGTATTCCGTCTTGGCGTGACAAGCATCGTGCAGAATGGAGCCTCCGCTGCCAGTATGTTCTTTATACAGGGAGTGATCAACCGGTTTGGTATCAATGAAATATCGGCCTATGCAGCGGCATATAGGATTGAAACGATACTGACAATCCCGGCAGTCAATCTGGGGGCTTCGCTCAGTGTTTTCACAGCGCAGAATGCGGGGGCTAAAAACTTTGACAGATGCCGTAAGGGGTTGAGGGATGGTTTTAAGATTTCAATGGTATTTGCGGCTGCGGTGGTGGTCATTGTATGGGCTGCCTCGCCGCAGTTCATGTACCTGTTAGTGGGGGACGAAAAGGAGATAGTCCGCATAGGGGTGCGCTATCTCCATATCGTTTCCCTGACATTCCCTTTCTGCGTCAGCCTTTACCTGCTCACGAATTTCCTGCGCGGGGCAGGGGAGATTGCATACCCGGTTTTTAATACCATGCTTGAATTAGGGTTCCGTACAGCCTTTGCCTTTGTTTCGGTGCGGTATATCGGGTTTTGTGGAATCATGCTCTGCAGGCCATTGAGCTTTCTCATAAGTACGGCCAGTCTGTCCTGCTGGTATTTCACAAAAAGATGGCAGGGGCGATAAGGGATAAGACGTTCTGATAATTCAGAAACAGTTCGTGAGGTTTATCGGCAAAGCACGAAAAAACTGAAATCCTATATGTACCGCCAGTGGAGCCTTGTTGGGGGAATAGCTGGCGCGTTCAAGGAGAGGGGATAAGTGATAAAGCCGGAAAAGGGATATTGCCTTTTCCGGCAGAGTAATACTCAGGAAGAAACATTATTCTGTGTTCGCTTAATCGCATTTCTGTAAAACTCAATTTTTTCATCCAGTTTTATCTTATGCTCCTGCAGCCGTGCAATCTGCTCATTGAGCGCCTGTCGGTGCTGTACCAGCATCTCCATCCTTTCAGAAAGGGTGGGATCGCCGTCAGCGCGGAGCTCGGCATAGTGTCTGATTTCCTTAATGGGCATACCAGTATCTTTCAGGCGTTTGATAAATGCAATCCATGTGAGGTCTTTATCGGAATAGCAGCGGCGGTTGCCGGAATTGCGTTCCGGGGCAATCAGCCTTTCCTGTTCATAGTAGCGCAGGGTATGGATGCCAAGCCCCGTCAGTTTTGAAAATTCCCCGATAGAATATTCCATAAAAATCACTCCAATCCTCTTGACATAGAGTTCACTC
>DKYT01000030.1 GCA_002492465.1 Lachnospiraceae bacterium UBA7093 | reverse complement strand
CACAATCATTCCGCTTAAATACATATCATCCAAAATACAATTATTGCCATTCCACCAGTCCAATGCCAAAAGTCCTGTTTCTCCAGGTCGTAATCTGGCTGCTTTTTCCGTTAAAAGCGTATGTAAGGATATTTTTTTCTTTTCAGCTTCTCTTTCCATTTCTCTACTACAGCATACTTTTGTAAACCATGCCAAAATATCCCCTCCAGCCGACTGCGCCCCTTCATGTGCGTAATACCCCGGCAAAATTCCATCCCGGGCTCTCCCACAAAGCCCCGGTACATCTTTTCCTTCTGGCTCCACCAGTATTTCACACACTGAAGTCCCTACAATCAAAAGCATTTTTCCCGGTCTGTCTATTCCCACTGCCGGAAGACAGGCATAGGCATCCACAATTCCACTGCTCACCGGCGTACCTTCTTTTAGTCCGGTCACCTGTGCCATATACGGAGTAAGCCCACCGGCTTTGACACCCTGCGGTAGAAAATTTGTCCCCAGCTTTTTGACTGCTTCCTTCTCAAATCCCGGTGCAAGCTTTCTAAAGAATTCCTGTGCCGGAAATCCCTCCTCCTGATCCCAAATTGCCTTAAACTCCATTGTACTGTAACTGTGGTTTTCAATTCCGGTCAACTGCCATACAATCCAGTCGACAGCTTCAACCCAGATAGCTGTCTGCTCATAGATTTCCTGATCTTCTTCGTACATTTGCAAAAGCTTTGGGATACTCCATTCCGAAGAAATTTTTCCCCCGTAGCGGTCCAGCCATTTTTGACCGGTTTCCTCTGCTTTTTCATTAATTTTATCTGCCGCTTTTTGAGATGCATGATGCTTCCATAAAACCGCATAAGCAAAAGGGCGATTTCTATATTGCTCCAGTCTGCAAAGAGGAGTTCCATCTTTTTTTACTGGAATCATTGTGGAAGAGGTAAAATCTGTTCCGATTCCAATTACCTGCTCTGCCGAAATTCCAGCTAAAGATAACAGTCCGGGAATAAGTGCGGTAACTGCTTCAAGATAATCTCCAGGATCCTGCAGGGCAAACCCTTCCGGCAGTCTGGTTCCATCCGGCATTTGCTGTTCTATGACTCCATGCCCATACTCGTATGTATCGGATGCCACAATCTCTCCACTGGAAACATTCACAAGAACTGCTCTCGCCGAAAGTGTCCCAAAATCTATTCCAATACTATATTTTTTCATCATTTCCTCCATGCCGCACCACCAACTAACTAATTTTGTTCTACTCTATGCCAATAATCTGTATCTGCACAACCCTTTCCCTGGCTCTGACCTGATCCCAATCAATCATATAAATATGACCAAACTCACCAAGATCAAGCTTGCCCTTTTCCAATACAATACTTTCAGAACGTCCAAACAAACAAGACCTTAAATGGGCATCCGTATTTAAGCAAGTCCATTCCCCCACTTCCCCCACTTCATTCATTGCAAAATCAATATGAGCCGGACCAGGATGCATATATTGACCTTCTGTTCTGCATGTAGGGAGCAGCTTTTCCATCAGATTACAGAGATCCTGCTGCAAATACTCAAGTCCATAAAAATTTCTGTCATGAGATAATTCCTGAATCATCACCGAACAGGTTGTGTGATGAGAATAGATAATGCAAATTCCCTGCTTTACCCCAGAATGCATTACAGCCTCCTTTACTTTTTCAGAAATATCATGAAAAGAAGGACGTCCTCCCGTTGATCGAACTATTATTTTTTCGTTATAACAAATCATTGCTTTCTCCTTTGTCTTCTTTTATTTTGCGTAACATTTCTGCCGGATTCGAGTGATTAAAAAGTGCAGTTCCAATGATCAGCTTATCAGCTCCTGCTATAATACATTTGCGTGCATCTTCAAGATTTAATCCCCCGTCAACAGCAATCACCAGTTGGGGAATATTCAGTTGTTTTCTTATACAAACAAGTTCTTTTATTTTTTCTATGGTTTTTTCCTGAAACCTACTACCGCCCCTGCCCGGCTCTACTCCCATTAAAATTACAGTACTGCACAGAGGAAGAAGCGCTTCCTTTCCTTTAAGCTGCGTATCCGGTGCAAAGGAAAGTCCTGCCCTTGCCGCATAGTTTACTGCCTCCCGCAGCAACACTTCCCACAAAAGCACAGAAGGCTCTCTTACGGTTTCATACTGCATTACCAGCTCTTCCATATAAAGCCCTTTAAAAAGCAGTATTCCTTTCCTATAATCCTTAAGCATCATATGATACTCTACTGGCAGTCGACAGCATTCCTGAACCGCCTTTGCCATTCTGGGCGTAAAACCTAAATCTTCCACCGCCTCCGGCTCCATAACATCTATGTGAAGCCCATCACTTCCCCATTCCTGTACTCTTTGTACTTCCTGCCTTAAATTCCCATGATCGGATGCCAGCATTGAAGGGGTTATTTTCACTTTTTTCATTTACTTCCACTCCCTGACCATCGCCCTGATCTGTTCTTTGCAATCTTCCAACATTTCTTCAACACTGCATTTTTTACAAAGAACATCCTGCAGACCATCTGCGATTATGCCTTCAATAGAATAGTTGTTGATATATGTTCCCTTTGCATTTCTGATATTTTCTCTTTGACGTTCCATCTTAACATAATCCTCAAGATGCTCGTTCCAAGGATAGATTGTTTTAATCTGCTCACTTAAATTCACTGTCTGCTTGGGCATAAAACCGCCCAATACGCTACATTGCATTGCCCTCGTTCCTGAAGTAATCCATTTGATAAATGAAAATGCGGTATCCGGATTTTTACAGTTCCCATTGACAGCCAAAAGCCAGCTTCCCACCAGAGAATACTTACCCGGCAGAACCGCATAGCCTAAGCGATCACCAATACTCCCAAACTGAGAATCTAAAATGCTTTTAATATGTCCACTGTAAGTGCTGATGAATGCAATATTTCCTTTTGCAAAAGCTTCAATCTGCTCATTCTCCATTAAATCCCATATTTGTGGCAACGAGCATTCATACGCTTCCATCAAATTTCGCACTGCCCTGACATTCTGCGGAGAATCTATCACTACTTGGTTTTTGTTCATGATCGCCCCATGAAAACTCCATTGCCTGGGAAAAAATTCCTGTATTAATCCGTTGGGCTTCTTTCCCAGAAGACAGGTTCCATATTCCGTAGGAGAATCCTTTGTAAATTCCCGGGTAAAAAACTTTGCCAGAAAATTATACTCTGTCCAGGTTGATGGAAGTCCCAACTCCAAACCATTTTTCCTATAATAAGCCCTTTGAAGCGCCGGGCTTTTAAAAAGATCTCTCCGATATAAAAGAAGCTGCGTCATACTGACAAGGGGAATACCTATAATCCTGCCATTTCCCCCATTTAGCTTATTCCAAATTTCCGGCACAAAGCTTTTCACATATTCTTTTTCTTTTTCCAAATATGGATTCAGCGTAAGCACACATTGTATCTGGCGGAAATATTCAATCCAAGGGGAATCCATCATGTAAACATCATATTCACTTCCGCCACTTTCATACTGCTTCATAATTTCTTCGTACAGTTCCTGCTGATAGGTGAAAATTTTTGTTTCCACCTGTATCCCGGATTCCCTCATAAATGCCGGAAGAAGCCTTAACAATGCAGGCGTCATGGCATTTGATGTTAATAAAATCTTTAATGGTCTGTGGAGCGCCGGTATATAAGAAATCAATTGTTCTTCCTTTAGTGCCTGTGTTGGAATTACAATCTGCGTATTTTCATTTGTGGCCGGTTTTTTCACGAATTCCAACATTAGCTGTGCACATCTTTTTCCACAATAAACTGCTCTGCGGGGAATCTCACAGATTGATTCACTCCTCCCTGCACTGCTCCATCTCTCTCCCACCGGAACAAATATATGGACATCTTTTCTGCCATAAATAGACAACATTTCCATAAAACTCTCCAATATTCTTTCGCTGGAAAGAATCACATACGGAGGAATCTCGTCCGCCCTGCCTATCAAATTCATCATATCCGCAAAAGCCTGCAGCTCACTAAAAGAAACCTGATCCGTTTTCAGCTCCTTCGCCTGCATTCCTGCTTCTTCCACCGCAAGACAGGCGCCTTCCACAAAATCTCTTTCCGAGCTGTAAGATAAATCACCGGTAATCAACCATAACTCTTCCACTTTACATGTCTTTGTCAACAAACTGCGAAGCAAATTTTTTACCATGCTCCTGTTGTCAAACACAACACTGGAATAATTTAATTCATCTACCGTTCGTTCTACAAATACAAGAGAAATTCCCGCATCTGCTGCCTTTTTGTAGTATTCCATATCCCGAAAAGATGTAACAACAAAAATACCACATACACCAAGACTTATAAATTCATCAATCAGCTTTTTTTCTTTATTTATCATATCGTTTGTGGTTCTGGTAATCAGATGAAAATCATATTCCGACAGCTCACGCTGAATTCCTTCTATAATATCCTGATATATGCCTAAAAAGGCAGGAACAATAAGCCCCACAAATTTCACACCATTGGATTTTAAATTTCTGGCAAGCATGTTGGGCTTATAATCCAGTTCCTCAATTGCACTGTAGACTCTCTGATAAATTTCTTCACCCACAGATGCTTTATTATTTAAAATATTGGATACCGTTGCAATAGAAACCCCTGATTTTTTTGCTACATCTTTTATAGTCGGCATGTACACCTCCTGCAGTCAATGCCATGTTGCCTAGAGCAACTCCACCGGCATTTTCTATTACTCAGCCTTCCTTTGGCGGCTGTAAAAGTTCATAATCATAACTACAAGCAAAGTCAAACCCCAGGCCAACTGCTTTAAATAAGGACTGATAGTAGGAAACATATTAAGCCCCGAAGAAAAACACTGCAAAATAAGCGTAGCCAGAACAACTCCCCTTACCGTTCCAAACCCTCCGGCCGGATCTACACCACCAAGTACCACAATCAAAATAGACTGCATCGTATAAGAGCTTCCGAAATCCGGTCTTGCTGAATTCATTCTTGCAAGCATAATTAATCCTGAAAAGGAAGCCAGTATTCCTCCTGCCATATGCGCTTTTACAGTCGTTCGTTTATTATTCTGACCTGCAAATAAGGCTGCCTTCTGACTGGTACCCATCAGCTTAAGCCTCATTCCAAAAGTACTTCTGGACATAATATAATAGCAGGCAAATACTGCCGCCATATAAATAACCAGTGGTACCGGCAAAAATCCAAACAGCTTTCCTGTTCCCATCCTTACATAAGCTTCTGGAACTCCTGTAATCGCCTTTCCCTTTGTAATAATCATTCCTATTCCTGAAAAAAGCTGAAGACTGCCCAACGTTGCAAGCATAGCAGGAATCTTTAAACCTGAAATCAGACAACCATTTAACATACCGCAGACCGCTCCTATCATCATACACAAAAGGAAACAAATGAAAAAAATGCCTATATTTTGTATCCCCGACATTTCTTCTCTAGTCCATAAAATCAGCAGCTTCGCCATAAGAATTGCTGTGAGATTTGCGATTCCTATCAAAGAAAGATCAATCCCCCCTGCAATCATGGCAAACATTACTCCTAAAGCAATCAGACCATATTCCGGAAACTGATAGGCCATTGCATTTAAATTAGATGAAGTCAGGAACAAAGAAGGTTTTAAAATACTCATGACCGCAAACAAAACCACCACTAATAAAAGCTGCCGCTTCACACTGTCCCTTGCCGAACACGCCCAGTTTCCGGCTACAGGCATTTGTTTAAATTGTTTTATCATCCTGCTTTCCCTTTCTTTCTTTTTCTGCTTACCTGAAAGGCGGCAATTCCGGTTCCAAGCACAATCAACACTCCAAGGAAAAATTTCTGCCAGTAATTTGGAATCCCCATAAGCTGCAGACTGTTATTAACAATCACAAAGAGCAATGTCCCAAGCATGACTCCCGTGATGCTTCCCGAACCTCCCGTCACCTTTGTTCCTCCTAAAATAACCGCTGCAATTACCGTCATATCCATCCCTGAAAAAGTGTTGGGATGGCAGGTATCCATTAATACCACTCTTGTCATGCCTGTAAGTCCCGCAATGAATCCGGCAAAACCATAAATAAACATATATACATAATTCACTTTGATTCCGATTCTTTCCGCCGAGCCTACATCACCACCTACTGCAAAAATGCTTCTTCCCATCGCCGTTCGACGCATTAAAAACCAAACTGCTGCAGTAAGTATAAAAAAAACTAAAAATACGAGAGGAAGGCTGCCTGCCATCTGTGCTTTCTCGCTATAAGTACGAATCAGCATACTCTTTGCCAGGCTTTGAATCGGCTGTGGTATCGCAGGAATCTCATGGGCATTCAAAATTCCAAACAAAATCCCCTGGCAAATCGAACATGTCGCAAGCGTTACGATTAAAACAGGAAAGCGGTAACGCATAATAATCAAACCATTGACCATTCCTATCACTATTCCAAACAAACAGGAAAGTAAAAAAGCTATCATCACATTTCCCATAAAATCAACTGCCTTTAGCAAAATAATCGTGCTGTACATACTAAGCGCCGCCGAATAGGGAAAGGAAACATCACATCCTCCCGATACCATTACAATATATTCAGACAATCCCAGCATCCCCGGTACGATCATGGCTCTTAAAATATCCAGAATATTATTTGAAGTAAAGAAAAGTCCGCTTCTTAACTCTATAAACACAGCCAAAACCAATATCAAAGCTGCTGTATAAAATTCATTCCTGGTGTATATCTTTTTCACCTTATCCATATCTTTCCCTTCCGCTTTTTATCATTTTTGTCAGATTTAAGCCTGTTTTTCCATCATTCTGCCGCCTCTTTTTCATCAGAATATTCGCTCCCCATCAATGAGTAAAGCTCCGTTTCCGAAGTTTCCGTATTGCTTAGTTCTTTCACAATCTGACCCTTTTGCATGATCAAAATTCTGTTGCAGTTTGCATACACCTCCGGAATATCATCAGAAATAATAACAATGCCAATTTTTTGCGACGCCAGTGTTCGGAGAATTTTGTGAATATCAAATTTGGCGGCAATATCCACACCTACCGTAGGGCAGTTAAATATCATAATCTCCGGATTACAGGACAGCCATCTTGCAATAACTATCTTCTGCTGATTTCCTCCTGACAGAAAATTAGCCGGTTTATCGATTTCTGTGGTGTTTACTGACAGCGATTTCACATACTGCTGTGTAACCGTTCTCATTTCAGTCTTAAGCAGCCTTCCCAGTCTGCCTGCATACATGCCAAGATTGGAAATACCAACATTCCAGTTAATACTCTGAGGCAAAAATAGCCCTTCTGACAAACGATCCTCCGGCACATATCCAATGTGATGCTCCATTGCCTGTTTGACAGATGTTAATTTTATTTCCTTTCCGTTTTTGAAAATCTGACCTTTTTGCGCCGGCTCCATCCCGAAAAGGGACAGAGCCAGTTCCGTCCTTCCGGAGCCTAACAGCCCTATAATCCCTAAAATTTCTCCAGGATACAAAGAAAAACTGATATCCTGATATACACCTTCCATAGAAAGACCTTTTACCTCTAAAAGAGGAACCTGTTCCGTCTTTTCTTCGCATACAAATTGATCTTCGCTTAACTTCCGCCCTGTCATATAATAGATGAATTTTTCTCTTGTAATTGACGCAGCACATGTTGTAATCACCTTTTTCCCATTGCGGATGATTGTAAATTCTTCTGCAATCTCAAAGACCTCTTCCAGCTTGTGGCTTACAAACAGTGTAGAAACTCCTTTTTTCTGCATATCCCGTATCAGGGAAAACAGCCTTTTCACTTCTCTCTGCGTCAGAGCCGTAGTCGGTTCATCAAAAATAATTAACTTCGCATTATTTAAAAGTGCCCGACAGATCGCCACCATTTGCTTTTGTGCGACACTTAAGTTTTCCAGTATCTCTCCCATGTCGGCTTCCAAACCAATTTCTTTTGCAATCGACTGTGCTTTCCTGATATTTTCCTGATTATGGGTCAACTTCTGATTTTCTGCAATGACATAACCAAAAAATATATTTTCTGCCACTGTGAGATTTGGGAATATGGAAAAATCCTGATAAATAATCGAAACTCCCTGCTTTACGGATTCTGCCGGCGTGAGACTTTCATATTTCCTGCCATTTAGCAAAATCTCACCTTTATCCGGTTCATAAACACCTGAGATAATTTTTATTAATGTAGATTTTCCGCTTCCGTTTTCACCCATGAGACAATGTATCTGCCCTTTTTTTACCTCAAGATCAACTCGATCCAGAGCATGAACGCCGCCAAAACTCTTACTGATCCCTTTTAAGGAAAGTATTGTATTATCCACCTGTTTCCATCTCCTAACTTACCGCTTTCTATCGCAGTATCAGAAATCATAATCTGCCATTGTATCTTTTGTTACACATACCCATCCAGAACCCATAAGAATCTTGCCCGTCTCATCCATTGTCATTTCATTATAACCTTCGATTCCCAGGTCTACCCCGCTTTTAATCTCTTCTCCCTCCAAAATCTTGACAGCAAGATCACACATTGCATATACTGAATCTGCCGGATCCCATAAAGTGAAATTTTTCATAACTCCGCTTTCCATGTATTTTTGAGCGGAAGAAGTTGTGGAAGTTCCTGTGGTAAATACCTGTCCCACAAGTCCCAACTCCTCAATTGCTTTTGCCGAGCCCGGCGCATCAAATGAGCTTGATCCCAAAATACCTTTTAAATCAGGATATTTTTTCAATAATTCCTTTGCTCTTTCATAAGCTCCTTCTTGGCTGTCCTGTGATTCCACCCTTTCCTCTTCCACAAGCTCCATATCAGGATAAGCTTCCTTCTGATGTGCTATCGCCGCATCAATCCACTCGTTATGCGAAGAAGTAGTCAAAAAAGATACCATACAAACATATTTTCCTTCTTGGTTCATCTGCTCCGCCAGAAGATCCATCATAAAAGCTCCATATCCTTCCGGCGTAAATGCCTCCACATCATAATCAATATTTTCAAGTGTGGAACCCTCATGAGCAATCACGATAATACCGTTTTCCCTTGCTTTCTGGAGTACTGGCTCCAATGCTTCCGGAGCAATTGGAATAATACACAACGCGTCAATCCCCTGTGCAATTACATCTTCCACTACCTGTACCTGTTCTGCCGCATCAACAGAGGTAGGTGCCTTCTGAAATACCTCTATCCCTCGCTCCTTCATAAAGGTTTCTGCCCCTTCTGCAGATCTGATATACCAGGGGGAAGAAGACTCTCCGGCCACTACACCGATTTTATAAGTTCTGCCATCTTCACTGCTGTTATCTCCTGCATCTGGTTCCGTTCCCTCTTCCACTTCTGCCTGGGAAGGCACTCCATCAGGCGAGCCCTCACTCTTTGAAGCGCATCCTGCAAATACGGATAAAAGTAAAATAAATATCAATGACATGGAAAAAATTCTTGTAACCCTCTTTTTCATTATTACCTCATTTCTGCCGCTAAAGCGGTCTCTTTCTAAATTCACTAGTTGGCAAATGCCTGTCGACAGCCCTTGCATCATAATGCATATTTTTATGCATTTTTATAAACAACGGATGACAGGTAAAACCTGTAATCCTTGTTTATACAGATAGTAGCATATGCAATTTTCTGATTCAATATCTGGGATTGATTATTCCATGAAACGTTTAACGAAAGGATTTACAGATGTGATACCCAAATTGTACATTTTTCTTGCTAAGCTTCTGATTAATCTGCCACGCCCTCCGCTCCGGTTCGTCATCCATATCAAGTTCCCCCAATACTATACTTTTTATCTGGCATTAGCTTACACTTAATTTGAAAATCTTCTCCTATTTCCTCAAACTAAATTCTACACAATTCCTGTATAAATAGCATATTGAAGGGTAAAACTCCGCCCTGCTATACTTATATCCTACAACGGATTGTGCATAATAATTTCACCTGTTTCCATGAATACTGGTTCTAACTCTTCCACTCAACAGTGTCATTCCCCTCTTTTAAATACCACTTTTTTATAGTAAGTGTCCAGCTTCCTAATATCCAGATGCTCCGCATATAAAATAAACTTTGTAATTATATGTGCCGCCTCAAAAAAATTCTATGCATATTTATAAAGTATTTCTGCCAAATCATTAGGTGCTAAAATCTTCACAACATATTTTGAATGTTTATCAAACTTATCTATTTTCTCTCCTTTTACCGGACTGATTGTTGCAATTAAACTATATGTTACATCCATACATATTTCTCCTGATAATAACATCATTAAAAAAAGGATACTATCACCCACACAAAGGTAAGTAATCTATCCTTTTTTACTCCATCATTCTTTTTCTTCATGCCATCAAAACTTTATTGTACTCACCGTATCCGCTGACATATTCAGAGACTGTTTCTCATACCTTACTCTTAGCCGGGCTTTTGGGAACAAACCCCAATTTTAAAGTCATCCCAATTCCGTCTGCCAGACGCTTTAACAGTTTAAGAGACGGTAAGATTTTGTGAAATTCTTGCATCAACAGACAGCGCAGGCAATATACAAAGCATCAAATGTTTTAATTCCCTTTAGCAACAGCATTTCAGCAAATTTCAGTATTTCCTCATCTCCTTCTAATATACGCTCCGATGCGATTTCTTTCCATGGTGCTATTGCCAGTTCTCTGACTAAATTCTTTATCCAATCCTACACATACATCTTTATTAAAGGGTAATACCTGCGACTTATAAAAAAGATTTTCTCTTCCAAAATTAATCCTTATATCCGTTCTATTTTTTTGATTATTTATGTATTTCATACATACCATTGCATAGTTACTAATATGACGAGGATTCAATTTCGCCTCAATACAAATTGTTCCATTATGCCAATTTATATCACCAGGTTCTGCACTCAAATGCAAGACCTTCTGCCCTGCATATTTGAATGGTACTTCGTCTTTCCAGATACATACCTTTTATCCGTTCTCACTTTCAAATAATAACATATCTAATTCCTTCCCATGCCCCAGGATTCAGACCATGCATTATGAAATAACTTCACCCTGGTTTATTCTCCGCTTTCGGCATTTGCCCGATCTTCCGGCATCCGCTGCCATCTGTCTTCATTCGATAAAAGGGATGAGGTTCATTCCCGATATACACCTCCGCGAAAATCTCGTCCCTGCTGATCTCATAAATGAGCGACAGATAAGGAATTCCGTTTCCCATGACTTCCTGCTCTGTTTTTTCATAGCGGTATTCAAAGACCGTTTCTTTTCCCGTTCCATCCAGCTCCATTCGATTCAGTCTGATGCCAACCGTATCCTCTTTTTCTGTTATCTGTTCTTTTCCATCCTGTATTGTCTTGTACGCCACGCGATCTACGATCTCAGTGGCATAATAGATTTTTCCGTTGTAACACTGCGGCTTGTCGATTCCCGGCTCTTCTGCCAGCAAAGACAATGCCTGATTCTGGAAGCAATATCTGGCAAGGTAATAAATGCCCTCCTCTCCATCCGGATTGGGGTTAAATACATAAAGTACGCTGTCTTCATCACAATAATCCAGATATGCCTCGCCTGGAAGCTTTACCTTATTATCCTCTAACGGCTCCACATCCGCCGCAAATGTAATTTCCTTTATCTCCCAGTCTTTCACACGTTCCGGTGCAAGCCACCAGCGTTTTCCTGCCTGTTCAAGCGTCAGAGGTTCATCCAGGGGGATCTCATATTCTACATCATACTCCTCCGACTCCCAGTTTTCCTCCATATCGCTCCATTCAGAGCTTTTCGCTTTTCTGACTCCCACTCCCTTTTCCCAATCATCCTTGCGGTAGGACGTTATGTAGTCATCATAATATCCATAGGATTCCTCGGATGAAGTAAGCCACCAGGTATCCTGGCGGTAAGTATAGGTACGGTTCTCCGACCACCTCCATGCACTTCCGCCATAGGCATGTGTTGTAAAAGAAGTTTCCTCTGCGGTCAATGGCTGATATGGATCTCCAAAAACGCCGCCTTCATCCCTTGTGCGTATTAAGTTCATATCCTGAAAATCCAGACGATACCCGTCTGTCCCATCACCTGCTATGGCAAACAAAATCCGGGGGGCATCCTGATACATCCAATAGCCGTCCATATCTATCAATGCCGCTTCCAATACGCCCACATAATCAAGGATCCCATCCTCGTTAAAATCCAACTGGACGCTATCCAGAAGCTTCCACCCCTCCGGTACAAAATCCTCAACCGATCCGCCTGTATCCGGTAACTGAGGTGCCTCCTTGGGCGTATCTTCTGTTTCCCTTCCAAGTTCTTTCTGCTCCGGCTCTTCTTCCGCCTCAGTTTCACTTTCCTCCGGCACCATGGCGGTATCGGTCGCCTCTTCCCTCATATCGCTCTCCACACTTTCCATTTCAGGTGTAGGTATGTCTTCCGGGGAATTTGCCGGGGAATCCTTTTTACATCCGGCTAAAAGCATAATACTTATTCCCATTACCACTAAAATCCATCTATATCTTCTTTTCATCCTGATCTCCATTCCCATCAAAAAACGCTTTCTAAACATGTCATAACCTTATCATGGAGTGTGCAATTTTTCAATGTCTATTTCACTTTCCCTGGTTTAAAAAAAGACAACCATTTCTGATTGTCTTTTTCCTGATCTGCCATTTGCAGTGTTGTTTCGCTTATTTTTCTTCCACCAGCTCCAATAATTTGCCAGCCACATCCGCCATGTTGGAAGATACCTGTTTTGCATCCCGGGAAATCTGCACGTTCTTTTCTACCACATCGGATATCCTTCCCATCCGGTCCACGGCGTCCGCCACAATATCTACATTTCCCTTTACCATATTGGTAATCTCTTTTACGTCCTGATTTGCCTTTTCGATATTTTCAACCACTACCCCAAAGGCTGACGCTGTCTGGTCTGTGATTTTCTTTCCACTTTCAACAGCGCTGATGGAATTGGTAATTAACTCGTTTGTCTCCTTTGCCGCCTGAGAGCTTCTTGCGGCAAGCTCCCCTACCTGGGTAGCAACCACAGCGAAGCCTTTACCTACCTCTCCTGCCCTTGCCGCCTCTATAGATGCATTCAGGGATAGCAGATTGGTCTGCTCCGCAATCGAGTTGATTTCGTTAATGATGGTTCCAATTGCCATAGACATATCGGTAATTTTCTGCATGGACTCCTTCAGCAAATCCATCTGTGACTGGGTTTCCATAATCTTCCCAACCGTATTTTCTGTTTCCGTCATCACATTTTCCGACACATTTGCGCTGTTATTCAATTCCGCCGTAAGCCGGTTCATAATCTGTTTCAGATCCTGTACCGCTTCTTCCTGTTCCCCTGTGCCATGATAAATATTGTCGGCATTTTCCTGGGTTGCTTCCGATACCTGCTCCAAATCCACACAGACATTCTTGATATTTTGAATCAGGGTTCGGTTCACATCCATATCCTTTTTCTGGCGCTCCAAGAGTTCTCCGTTCTCCGACAGGCTGGTGCTGATGCTTCCCACCATTTTGTTGATGCTGTCCGATAACTGAGAAAATTCAGGATTCCCCTGCTCGTCCACAGAAATATCAAAGTTCCCATTGGAAATATCTTTCATTGCATTGGAAATGTTATTGATTCCCCGAACGATCTTTCTATCCACCAAACGGTTTATCATAAACAACAGTACGCCAAATATCAGAATCATACTGACGGAAATTACCAGCGTCTGGTTGCGTCGTTCACTATAGTATTCCGCTGAAGGCATAAAGGTTCCGATAATCTGCCCGTTATAGTCTTCCGCCTGATAATAACCTTTTTCACCGTTAATCACCGCTTTGCCGCTTCCCACAAAGGCTGCCGGAAAGCCCGCGTCTACAGCAGAAGTTCCAATCAGCGCATCGTCCTTGTGCGCCAATATGGTTCCGTCGGCGGCATCTATGGCATAGACATATCCTGTTTCTCCAAAATCAACATCCTTCAAAACTACATCGATCTCTGTGCTGGCAAGCATATTTTCCAGCACCTCCGGCTGTACGCCAACCTGCACAAATCCCTTTGCATCGGTTCTTGCCACGCCAATATACTGTACTACGACGCCTTCCGCCACATTTGCCTGGGGTTCCTGGACAATTTCAATGGTGGGATCGTCCACAATCACCATAAAAGCGTTTGACTGCTCTCCGCTTTTCATGTCAAATCCTATGTAAGCATCTACTGTACTGCTGGTAATAATTCCCTTATCATCAATAATATGTATTTCATTTACCATCAGCCTGTCTTTGATTTCATTCAGCTTATTTTTATTCTTTTCAATCGACGGATCCTCTGCAAGCATATCCGCAAAGGCACGCGTCTTAGCAAGGTTGTCCTCGCCCAGGTTATCTGTCAGTCTTTTGACGTTCTCCTCATTGCTTGCCAGCTTTTCTCTCACAGCTTCCAGCTTATCCCGGCTTGAGACCAGATTGCTCCTTTGAATGATAAAGGTCTGTAAACCAAATATTGCTATGATGGTTACTAAAAACGCCGCCAACATATAAATGAAAAGTCGTTTTGTAAAAATTTTTTTCATGATTATTCTCCCTCATATTTGATATGCCCCACTATTTTTTATTATACTTTATTTCGCTTTACCAGGTCAATTATAAATTGTCCCACTTAGCATAACACTGAGGCAGAATGCCCCGTCTTTTATGTCAATTGCAATATCTCCGAAATATTTTTCCGCTATTTTCCGGATATTCCTTAACCCATAGCCATGCCCCTCTTCTTCCTTCGACGTAAGGGGCAGCCCCCTTTCCCTGTCCCATTGCAACGTTCCGGTAAAGCTGTTGCACACCTCGATCATATAAACGTGGTTTCTCTGGTAAGCACGTATATAGATATAAGGATCCTCCCCCTGTCCGCCATGCTCCATGGCGTTTTGCAAGGCGTTGTTCAGGATTACGCTGATATCAAAGGCATTCAGCCCTGCATCTTCCGGATAATAAAACGCCGAGCAGAATCGTATTTTCCTCTGCTCCGCTTCCTTTTGTGCCTCCCATATGATCACATCGGTTACCGGATTTCCGCTTTTGATTTTTCCTGTCTGCCAGGTAAGCTTTTCCTTTAAATCCGCGCTGTAATTTCTTGCTTCCTCTTTTTTATTTCCCTCATAAAGCCTTTCCAGCGTCAAAATATGATTTGCCATATCATGCCTGAGACTGCGGATATCCTGGTAGATCTCTTCCACCTGCTCAATATGCTGCCGAATACTTTCCACCTGGGCGGCAAGCATTTCATTTTGCAGTTTCTCCTGCTGCCCTGCCTTAATTCTCTGATACAACGTGATAACGACCAGCATTGTAACCACTGATACCCCATAATACAGCAATGTAAAGGCATCATACACATTCTGCATTTTATGAGTCTCTATAATATAAAAATCCCTGTAATAACGCAGAACAGCATAGCCGCACACCCCTGTAAGGGGAGGAACCGACAGCATCGCCAGTTCCTTTTTTGTCATATCTGTATGCTTATCGGTATAAGCCTTTAACAGGCACCACACCCCTGCCCCCATAAGCAAACCGGCAAGGATCGTATGGAATGTTCCCATACCTACATATAATACAAAAAATTGACTGGGATGAGATCTCATATACACAGTGTTTTCTAAAAAGCCGTACAACTGGTCATATATAATATTGACTGCCGCAAAAATAAACCACCGGAGGGCAAAAAAAGTTACCGCCAGAAAAATCTTCTGTCGGTAATTTCTCCGCTCCGCCCGGCACATCACAAAAAAAGAAGCAAAAACGCCTATTCCGCATGCCGCAAAATAATCCAGACCTGTGGGTATAAAATAAACCGGCAGCATTGCCGCTGCATATACCCCTCCCGTCCAGACCGCTGTTTTTCTATTTTCAACAAAGGGCTCAACAAGACGGTAAAAACAATAGCCCATGGCAATCAGCCCCAAGATCACCGATAGATCAGACACCGCTTTCCAATAGATTTCATCCGGCTCCATCCTTTATTCCTTCCCTTTTCTCTGAATAAATCGTAAATAGCATTTTACAAAGTCCTGATAATTCTGTTTTGCAATAAGCGCCTGTCCTCTTTTCAGATCGATTACAGAAGCGTCATACCTTCTGATATAATTAAAATTGACAAGATAGGATCTGTGAGGACGGTAAAAATCAGCCCCTGCCTTTTTCACCAACTCTTTCATTCTCCCATAATATTCAATATCCGAATCTATGGTATGAATTATGACCTTCCGGTTAAACACCTCTGCATATACAATATCCTTCGGGCTGACAACAAAATGCTTTCCTTCCGCCTGGATTACAAAATCCTGTAGTTTTTCTTTCCTGCTGCCGGCTCCCGGATTTTTCTGTTCTTCCAGCCTGGTTACCGCATTTTGGAGTATCTGAAAGAGCCTTTCATCCTCAAAGGGTTTTACCAGATAATGAAAGGCTCCCACATCAAACGCCTGAAACACAAAATCCTCCAGACCGGTTATAAAAATGAGAATGGTATCCTCATACCTTTCCCTCAACTCCTTTGCCGTTTCCATCCCATTCTTCCCCGGCATTTGGATATCAAGCAAAAGAATATCCGGCGGCATATGGGACAAAAGCAGCTCTTCCCCTGAAGCATATAAGGCGATCTCCCCCTGGGGATAAAGCCTTTGGATTTTCTCCCCAAGCAGATCTCTGATTTCTTTTTCATCATCGCAAACCGCTATCCGCATTTTTTCACTTCCTCTGCATTTTCATAAAACATATCGAAATTTTATCCAGGCTTCTGCAGTTATATGCTGTGAACAGGAGATTTTCTGTTGTAAATATTTCTAAACCGACTTTTCTCTCCACTTTCCCCGTCTATAGAAAATGAAGGTAATCAATGCGCCGATCACCCACGAAGCAAGAAGGGATATAAAAATACATTCCTGCCTGCCGTTTGGCAGCTCCGGCGTCCTGGTCAGAAAAGAAATGCCATAGGCAATTGGCACACGAATAAAAATAGTAGTTACAATTGAAATCCACATAGGCGTCATCGTATCCCCGGCGCCCCGCATAACGCCGGACAGGCTTTGGGTCACTGCCATGGCTATATATCCTACCGCCAAAATGCCCATCATATCCCGGCTCAGATCCACCAGCTCCGGGGTATTGGTGAAAATCCCCATCAACCCTTTTCCAAAAAGCAGAATCAGGGAGGTTATCACCGCCGAAACACCCACTGCAATCAGGGTTCCCTGCTTCGCCCCCTTTAGTACTCTGTCCTCCTGTTTTGCCCCTACATTCTGCCCTGCATAGGTGGTCATTGCCGTTCCGAAGGAAAAGTTGGGCATCATGGCAAACCCGTCCACACGCATAACGATCACGTTTGCCGCAATAAACATCTCTCCAAAGCTATTGGTAAGAGACTGCACCACGATCATCGCCATGGAAAAGATTGCCTGGGTGATACCAGAGGGAAGCCCTAAGCGGATGATCTTTCTGGTATACTTTCTCTGCAGCTTCATATAACATCCTTTAAAATCAAAAAGTTCTGTCATTTTCATCAGCCGCAGCAGGCACAACAGCGCAGACACCGCCTGGGCAATCACCGTCGCCAATGCCACACCGTTCACACCCATTCCCAGCTGCGCCACAAATATCAGATCCAATATAATATTAATCACCGTAGAAACCAGCAGATACATAAGCGCAGATACGGAATCTCCAAGCCCCCGCAGCACACCGCTTAAAATATTATAATAGGCAAGCCCGGCGCAGCCGATAAACAAAATCAACAGGTAAGAATGGCACCAGCCGATAATGGATTCCGGCGTATCCAAAAGAACCAGCAGCGGCTTCGCCACAAAGGAAGCAACTACCATCACAAAAACCGTAGCAATACCTGTAAGGGTAATACAGTTGCCGATGGTGGTAGATAATTTTTCTCTCTCCCTTGCTCCAAAATATTGAGATACCATGATCCCGGCGCCTACGCTGATTCCTACAAACAAAACAATCAAAAGGTTCAAAATTGGTCCTGCGCTTCCCACGGCGGCAAGGGCATTATCTCCCACATAATTTCCCACCACAACGCTGTCCACAGTATTGTACAGCTGCTGGGCAATATTGCCTACCAGCATAGGAACCGCGAACAAAACGATCTTCTTCCATGGCGACCCCTGGGTCATATCCACTGGCTCAGTCAATTTTTTCAGGACTTCCATTTTCACACTCCTAACCGGCAATCAGTCCTTTCTTCACCAGAAACTCTCTTGCCACTTCCTTGTCTTCTTTTCCTTCCACTTCCACTTCATAATTCATCTGCTGCATCTCCGCCTCGGAAATCAGCCCGTTCATTTTTTCCAACACGCCCTGCAATTCAGGATACTTTTTCAGCGTATCGCTGCGCACCACCGTGCCAGCCTCAAAGGTCTCAAAAAAGCCTCTGTCGTCGGTCAGCAGGACCAGATCGTTTGCCGCAAGCTGGGCGTCTGTGGTAAAGGCGTTGATCACATCCACCTCTTTGTTTTTCAGCGCTTCATATTTCAACGCAATTTCCATCTGCATGGTATCTTTAAACTGCATCTGGTATGCTTCGCAAAGTCTGGTATAACCGGTTTCCAATTCAATGTAATCCGGGTTTCCGCCAAAAACCAGCTCCCCGGATGCCGCCGCCAGATCTGAATACGTAGACAGACCATACTGCTCTGCCGTCTCCCGGCGCACAGCAAGCCCATAGGTATTGGAAAATCCGTACAAACCGGTCCAGGTAAGCCCCATTTCCCCGTACGCCTCCAATAGCGCCTGATACAGCTTCTGGTCGTCCTTTTCCATCTCTTCCTTTTTCAGTACATTCAACCATGCGGTTCTGGTATATTCCGGATACAGATCAAACTCTCCTTTTACCAGCGCCGGATGAATATTGGTGGTTCCGCCGCCCACTCCTTTCGTGATTTCCGTCTCATAGCCAGTTTCACTTTCAATCAGCTGGGCAATGATCTCCGTCAATATGTACTGCTCTGTCATAGGCTTTGACGCGATTTTTATGGTTTCCTTTTTTCCACATCCGCCTGCGCCTAATACCACCCCTGCCATCAATAAAATTGCAATTCCTTTTCTTAAGTAATTCATACGTTCCTCCACCTTATCTTTTCATATTTTATATACCAATCAGCTGTTTTACAAATTCGTCCCTGGGCGACTGCAGCAATTCATCTTTCGTGCCCTCCTGCCAGATGCCGCCGTCCTTCATAATCACAATACGGCTTCCCAGCTTGAACGCCTCCTCAATGTCATGGGTAATAAAGACAATGGTAACGCCTGTTTTTTTCTGTAAACTCAAAAGCCCATCCTGAAGTCCCTTACGGGTAATTTCATCCACCGCGCCAAAGGGTTCATCCATTAGCAGAATATCCGGCTGTGCCGCCATAGCCCTTGCAATTCCCACTCTCTGCTTCTGTCCCCCGGATAACTGTCTGGGAAAGCGCCCCGCCATCTCCCCGGGCAGGTCTACCAGCCCAAGCATTCTCTCCGTCAAATCTCTTTTTTCTTCTTGGGTCATTTTTCTTTCCAGGCAGGGAACATAACAGATATTGTCCTCCACCGTCATATGGGGAAACAACTTCGCCCCCTGCACCGCATAACCCATCCTTCTGCGCATGACGGTCAGGTCGCATTCTGTCAATCCCTCTCCCTTTACCGCTACTTTTCCGCTGACAAGCGTCACAAGACCGTTCATCAGCTTTAAAAGCGTCGTTTTGCCGCATCCGGAAGGACCGATGATCACCAGGAACTCTCCCTCCCTTACCTTCAAGGAAACGGCATTCAGCACCTGATTTTCACCGTATGCCGCACAACAGTTCTGAATTTCAATCACTTCACTCAATGCCATACCTCCTGCCCACTGCCTTTTCCGCCCTGGAAAGCAGCCAATCGCTAAGCAGGGCAAGGGCGGCAATCAAAAGGGAACCTGCCGCTGTCAGGGTCATATTATAAGTGGTGATTCCTCTGTAAATCGCAGCGCCCAATCCCCCCGCTCCGATAAAGGAAGCAATACCACCCATTGCAATGATCATTACCACCATGTTCCGAAAGCCGCTTATGATCACCGGCAGCGCCAGCGGCAATTGAATGCGGAGCAGCAGCTGTCTCTGATCCGTTCCCAGTCCCTCCGCCACTTCTAAAATACTGGCATCCACATTCGTAAGCCCTGTATAAGTATTCCGGACAATGGGAAGCAGCCCGTAAACTGTCAGGGCAATCACAGCCGTTTTATTTCCGATTCCGGTGAAAGGAATCAAAAACCCCAGCAGCGAAATAGACGGAATGGTATAGATCACATTGATTACGCCCAACGCAATTCCCGCAGCCCTCCTGTGCCTGCTGATCAAAATCCCTGCCAAAATGCCCAACACCCCGGCACACACTACGGCAGTCAACGATATTCTGATATGTTCCAAAAGACAAGTGAGAAAAAACTCCCGTCTGTCCCAAAGTATCTGTATCAGTTCCATGGTTTTTCCTTCTTTTGTATCTCATCTTATTTACCCTTTGGATAGTAACACAGGGTTTTGTACCAAGTCAAGTCTGCCCCCATATAAGAAAAGCCTGGCACAATCAAACTTTCAGTTGACCATGCCAGGTTCTATCATCCTTACTATCTGACTTTACTTATTTCTTTGTTACAAAATCCTCCATAAATTTTTCCAGCGGACAGGGCTTTCCAAAATAGTATCCCTGTATATAATCCGGTTTCATCTCACAGATTTTATTCAATTCCTGCTTGGTTTCGATTCCTTCAATACAAAGCTTTAGGTCAATGCCATGGGTCATGTCCACCATATGCTGAAGGAGATTATACTCATAGGGATTGTTCAGTGCCTTCAGGGTAAAGGAACGGTCGATCTTGATGGTGCTGGGATTTAAGTTGTACAGGTAATGGAAATTGGAGTATCCGGTTCCAAAATCGTCCAACGCAAGAGGAATTCCGTGCTCCTGTAAGCCGTTGCAAAAGTCCATAAAATAAGCGTTGGATTCTAAAAATCCGCTTTCCGTCAGCTCAATCAAAATGCTTCCCGGCTCCAGATTGTATTTATGAATCCCTGTCAGAATCTCTTCCAAAACATTGCTTTTCAGAACCTGCACATAGGATAAATTCACAGAGACACGAAAATGAGGGATCACCTTTTGAATTTTGCTGCATGCATCCATCGCCTTGTCCAGAATCCATCTGCCCACAGGAATAATCAAATTGCTCTCCTCCAAAAGGGGAATAAATTCAAAAGGCGTTATCCAGCCTGTCTCAGGCGTATGGTATCGAAGCAATGTTTCCGCGCTGAAAAGGCAGTTTTCATTGATATCTATAATGGGCTGAAAATATGCGTCAAATCCGGTAAAGCCATGGTTCACAGACTGGCGCATCATATGTATCAGCGCCTTTTTGCGCTGAAATGCCCGATAATCCTTCTCATCAAACACATAATATTTATTTTTACCACCGCTTTTCGCCTCATTCAGGGAAAACTCGGTGTACTGCATAATCTTGTAATAGGTATGATCTTCAACTGCACTAAAGTCCAGAATTCCCGCTGAAAAAGTATAGAAAACTTCATAACCGTTATCTTCTATAAACTGGTCGATTCTGTCCTGAATACGCCTGTACAGTTCAATGGCGTCTTCCACTCTTCCGCCATCTAAATCTACAACCACAAACTCATCCGCTACTACCTTATAGAGCATTTGATTAGGATGAATTACGGCGGCAATACTTTCCGCTGTTCTACGCAATATCATGTCGCCGTAATCCATTCCCCTGTTTTCGTTGATCTCTTTAAAATTATCGATTCCAAGACGAAGCAAAAAACCGTTCAAGGTCGCTCCTGCCTTTTGGTTGAATTCGTTTTGAAGGCTGGACTCACCTAAAAGCCCGCTGACATTATCCGCCTTCTGTTTCCTCCCGATTTCATTAATACAGCCTATCAGATATTCCGGCGTTCCCGCCTCATCGCACAGGATCTTGCCCCGGCAGTTGATCCACACTGGCTCTCCGTCACAATCCATCCAGCGATACTGGAGATTATGGAAATCCTTCACGCCGCTTAACAGCAGTTCAAGATCCTTCTTTAAAAGGTCATAATCCTCCGGATACACCAACTTTTCCAAATTTTCAAGCACATGATAAAAGTAATTTTCGGATATGTTAAAGCGTGCCACTGCATTTGGTGATATAAAGAAATAATCATTTTTAGCATCCATAATGTAGAGATAATCATCAATGCATGGATCAAAAACATTGATCACATCCTGGAACTGTTTTACCAAATCACTTTGCATATATCCCATTTCACACCTCTTATTTATGGTGTAAAGTATACCACAAAATGGCAGTAAATTCAATACCTCTTGCGTCCTGCACCAGAAAAGCTTGCACCCCCTTTCCCAAAGTGTTAGGATAAATTTATGGGCGGCTTCCGCCCCAGAAAGGAGTACAATGACGCCATGAGCTATATCCAGCACAAAGCCGAAGAATCCCTTGAAGATTACCTTGAAACCATACTCATCCTCAGCAAGCGCCTTTCTGTGGTGCGCTCCGTCGACGTGGCAGCCGAGCTGAATTTTTCAAAGCCCAGCGTAAGCGTCGCTATGAAAAATCTGAAAAACCGCTCTTATGTCACCGTTTCGGAGGACGGGTACCTCCATCTCACGGACGAGGGGCGAAAAATAGCCGAAAGCGTCTATGAGCGCCACACCCTGCTGACGGACTGGCTGGTCCATCTGGGCGTCGACCCTAAGATCGCGGCAAGCGATGCCTGCAGAATGGAGCATGATATCACCCCGGAAAGCTATGAAGCGATGAAAAAATGTATTTTGTCCATTTTAGGGCGCGGCTGACTTTTACTTTTTCGGATGGCAGGCGCCATTCATGGCACAGCCCGCACATCCGCAGCCACAGGAAGATTTTCCCTTCTTCCTGCTTCGCACCATACCGGCAATAACAACCGCCACCACGATCATCAGGGCTGCGCTGATGATGATTGTCGCCATATTCTCCATAAGCCATGTAAGCATCATAATTCCTCCTTCACGGGCTGTCCGACACTGCCCATTGCTTTTGCTGAGTTATTTTGCCATTTTCAGTTTCACATTTGTGGTCAGCTTTGTCGCCTCTTTGTATGGTCTGAACAGCATATATACCATGCCGGCAAGAATGACGATGGCGGCAAGCAGACCGATCACATTCAGATTTCCCGTAAACGCTGAACCGATCTGGTTCACCATCAGCGCCACTGCATAAGCCAGCCCGCACTGGTAGCCGATCGCAAACCACGTCCATTTCCCATTGTTCATCTCACGTTTGATTGCACCGATGGCTGCAAAGCAGGGGGCACACAAAAGGTTGAACACCAGGAAGGAATACCCCGCCACCATACTGAAGTTTGCCCCGATCTCAGCCCAGCCGCCGGGATAAAGGATCCCCATCGTCCCAACGATATTTTCCTTCGCCACAAGCCCTGTGATGGACGCAACCGCCGCCTGCCAGTTTCCCCAGCCCAACGGTATGAAGATCCAGGCAATTGCTCCGCCGACCGCCGCAAGGAGCGACTGGTCCATCTCCTCCTCGGCAAGCATCCGGAAGCCTTCCGGCGTAAACCCAAAGTACGTCGTAAACCAGATCACGATGGTGGAAAGCAGGATGATCGTGCCTGCCTTCTTAATGAAGGACCATCCCCGTTCCCACATGGAACGCAGCACATTCCCCGCCGTAGGCATATGGTATGCCGGAAGCTCCATGACGAAAGGCGCAGGGTCGCCGGAGAACATCTTTGTCTTCTTTAACATAATGCCGGAAATAATGATCGCCGCCATGCCTACAAAGTACGCGCTTGTTGCCACCCAGGCGGAATCGCCGAAAATTGCGCCGGCAACCATGGAGATAAACGGCACCTTCGCCCCGCAGGGAATAAAGGTCGTGGTCATGATCGTCATACGGCGGTCACGCTCGTTTTCAATGGTTCTCGACGCCATGATGCCCGGGATGCCGCAGCCGGTGCCGATGAGCATCGGTATAAAGGACTTGCCGGACAATCCGAACTTGCGGAAGATACGGTCCAGCACAAAAGCGATGCGCGCCATATAGCCGCACGCCTCAAGGAAGGCAAGGAGCAGGAACAGCACAAGCATCTGGGGCACAAATCCCAAAACCGCCCCTACGCCTGCCACAATGCCGTCATTGATAAGCCCTGCAATCCAGTCTGCGGCGCCCGCAGCCTCCAGCCCGTTCCCCACAAGAACCGGAATGCCGGGTACCCATACCCCGTAAGCCGCCGGGTCAGGCTCATCGCCATACTTCTCTATCACCGCAAGCGCATCCTCGTAATCCGCCAGAGTTGCCGTTTCCACCGTTACCTCCAGCGTCTCATCATCCGCCACTTCATAAGGGAAGTCGCCTGTGGGCGCCTCACCATTCTCTTCCACATAGGCGTCATAGCCGTCCACAATCAGCGCCGCACCGCCATACTCCCCGGCTGCCTCTTCATAGTCCCCCGAACCAATGCCGAACAGATGGAAGCCGTCGCCGAACAGCCCGTCATTTGCCCAATCCGTGGCAGCGGCTCCTACCGTCACCATGGATATGTAATACACAAGGAACATGATCGCCGCAAAAATCGGGAGCCCTAAGAAACGGTTGGTTACTATCCTGTCTATCTTATCGGAACTGGTCAGCTTTCCCGTGGATTTTTTCTTTATGCACCCTTTGATGATGCTTCCAATGTAAATATACCGCTCGTTGGTGATGATGGATTCCGCATCGTCGTCCATCTCCTCCTCCGCCGCCTTGATGTCCGTTTCAATGTGGGCAAGGACAGACTCTTCCAGGTGCAGCTGCTCCAGCACTTTATCATCCCGCTCAAACAGCTTTATGGCATACCAGCGCTGCTGCTCCTCCGGCAGCCCGTGCACCGCCGCCTCCTCGATATGGGCAAGGGCGTGCTCCACCGTCCCGGAAAAGGTATGCATGGGGACCGTCTTTCCGTTCTCCGCAGCGTCCACTGCCGCCTCCGCAGCCTCCATGACACCCTTTCCCTTCAGGGCGGAAATTTCTACTACTTTACAGCCTAACGCCCTTGACAGCTCTGCTGTATTGATCATATCGCCGTTTTTCTCCACCACATCCATCATGTTGATGGCAACCACCACCGGAATGCCGAGCTCCGTGAGCTGGGTGGTCAGATATAAGTTTCTCTCCAGGTTTGTACCGTCAATGATGTTCAGAACCGCATCAGGGCGCTCGCTGACCAGGTAGTTCCTTGCCACCACTTCCTCCAATGTATATGGGGAAAGGGAATAAATGCCTGGCAAGTCGGTAATGGTCACACCGTCATGCTTCTTTAATTTTCCTTCCTTCTTTTCCACTGTAACACCCGGCCAGTTCCCTACGAACTGGTTGGAGCCGGTCAGGGCATTGAACAGCGTAGTCTTTCCGCAGTTCGGGTTGCCCGCAAGGGCAATTCGCATATTCATAATATTTTCTCTCCTTCTCTATCTATTAGTCAATACTAACCATTAGTCTTAAAACAAAGGGGTCGGTTCCCCCGATGCATTAGAAAATCCTTTCCTTATGCGCTTTCAACTTCAATCATTTCCGCATCCGCCTTCCTGATGGAAAGTTCATAGCCGCGGACAGTTACTTCGATGGGATCCCCTAAAGGCGCCACCTTGCGGACCTTCACATCCACGCCCTTTGTCAGACCCATGTCCATGATCCGCCGCTTGACTGCCCCCTCTCCGTGGAGCTTCACAACCCGGACTGTATCGCCCACTTTTGATTCTTTCAGTGTTTTCATTCCCTTTTTCCTCCTCACTTCATAATATTAGGGTTTCTTCATGCTTTTGGTCAGACCATGATCTTCTGCGCCATCTCCCGGCTGACTGCAATGCGGGAATCCTTCACGTTCACGATGACATTGCCCCCGATGGCATTTATCACTGTGACCGCACCTCCCACAACAAAACCAAGGTTCTCCAGATGGGTCTTGACTTCCTGCTTCCCCCCGATTTTCCTGATGATGTTTTCCTCTCCTACTTCTGCCAATGTAAGCGGCATCATGTATTCCTCCATTCTGAAACATTTCGTTTTCTTTGGAATATGTATTAGTTTTCACTAACCCCGTGTGTTAAATAAAGGGTTAGTATTCACTAACCATATATTATAATATGACTGCATGCGGCTCTTGTCAATGCAATTTTTGCCCTTAACCACAGTTTCATCATACTAACCAATGGGTTAGAGAATGCTAACTTATTCTTTTGTGCAAAATATCCATACTTTTAAATTTCAAATTTTATAATTTCTTATTTATATTTTAATTTCCTAATTGAGACAAATATGCTACTATTATTAAATAGACATCGACGCAAATCATTGATTATATAAAAGGAAACCCTTATATGAAGCAAAAACCTAAATTCAAACAAATCGCGGCAATCATCTGTATTGTATTGCTGGTGCTTTTATATGTTGTCACTTTAGTGGTCTCTCTCCTGGACTTTCCCGGATCGGACAGAATGTTTGCCGGGTGTCTGGTGGCAACCATCGGACTCCCTATCCTTTTATGGATTTTCATATGGTTATACGGAAAATACACCGGCAAGTAATTTTTCAAGCGCTTCACTTGCCTGCTCTCTGGTATGGAAGACAATCCCTTTCATACCTTCTTTTATTGCCGCTTCTACATTCGGCGCCGTATCGTCGATAAAAACGCACTCCTCTGCATTCAGCTCATACCTGCTGCACAAAAGACGATAGATTTCCGGCGAAGGTTTGATCAGTTTCTCCTGATAAGAAATAATAGCGCCGTCCACTTCCCGCAAAAAATCCAACGCCTCGCTGCATTCCAAATATGCCTTATGGGCAAAATTGGATATCACATAAATGCGGAATCCTCTTTCCTTCAGTCCCTTAATCCACGGGATCGCATACTCATAGCGGCACACCATGCCCTTTACATTTTGAAAAACCTCCCGGATCTCCCTTTCTATGGATGGGTCGTTCCGGATAAATCCGTCAAGGAGCTGATCATCGCTCATCTTTCCTCTGTCCATCTCATTCCACAGGCTGCTTCTCACCGTGGCATTCGCCAGCTTTTCAAAAATTTCCTCCGAAAATCCAAAGCTGTGGTAAAAGTCCTGCCACACAAAGCCTGCCAATACATTTCCAATGTCAAATACAATATTCCTGATCATTTCATCCTCCTGTTTCAAAATGAATCATTTTCAAAAACTCCTGTGCCGCCCGGGACACCGGCTCTTCCCCGGTGGTTACCACGCAAATCTGTCTTTTGGGAATCATTTTGTTAAAGCGCAGTTCAAAAAGTCTGCCATCCTCCAAATATTCCGCCGCGAACTCCCGAACCACACTTCCTACCCCCAGATTTTTCAAGGCAAACTGGACGATCATATCACTGGTGGCAAGTTCAAACTCGGGATGAAGTTCCACACCGTTGCGCATCAGAAAATCATCCATAAAACGTCTGGTACTGGTATTCCCTTCCAGGGATATAATGGGAAGCCCCTCCAGTTCTCCAAAATCCAGCATCCGGTTTTTATACTGAATGAATTTTCGTCCCGCGACAAAAACATCCTCTATTTCCTTTACCGCCTTCATATGCAGTTCTTTCTCCCCTGCAACAGGCGTACTGACCACGCCGAAATCAATGTTTCCCTGCCCAAGGAGATACAGCGTCTCCGGCGTAGGGGCATTGGTAACTGTCACCTTAATACCCGGGAACTGTTCATGATACCTTTGCAGCAAAGGAAGCAGATAATATTTTAAAGTCATATCGCTGGCGCCGATCTTCAATTCTCCGCATTCCAGCTGCAGCATAGAAGCAAGCTTACGTTCCCCCAGAAGCATCTGCTCATATCCCTTTTTCACGTACTCGTACAGAACCTTCCCCTCCGGAGTCAGCCTGATCCCCCTGGAGGCGCGTACAAACAGCTTTGCCGACAAGGATGTCTCCAGTTGCTTAAGCGCCTGACTGACGGCAGGCTGAGAAATGGAAAGCTCCGACGCTGCCGCCGTCAGGCTTCCGTGCTTTGCTGCATAATAAAACACCTTATAATACTCCAGATTTTCCGCCATAGAATAAATCCTTCTATAATTCTGCTCCCCGCATCCATTTCATCTCTCCCTCTTTTTTACACAAAAAGAGACTCTTTTTCCCAAGAAATGGACGCATGTTTCTATTTACCTCTTCCCTGTCGTAAATAACCAGCGTCTCGCCTGCAAGCACCAGGATCAGCTTTGACCTTGCATGGAGAAGCTTGAGCTTTGCCGACAGCATATCCAACCCCTTTTCCTCTTCCACTGCCCTGTATTCCTCAAAACAATTGCTCATTTGCAGAAAGGAAATGGGAATCACACGGTTTTCAAATTCCCTATCACTTTTCCAGTATAACAGATTTAGCCTCACATTGCGAAATATTTCGCTGTGGGCGCGTAAGGTAGCGGCAATCTCCGCCGCCATATTCTTTACGTAATCCTTTGGCAGATAGCAGTCAATTACCAGGGTCATTTCCAGAATGCCCCCTGTATAATTTCCCGGCACATGAAGCACCCTCTCTACCCCGTTCTTCAAACCCATTTTCACCGTCAGATCCATTGCCGTATCCTCCTGTCTCATGCTGGAAAGATTTCCTGCCACAAACGAACGCCGCCACACTTTGCGAGTCGGCTTATCGCAACGAACACCGCCACGCTTTGCGAGTCGGCTTATCGTAATAAAAGCGGCTCAAACGAGCCGCCTTTCATACTTTTTCATCAAAGCGCTTCCGCGCTCATTCCCCTCATCCTGTGTTGCATGGTGGCGGAAGAAAATCGTTCCGCCACTGCAACGGGAGTACAGGTATTGTCTAATTGGAATAATCCAAATTAAACCCAAATCATAATCTTTGTCTTCCTTAGCCCTTTACTGCGCCTGCAACAACACCCTCTATGATGTACTTCTGACAGGACAGATAGAAAATGATAATCGGAATAATGGAAAGCACCAGCATTGCCATCAGCGCGCCCATATCCTTATTTCCGTTGGAACCAACCAGCATCTGTACCACTACGGGAATCGTTTTATACTTCGTACTGATACCGATTACCAGATAAGGAAGCAGGAAGTCGTTCCAGATCCACATTGCTTCCAAAATTGCCACGGTGATTGCCGTAGGCTTAAGGATCGGGAAAACAACCTTAAAATAATTTTGCAGAGGCGTACATCCATCGATCATGGCAGCTTCCTCAATATCGATGGGTACCGACTTAATAAAGCCTGCAAACATGAATACCGCCTGACCGGCGCCAAATCCCAGATACAGAATACACATACCTACCGGATTTTTCAGGTGGAAGGTATCCGCAAGAGAGGACATGGTAAACATGACCATCTGGAAAGGCACGATCATGGAAAACACAAACATATAGTAAAGACCCTGGGTTATTTTGGTTTTTACTCTGGTAATATAGTATGCTGTCATAGCTGTAAACAATATGATCAGCACTACCGATAAAATCGTAATAAAGAAGGACCATCCTACTGCCGAAAGCAGCCCCGTTTTAATCAGACCGTTTACATAGTTGGTCATGCCGGAAAAGGTTTCCGAAGTAGGCAGGGCAAAGGGATCCTTGCTGATAAAGAATTTCCCCTTAAAGGAGTTGTTCAAAATGAAAAACAGAGGATACAACACAACCACTGCCACTATTAAAAGTATAACAAATAATACTGCATTGACTGTTCTTGTCTTTTTGTTTGTAATCATTATTGTTCCACCTCCTTACTTCTTGTAAAGGAGAGCTGGATAAGCGCTACCGCGGCAACGATGATAAAGAATACAACCGCTTTCGCCTGACCTACGCCCTCATAACCAGGCTTGCCGTAAAAGGTATCATAAATATTCAGTGCAAGCATCTGCGTCTTATTCATAGGCGCGCCGTTGGTCAAAGCCTTGTTCTGATCGAAAAGCTTAAAGCTGTTGGACAATGTCAGGAACATACAAATGGTAATGGATGACATAACCATGGGAAGCTTTACCTTGATCAGCGTCTGCCATGAGGTTGCGCCGTCGATCTTCGCCGCTTCTATTAAATCAGTGGGAATATTCTGAAGACCCGCTATGTAAATAATCATCATATATCCCATCATTTGCCAGTTCATTAAGATTACCAGACCCCAAAAACCATATTTGGCATTGGAAACGATGGTGGTTTCAAATTGGTACAAAATTGCATTAATCATCTGCTGCCAGGTATAACCAAGAACGATACCGCCGATCAGGTTCGGCATAAAAAATACTGTCCTGAAAAGATTGGTGCCCTTGATCTTTCTTGTAAGCAAAAGCGCCAGCGTAAAAGCAAGCAGATTGATGGTGATCACACTGACCACTGTGAACGCAACCGTAAACAAAAGCGCACTGGTAAAGCCCTGCCCGCTGGTGAAAGCAAGCTTGTAATTCTCAAATCCTACAAAGGTCGCATTGTTTACCGTTGTAAAATTGCAAAAGGATAAGTATACCCCCTGTATAAACGGTATAATAAACGCAAATGCAAAGGCAATAATCGTTGGAACCGTAAATATTACAAAATATTTTTTAAGTGTTTTCTCCATACCTGCAACTCCCTTTTTTGAAAAAGCCTTTTGCAGCCCAAGCTGCAAAAGGCTTTCTGAATTTTAATTCTATTTATTTTGTTGCTGCTTTTTCCTCAGCCCATCTTGTAACCACAGTATTTGCAACATCATCCCATGTCATGTTGCCATTGCAGTACTCAAGCAGAGCTGCGCCAAAGTCATCCTTGAAATCCTGGCTGGGGAAGATTGTGAAGTTCCAGCTTACGCTTGTCTTTCCGCCTTCCATGTATCTGAACATTTCTTTTGCAAGAGGATCCTGAGGCTTCTCGTCATCACCAAAGGTGGAGAAAGGAGCTGCGTTTCCTAAAGAATTAACCATGTAATCTTTACCTGCATCAGAGGAGATCATCCAGTTAACGAAGTCAAGAGTAGCTTTCTGGTTTGCTTCAGAAGTCTGGCTGTTTACACACCAGAAGTTCTCTGTACCTGTGCATAAGCCCTGGTTTTCTTCGCCAGCAACGCCGGTGTAGATAGGCATGAACTTAACGCTGTCTTCTTTTACAACGTTGCCGTCAACGCCTGCAACCTGACCCCATCCCCAGTTACCGTTCTGAACCATTGCGCACTGTCCAAGTGCGAACTCAGCCATGGAATCTGTAACTGCCTTGCTTCCTAATAAGGAAGGAGCGCATGTGGAGTTGTTGATGTAAAGATCAAAGATGTTCTTGAAGTTTTCGCTGTATGTGAACTCAAGATCATCGATATCGCTTACGCCCTTGTCCTTCATCTCATAGTATACAGGGATGTTTGCAAGGTGTGTCTGCCATCTCCAGTCCTCGCCGGGAAGTAAAGATGTGGAAGCGAATACGCCGTCAATACCAAGGTCACCCTTCTTAGCCTGCATATCTTCAACAACTGCCTTCAGAGTATCAAAGCTGGTGATCTCGTCTACGCTCTTTACTACTGCGCCGTCCATTGCGAAGTACGCCTGCATGATCTCATCATTGTAAATGATACCATAGGACTCAACGTTGTAAGGAATACCGTATACGCCGCCGTCTGCGCCTGTAACTGCAAGGCTCTTGTCAGATAAGTTGTTGTAAAGATCTGTGTTTGTCAAATCCATGCAATAATCTTTCCATTTATTGTAGCCAACAGGTCCGTTGATCTGGAATAATGTAGGAGCATCGGAACCAGCGATTTCTGATTTCAATACTTCTTCATAAGTACCGCTTGCTGCTGTAACAACCTTTACAGGTACGCCAGTTTCAGCTGTGTAAGCTGCTGCAATATCCTGCCACTGCTCATCTACTTCAGGCTTGAAGTTTAAGTAGTAAACAGATCCGCCTTCTGCGCTTGCTTCTGCCTCGGGCTCTGCTTCTGCTTCAGCAGGTGCTTCCGGTTCTGCTTCGCTCTCAGCAGGCGCTTCTGCTTCAGCAGGTGCTTCCGGTGTTGCTGTGTCGTCTTTTCCGCCGCAGCCAATCAGCATGGTGGATACCATTGCGACACAAAGTAATGCACTAATTACTTTCTTTTTCATAATAATACCATTCCTCTCCTTTATAAAATTGGGTTATTGTTGTTGTGCGGAAACGCTTTGGAAACGTTCCCAAGCACATATCTAACATACCATTTACTGCCCGATAACGCAAGTCTTGTTTCACATTTTTAAGGACTATTCTGTAATTTTCGTCACTTTCGCAAATTATCGGGCAGTATTTTTGTATATTTTGTATAATATTTTTTTCAATTTCCCTATTGACATTATATGGAAGCAATATCTATCAGCGTAAACTGGTCGTTGGCGTTTTCCAGACTGGTAACCAAAGCCCTTGCCGTGTCCATTGCCGTGATGCAGTTTACCCCCGTTTCAATGGAAGTTCTGCGGATCAGGAAACCGTCTCTTGACTTGTCCCGTCCCTGGGTAGGCGTATCGATTACCAGGTCGATTCTGTGCCCTAAAATCAAATCCATAACTGTGGGAGATTCCTGAGAAATCTTATTCACCTTACGCGCCTTTACCCCTGCCTCATGTAACGCATCCGCTGTGCTTCTGGTGGCGTAAATGGTATATCCCAGTTTCTCAAATCTCCGTCCGATCTCCACCGCTTCTCCTTTATCTGCATCCTTAACGGTAATAATCATCTGCTTGTGTTTAGGCAGATCCACTCCCGCCCCTAAAAACGCTTTATAAAGAGCTTCCTGAAAGGTTTTCGCAATCCCCAGGCATTCACCCGTGGATTTCATCTCAGGACCAAGGCTGATCTCCGCCCCTCTGATCTTTTCAAAAGAAAATACCGGCATTTTAACCGCAAAATAGTCCGCTTCCGGCTGTAACCCCGGCTGGTATCCCAGCTCTCTGATGGTTTTGCCAATAATTACCTCTGTGGCAAGATCCACAATAGGGATACCCGTCACTTTGCTGATATAGGGCACCGTGCGGGAGGAACGGGGATTCACTTCGATCACATACACCTCTTCCCCTATGGCAATAAACTGTATGTTGATCAAGCCTTTCACATGAAGCGCCCGGGCAAGGCGCCTGGTATACTCCCCAATCTTCTCTTTCACTCCCTTTGAAATGGTAGGCGCCGGATACACGGAAATACTGTCCCCTGAGTGGACGCCGGTTCTTTCAATATGCTCCATAATACCGGGAATCAGAATATCGGTTCCGTCGCAGACCGCATCTACCTCGATTTCCTTTCCCTGGAGATATTTATCTACCAAAATAGGGTGATCCTGGGCAATCCGGTTAATGATTTCCATAAATTCTTCTATTTCCGCATCTGAAATGGCGATCTGCATTCCCTGTCCGCCCAGTACATAGGAGGGTCTTACCAGCACCGGATAACCCAGCCTGTTTGCAACCTCCTTTGCCTCCTTTGCCGTGTAAACGGTTCCTCCTGCCGCCCTGGGAATCCCGGTTTCCTCCAGGATTCTGTCGAAAAGCTCCCTGTCTTCCGCCGCGTCTACGTCCTCCGCCTTTGTGCCTAAAATAGGCACGCCCATCTTCATCAGGCTTTCTGTCAGCTTGATCGCCGTCTGTCCTCCAAACTGTACCACCGCCCCGTCAGGCTTCTCCAGGCGGACGATGCTCTCCACATCCTCCGGCGTAAGCGGCTCAAAATACAGCTTGTCCGCAATGTCAAAATCCGTACTTACGGTTTCCGGGTTGTTGTTGATAATAATCGTCTCATAACCAGCCTTGGCAAAAGCCCAGGTAGCGTGAACAGAGCAATAATCAAACTCAATTCCCTGCCCGATTCTGATCGGACCGGAGCCAAGTACCAGCACTTTCTTAGGCGGGTTAGTCTCCTCCGCCTCATTTTCACTGCCGTATACAGAATAGTAATAAGGGGTGCTTGCCTCAAATTCCGCCGCACAGGTATCCACCATTTTATAGGCAGCCACAATGTCGTTATCATAACGCATCTTCCGGATCTTCTCCTCCGGAATGCCTGTCAGTCTTCCGATTACCTGATCCGGAAATTCCATCCGCTTTGCTTCCTTCAGCAATTCCACGGTAAGGGGTTCCTGCTGCAGCCTTTTCTCCATTTCCACAAGAAGGGCAAGCTTATCAATAAACCAATGATCGATCATAGTGATCTCATGAATGGTGTCGTAATCCATTCCTTTTCTCAACGCCTCAGCAATCACATAGATTCTCTGGTCATCCACGATTTTCAGTCTTTCCTGCAATTCCTCCAGGTTAAGCCCGCTAAAGTCATAGCTGAGCAGGCAATCCACATGCTGCTCAAGGGAACGGATCGCCTTCATCAACGCGCCTTCAAAATTATCGCAGATGCTCATCACCTCTCCCGTTGCTTTCATCTGGGTTGTGAGCGTTCTCTTGGCGGTAATAAACTTATCAAAGGGAAGCCTGGGGAGCTTTACCACACAATAGTCCAACGCAGGTTCAAAGCTGGCATAGGTCTTGCCTGTGATGGCGTTTTTGATTTCGTCTAAAGTGTAGCCCAATGCAATTTTCGCTGCCACCTTTGCAATAGGGTATCCCGTTGCCTTACTTGCCAATGCCGAAGACCGGCTGACTCTGGGGTTTACCTCGATGACACAGTACTCGAAGCTGGTTGGATGCAATGCGAACTGTACATTACAGCCGCCGGTAATCTCCAGTTCACTGATAATATTAAGAGCCGAGGTGCGCAGCATCTGGTATTCTTTATCCCCAAGGGTCTGGGAAGGCGCCACTACGATGCTGTCTCCTGTGTGCACCCCTACCGGATCGATGTTTTCCATATTACAAACGGTAATGCAGTTTCCCGCACTGTCCCGCATCACTTCATATTCGATCTCTTTCCAGCCTGCAATACAGCGTTCCACCAGAACCTGCCCTACCCGGGAAAGACGCAGACCATTTTCCAGAATACTTTCCAGTTCCTCCTGATTATGGGCGATTCCGCCGCCGGAACCTCCCAGTGTATATGCCGGACGGAGAACCACCGGATAGCCAATGGCACTGGTAAACGCCACGCCGTCTTCTACCGTCTCCACTACCTTGGAGGCAGCGCAGGGTTCTCCGATCTTTTCCATAGTATCTTTAAATTCCTGCCGGTCCTCCGCCTTTTTGATGGTTGCCGCCGTAGTGCCCAAAAGCTTTACCCTGTGGGACGCCAGAAAGCCCGATTCCTCCAGCTCCATTCCCAGATTCAGACCCGCCTGTCCCCCCAGCGTAGGCAGAATGCTGTCAGGTTTTTCCTTTTCGATGATCTGCTCCAACACCTTGACGGTAAGGGGTTCAATGTACACCTTATCCGCAATGTTTTTATCGGTCATAATGGTTGCCGGATTGGAGTTTACCAGAATAACCTCCACGCCCTCTTCCTTCAGGGAGCGGCACGCCTGGGTGCCTGCATAGTCAAATTCCGCCGCCTGTCCGATCACAATAGGACCTGAACCGATGACCATAACTCTTTTCACATTAGGATTTTTAGGCATTTTTCTCCTCCTTTCCTACTTCCATCATTTCAATAAAACGGTCAAAGAGATAACCCGAATCCTGAGGGCCTGGACATGCTTCCGGGTGGAACTGAACGGTAAATACAGGTTTACCGATATAGCTAAGCCCCTCGTTGGTGCCGTCGTTAACGTTTACAAAAGCCGGTTTTGCCACCAAAGGGTTCAGTTTGTCCATATCCACCACATAACCGTGATTCTGGGAGGAAATATAGACCCGTCCGGTAGCAAGATCCTTCACCGGATGATTTCCTCCCCGATGCCCATATTTCATTTTAAAGGTATCTGCGCCTGTGGCAAGCGCCATCAGCTGATGCCCCAGGCATATGGCAAAGATCGGGATATCTGTGTCATAAAGCTTTTTGATCTCTCCAATGATACTCCCACACTCCTTGGGATCGCCAGGTCCATTGCTGAGCATAATACCGTCATAGCCTCCCGCAATAATCTCCTGTGCCCTGGCAAACGCCGGGTAAACCGTCACATCGCAGCCTCTCCGGGTAAGGGATACTGCAATATTGTCCTTTGCGCCAAAATCCAGAAGCGCCACTCTTTTGCCCGCCCCATTCAGCTTTTTTACCAGGCTGGGACGCATTTCCCGCCTCCCCAGCGCGTAAGCGTCAGGATCAAATCTAGCGCTGCCGGAAAGAGGTCCGTTATCTGCAAGGGCTTTCACCCCTTTGATTTCATATTTATGGGAACAGGTTACTTTTTCCACCACTTTTCCGGTGGTATATGCTTTCAGTTTTGGAAGAATTGCCTTTAGATCATAATGCTCGTCAGAGGTGATCATACCGTTCATGGTACCTTTTTCACGAAGAATTTTGGTAAGCGCGCGGGTGTCAATACCTGCAATGCCGGGAATCCCCTGGTCAAGAAGAAATTCCTGGATGGTAAGGTCTTTTCGGAAATTGCTGGGGATTCTTGACAGCTCCCGCACAATAAAGCCGTCCGGCCATGCCTTTTTTGACTCCATATCCTCCTTGCAGACACCGTAATTCCCAATCAGGGGATACGTCATACAAACTGCCTGACCCGCGTAGGAAGGATCCGTCAGCACCTCCGGATACCCTGCCATGGAAGTGTTGAATACGATTTCACTGATAACCTCTTTTGGGGCGCCAATATGTATGCCTGTAAAAACGGTGCCGTCTTCCAGAATTAGAAATGCTTTCATATAGTATCTGCTCCCTTTCCGTTGCATTCATTTACATAATCGACTCATTATAGCACAGGGTATTTTCATCTTCAATGATAAATTTCACAAAGAAAAAACAAAGGACAGATCCGCTGGCGCGGTCTGCCCTCAATGCCACAATACTATGGTACTTCTATTTCTGATTCAAACTGCAACGTTTTATTTTTGAATATACAAATGGTATATTCAACAGGTATTTCCTGATAATTCATGATCCTGCGCACCCTGATGCACGGGTCGGCGTCTAAAATCTCCAACGCCTTTTTCTCTTCCTCGGTGGGTATGCATGCGGTAAATCTCTCCGAGCCTTTCAGGCTCTTCATACCCCATTCTTTAAAAAAACTGTATAGCCCTGACTTTTCAACCTTCATAAGATCAAAACTTGGAAACAGCCTTTTCGGAAGATAGGTTTTTTCGATCAGCGCCGGATTTCCGTCCAAATACCGCAGGCGGTTCAGGTAAATGACGCTTTCCCCTGTTTCCAGCGAAAGCCTCTTCCTTACCTTATCCGTTGGCTCCATCATTTCCTGAAAACACAGTATTTTGGTTGACGGGGTGAATCCCTGCTCCTTTGCCATGGTACTGAAACTGCCAAAGGTGGTAACATTCATCTTAACCTTAGGTTCTGCGATAAAAGTCCCTTTTCCATGAAGCTTGACCAGCACGCCTGCATTCACCAGCTCCTGGATTGCCTGCCGCACTGTGGCTCTGCTTACGCCATATTTCCCGCTGATCTCCGGTTCCGTCATGATCTGGTCCCCCGGAAGCAGCTTCTCATCCGAAATATACTTTACAAGCTCTTCTATCAGCTGTTGGTATAGCGGTATCTTTCCCAACATAGTTTCTCCCCAGATTTTCTTTTACTGTTCAAATTCACAGTTTAATCTTCGAATATAGTCTTTCGCATATTTATCAGATTTGGAGGAAACCACCCGATTAAATTCTTTCAAAAGAGGGTGCTGTTCCAGACAATCCTATATGGCTTGGTATTGATAAGGCGGAAGTTATCGTTAACATTCTTCCGGAATGGCTGATCAACGGGCTTTCCGTTGCCGGAGGACTGATGCCTGCAATCGGATTTGCAATCCTGCTCAATACCATGTTTAAAAAGGATTACATCATTTTCCTTGCAATGGGCTTTATTTTCGTGACCTATTTATCCCTTCCGATTCTGCCTCTTGCAGTGATCGGAGTGTGCATTGCAGTTTATGATTACATGATTTCCGGCAAAAAAGCCACAGCGCTTGCCACCACCACAGAAAGCGAGGATTATACAGATGGCATCTAATACGACTTTAACGAAAAAAGATTTAAATAAAGTAGGCTTTCGCTCCATTCTTTTGAACACTACCTTTAACTATGAAAGAATGCAGGCAACGGGCTTCACCTATTCCATGAAGCCTGTTATCGATAAGATCTACGCCAATGATGAGGAAGAAAAGAAAGAACGTGAATTGAATCACCTCACCTTTATGAATTCCCACTCTTATGCCATTACACTGATCATGGGAATCTGTGCCGCTATGGAAGAGCGAAAGGAAAAGAAGGAATTGATCAACGGGATTAAAGTGGCGCTTATGGGACCTCTTGCCGGGCTGGGCGATTCCCTGGTATGGTTCACTGCCATTCCCATTCTTGCCGGTATTGGTATTTCTTTTGCAATGGATGGAAATATTCTTGGTCCTATTTTCTTCTTCCTTGCCTTTAACCTCCTTGGATTTGCAATCCGCTTTGGATTTTTGCATATGGGCTATAAGCTGGGAATTGGAATCCTGGACAAGATCAGCGTAATCGGTGACAAAATCACGCGTGCGGCAGGCATCCTGGGTATGACGGTAATCGGTGGTCTGATCGCTTCTTATGTTACCTTAAACACTACCCTGACCATCACTTCCGGTGATGCCGCCGTCAACCTGCAGACTGACGTATTCGACTCCATCATGCCCAATCTGCTGTCCATGCTGTATACCATGTTTATTTTTTACCTGATCCGATCCAAAAAGAAATCGCCCACCATGTTGATCGTAATCACCATCATCCTTTGTGTGATCGGCTCTTTCTTTGGCATCTTCTAAATTATTTACTATATAGTAAAAGGCAGGAACGCTACATTAGCGTTCCTGCCTCCCCCTTATAAACATACACTACCAGACGAATCATGGAAAGGACATTTATTATGACAGGTATTATTTTTACGGGACACGGCGCCTTTGCCAGTGGAATGCACAGCGCTGTTTCACTTCTTGCGGGAGAATCGGACTGCGTTCTTTCCGTTGACTTTCCCGGCGATCATACAGCGCTTCTAAAGGAAAGACTTCAATCCGCCATTTCCACTTTGCTCCAAAAGCAGTGTCAGCAAATACTTATCTTATGTGATATTTTAAGCGGAAGCCCTTTTCATACGGCAGTTACAGTTTCTCAAAGTTACACAAATATTTCTATTATCTATGGCATTCATCTTGCTCTTGCTGTGGAATTGTGTCTTAACGCGGAAAGCTCCGTTTTTTCTGAAGCCGATCTTGAGACTCTGCTTACCGACAGCCGGGAAATGACGGGGTTGTTCCGCCTTTCCCAGGAAAGCAATAGCTCTTTGAACTGTCCCGGAGAAGGGATCTAGCTATGTCTTCACGCTTTCCTTCTTTTCTTTCTTATGGCTATAAAAATCACCGTAAGCAGGAAAAGCATGATCGTGGCTACGATGGCAATCCTGTCAATTCTAACTACCGTTCTTACAGCCGCCAATGCCGATACCCCTTCCACGTGCAGCGCCTCCCCTTTATTTGCTACAGCGAGGCATTCTGCTCCGGCACGGCGGTCATTCACGTAAATCTCCCATGTGCCAGAGGCAGGAAGAAATTCCACCGCTTCTTGCGTTGGATTAAATATAAGACAGATCTGATGATCCTTAAAAAAGTTTACAGGCTCCTTTGCATAATAACCCATAACATTTTCCGGAAGCCCATCAATAAAGGTCAAATTTTCGTTCAGCTCACTTTGCGTCGCATAGCCAAGCCCCTTATGCGCTTTTCGGAAGGACATCAAACCTCTGTAATATTCCAGCACATCTTTGTTTTCTGTCCTGTTCCCCCAATCAATGGTATTTATTTCATCTCCCGCATTGTAAGAAGCCCCATGCTTTACATCAGGATTGTCCGGAGACGCTTTGGTACGTAAAAATTCCTCTCCGCTATGTAAAAAAGGTGTTCCCTGGCACAAAAGCACACAGGCGGCTCCGAAGCGGTCCCTTTGCTTTAAAAGTTCCTGCTCTTCCCCCGGGCAGTTAAGGGTAATCAGATCCCAGAGCGTATAACCGTCATGGCAGGAGGCATAGTTGATACACTGTAACGGTTCCGCCGTCCATTTCCCCATCCGCTTTATGGTGTTGGGATTATCCCCAGCCCCGGCAAATCCAAACCGCATCCCCAGGATCACATCTTCCTCCTCTGTCAGCCCGCATACATATTTTTGCACGGCGCGACGGAACACATTGTTAAAGGTTCCGATTTCCGGAGTCAAATATGCATTAAAAGATTCCATCCGTTCCCCCTCGTAAATGGTCTCGCCGGCATCCCAGCCTTCTCCATACAAGACCGCATGAGGATTTATGCGATACACCTCCTTTTCAATTTCTTTCATGGTCTCCACATCAATCAGTCCCATCAAGTCAAATCGAAATCCATCCACATGATATTCCTGCATCCAGTATTTTACGGAATCAATTATCAATTTTCTCACCATCGCCCGCTCTGTCGCCAGTTCATTGCCGCATGCCGATCCATTGGAATAATTTCCTGCCGAATCCCTGCGATGGTAATACCCCGGAACAATGCGGTTGAAATTGGAATCCCCACCGTAATAGGTATGGTTATATACCACGTCCATAACCACTCCAATTTTCTGTTCATGAAGACTTTGGATCATTTCTTTTAACTCCCGAACCCTCACTTCACCGTGGTAAGGATCCGTAGCATAAGAGCCTTCCGGTACAAAATAATTCAAAGGATTATATCCCCAATTATATGTCTCCTCCGGATTTTCCTCATCTACTCCACAAAAATCCTGGATCGGCAGAAAATGCACATGGGTAATTCCCAGCTCCGCCAGATAGGAAAGCCCCGTGCTATCCCCGGCAGAATTAACGGTACTTTCTTCGGTAAGTCCCAAAAATTTCCCTTTATGAAGAACTCCTGAATCATCATCCGAAGTGTAATCTCTGACGCTTGCCTCATATAAGATTACATCTTCTCTTTTCCAATCTTTCAGAAAAGAATCATTCTCAAAGCCCTCCGGCATTCCGGCATCTTCTGAAAGAATCATCCCCCTCTCTCCGTTCACTCCCACGCTTTTCGCATAAGGATCTACCACCTCATGGACGCTTCCCTGCACATTCACAAGATATGTATAATATTTCCCCTCAAAATCTCCCTGAAGGTTTAACTGCCATACGCCCTTTTCCCCTAATGAAAGCGGTTCGGTCAAAATTGCTTCTCCGCCCTTTCCCTCCTCATATAATAAAAGAGTTACCTCCTCCGCCATGGGAGACCACAAACGAAAACTGCATTCCTCTTCCGTATAGACCGCTCCCAGATCATCTCCGTCATAAACAAAGTTTTCCTGAAAGGTGTCCGTATCGTAAATTCCCCCAAAACGAATGCTCTTCTTTGTCTCTCCTATTGATAAATAGAAAGTCCCCGGAAGAGAAACCTTTTCCCTTAACGTAAGACTCCCTGAAACCATATTTCCATCTCTGTTCATCCTTCTGATTTCCCAGAGATATTCCCTTCCATCCTGATCTGTCACCCGGAACTCTGCTTCTGATGCCAGATACGCCTGAAAGGTAACCTCCTGCTCAGACTCCAGACCGGCATCTATAATTCTCACATCCGCTTCCATTTTTTCATAGTGAAGGGTACTTTCCCCCTGCCAGATCCAAACTGACAGTTTCCCATCTTTTGCCTTGCTGATATCTAGGAAACGATCTTCGTCAACATCCTTCTCTTCCCAGTCTCCTTTTCTTACCAAAACGCCAATTTCAGAGGCATCGTCAATCTGCTCCAGCTTAATCTGTGCCATTACTCCATCTTCGCATGCCGCAAAAGAATAACTTTGTCCCTCCTGCTTATCAGTCCAAAGCCAGAGATTCCACCCTTCATAATCTTCGTTATAACGAATATAATGAACCTCCAGAATAAGTTCTCCCTTTTCCGCTCCATATATCTTTCCTGCCAATCCAAACCAGCAAATGAAAACCATACTAACTAAAAATGCAAGCCTTTTCGCCATTTTCTGTCCTCTCCGCCTTTTCAGTCTGCCTCTCTTTTCAACCGTTCAAGCTCCTGCATCTGTCTGCCGGTAACATCTACTTGGGGGACTTCTTCTCCCCATGCCTTCTCAATTCCTTCTGCAATTGCCCGGGGCGTCAGTTCCGTCAGCACTCCCGTTCCATAATAGGTAAGCTGCTCCCTGTTTCCTCCACAGTCGGATGCCACCACCCTTTTCCCCAGCAGCACGGCTTCCGTAATAGAGGTACAAAAGCCCTCAAAGCGGGTTTCCTGTACATAAATGTCACATGCCGCCATATAAGGATAAGGATTTTCCTTCTGTCCCAGCAGGAAAAAACAGTCCTCAACCCCCTGCTCTTTCATCTCCTTCTCCAGCTGGCGGCGCAAAGAACCGTCTCCGATCACATACCACACGGCGTTTATACCCTTTTCCTTCATATAGGCAATTGCCTGTATCGCCACGTCAAAAGCCTTCACGTATTCCAGCCTTGCCGCCGTCAAAAGGCACAGAGTTCCGGCTCTTCTCTGTATTTCCGGTGCGCTGCCTTCCTCCGCTCTCATTTTTACCCAGTCCGCATCTGCAAAATTGTAAAATGTCTCAATCCGGTTCCGGCAGGAAGGAAAGACTTCCTTTAAGCCTTTGGAAATATAATCAGATACACAGTAAATCCTATCCGCCTTCTCATAATAGGGTCTGTCGGATATGGGACAATAGCCGCTTGCTTCATATTCATTGTGAAGGAAAACCACCTTTTTCCCGGCATTTACATGATCCATCACATAATAGGTTGCCGCTCCCTGAAGATATCCTACCGCCAGATCAAATTTCTCTTCCATCACCGGAGCGGTATCCGACACAATTTTCCAGCACAGCTTCTTTATATCCACTTTTTTCTCTTTGAACTGCCAGCGCAAAAGACGGATAAAAGGAAGGAACTCCTTAAAAATGAGTCCTTTCCGGATAACGCCTTTTACAATATTTTTGACAAAAGACTTTCTTGCCCTGCTGTCGAACACAGAGTCTACGCAGGGGGATTCATTCAGAATTCGCACATGGGAAGGTACCTCTGAAAACAATTCTCCTCTTCCAATTACAGAAAAAAGAGAAATTTCAAATTCCTCATCCTCCCATGCCTTTAGCAAATGCAGAAGGCATCTTTCCGCTCCTGCCCTTCCCATGGTATTGATTACAAATAAAACCTTCTTTTTCATAATCTCCTGCCTTTTACCGCTCTTCTTCCATTTCCTCCCGCTCGCGCTGCTTCTGGATCAGCATCCGGTCATAATCCTCATCGGAAATCACATTGTATCCGTAATCGATTGCCATATTATTAAGAGCATATTCGTTCTGTTCAAATTTATAAACAATACAATCCTCTGAATCCAAATATACGCTCATTTGGTCGGGAAACATCTCCGAATACACTTCAAGCCATGCCGCCAGCTTTGCTTCCAGAGTTCTTCTATTTTCATAAATTTCATAGTACTTCATAGAACCATATTCAGATATACCCAGCATTTCTTTCGTTACTACCGCATCCGCCTCTTCCTTTATAACTGGTTTATCATCATATGCTTTTCTGAACATTCTGGTTTCATTATAAGGTATCGGTTTCTTTTCTAACACAAAAAACACATATTTTGTTGGAATTTCCAAATATCTATCTGATGTGTAACACTCCATATTTGTAATGAATTCCCACAATTCGTAATGATACCCCTTCCCTCTGATTAACGACAGTTCTTCCACTGGAGATACAACCGTCCATGTATTATTTTCATATTCCTCTGCAATTTTTACACATGCCTCTGCCGCTGTAGACGTCTCCAAATAGAAATAAGTATGATATGGCGCATAACCCATACCATAAACAACATAAATACATACCGTTGCCGCTGCAAATCCCAGCACTTCAGCAATTCGTTTTCCCCATTTTCCCAGATAAATGGTCAGACTCTCCGCCGGAATTGCAAAAAGAATCGGTCCCAAATATCCAATAAATATCCAAACCCTCACTTCCTTCATCAACTGCGGAAGTCCAAGAATTCCATATCCAATCTGACTCACACAGAAAACCATGGTCAGCCACACGGCAAAAAGCTGTTTGTTTTTCCAGCTTTTCCACGCTTTTCTTCCTATCAAAAAGTAAATTGCAGCATAAAACATCCCTGCCCATAGAATATATCCTATAACGCCATACATTTCATCTATCATTAAACGAAAAAGTGCCAGAAAAATATCTTTGGGAGTCCTTCGCTCTATTTTGAGCTGTGCATCCTCTGACGCCGCTTCTGATTCATCCGATAGTTCTATTGCTGTTATCTCGTCTTCTGCTCCTTCAGCTTGGTTTTCGGCAGTGGAATGATCCGTTTTCATAACTCCCAAGGCCCACGACATGGAACCCTGCCAACTTTTTCCTTCCAGCATTCCTCCCAAAAAAGGGAGCAGACTGATACACATGATTAAAAGTAAACATTTACACAGCGGAAGAATTAATTTTTCTTTCCATATTTTACGAAGGGAAATAAGCGCTAAGCCCCCACAAAGTACAACTGCAAAAATAACAGTAAAAAAATGCATCGACAAGGTAAGAGACGCCGCAAAAGAAAAGTAAATGCCGTCTTCTTTTTTCTTACTTTCAAGAAATCTTCCCAATAATAAAACCGTTATCAGCAGGAAAGGCATACCGCATTCCTGAGGCAGGGTATAATACATACGGTAAAGGAACGTATTTCCCATGAAATCCATAACGGCTCCATAAAAAACCAGATATATTAACACTGCCGCCTTAGTGCTCACTACCCGGCGCAAAAAATAAACCGCCATTGCAATGGTCAAAAAGTAATTCAACAAACCGAAAAACCTGAATATCCGATTTATATGAATTCCGGTAAGCAAATGCAGTGCCGAAATCATATTATGCATGCCAAAAGGGTAAATACCGTCACTGAAGATATTTCCCTCTTCCATGTAATTAATCCATTCATTGTGCACATACATATCGGAAGTACCGTATGCATATGTATCCAAGAACGCACTTTTCGCCCTCTGTGCCAAGACCAGCAATGCAAGCAGACAAGCAAAAAAATATATGATTCTTCCTACCGTAAGCGATTTAAAAAAATCTTTCACTCTTTCCTGAAAAGAATTTCTTTTTTTTCGCATCCAGTCCTTAGCAAAAATCTCCACACGGTACTGACCGCCTCCAATTAAAGCAAGCACCTGGATCGCATTCATAGCAATTTCCCAATAATTCACTTTTCTGATCCAGCCAAATACCACCAAAGTCAATACCAGCCCAATAATCAGAGTATATCGATTATAAATATGCAAAAGCCCCAGTCCATACACCCAGCTAATGCATACCGTATTGCCCACCAATAGAGCTTTTACCGCGCTGTCAGCAAACTGACCTTTCCCCATCGGAAGACGTAAAGCTTTTGCCGGAATCAACACCATCAGCAAAAAATATATAATCAAAAAATATAAGAGGCTTCCTGTTTCCTGCATCCTGCTCCTCCTTTACTTTGCCAGCCAGTAGCGAATAATATCCAACCCTCTGGGCGAGAGCGGTATCCCTGAGCCTGTCAGCTCCTTCAGGCATTGATAAAATTCCTCGTTCTTATCCAAATTGTATTTAATGTACAAAAGGTTCAAATAGCCCTGCTCTTCATCCGGCCATTTCTCCCGGGACAATTCCGCCCACCGTTCCGCTTCAGCGCTTTTTCCTTCCTTATAAAGAGCTTTTACCATCATAGAACAGTGCTCACTGGTAACGGCGTCTGGATGATGCTGCATAAGATTTTCCACCAGTCCTGTAAAAATATAAAGATACATCATCTCTTCCACGCCAAAGAGCGCGCCGCTTCCCAAAATACGCAGCAGCGCATCGATATATTCCTCATTGATTTCCCGGTTCGTTCTGTCCTGGTCATATGCCGCCTGTAATTGATTGACTTCCGCCGTAAATCTTCCCATCACGTCCGTTAACGCCGATGCCGCATAATGTGCCGTTTCCGGATCTTCATTTTCCACCGCTTTACGAATCAGACTCAAGCTGTCGCTTACATCCGTTTTCAACAGATTGATCATCGCCTCCCGGCGGTCCTTGGTAGTGGATACGGTAAGAACCTCCTCTATGGGCAGCTTCTTCATCTCTGTTTCTTTATCAATTTCCTGCTCAAATTCCTTTTTGGTCTTATCCATGCTCAGGTTCTCGTAATCCACTTCCGTTTTAAAGAACTTTCCCAAAAGCCAGCTTAAGGTATAACAGCAGACCGCCGTAACCGGGCAGCAAATCATAATGATTCCCCGCAAAAATACATATCTCAGTTTTGTCCTTGCATACATCACCGCCATATAGATTACGGCGATCAGCAGATTGACGATCAGAACCAGCCACACGATCCATTCACTATTAAGTCTCATTTGAAGTTACCACCCTGCATTGAAATCCTTCTCTTGCCAATTTTCTCACCACAAATTCTGAATCTTTGAAGCTTGTATGCGCAAGCACGTATATGTAATGATCCTCATCCTTGAGATACCCGATTCGGTCACTGTCTCTAAGAAGCCCTCCCAGCTCCCGGTTAAGCTGATCCCGCCCTCTTTCCTCTGTTTTGATCTGCAGCAAAGTATATTCCGCCTCTTCCTGGGTTTTTCCTTTCATCAGCTCTACGATCTTCTTCTTGAAGGATTCCGGCAGCATAATATTGGTATCCTCATAATACTCCTGGCTTCTGCCAATGGTTTCATACTGATATCCCTTCTCCAGGCTGGAGGTAATCAGTTTTACCAGTACCAGAAACAGGTTCTTTTTGTAAAGATTCAGCTCCTCAAATTCCATATTCCAGAGCATGATAATGTACACCAGCTTATTTCCGGAAAAAATTGGCGCCGCCATTCGCGGAAGAATTCCTCCGATCTCATGGTTAATATAAATTTCCCCCTCCATCAATACCCGTTCCATATTCGGATAAGAACTTAGATGAATGGTTTTCTGTTCGCCGGTGTCCTTGGTGGTAGCGCCCACAAAATGGAAATACTGGTCTGTCCCTGCATAAAAAATGGATACGTCCCTTACCTTCATGATCTTGCTCACTACCCGCAGTGCAGCCATGATCACCTTATCAACTTCTAATACATCCAATTCGGAGACCACATTGTAGATCTTCCCGATGCTGTCGTCGTAACTGATCAGCCTGTCCTCAAACGCTTTTTTAATCTCTATGTTCGTCTTATTGATTCCAATAATTCTTGTATATTCCTCTTCAAGCTCTTTTAGCTGTTCCATTCTCTCCTTGGATTTATTGCGGTAATTCAGGAAGGAATAAGTAATGCCAATGGAAATAACGAAATAAAATAAAAATTGAATCACAAACTGGTACTGGGTCATGACACTGCTGACGGTGCCTCCCTGGTCAAGGGCAATCCAGAGATTTCCCATGGTGGCAAGTATAACGGCAAGTATGCTCTCTCCTACCCCTCTCTGAATAGCGATCAGCACAATATATAAAAGCAGAAAGTCCACCTTGGCAAATGCATCGATTTCTCCCTTTAAATAATACTCGGCGGCAAATGCTATGGCAAAGATCACCAGATTTTCCAGAATCCGCAAAATTTTTGCCAGCCCCTTTTTAATCTGTTCTCGGGCGGACTGTTTTCTTGCAAGCAGCTCCTCCTGTTCCCTTGTTTTTCTGATCTTTTCAATCTTTTTTTGATTTTTATTTAAAAAGGCTTCTACTCTTTCAAGCCCTGTTTTCATGTCAATCTTAGGGAAATATCCAAAATTTTCGCCAAAGTCATCCGTCTTGATTTCTTCCGTATCAGAAAGTGCAAGTTTACCCGATGCCTTCCCGGCGCTTTTGGGATACAAAGCCTTTATATACCCGTCAAAACTCTCGCCAGAAAGCTCCTCCTTCCCTTTCACCTCATAACAGGCAAAGGCTTTTTCTCCCGGTTCTTCCCGTCCTACCCTGTAAACGGCTTCGGCAAGATCTGAAACAAACAAGGGCGTAAAGCAGCATCTGGGCAGACGATAATCCTGCCCTGACCTTGCCAGAAAGCACTGCTCCGCCAAAAGATCCAGTGTATCCTCCGCACATCTGCAGTTGCCATACACATAGGGCAGGCGCAGAGCTGTAATAGAAAAGCCGACAGATGCATACGTCTCGCAGATCCGCTCCCCGTTCCGCACCAGTCTTCCTCTCACATCCCCTTCTTCTTCCGCATCCATACAAGATAAATAGCAAAATCTGGGAACCCTGTATTCCTTTGCCCAGCTCAAAACATTCACCAATCCACTGTTAAAAGCAGATGCGCAATCCTCTCTGTTCCACTGGTAATTCTCATCCCAGGCGCCTGTGAAAATCACATAATCCGGCATAATGCCCTGTATCACATATTTGATGTCCGCAGCATCCTCCTCAAAGGTGAAAGAAATGTGCTTCGGCATACCGACTCTCTTATCATTTTTTTGGTTTCCTGTCAGTACATATACATCCCATTTTTCTCTGTGCATTCTGGCAACCAGATTTCCCGTCACCAAACCATAGCTTCCTACAATCAATACTTTCATAGCTTCTCCCCTACTTTTACAATTTGTTAAAAGAATAAACTACGACTTTTCGCTTTTCTTCTTTCTTCCTTCCAAACCCTTTTCTCTTCTGCATATTGACAATATTTCCGCGGCAATAGATGTGCTCGTCCAGATGGATAAGCATATATCGGATACGGAAGAAAGCAAATGTAAAGCTTAAAAATACGCCAAAAAGCACGCCGCACCCTGCAAACACCGGTGCGAAATGAACCGATACCAGACTTCCCACGGTGCTTCCCAGCACAAAAATCAAGCTGACCAGCACAGCGCCTCCGCCATCGTCCAGGTAATATTGAAAGATCATCATACACTGCACCAGGTAGATCAGCATATACGCCATGGACATCACTGGATACATGGTAAGGATCCTTCCGGTAATTCCCAGATCCGATGCAAAGGCAATCACCAGCACAAAAACGCAGATATTAATCATAATCTGCAGCTGTACAATGTACAAAAATTCCTTGCGAAGCACCTCTATCATCTTTTGCTTTGCCCTGAGAATATCCTTGCCGGAAGCGCCAATGATGGATTCGCAGTAGGTCTTATACGCCGTATGGAATTTGGTCTCCACATTGACCACAAAAATAACCAGAATGGATATATTGCTGAGCATGGCAAGATATGTCACCATATCATAGGTAGGCGCCGACAAAAACACCTTCGCCACCAGCACCTGATAGGAGGAAAAAAACCAGAATATAAAATTATGGCTGTACAGCCCCAGGGTATAAAAGAAACTGGACAAAAGCAGTTTCCAACATTTCTTAAAATACCGCAGCACTTCTCTGGTATTTCTGTTATGCGCCTTAAAGTTTCTCCTGATCCTGGACATCAGCATCATAGCGATCATATTAAAGCTCAGCGTCATTCCCCCAAGAATGCCGTTTATAGCTGAAAGCTCCCACCAGAAAACCAGCGCGCATGCAAACAGAAGCCCTACTACAAGACTGAGCAAAAAGCTGTAGGTGATCTTTCGATATTCTTTTAACAGGGTAATAAAGGTCATACCGTAAAAAGAAAAAATCAATCCCGCGTAAAACAGGTAGGACGCCATAATATACGCCAGGGAAAATTTTCCAATAAAATACATTGCAATTCCAAAGGGAACGCCCGTCAACACCGTTAAGATTGCAAGAACAAAATTTCCCGTATCAAATGCTGATAAAACGCTGTCATAATCCTCCTGGTAAATTTTGTCGGCAGTATACCTTGAAAGAATAATATTGACCGGCGAGGAGACGATCAACGCAAAGATAAACACATACAAAATGGTAGAGGAAAGAATTTCCTTTTCCCTGTAAGGAACATTCATATAGGGCAGAATGTAATACATTAAATTCATACATACAATGACCATTAAAGTGGGACCTACCGTAACGATAGTTGCATACAAGCCTGCAAAAACCGTACTTAAAATTCCCTCTCTGTTAAATAATTTCTTCAGTTCAAATCCGATACCAGCCATTCTTCCGGTCACCTCTCAAAACGATTGTAAAGTTCTCTGTATTTCCGTATTACCTCTTCATTCTGATAAAACTGAGTTGCTCTTATTTTTCCAACCTGCCCCATCTGTTCTCTCATTTTCTCATTGGCTGCAAGCTGGACCATTGCCTCCGCTGCTTTTTCCACATTCATGGTGGGGATGATCACGCCGCATCGTCCATACTGATCATAATCAGCGCCATATAGAAGTTCCTTACAGCCTCCTACGTCTGTGGATATACAGGGTCTGCCCGCCGCCATCGCCTCCAGCAGACATAACGGCTGTCCCTCGGAGATACTGGTCAGTACGATCATATCCATCCTGCCAAGATACTCCTTCACCTGAATTCTTCCTGTAAAAAATACATCTTCTATGTGAAAGCTGTTCACCAGGTCGAGACATTCCTGATAATACTTCTCATTTTCTTCAGTAGGACCCATTAAATACAGGGCAAGGGAAGGCACCTCCGCTTTTGCTAAGCGATAAGCATTGATCATGGTCTTTACATCCTTGATGGGCACAATCCGCAGAACCGCGCCAATGTTTATTTTACCTTCCTCTTCCTTAGATTTTCCGGGAAGATTCTCCATTTCTTTTACATATACGCCATTGGAAATGACCCTGGTTTTTTCCTTAGGGCATCCGATCTCCGTCTGTATCTGTCTCGCCGCCTGAAACAGTGAAATAACGCAGTCCGCCTCATCATAAATACACTGGGACAGCATATAGAAATAATCGATCCACAGGTTCTTATAAATCCCCTGGGTCCAGTCAACCTTGATGATTTCCTCTTCCCTTTCTCTGGTATAAATACCATGCTCCGTAAGGATAAGGGGTTTATGATATAAATATTTTGCCTTGCATGCCATAATGCCCGCATATCCGGTAGAAATGGCATGGTAACAGTCAGCCTCCTCAATGGGCGTCATCAACACCCGGAACAAAGGAAGGTACAAAGACCGAATGCTCCACAAAAAGTCTGTAAACACACAGTTGGGATATTTCTCTATGTACAATTCTCTTGTCAGTTCCATAAAATCCAAACTCATCAACAGGTCATTTACAGAATAAGTTGTCGCATCAAAAAAACGGAATATTCTCTCCCACTGTATATCTTCTCCGAATAAAAGGGAGCGAAGGCTTTCCTTTTCCTGGTCAGACAATTTCACTTTCTTCTTTTTCTCAAATTCCTCCTTTACATTCAGGCAGGTTTCCCTGATTTCCCGCAAATTAGAAGGAATTTCATACTTGAATTTTCCCCTGTCCTCTTCGGTTGCCACAAGCGTATATATTACAAACTCTTTGTCATCCAATGCTTTCAACAGCATCTGAATCCATCCCGAAACGCCGCCTGCCACATAGGGATAACTGCCCTCCGCAAACATTGCTATTTTCATGCTCTCTTTTCTCCAAACCCTGTCAATCCATAAGAATCCCGACCTCCTGCCGTCTGATCTCCAGCAGGTAAGCCTCTTCTCCTATTTTTTGCACCTCATAGCCGTCGCCTTCCACGATATTCCTTTCCGTTCTCACTACACAATACCAGACGTCGACAAAATCTTCCGCTGAAATTTCAATGCTGTCATCTGAAAGTATAAACTCAGGTCTGATCTTTACATATCTTTTATAACGCTCTTCCGCCTCCCGCCAGTTAACTTCCTCCAGGAAATGGTTATTTCGATAAATATCATACATATTGTTTGACAGATCAAACAAATATTCCGCCCACTCATATGTTTCCTGTTCACCGCCGCCAAGTACCTGGCGCATGTCCAGATAGCAGGTAGCAAGCCCCTCTCCGGAAGCCCTGGTTTCCATTTGGTAGCGTTTTTTATCATCCGGAATATGTCCTTCGCTGATTAACGGTAAAAGTGTCCCTTCCTCCTCACCGAGAATCACACTGCCGCTTCGCTGCATCTGAATCTGGACATCGTGAAAATCATCCGTAGTCTCCGCCATGTGAGTTCTTCCTGAAAAGATCAACTCTTCTGAATGGCTGATCTTATCCATAGACGGCCATATGACATCCCGGATAAACATAACCGGATCCCTGCTATACAGCTCATAAATCATCTCCTGATCTACATGCTCAAAGTCCGGACAATAATCCAATAATACAGCGCTGCTATTTACCACCGGGTACAAAAACACCTCGTTCATATCAGCCAAAATTCCGGTAAAAATACCAATTCCCGCTTCTTCCTGCAGGAAAGAGCCATTGCAGGCATAAACTTTTCCGGCACCGTACTGTCTTTTCCACACCAGCGGCGTAAGAAGATTTTGCTTTTTATTCTCCTTACTTCTCTCTTGTACCATTCTCGTACAAGAAGCGTCAAGGGTAATACTCTGCACCGTCATAGGCAATTCTTCATAATAAAGCATCCCCTGGACCAAAATCCCTTCAAAAATCATCACACCATCGATCTCAGTCTCACTGTAACGCTCCTGAATGCCCAGCTCCTTGTCATATTCAGGATCCTCCTTTGGCAAAACCGTGAAGAAAATCTGCTTTCCTTCCGTCTTCGCCATTTCCAAAAGCGTCTGCCATCCCTGAATTTCCTTCAGATTCTCCGCTGTAATCAAAAATACGGCTGCCTTTTCTTTCTGTAATTCGCTCAGTTCCTGAAAGCCTTCCCTGGAAATATAGTCCTTTTTCAACTTATCCAGCATTTCCATAACCTGCTGGGAAACTGCACTGTCCTTTTCCTCCCCATAGAGCACCACATATTCCGCCGCCTCCGGCTCCTCTCTCTGGGACGGTACCTCTAATGAAATCTCCGGCAGCTCAATTTCAGTTCCATAATCAATGACCAAATTCCCGGAAAAAATAAGGTAAAAGAGAAATACCCCTGCAAATCCAGCTACCATCGCCACATAATCTGATATCTTTAACATATCGCTTCTCCCCGTTATCTAGGATATATATAGCGCTGTTCCTCCTCCTGCTTGCGCATTTTACTGATCTGATCTGACAATACCCCAAAACAGATCAACTGGAACCCAAACATAACCAAAATGGAGGCAAGGATCGGAACTCCGTTAGACCACTGCACAGCGCGGATTACGCCGTAAAGAACGCCCAACGCACATATGAACAGCCCGCTTTTTCCCAGAATCCGCATAGGCTGAAACAGGATAACCACCTGCAGAATCAAGCCAATGGTTCTGAATCCATCCCGGAACTGCCTTACAGAGCTTTTCCCTGTTCTCTTTCTGACGGTGATATTCACTTCCCCGCCATTATACTCCTGCTCCATCATCAACGCTGTTGTAACGGTAGACGCACCGAAGGTATTGGGAATCAAAGAAAGGTGGGGCACGATCACATCTCTGCGGAATCCTCTCATTCCGGAATTGAAATCCCTCAGTTCTTCCTTTAGAATAAATCGAAGAATACTCTTTAATACCTTTTTTCCAAACCGCCTTTTTCTGTCCTCATAGGAATCGGCTCCTCTGATTCCCACGCAGTAATCCAGATTTTCTTCGTCCATTTCCTTAATCAGTTTTAAAATGTCTTCAGGGCGGTGCTGTCCGTCTGCATCATACCAGGCGATAATCTCCCCTGTGGATTCTCTGATACCCGTTTTGATTGCTGCGCCGTAGCCCTTGTTTTTCCTGTGGTTAATCAGGCGGACGGTAGGAAACTCACTTACAATCTGAGCGGTGCGGTCCACGCTTCCGTCGTTAATCACCACCACCTCAATGTCTTCCATGTCCCACTTGGGTATTTCATTCAAGAGTTCTTCCAATACCGCTCCGATGGCTTCCTCCTCGTTGTATGCCGGTATGATGATCGATACGCTGCTATTTGCCATGATTCTTTCCTCCCACTTTATGAATCACTACACCTATCAAATGTTCTGCCACTGCCACATGCCGTCTTTTCCATTTTCTCTCCGCCTCAGGATCCGTATCAGGATACTGCTTCAGATAACGGCGATACTCTTTTCCAAATTTGCCGTAATACTCCGGATGCCAGGGCTTCGATGCTCCCATATAATGCACAATTACCGGATATTGCTTCTCTTTTACAAATCCTCCCGTAATATACCTCAGCATTTTAGCGAAGCTTCCATACCCTGTATTGTAGTTATATTTTCTTTCCAGAAGTTTGATCCTTCCTCTGAAAAGTAAATTGATAATATCTTGATCCGGGTACAGCAGGAACCCTCCCTTTTCCCTCACAATTGTTTCAATATCTTTTCCCCGAAAACGTTTCCGGAGCTCTTTAAGATTCAACAACAGAACACCGGAATTAATGTACTGTTCTTTTTCCTCAATACCAAGCTCTTCTTTATGCACTGAAAGCGTCGCCATATGATTGATGGCATAATCCGCAACTCCCGCCAGTACACTCCCCTCAACGTCTGTCTCATAGAGAGCCTCCAGCGAGCCTCTGACTAAAATGTCCGGGTCCAGATAAAGCATTTTATCTTTTCCAAGAAACATAACCCCCGCAAAAAGACGGTAATACATCTCTTTGGTAAAATACCGGAACACCGGCACATCAGAAAGCAGGCTTTCCTCCATTCTCACGGGGAAAAATTGGCTGTTCCTTTCTTCAATCAAACTTCTGAGTTCCGCCAATTCCGTTTCTTTCACGTTGCTGTATAACAAATAGATTTGGTTTTCATTCTTGTGATATGTAAAGAATGATGTCAACATAACCTTCAAAGGACGCACATAATTGCTGTCTACCGTCACCAGAATGTTCATTTTAGCTCCTTTAGCCCGTCTGATTTATCATACTTTCCAATAGTTTTTCCCACTCATCAAGAATCTGCGCCTTGTTAAAACGGCAGGTGGATTTCTGCGCCTTTCTCCCCATTTCCCTTCGCATTTCATCATCCGTCATAAGCAATTCCAATTTCCGGGCAAAGGCTTCTGTATTTTCAGGCGCTACCAAGAAACCGTTTTCTCCTTCAATCACAATCTCCCTGGGTCCCGCCTTGCAGGCAAAACTCACTGCGGGAAGGGCAAAATCCATTGCCTCCAGCAAGACCATCCCAAATCCTTCGTCTCTGGACGGCAGGGCAAAAATCTCCGCTCTTTTGTAATACTGTTCCACATGTGCCGTCCTGCCAATCAGGTGGAAATGACAAAGCGCCGCATCCCTGACTGCTTTCTCCAATTTCTCCCTGTCTTCTCCTTCTCCGGCAACCAACACAGTCCACTGGGGATACTTGGGTTCAAGCAGCTTCCAGCTTTCAATCAAAAGATCAAAGCCTTTTACTCCCGTCAGCCTCCCTGCCGCAAAGATGATCGGTTCTCCCGCATCCTTTGGCGCCTGTTCTTCGTAGGGATTGGGATTGTATATACGGGTAATACCGCATTTCAGCTTTAGATTGTCCTGATAATACCCTTTATCTTCCTCGGATAAAACCACCAGATGATCGGAGAATCTGCCGACCAGCCTTCTTGCAATCCCGCGAAGTGACTGATTTTTTTTAAAATGATAAAAGAAATTAAAATGTTCCCAGGAAATCCACTGCATTCGGGGAATAAGTCTTTTCAGAATAAGAGAATAAAAGACAAGTATGATATCTACATCTATCAAAAAATCTGTATTCTCTTGTTTTAAGAACGAGGTGAGTAATTTTAATTTTTTTAGAATGCCGGCGCCGGGAGCTTCCTTCTCCAACCAGTATATCCTAATCTTCTCCGGTATTTGGAAAAAGGTCTGCCCGTTTCCCCAAAGGCTCATAATCGAAACCTGATAACCTCTTTGGGATAACCCTCCGGCAATAATTGAGAGTACTCTCTCCGTTCCTCCGGAATGACTCATGTTTCCAATAAAGAAAACGACTTTCAAGTTTTTCCCGTCCATGCGTTTTACCTCAAATATATTATTGCACATTTTTACGGACTTGCAAACTCTGTTTTTTTACAAAACATGTAGAAATTTTCGTATATTTTCGTTGTTATTATTGTGCAAATTGCACATTGCTTTTTTCTTTATCTTATAAGTAAATCTTGGTATTATAGTAATGTTACATAAATTAGGAGGAATTCTTATGCGTGCTAAGCTTTTTTTTAAGAACAGCTTTATTATTGTGGTTACGAAGCTGCTCTGCTATTTTGTCGATTTTATTTGCAGAACCGTATTGATCCATACAGTTTCCATGGAGTATGTAGGCGTTACCGGACTATTTTCCAATATTCTATCCGTGCTCTCTTTATCAGAGCTGGGATTTGGCACTGTTTTGGTTTATGCCATGTATGCCCCTATTGCCCAAAAAGATGAGGATAAACTGCTTGCATTGACAAACTTCTACAAAAAGGCTTATCGCTTGGTTGCTTTCGGGATCGGCGGCATCGGTATCTGCCTGACGCCTTTTCTCCCATACATTATCAACGACTGTCCCGATCTTCCGGGATTATCTGTCTTTTACCTGCTTTATCTGGCAAACACTGTAATTTCCTATTTCTTTGTATACAGGCAGTCGCTGTTTCTTGCAGATCAGAAACTATACATTACAAATTCCTATTATAACCTGATTCGCGTCATCAGGTGTATGGTCCAGATCGTTATCTTGGTTACCACCCATAGCTTTATGCTTTACCTGCTGGTACTGCTTCCTTTTACTTTATTGTCAAACGTTTTATTGTCCAGAAGAGCGCAAAAGGAATACCCTTTTCTTGGCTCTGACCGGCATCCTGTTCTTGATCCAGCGGAAAAAAAGAGCATTTTCAAAAATGTTTACGCCATGTTCAATCATCACGTAGGCTCTACTGTGCTCAACTCTACAGACAACCTTTTGATCAGCTTTTTCCTTGGGCTCACCGCCGTATCCCAAAACGAAAGCTATAACCTGGTATTGAACCTTTTACGTTCTTTTATATTCTCCGCGCTGGGATCCCTCAATTCCGGAATCGGAAATTATCACGCCACCCACTCTAAGGATGAGACGCATACACTATTTGAGACTCTGCACTTTGGAGGCTTCTGGCTGTTTACTTTTTGCACGGCAAGTTTCTTTCTATTAATCAATCCTTTCATTATCCTTGTTTGGGGCGAGCAGTTCCTTTTCCCTGTTCCCGTTGTACTTCTTATATCCATTAACTTTTTCATTGTGGGAATCCGTCAGATTCCCCTTGCTTTCAAAGAATCTATGGGGCTTCTCTATCAGGATCGTTACAAGCCCATTATAGAATCCGTTATCAATCTGATCATATCCATTCTGATGGCAAAGACTTTAGGCATAACCGGCATTTTTCTGGGAACCTTTGTGAGTATGGTTTCCACCTCCCTTTGGGTGGAACCTTATGTTCTGTTTCACTATGGCTTTCAGCGCTCAACCAAAGCATTCTGGCTGAAAAATATCAGGTACATATTCGTCGGGAGTATCAGCATTGCCCTGACCTGGCTGTGCACGCTTCCTTTTGACCTTCCCATAATCACGCTTTTAATTGTCAGAGGAATTATATGCCTGATTGTACCGAATCTGGTCTTTGCAGGTTTTTCCTTTAGGACGGCAGAGTTTCACCGGCTTTTTGATATCATCAGACAAGCCATCAAAAAATAGTTTGGGACGGCTCTATATGATTGTATATACTGGGAAAGAGAAGAGGCAGCCGAAGAAGATCCGGGCGAAACTACAGCCAGGGAAAATCAGGATATATTCACTTGCAACCTGCAGGAAGATCCGCGCTATTCTACCTGGTTTATGGAAAAAATAGGAAAACGTCAGGGTAAAAACTCTTATGATGTACGGATACGACCAGCCCTATGCACGGCTTGAACTTGAAGACACCTGCATTACCGGAATAACGGTTGATTTTGGAAATGTACCTGAATGGCATTAGCCATAAGACCGAACCAAACGCCGACGCGCTTTGCGAGCCGGCTTATTGGACAAAAAAAGAAGCTAATACATAGCTTCTTTTTTATGCGGAAGAAGGGACTTGAACCCTCACGAGCGCAATGCTCACAAGATCCTTAGTCTTGCTCGTCTGCCAGTTCCGACACTTCCGCTTGACTTTCGCCACGAATGATATAATACCATTTGTCAGCCTATAAGTCAATACTTATTTCTACTTTTTTCTTTTCTCATTAGCTGCTCTTTTTAATTCCTCCAGGGCTTCCCCAAAACGCTTGGAATACATGCCTGGATTCCCTTTTAGCAGCGCGCGCTGATAAATATCCCTCAATCTGCCAAACTGTATACGATGCTCCTTCTCAATGGCATATTTGCTGCGAAGCTCCATAATTTCTTCTCTCATATCCTCTACAAAGTCAGCCGGTCTCTTCAAAAGATGTTCTTTTAAGATATTAAACTTCTCCTCAATATTCTCCATTGTTTCATCTATCCGCTGGCTGCGTTCCTGCCGCCGGCTTTCACGCTCGTTGTCGGCAATAGCAATGATCACATCCAAACGCTTTTGAATACGCTCCATCTCCTCCTTTGCCTTTTCCAGACCAACCAATACGTCCCGCAGATCCAGTGCAGCCTTAAAGGAAAGGGTAAAATCAATGGTAATGCAGATGGTCAAAACTACCGTTATCACTGAAACCAGAATACCGGGAATAGCAAAAACAATCTTTTCAACGCCTTTGTGCAGAAATTCTGTCATTAAAATCGTCAGAAATCCCCAGGCGATGGTAGAAGAAAGGCAAATATGCCCCTTATAATTGAATTTCTGATTAGAATAGTCCCAATACCTTACCTTAAACAACGCTTCCATAGCGACTCCGGTTACCAGTTCAAGCACGGTAGCGCCAACACAGCCCGCTATATAAGTGAGAAAAATGCTCTCCTGAAAAGGCATGGAAACCACCAGCATCATAATAGCGCCGCTTCCATAAATCGGTAAAAACGGTCCCCTCATAAAACCGCGGTTTACAAACTTCTTACTTTTGACGGATACAAAAGTAGATTCAAAAATCCAGCCGAAAAAACAGTAAAAGTAAAAGAAAAATAACCACTGTATGGCAGTATAGTGATACATAAATCATTTCCCTCCCGGCTTCCATTCCGTTCTTTTGTCATTTACATAAAACTAATAATTTCTTCCTTAGGCGGTCTCGTCTGCTCCACGGAAACTGCCTTCAAAACAGGTCCTTCCCCTCCGTAATCTGCAAAATACTCTTTAGCAACCTTTGCCGTCACCTTTACCCATTGCTTATCCGTAAGCTTATCCGTCTTGTCATATTCACATGCAAAGCCCAGAAACGCCATATCCTCCGCACAGCAGGTCATTGCCATCCGTCCAGGCACAAAATATCCCTTAGGAAACTCCTTAGGCTTTAAAACCATAGCGGTAAACTGTACTGTCTTTCCAATATAACGCTCCAGTTGTTCCAGGCTGTCCAGATACCAGATTCCATATCCTTCATTGTCCAGTTCAATAATAGGAGCATCCAGACTGTATGGCAGATCATCTTCAAAAATCTGATTAATCTCTCCCTCTGCATCCTCAAAAATAATATCAGCCTGCTGATTGATCGCTTTCACATTTCTCTTATAGCTGCTTAGATCTTCCACACCGTCGCAACGGTTAAAAATAATCATTTCCGACTTGCGCAGCATCTCTGCCAGCAGTGACTTCATGTTCGTAAAATACATGGGGAAAGTAGAAGCATCTATCATTGTAATCTGCTGCTCGATGGTCCAATGGAAAGGCAGCTTCATGTTTTTAAAATTCCACATGCCATTATATTCGATGATAATACGCTCCGGCTTATACTTTTTCTCAAGCTCCATCAAATACGCTGTTTGAAACGCCTCTTCTTCCTCGATCAAAACCAGATCGGCACGAACCTTTTTGAGGAGCTTTTCATCGTACTCCTCCTCTCCCTCTTCGCAGACAATCAGAAGCGTCCTCCCTTTAATGCGGAAATAAGGCTGCTCCAACGTATAACGGATAAATTCTGTTTTTCCGCTTTCAAGAAAACCATTAATCACATAGACCGGTTTCATTGTGTACCTTCTTTCTCTCTATTTTTGAAAAAGCTTTTGCAGCTCGTCTTCCTTCAATTTGGATCCGATCACGCAAAACTTGCCGGTTACATCCGCCTTGCCGTCCCGTACATTGCTTTCCCCAGGCACATAATCAAAGTACACCCAGCTGCCTTCCGTTCCCGGAACCATGCCTTTCGCCCGCAGAACAAAGCCGTACTTTCCTTCCTTCTCCAGTTCCTCCAGAATATCTTCAATCTCTTCCTTGCTGTAAGCTGCCGGAGTTTCCATTCCCCAGCTGGTAAACACTTCATCCGCATGATGGTGCTCATGGTCGTGGCATCCACAGGTACAATCCGGTCCGTGGTCATGGTGGTGTTCATGCTCATTCTCTTCATGATGATGTTCATGATGATGGTGTTCATGCTCACATTCGTCCCCATGATGATGGTGGTGATGTTCCTCCTCCTTATCCCGGTTTGCATTCAGCTCCGCCATCATTTCAGCCTCCAGATCCCCTGCGCCCTCTATGGTCGCAAGAATATCCTTTCCGTCCAGCGCTTCCCACGGAGTGGTAACAATGGTTGCCTGCTTGTTATGCTCTCTGATCAGTTGAATGCACGTATTCAGCTTATCTTCCGAAATGCTGCCTGTCCGGCTTAAAATAATCGTACCTGCATGGGCAATCTGATTTATAAAGAATTCACCAAAATTTTTAATGTACATTTTACATTTGGCGGCGTCCACCACTGCGACCGCGCTGTTTAGTGTCACTTCGCTTGCATCGATCACATCCTGCACCGCTTTCATAACATCGGAAAGCTTCCCTACGCCGGAAGGCTCAATCAGTATTCTTTCCGGCTGGTACGTGTTCATAACCTCCTTCAGCGAAGCGCCAAAATCTCCTACCAACGAGCAGCAGATACAGCCAGAGTTCATTTCTTTAATTTCGATTCCTGCTTCCTTTAAAAATCCGCCGTCAATGCCAATCTCTCCAAATTCATTTTCAATCAACACAACTTTTGTTCCGTCCAGCGCTTCTGCAAGCAGCTTTTTAATCAATGTGGTCTTTCCTGCGCCTAAAAAACCCGATACAATATCAATTTTTGTCATCCTAATTCCTTCTTTCTAAACCATAGCATTTTTCTCCGCTTTTATCGTATCATTATAATAACTTAAACCTGATAAGTCAAATATGATCCTTCCATTCCTTCTCTTTAAAGCCGGGGCACACATAATCCGGGGTTACCAGCAAAGGGCGCTTTACCAGCATACCGTCTGTGGCAAGGAGCTTTAGCTGCTCCTCCTCTGACATCCCGGCAAGCTTATCCTTCAATTGCAGTTCTTTATACAGGTTGCCGCTGGTATTAAAAAAACGCTTCAAAGGTAGTCCGCTTCTCTTGTGCCATTCCGCTAATTCCTCAACCGTTGGATTTTCTTCCCGGATAGGACGCTCCTCATATGCAATATTATTTTCCTCCAGCCATTTCAATGCCTTTTGACAGGTGCTGCACTTTCTGTATATCAGTACCAATGGTTTCATCCTTTCACTCCTCCTTTACCGCTGTCTATTCCTATGACAAGTAATTATAACAGATTTTTTCAGTTCCTTGAAGAGGGAAATAAACACTTTTCCGCTTTTTAATTTTATATTTTCTCTATTGAAATACCGTCAATTCTATGCTACAATTCTTTCCATAGCAAACGATTTCTATTACAGCCTTCGCTGTATCTTTCGGAACTCTCTGTTCCATCATTCCCGAAATCCTGCTTAAAATCCCATAAATCTTTTACCGCAGGAAGACGGATAGAACAGTACAATTTTTCATCTGCATTTTCCTGCATACAGGAGGAAAATGTATGACAAACAACGTAATGACCAAACTGGAAGAATTAAACCTGATTGACCGCTTCCTCTTTTCCGAAACCATGGAAGACCGCGACGCTTACCAGGCGGCTGTCAGCATTCTTCTGGAAAAAGAAATCTCTCTTTTAGAAAAGCCTGAAACCGAAAAGGAATTAAGGGTATCTCCCTCTTTAAGGCAGGTTCGCCTTGATGTGGTCAGCATGGATCAGGAGCACAGGCTTTATTACACAGAAATGCAGCAGCGCAATACCGGGAACCTCTGCAAAAGGAGCCGCTATTACCAGGCACAGCTGGATGTTTCCCTTTTAGAGCCGGGAAGCAAGGACTTTAACCTTTTAAAGGACAGCTGCTTTATCCTGATCGCACCCTTTGACTTATTTGACAGGGGGTTATACCGTTATACCTTTGAGGGTGTCTGCCGGGAATGCCCTGACCTGAAGCTGGAGGACGGCGCCGTCCGCATTTTCATCAATACTGCCGGAAAAAACAGGCAGGACTTTTCCCAGGAATTCCTGGACTTTATGGGTTACATCCACGCATCTACAGATCAGGCGGCAGGGGCAACAACAAGCAATAAGATTAAACTGATCCATAACCGGGTTAAGAAAGTGAAATTATCGGAGAAAATGGGGGTAAAATATATGCAGCTATGGGAAGAAAAAGCTTATATCATGGAAGATGCGCGCGCTGAAGGACTCGAGCTGGGGCGTGCTGAAGGTATTGCCGACGGTATAGCCAAAGGTATTACCAAAGGCATTGCTGCCCTTATTCTTGACAATCTGGAAGATGGGAAGAATCAAGAAATCATCATAGACAAATTAATCCGGCATTTTTCCTTATCCCCGGATGAGGCGCTGAACTATTATCATAAATATACGGAGACCTCTGAGTGAGCATTGGGTTACTTTTCCTGCTTCATCAAATCAAAATAAAAAATATACTGCTGCAGGGTTCCCTCATATCCTTTATACCTTTCAAAGGGAAAGCCTTGAGGATATTGTTGGCGCAGCACTTTATTGATATGGGTATCAACAGGAAACGCCTCTGTCCTGTGTAAGCCAAATAAACAGACGCACTCTGCAACCTTAACGCCTACTCCGCACAGCTTCATAAGTTCTGCTTTTGCTTCCTCATACCCCATATCTTTCAATCTGGCAAGATCCACCTCTCCACTGCTGACGCTCCATGCTGTATCATGGATATAACGGCAGCGATAGCCCAGATTGCAAGCGTACAGATCTTCCAACGCTGCCTCTGCTAACGCCTCAGGTTTTGGAAAATCATAATAACATCCGCCCTTTTCTGTATGTTTTTCTTCTCCATATTTTCTGCTGAGAAGATCTATGCACTTTCGTATACGCTTAATATGATTCTGTTGGGAAATAATAAAAGAAACGATCATTTCCCACAAATCCTGCCTGAGTATTCTGATACCGCTCCCGTATGTGGATGCCTGTAAAAGATAAGCGTCCGTTTCATCGATCATCCCTATGATCCTGCCATAATCCTCTTCCAGGTCAAAATATCCCTTCCACACCAGTTCAAATTCCTCCTGACTGCAGTCAAAAGAAATTTCATTTCCTTTTTGTACGATCTCCAGATACCTTCCAAGCGCCGTAAGTCCATATTTTTCCCCTGCTTTCTCTGACTCCCCCAGTTTTTCCAGACGAAAGCACTGCCCAGACTCGCAGATTTGCCTGATTGAAAAAAAATCCTTCTCTATCGTCACCATTCTTTATTCCGATTCCTCTTCCTTCGCCGGACGCCACGCCTTGCCAAAATTTACATCCTTAAACATTGCGGTAAGACCTGTAATCTGCTTCAGCCTTAACACCTCGTCTCTATCCATACCAAGATGCTTACAGATCCAGGCGTCGGAACGTCCCAGCTCATTCAATTCTTTGACGATATTGCTCATCAGATCAACACTATGGCTTCCTCTTGCTCTGTTATGACGGATCGTACTTGCCATCCGCTTATCAAGAGGTTTCCGGATAACAGAAACAGGAAGGAGTCCCTTTTCTCTCTCGTAAATATCCCGATGCTCCATCATAACTCTATAACGGTGAAAACCGTCAACAATCACATAAATATCCTTTTCCCGATTGTAATAGCATACGATGGGCATGGTATAACCGTCCTCTCGAATACTCTCATAAAGCAGCTTCATTTCAGGAGGCGCCACCGCATTGGGATTGTATGTATTAGGCTTAATCTTTTCAATGGGTACCGGTACAATATCATAAGCGGGACTTTTATACTCCATATTCTACCTCCTCTAAGCTTTCGTATTTGCGCCTTATCAGATCAATTCGTTTCTGCTGCTGCCTGTTCATGCCAAATCCCATAAAACGGCAAAGATGGTCATTTTTGAGAATGCAGAAGCACATTCGCTTCCAGCTTGGAATATCCTTCGAGGATTTAACATCGTCCGTATTATCCGGAATCTTTCCCATAAAGATTACCCGTGTTTTTTTGCTTGTGGTATAATTGGAAACACCATTTCTCCGTATCTGATAGCCGTGTTCTTCCAGTTCCCGGATAGTATCTTCGTCCAACCCCCCGCCTGTGGTGTGCCAGAACTCTATGGAGGTTTTAAATTTTTTCACATAATTATTGCGCAGTCTGGTGGGAAGCGTATCTAACAAAAACAGGGTATAAGATTTCCAGGTATGTCCTTCCGGCAGCGTAACGTTTCGGTAGCCCATTGCCTTTGTTTTTCCGTAAATATTGACAAAATTTGCCCCTTGTACTCTTCCTACCAGCTTCACCCATATTTCCGGATCAATGACCCTGTATAGGTTCAGAGCGTCTTTGGAATAATCGTTAAAAGGAGAGGCAACCCGCATCTGGGAAATTTTAAGCCCTGCCATATAGTAAAGGTCATACAAAGCATTGTAATCGTATCCAAAAAAAGCGTTGGCATGCCAGACATCCTGAGACGACCAATCGTAAAGAGGCGAAGCGCACCAGACATCTTTAAACTGCTTGGTAATCCAGCATTCCCCTTTGTATCCGTATTTTTTGTGCAGAAATCCATTATATCTCTGCAGCGATTCGTCGGCGCGCATTCCAAGAAGACATACTGTTTTCCTGTTCCCATGAGATTGCCTGTACCAGCGCCCAAACTGTTTCGCAAGATCTTCCTGATGCATCCTGTATTTATAAGTGGTGATCGGGTTATTCTTCATGTTGATCACATAGTCCTTGCGGGGCATTTCCCTGACCCAAATTTCTTCCTTGGTATCGTCCCATGGATACCAGTACATCTCATAACTGCTTAATGCCGTACGGGTTGCCATGGGGAGACATACCCAGTAAGGCTCCACCTCATTATGGATCCGTTCAAAGGTTCTCTCTACGTATTCTGTGGTCACAGTGTACTGTGCTTCAAAATCCTGATGAAAAACGCCAATCTTTTTCTTCGGATAATATTTTTTCTGATAATCAAGCACCAAATTCAGCAAAAGACCGCTGTCCTTTCCTCCGGAAAAAGACACATAAATATTGTCAAACTCTTCAAACAGCAACTGCAGCCGCTCCTGCAGCGCCTCATATACGTTCTGTTCCAAATATTTTTTCACCATGATCCATTCACCTACGCCGTCAATTTTTCCAATTTCTGGAAATCCCGTTACTAGTGAATTTATCACAGAAAAGAAGTTAATTCAACAAATTACGACAAATTTCAAAAAGCTTTCTTTTCTTTTAGCCTTCTCATATATCCTAATCCTGCCCCGTCCGCCAGGAACCAGCCTATGGGAATTGCCCACCAGATTCCCCATACGCCAATTTGGGGAATCGGCGACAACATATAGGCAAGAACCACTCTGGTTCCAAGGGAAAGAATCGTAAGCACCAAGGACATTTCCGGTTTCCCGATCCCCCGATAAAATCCGTATAATAAAAACAACAGCCCTATTCCGCAATAAAAAGAACCTTCAATCCTTAGATAGCCAATCCCTGCCTGTATAATTTCCCTCTCCTTCTCATCCACAAAAATTTTCATAAGGGCAGGCGCCAGCATAAAAATCCCTGCCGAAATCACCCCGCAAAATGACATAGAAACTACTGCCGCCCTTCTCATCCCCTGCTTTATCCGCTCGCTTTTCCCTGCTCCGTGATTCTGGGAAATAAACAGTGAAAAAGCATTCCCAAACTCCTGCGCCGGCATATAGGCAAAGGAATCGATTTTCACCCCGGCGGCGAAAGCCGCCATCACCACTGTTCCAAAACGATTGACCAATCCCTGTATCATCAAAATGCCAAAATTCATAACCGACTGCTGCACACAGGCGGCGGAAGAATTTCTCACCACCTCCGCCACTGTCCTCCGGTCTGTCAACTTTTCGCCTTTCCGGGGGCGGAGTTCCGGTTCTTTCACCCATGTGTAAAGACCGATTCCTATCCCCGATACCGCCTGGGCAATCACAGTTGCAAAAGCAGCGCCTTCCACTCCCATCTGAAATTTTATAACGAATAAAGCATCCAGGAAAATATTCAAAACTGCCGCCGCCCCTAAAAAGCATAAGGGAACCAGTGAATTTCCAAGCGCCCTTAAAAGAAATGCAAAGTAATTGTAGAGAAATACAAATACAATTCCAAAGAAAATGATCCACACATATTTATACATAAGTTCATAAACATTTTCCGGCACCTGAAGTATATTAAGAATACCTTGTATCCCCCAAAAAACCAGAATGTTTAAAACAATTGTCACCGCTCCAATAAATAAAAAAGAGGTCAGCATGCTTTTTTTCATCTGCAGCACCTCTTTTTTCCCGTAATAGATCGAATAGACTGCTCCGCTCCCCATGCACAGCCCAATGATAATGGAAGTCAAAAAAGTCATCAGGGTGTAAGCGCTTCCTACCGCCGCCAATGCCGACGCTCCCAGACAGCGTCCCACAATCAGCGTATCGGCTATATTATAGCACTGCTGAAGCAGATTTCCCAATATCATAGGACCGGCAAATAAAAGCATAGTCCCTGTTACATTTCCCGTTGTTAAATCCTTTTTCATGGCAATCTCACATTCTTTTTCATACGTCTGCTCTTAGCTTTTCCCTGATCATCTGTATTTCAGCTTTATGCCCTTCCTCGTCAAAGGGAGTCTCCAGGTAAAAAGGCAAATTCTCTAACACCGGATGCCTCATAACACGAAGCAGCGCATCCATCCCAATCTCGCCCTTTCCAACAGGCGCATGTCGATCCTTACGGGAACCAAAGGGCATCATACTATCGTTGAAATGAACCGCCCGTAAAAGGGATAGTCCTAAAATGCGGTCAAATTCCCCAAGTACGCCCTCTAAATCATGAACAATATCATAACCTGCTGCAAAAACATGGCAGGTGTCTAAACAAATGGCAATCTTTTCCGGATGCTTCACACCACCCCGAATCGCTTTTAGTTCTTCAAAGCTTGCCCCGATCTCCGTCCCTTTTCCGGACATGGTTTCAAGGAGTACCGTAATATTTTCCCTTCCTGTGATTGCCTGGTCAAGACCCGCAATAATATTTTTTATGCCGGCATCTACACCGATACCGGTATGGCTTCCCGGATGGAAAACAAGATTTTCAATGCCAAGAGCATCCATTCGTGCAAGGTCTTCCCGCATTACCGTACAGGCAAACTCATATGTCTCCGCCTTGCCGCTGGCAAGATTCATTGTATATGGGGCATGTGCCAACAACGGTCCAAATTGATTTTCCCTTCTGATCTTCTGAAATTTCTCTACTTCCGTATCACTGTAAGTCTTATATCCGGAACCTCTGGGATTACGGCTAAAAATCTGCATGGTGTTTGCTTCCATTTTAACCACATTTTGCGCAGTCTTTGCAATCCCCTCTGCAATGGACATATGAGTTCCGATCGTCAGCATGTTTCACCGTTCCTTTCCGATTTCGCCGATCCCTTCCAATTTGTCACCATTTCATAGTAACGGTTATACTGCTCCGTGCCTATCAATCGTTTGGCAAGATTACAGAGTCTATGCATAGGGTTTTCCAAAAAATAATATCTGAACATTTTCTGTGTACTAATAAACCTTCTTCTTTCTCTCCATATACTTCTTTTATAGTAGGACAAAAAAACGCTTTCAAATCCTCCAATACATTCTCCTTTTCGCCACGGCTTGAGAGATCCAAAATAATGAAAAATCGCTACTCCGGCATAGGAATTCTGAATGATCGATAATAACTCTTCATTGCTGTATGGAAAAAACCCCTGATATTCATATTGGAGACTCCTCTCATTAATCATCCATCCAAAATTGTACTTTGCGGGAAGAATTCTTACCATATGCGCGCAGACTACATTAATAGCATCTTGATCCGGCGCCATCAGCTTTCGGGGATATGTATTCATAAATTCCACCAGCTTTTCCCTTATCCTCAATTCACGCCACTTTTTTATATTTATCACAAGCATGCCAGAATTAATGTAATACGCATCATCATCCATTTCCAGTTCTTTCTTCTGGGACGCTTCACTGACATCCCTCACTCCTGCCAGGCAATAACCTTCCAGATCAATAGACATTAATTCCTTCAAAGAGCTATTCACAATCGTATCGCTATCCAGGTAAAGAACCCTTTCCACATCTTCATCTACAATGACATCTGCAAAAAATCTTCCATAAATAGAGACATCCCACCCATTCTCCACAACAGGATGTATTTGAGATAAACATTCCCCCAGATCCTGGAAAACCGTTATTACGTTTTGGTATTTTGCAGACTGCTGCAAAAGTTTTCTTCGCCTTTCTTCGGAAATGCCATTATCCACAATATGAAGATAAACTTTATCGAAATGCTGCGCATTATTTTCCAGCAGAGAAAAAAGGCTTGTTCCCATATACGGCGTATATCTGTCATCCGAAACCGTGAGCACATGTAAATCCATCCAAATTACCTCCCTCTAAATCTCAAACTGATTTTTAATATAATGGCTTTCAAATGATATGTCAATCGTTTTCCTCAAAGGGGATATGTGCAATGGTGCCTGTCATAAGGGCGGAGAATAATTTGAACAATCTTTTTCCCATTTTCAGTGGAATGCACTGTACATGCAGTCAAAAACTTCTCATAAAACACATTAAAATACAGACCATTATCTTTTTCATATTGATCTTTCTCCATAAACAAGGGAGTATCGCAAAATAACTAAAATTTAGCTATTTTGCAACACTCCCATCGTCTGTTCTGGACATTTTCCTCAAAAAATGATGAATTCTCTTTTCTATGATCTACATAATTTCTCTTTAAGGTTGATTATTGATAAATGTATGATCATCAACTTTGTCTGGCGTGAAAGAATACGTAGAATCGTCATTGATAGTTTCATTCGGTAAATCTGTAAGATCTGATGCCGCATCGTTGGCGCTATTCTGTTCTATATATTTGTGGTCTACCTTTTCAACAGCATTTGGTTCTTGTGTTGTTACGAATTTTTCATCTGGCAGATGATTTCCTTTCGCACTGCTTTTCACCCAGATTGTAATGCCTAAAAGGAAAATTATCGTTAATAATAAGGTTATCATTATATATTTCTTTTTCATTTCTTCACCAGAATCAAAAAATTAATTGACGGAATAAGTACCTTTGTAGTTAACCTTCTCATTGGTATTATTGCATATTGCGATTGAAAAGTTTCCCGCCCTGCTCGGGACAATAGTACCATGCCATCCTGTAGAACTTTCACTACCGGATGGAAAACCATATTCATGTGAATCGTTATCGTATAATCCAAATAGCCCTGTAAAATTTCACAGTAACTTCTTAGCATAATAAACCATCCATAGATACATAAACATTACTGCATGGGACTCCCCTCCTTATCTACGGCAAAGGCAGAAATCCCATATATCACCATTCCAAAGCGTTTTATGCTGAGAAAAATATGCCAGCCTTAGCATCTCTTATGTACTATGTTTTGTCATACCATTATAAGTATAACATTAACTCTTTGATAATTCAATCTCTATTTTCACATGTTTTTCATGGCACATTTGCAAAAAACAGGTATAGCAAACGTTGTAACTGTCTGCCATACCTGTTTTTATGTTTTATAATAAGACTGTTCCCAAAGCGTAACCGGTTCTATTAAGACTCTCCTGCCGCTGCCATTGTATCTGCAGCACTCACCACTTCGGGCGCACCCGGCGAAGCCTGTGCATTTTCCGCCACCTCCTGAGGATCGTCATACTCCTTTTCCTCCTCATCGCCCCAAAGGGAATCGTATTCCTCTTTTTTTTCACGCCGAACCATTGCGCCTATATTTTTTGCCGTCTGGTACATTTCAAAGCTGAATTCCATCAATTTCTTTTCATCTGCCGCCGGTACAATTCCGCCCTTCATGATCCGGCGCGCCACTTCCAGAATCTTCCCCATCTCAACTCCGTATTCCTCCATGGCATCCGCCTGTTGCTCCGCCACTGTAGCGTTCCAGTATGCACAATACTTATCTGATAATTTATCCAGATAATCCTGGTATTCTGTCTGCTTTTCATCAAGGGCATCCAAAGTCAGTTCCAAGGTAACCGCCTCCGACTCAAACTGCTCTTTTTGCTTTTGCTCCGGCGCATCCTTAATCCGCGCACGGATATCCTGCAACTGTCTGGACAAAGCCGTCTGCTGCTCCCGATATTCCCTGACCTGCTCTCTGTAAATTTTTTGCGCTTCTCCGATTTTCATATCATCCTCCATACCGGAGCGTTTTTTGCGCAGGTACGCGAGCCGAATATCAAATTCGGCTCTGCAATTCAAATTTGTGACGCTCCGGCACAAATTTGCATGTGAAAAATAAGCTATCAAGCTTATTTTTCACATTATCACATCCTTGTTCTATTTGAAACACATCCATGTATCTGTATTGTATATCGGTCTATCAGCTCATAAATTAAACGTACTTGCTGATTTTTTTGCTAAACTGGTAGAAAAAGCATTGAACTGCTAAAAACAAGGAGGCTTCTTATGAATAACTTACAGACACAAATTGACAATTACTTAGCATATTGCAAGTATCAAAAGAGACTGGATGAAAAAACCATAAAGGCGTACCGAATTGATCTGAGACAATTCCAGATGCAGATTCCATTTGACAATATTTCTCAGATAACCCCTGCCCTTCTGGAGAACTTCATTGCAGAGCTTCACAAAAACTATAAGCCCAAAACCGTCAAGAGAAAAATTGCATCTCTGAAGGCGATCTTTCACTATTTTGAATACAGGGAAATCATTGACCGGAACCCTTTCAATAAGCTTCAAATCCGCTTCCGGGAGCCCGTAATCCTTCCCAAAACAATTCCCCTCCATACGGTGGAAACCTTTTTATCGACTATGTATCAGCAACTTACAGATGCTAAAACAGACTATCAAAAGAAAAACACCCTCAGGGATATTGCTGTAATTGAACTGCTCTTTGCCACCGGAATGCGGATTTCCGAATTATGTTCTTTGAAAATATGCGATGTAAATTTGTATGAGGGAACAATTCTGATTTATGGCAAGGGTTCCAAGGAGAGAAGAATACAGATTGGAAATGAAGACGTTATTCATATTTTGCAGGAATATAAGGATATTTTTGAAGTGCAGATGCAAAACTGTATGCATTTCTTCGCCACTCAGTCCGGCAGCCCCTTATCCGACCAATCAGTTCGCAGGATGATCAACAGGTATGCCTCTCTTGCCGCCATAGAACTGCATATCACCCCCCATATGTTCCGCCATACCTTTGCCACAAGCTTGTTGGAGGCGGATGTGGATATTCGGTATATTCAGGAAATGCTGGGGCATAGTTCTATCAATATTACGGAAATTTATACCCATGTGACTATGGCAAAGCAAAGGGACATATTGGCGACGAAACATCCTCGGAAGGATTTTAGGGTTGGGTGATGGATAATTGAAAGTTATCCGTCAAGTTGGATTATGAACGAAGCAAATTAAAGGATAATACTCGATTATTGATAGTTGATTAAGTAGTATCAAAAAGATATTTGATACTCCAACGGATAATTTGGATTTTATTAATCATTATGAGTTATTTGCTAGTTTAGGCGAGAAACAGATAATTTTTGAAAGGAATATAAATATTATATAAAAACTACTAACATATTAATTTATATAATCTTTATAAGTTAGGCTCAAGCAGTATGGTACGACATGGAGAAGAGAAAGATATTGAAGCTATACAAGAGATATTTTTTGATACAGTGCATTGGATGAAAAAAAATCATATAAAACAGTGGAATTATGAAGATTTGGACTTCCTTTATTCAAAATTTGAGTTAAAGGAGTTTTTCTTATGTTTTAACTCCGACAACAAAGCTGTTGGATTTATGATACTTTCTAAAAAAGATATAAATTATTGTTGGGATAAACTACAGTTAGAGGGAGCCATTTACTTGTACAAGTTAACAGTAAAACGAATTTACACAAAATTAGGATATTCGTCAGAACTTCTAAATTATGCAATAACCTATGCCGCAAAGAATCAAAATAATTGGTTATGTCTATGTTGCCTAAAAAGTAAAAAAAAGCAAAGAGCACTATATGAAAGTCATGGATTTAATAAAATATTTGAACAGATTAATCCTTTAGAAAGTGAAATATCATTATTTTATACATACAAAATAGAGAAAACCAATTAAGTAAATGGAGATAATTTTAATGAAAAATAAGGATGACAATAAAATATATTTTAAAATTCGAGTAGGCTGGGGTGTATTCATACTAATTATTATTGCAATGGCAGTTTATATATTAACTGAATATTATCAGGCAGTAAAAGCGGAACAAACTTTTACATTCTCTGTTGTATTTGTTCAAGGTATTTCAACTATTATTATAAATGTAATTGTAATTGCTCTTGTTAGTTTGATTATTGAAATTACAACATTAAAAAAATATACTCAAAGTATTGTTGATCAAACTGCTTTGAGTTTTAAATCTATGTTTTTAGCAGGAAATGAACAAGATTATTCTAAGATGCAGACATTTGAACTGACCGAACATTTAGATTCTATAATTTTTAATCTAGCATACAAGAAAAGGTTAGAAAAAAATATCAATCTACATATGCAAAAGGAAGATATTTCAGGCTATAATCTTTGTTTGATGCCTAAGTTAATAGAAGATTTGGCTATAGGAGAATATTATGAAGACTACGATATAAATTTAAGATTAAAAATAGTAGATCAAGATAAGGTGCTTTTTGCTATTTCAACAAGCTATATTGTTCATAATAGTACAAATAAATCATTTGATTTTCATGCTACATACCCATCAATGATTACGTGTGATAGTTTGAATTTTGATAAATTGATAATTAGCAGTACCGATAGGAAAAGAATATATTATGATTTAACTGAAGAAATAAATGCTAATATTAAACTGATAGATATAAAATCAAAGCAGCAGCATCATAATGTATATTGTTTAAATTCTAAAGTCAGCTTTTATGATTTACAACCTAATGACTATTATATAGAGTTTTCCAGAAGCTATTTAAAATATGTTAGAAATGGAGTTCTTGTTCATTCTTTACCCAAACCTGTAAAAAATTTTCAAGCTGACTTTTGGTTAGAAAATGATTTTGAAAATAAATATAAAATATATGGTATTTCCTTTTTTCCATATAAACAAGTGACATCACAATTAGATTTGAAATTATCCGAAATAACAAATGGCCCTCACAATATGACGTTTCGCAATCAAAATTGGTGTTTGCCGGGTTCTGGTTTTACAATGACTTTATTAGAAAATTTGGATCAAACGGAAGATATGGATAGATATTACAAATTTAAAGAAATGGAAAAACTATAATTAACTGATAGATTTATTACAATTTCAACGGAGGAAAGCATTATAAGATGGGAAAATACATATGGATAGGACACAAGGAAAATGAACTTTATAAGGTGGAAAATATTTTTGATTATTCGATCACTTCATGGGGCAGCGGAAAAGAAAAGAATATATCCTATAGTAATCTTTATTCATCAAGAGAAATAGATAATAATAGAAAAAAAGAATTTATTTGTAATACTTTAAAGAATTTATTAACCAAAGAGAACTATCATGTAATGTTTTATAGTTCTACGTTAGCGTATAGTTTATTAAAAACAAATCCTGAATTTGAAAGTAACTTTATCTGCCTAAACGATAAAATTTTGTTAAATTTATTAAATAATAAAATAAATACAAGACTTTGGTTTTCAAATTATATGCCTATTATAAACTTTACTTTATTTTCAGGGGAAGATTGTGATTATCAGAAATTGTGTAATAATTTTCCAGAACACAAATCTTTTATAATTCAAGAAGCTAATTCTTCTGGTGGTTTAGGTACATATATTCTTGATCAGAGAAATTATGCGGAATTAAAAAAGCAGTTTAGGAAAAATAATTTGTATTTAGCATCAATCTATGCTATGCCATCATTTTCGCTAAATGTTCATATATTAGTAACTAAAGAAAAAACTATTGTATTTCCTGCATCTATACAATTGGTACAAGAATATGATAATAAATTATTATATACTGGGGCAGACTTTAAAGGTTTCACGTATATCAATCAAGAATATAAAAATAAAATATCCACTTATTCGAAGATAATAGGAGAAAAATTAAGTAAAGTCGGATATAGAGGAATTTGTGGAATTGATTTTATCGTCTATGAAAACGAAGTATATTTTGTTGAAATTAATCCACGATTTCAAGCATCAACATTTTTAATAAATATGGCTTTAGCAGAAGCAAGTCTTCCAAGCATGCAAGAACTCCAATTAAAAGCATTTAATAATGAAATATTTTCAGACATTGATTCATTAGAAAATATATCTATTCCATTCAGTTTTTATAAATATAAAAAAGAAAAACAAGATAAAGATTATCAATATATGGATAAACTTAAGCTTTTAGAGAATAGCTCCGAAACATACAATATTCAATATAATGGGTATAAAGACGATGATTATAAAGATGAAGTTTATCTTTTTGAAGTGGTGTGGAAACACCATATTTCTTCATGTTTAGAAGATAATAAATTACACATACATCCTAATATTCCTATGCAATATTTTATGAAAGATGCCCTTCCACTAGTTTATTCAAAAGATATATTGATTAAACTAAAGATATCGCTCTTAAATCAAGGAATAAGAGTATCTTCAAATGCATATATCGAAATGGAGAAAATGGGGGGATATAATGAGTCTGTTTTTAATTCAATAGATATATTATTATTTAAAAATTTACGAATGAATGCTCCTGTAAATATATTTTTAAATTCTTTATCACCTTATGAATTAAATGTTCAAAAGCACTCATTTTATTTATATTATTATCGAACAAAAATATGTGAGGTGGAATTGGAATCTAATAAAAGCTTTATAAATTTAAAAACCCGAAATGGAATTCCCTATAAACAAATTGCTTTTATTAGCGGTGACAGACTAAGAATAAAACCTGAAGCAGCGTGTTATTTTAAAAAGAATGGCAGTGGATGTATTTTTTGTCATGAAAATAAAAGAGATAAATTATTAAGTAAAGATTATGGATTAGAAGATATTGAAGAAGTCATTGATTATTGTATAAAAAATGAACAATTTCGGCATATACTTATTGGTGGTGGTTCGGCTGATCCTTGTACTGATAACAATAAAATCTTACCTGTTATAAAATATATTCGTTCAAAGACAAGTAAGCAAATTTATTTAATGTGTCTTCCGCCAAACGACATTAATTATATTAATAAATATATTGATGCTGGAGTGGATGAAATTGCATTTAATATTGAACTCTTTGATAGAGAACTAGCGAAAAAATATATGCCTGGGAAAGGTCAAATTACATTAGAAGATTATATCACAAAATTACAGTACGCCACTTTTTTTCTTGGGTCTAATGGTAATGTTAGAACTATGCTCATGGTTGGTTTAGAAAAGATTGAAAATACATTATCTGCAATAAGATTACTTGCTGCAAGAGGTATTCAACCAATGCTATCAATATTTAGACCAGTTCCAAATTGCAAACTATTTTATGCAATTCAACCATCGAATGAGGATATGTATATGCTTTTTTACGAAGCCGAAAAAATATGCAAACATTACAACCTTTTTTTAGGTCCATCTTGTCCCAGCTGTCAAAATAATACATTAGCAATAACATTAAAGCAGGATTAATTACCTGCTTTAATGTTATTGGTTGTATTGCATCATTTCTGGTATAGGTGCTATAATTAAATTTCTAGAAGTGTGTCCTACAGAAATTTGAATATCATTTTCTAATAATATTTTATTATTTTTACTTGCTTCCATATTCATATTTTCCAATTCAGAATTTAATTTTTGCAATTCCAAAATTGCTTTATTATATTCTAATTTATCCATTTTTTCCTTATAATCTTTTTCTTGTTTAATTGATAATATTTCCATTTCCAATTTCTTTTGTTCTAGTTTATTTATTATATGTTGATCATGATTCAACATTGTAGTTTGTGCCATCTCTATGACCTTTTTAATACCTGTAGCAAAAAGTCCAATTCCACCTAATGAACTATATATCATTATTAAAACTTGTGAAAATTGCAAAAAATTTTCACATACAATTGTTAAAAAATCAACATAATCTGAATTATGTCGTAATTCTATTGAAGTGGAAGATACATTACAATAAGATAAAATATTATCAATTACTGTAAGTAGCATAACCTGCTTTTTCTTTTCACTTGAGTGGATATTGGTTTTGAGATAAAAATACAAAGTTGGATTATTATGGTCACTATTTAGAAGCATTTCCCGAACAGGACTAATAAATATTTGATAATTATGGTATTCAGGCATTGTTAAATTCTCATGCCCTATCCATTGGTTGATATTTTCATACAAATTTCTTCTTTGTTTAAAAGTAAACATATTACTTAAATAGACTAATCTGCAAAAATGATGTAATATTCTATAATCCCTTATTTTGATAGCATTTAATATACCTGCTGTAATAGCATCATACGCTTCTTCTACTCTATTCGTTGAAATAAATATGTTAGACAAAGCATAAAAATTTTCTTGTTTACAATAAAAACATTCAAAATCCTTTAATAATTCTAAATACCCCAAAATTGATAATTTATGAGCATTATTTTGGGCAGAATATATTGTATTGGTATCTTCTAGTAATGGCAACTGTTGTAGTAGCCCAAAAGCAGAAGGAATAGTAATAAATGGGAAAATAGTATTTTGAGCAAAAATATTTTTAAACTCTACATATTCCAAATTTAAAGTTGAAAGGTTTACATTAATGAATCTACAGTTAATAAATTGAGCGTTTTCAAGCGACGACAATTTTATGATGCAATCAATAAATGATGTATTATAAAATACTGTATCTGTAAATCCGCAAGAGAAGATATCCAAACTTTGAAAAGTGCATTCCGTAAATGTGCTTTTATGAAAGCCAACATTTTTCATTTTAAATTGTTTTTCTTCTCCTGTAAAAGTCACGTTCCTAAAATCACATGAATGTAAGTTTCCATTTTCTAAGTCACAGTTTTTAAAAGTTGTATCAATAAACTTTGAGCCAGAAAACCCAATACTTTTACAAATTGTTGAATCAAATATACAATCTTTATAGTACGAATAGCGAAGCATTTTTTTAGACAAATTACATTTGATTACAGCTCCCATTCCTATGTTTTTCTTTACTGACATAAAGACATCTTTATTATTTACATGATCTGATAAATTACTAACTGCTACTTCTAGTCTGTTGTCATTATATTGAGATAAATACATTGTTGTTTCCTTTCAAAAGTCTTTATATTTCCCAATGAATAACGTACTATTATCCGTTGGAGTATCAAATATCTTTTTGATACTACTTAATCAACTATCAATAATCGAGTATTATCCTTTAATTTGCTTCGTTCATAATCCAACTTGACGGATAACTTTCAATTATCCATCAAATCAGTTTTTAGTCCCTTTTCTACACAACTCCATATGATAAAATTATACATTTTTCCACATTTTCTACGAGCAACTATTGTTCCTGTTTTCCAAACCTATAGTTCTCCTGCAATCAAACTCTCCCTTTTCCACGCCCTCCTGCTATCCGTATTGCATGTGTTACTACAAATCCATTAGATATCCCCCTTTCTCATTACAATTTAGACCTACGCCTAATCATGCATAAGCGCACGGCGTAAGTCTAAATCGCATTACTCAATAAAATATTATTACTAATATCAATATAGATATTGATTTGCATTGTTCAATGTGATATTATGGTCAAGAAAAGAAAGGAGTCCCACCCCATGTCAAAACAATCCAACCAATCCTACTTCGATACCCTTCTAAAAAACACCAAACCCTCCAAAAAGCAGATTGCCCTCTACTTAGACGATGCCAAGGTAGACCGCATCGACACGATTATAAGGATCTTCTCCTCTATCAGCGATTCCAGGAGCTTTGCAAGGAACACTCTGATTGAGGAAGCAATCGACAAATTTCTGGCTGATTCGGAGGAATATCTTCGGGAAACATACAAAATTGATGTAAACACCTATTTTGAAGAAATAGAAAAATTTGATACCCTGATATTGTCCTCCAAGGAAAGAGGATTTGAGGAAACCTTCCTGGGAGAAATTGAAACGCCATGCTGGCATCCCTGCCGAATCAGCGACAGCAGGGAACCTCATTTGAAATATATTGCCATTTACCGTGGGCATCCCGTTTCCGCCATTACCCATTATGCAAAAATAAAGGAATTCCGATATGATCCTGCAAAGAAATGCAAGGTATGTATTTTTGACGGTGCTCCCATTGAACTGCCCCACAAGATTATGTTAGGTCAAAAAGATGCCTGCTTCTTTCGCGGTGCAAAGTACACCACCTTTGACAGTCTCTTAAATGCTTCCCGCACAGATGAGCTGCCCTTTGGATGACACTTTTTGAGCCGGAGACAGTGAAGTTTCTTCCGCTGTCCCCGGCTCTTTTTGGTCCAATAAGCCGTCTCGCAAAGCGTGTCGGCGTTTGGTGTCTTTAAAATTGCTCCAGCATCATTTCATAGTGACGCGATTTCATTTTGTTCCCTTTTCCTTCATAGTAATCTGACAAATACTGCAGCGCATCCAGATAAAGCATATCAAATTTTCCCTCTTTTTGGATAATCCATTCATAGTCCTCCTCTTCAAACAAGGTTCCCTGATAAAGATGGATTGCTTTTTCCATTGCATCGATGTTCTCCCGGTTTTGTATATGATATAAGAAATCTGTCAGATCGCTTTTCACATTATCCATGTGAAACTGAATAATATTGCGCTTGCACTCGATATGGAAGGGAATTGGCATTGCCTTGATTTTACGAACCAGTTTGTATAGACTATCGGCACTCCGTTTCGGACTGGCGTTACTCCAAAGAGCGTCACAGACAACCGTCTTTTTAACGGATTGACCATTATAGGTCGCCAGAAATGCGATCAGTTCCTCCGCCTTTTGTGAATTCATTAAACTGCCCAATTCTTTATCTCCCATGATAATGGACAGCCTTCCAAAACATCGTATTTCTATTTTTTCGTTCTTTCTCTTTTTTTTGTCGCCCATTTACGTTGATTCTCCCCATAAAGGAAAATGCCCGAATCACTTACCATCCGGGCATTTTCTGGTCACAGATCCAAAGGATTATCTGGACACACTCCATGTATTGTCTTTCTGAAGTGTTGCATGCATATCGTAAATGTCCGGCTCAAATATGACTTCAGCTGTGTTGGTCAATGCCTCAATGTCCATTACCTCTCCCTTTTCATAGGTTCCGAATACTACCCAGTATTTGGGATGAGGAAGGAATGAGAAATTATAATTCGGCGTTGCTGTTACGGCGAAGGTACCGCTGCCGGACATGCCCACACCAACGGAAGCCTCTCCGTGAGGAACGCTCTGATCTGTGTAAATCCCCATTTTCCCAGACGCCGTGCTCTTGTTTGCCTTTGTAAAGTGATAAGCGCCGCGTTCCTTGGTAAACCCAATGGAATTTTTTGTAATATCCGAAGGCTCCGTATCAATGGTTTCAGATGCCTTGAAGGTAACGCCGGGAATTAATACGCCCTGACGTGACCATACGAAGTTGTAGCTGATATACCAGCCAAATTCCACTGTAGTTCCAGGATGCGCCGGTTCGCTGAACCATGCAAGGCTCACCATATTTTCCGGCTGATCAGGCAGCGTCTGGAACACGCAAATGTTTCCAAAAAGGTGTGAATCGTTTGTTACTGTAAGTGAATATTTCTGCATAAGAAATTTCCTCCATTCTTTTTTATTTGTGCCATGGCATTTCGCAATTTTGTCGACTGCATGCCCACTTTAACATAGTGCTTTGGAATTCAATCGGAATCTGGTCGCTCCCCTTTTATTTATCCGTTTTCAGGCATCTCATATCTCCCAAAAATCGCACAGTGATCGCTGCCATTGATAGAGCTTATATCATTCTCCCCATATTCCCAAAGTACCGGACGTCCCTCCAAATCCTCATCCAGAGCTTCTCCGCATATGTAATTCATACAGGGAGACGTCAGAATATGGTCGAAACGATTGCTGATCAGACAATACAGAATTTCAAAATCCGGCATCTCGTCCCAACGAAGGTTAAAATCCCCCGCCAGTATGGTGGGCGTGTTGGGATCCTCCTTCAGTTTTTCCGCAAGGGCACGGGTACATGCTCCGCTGACACCCCCACCAAATGCATTGTGAAAGTTGATTAGCCGCAATTTTATTGCGCCATTATTAACCTCCATATAAAAGGGAGAGCGGATTGGAACGCCGCAGAGTTCTCTTGGATCCCATACCTGCAAATAGCCGGATGCCTCTTCCACTTGCCATCCTCCCTTCACTGCAAACAGATAACAGTCGCCGCGACCGTCGGCTCTCTCCCTGAAACGAAATACCTGATACCCCATGCTGCTTAAAAGCCCATTGTAGAGAGTGTTTTCCAAATTCATGGCGGATGCCTCCTGCAGGAATATAAAATCTACCTCCTGACCGCTATTCCAATTTTCCTTTACCCAGTTCAGCACATGCGCCAGATAGGCTCCTTTTCTTTCGTCTTCGCCACGGACATTCCATGATAATACTGATACTTCCATAGCAATTACCTCCTTTTTTCTTTATCCTAAAGCACAAATGACGAAATCAAACGGACATCAAAAAAGAGAAAGCCAAACTAATAAGTTTTAGTTTTCTCTCTTTTTTTCATTCTGTCCAGAACTGACAGTTCTGTTTTTGTTTACCAAAAAAGCACCTGCATTTCTGCAAGTGCCGTTCGTTACTTATGAAACAAAATCAAACAAACTGATCTGATTGGATTCGGGCAGATCCCCCAACAGGTGAAGACTGTCCATCAAATCCACAATGGTTTTCGATACCTTAGTACGCTGGCGGAAATCATCCTTGGAAAGGAAAGGACCGTCCTTTGCCGCCTCCACAATGGCATCCGCCGCCTTTTCTCCCAAACCGTCGATGCTGTTTAGAGACGGCATCAGCTTTCCATCCACAATCTGGAAGTTTCTGGAATGTGCCGAGAAAATATCAATGGGTACAAAATCAAATCCTCTGGCGTACATCTCCTGTACGATTTTCATATCCTTATAGGAGTCCTGTTCCTTTTTCGACAGCGTATCGCTCCTTCGTTTATACTCTCCCATAACCTTTTCCAAATGCTGCTGCCCCAGACACATCAATTCATAGGAAAAAGCCGATGCACGAATGGAAAAATAAGCGGCATAGTAAGCAAGGGGATAGTTGATCTTGCAGTAGGCAATACGCCATGCCATCATCACATAAGCCGCCGCATGCGCCTTGGGAAACATGTATTTGATCTTTTTGCAGGACCAGATATACCAGTCAGGCACCCCTTTTTCTTTCATTGCCTCTTCCCACTCCGGCTTTAACCCTTTTCCTTTACGCACGCTTTCCATAATGGTGAAAGATAAAGCGCTTTCCACTCCCTGGTTAATCAGGTAGATCATAATATCGTCACGGCAGCAGATCGCCGTGGAAATCGTTGCCGTTCCCTCCAAAATAAGGGTCTGGGCATTTCCCAGCCACACGTCCGTGCCATGCCCCAGACCGGAAATCCGAATCAGATCCGAAAAACACTGGGGCTTGGTATCCAGGAGCATCTGAATGACAAATTCTGTTCCAAACTCCGGTATGCCAAGGGAACCTACCGGACAGCCGTCGATCTGATCCGGCGTAATGCCCAATGCCGAAGTATTCTGAAACAGCGACATAACCTGTGGATCATCCAAAGGTATTTTTGTAGGGTCGATCCCCGTTAAATCCTGAAGCATCCGGATCATAGTAGGATCATCATGTCCCAGTATATCAAGCTTCAAAAGGTTATGATCGATAGAGTGATAGTCAAAATGAGTGGTCACAATATCCGTAGTCATATCGTTCGCCGGATGCTGTACCGGCGTAAAGGAATTAATATCCTCCCCCATAGGAAGCACAATGATTCCTCCCGGATGCTGTCCGGTACTTCTTCTGATACCGGTACAGCCGCCTACAATCCGGTTGATCTCACAGTTGCGTTTCCGCTTTCCACGCTCTTCATAATAATTCTTCACATAGCCGAATGCCGTCTTATCTGCAAGGGTCGCAATGGTTCCTGCACGATAGGTCTGCCCCGACCCGAAAATAACCTCCGTATACTTATGAGCCTTGCTCTGGTATTCCCCTGAAAAATTCAAGTCAATATCCGGCTCTTTGTCCCCCTTAAATCCCAGAAAAGTCTCAAAGGGAATATCAAAACCGTCTTTTACCAAAGGCTTTCCGCACACCGGGCAGTCCTTGTCCGGCATATCACAGCCTGCATTCCCGGCAAATGCCTTTACCTCCGGGGAATCAAAATCATAGTAATGGCAGTGCGGACACCTGTAATGAGCGCTTAAAGAATTAACCTCCGTAATCCCTGCCATAAACGCTACAAGGGAGGAGCCTACAGAGCCCCGGGAGCCTACCAGATATCCATCCTCCACCGACTTCCACACCAGCTTCTGGGCAATAATGTACATCACCGCAAACCCGTTGGTGATAATGGAATTCAGTTCCTTCTTCAACCGTTCCTCCACGATTTGAGGCAGGTTTTCCCCATACAATTCATGGGCGCGGTTATAGCAGATCTCCGTCAGGGTTTTGTCACTGTCGGGGATAACAGGCGGACATTTGTCCGGGCGGACCGGCGCCATCACATCGATCCTGTCCGCAATTTTATTGGTGTTCGTAATCACCACTTCCTCCGCCTTATCGCTGCCTAAATAAGAAAACTCTTCCAGCATTTCTTCCGTGGTGCGCAGGTATAAGGGCGCCTGCTCGTCGGCATCTGTAAATCCCTTTCCTGTCATAATGATTCTTCGGTAAACCTCGTCCTCGGGATCCAGAAAATGCACATCGCAGGTTGCCACCACTAATTTTCCAAACTCTTCCCCCAGCGCAACGATCTTCCGGTTGACCTCCTTTATATCCTCCATGCTGTTGATGGACGGGACTCTTTCCGAATCGATCATAAATTTATTATTGCCTAAAGGCTGTATTTCCAGGTAATCATAGAAATTTACCAGCCGCGCAATCTCGGAATCAGGCTTGCCTTCCAGCAACGCCCGATACAACTCTCCCGCCTCACAGGCGCTGCCCAGAATCAGTCCTTCCCTGTGCTTCATCAAAAGGCTTTTGGGCACTCTGGGGCGCTTGCTGTAATAAGTCAGGTGAGACTCCGATACAAGGGTATACAAATTTTCTCTCCCGATGTTATTCTGCGCCAAAATAATGGCATGATAGGAGGGCAGTCTTTTCACAATATCCGGGCTGGAATCCCCCAGAGCGTTTACCTTTGCAAGGGTATCGGCTCCGGTCTCCTTCAGCATGGGAATAAATTTTACAAAAATCTCCGCCGTTGCCTCCGCATCGTCTACCGCACGGTGATGATTTTCCAGCGATACCCCCAGCGTCTTTGCAACCGCGTCCAGCGTATGCTTTCCCTGATGAGGCAGAAGAATTCTGGCGATGCCCACAGTATCCACGTAAGTAAACTCTTTTTGAATGTGCTGCCGTAAGGCGTTTTCCTTGATAAAGCTCATATCAAAATTTGCATTATGGGCAACCAGAACCGCATCCCCGCAGAACTCTAAAAACCTGGGAAGAATCTCCTCGATCAAAGGCGCATCCATCACCATAGCGTCATTGATCCCCGTTAACTTTTCGATTTCAAAGGGAATGGGCACCTGAGGATTCACAAAAGCGGAAAACCGCTCTTTGATTTCTCCCCCCGATACCTTCACCGCCCCAATCTCAATGATTCTGTTATTTACGGGAGAAAAGCCTGTGGTTTCAATATCAAAGACCACAAAATCCTCCTCAAATGTCTGTCCTCTCTCCCCTGTGACAATCTCCTGCAAATCGTCAACTAGGTATGCTTCCATTCCATATATGATTTTAAAGAAGTTTTGCTTATCGGGATTCTCCTCCCCGGCTTCCTTTCGCTTCGCCTTTTCCGCTTTCCACAGATCCTCCCACACATGATTTGCATCGGGGAATGCCTGTACTACCCCGTGATCTGTAATCGCAATTGCCGGATGTCCCCATTGATAGGCACGCTTTACAATGTCCTTCGCCTCCGACACGCCGTCCATGTCGCTCATTTTGGTATGACAATGAAGCTCTACCCGCTTCCGTCCGCTGTTGTCGCTGCGTGAAGTGGTGAAATCGGGAATCCTTTTCACTCCTGCAAGGGAACCTATGGTAAGCTCATTATCAAACTTATCAATGGTTGTGACGCCTTTCAGCTTAAGAAAGGCTCCCGGCTTAATCCCTCCCTTAATTTCCTCCACCTGATCATTGTGGGCAAAAAGCTTAATGGTCATGGTATCTGTAAAATCCGTTACGTCAAACATCAGAATGGTTCGTTCGTTTTTGATCTCCCTGGCGTCAAAGCTGATAACCTTGCCCCGGATAACCACTTCCCCCATTTCTCCTACAATGTCCTCAATGGGCATTGCTTCTTCCTCAAAGTCCCTGCCATAAAGCACGTCCGGATTATCGGAGCGTTTAACAGCCCTCTTAAATTCTCCCTTATGACCGGTTCCCGGAATGCCCCTTGAGAAGCTGCCGGTTCTCTTTTCCGGCGTTTTCGGAAACTCCTGTACCTTGGCTCCGGTTTTCTCTTTGGGAGATACCTTTTTCATCTCCTTCTTTTCCTCAACCTCAGGCGTCCTTTCCGCCGAAGCTCTTGCCGTAATTTCCGCCACCTGGCGGGCAATCTTTAAGTCATCCTCTTCTTTGTATTTTCCAGTCTTCTTTTCCTGGTAGGAGACCTGACACAGAACCGAAAAACCGCATCTGACGTTGAAAATTTTTTCAAGAATCCCTGAAAGCTCCTCCGCCTTACTCCTTGCAGGAATCGTATCCTCCATGGTCAGATGCAGGATTCCCTCCTCTGTGAAAGTCAGTTCGGAACCCTTAAAAAGATTATATACGATGGGACTGTAATTCCTAAGTTCAAGCAAAATACTGTCATGGTAAGCGTCCATCAGCTTTTCCGGCGTATACTGTTCCGAAAGGTGAAACCGCTCATACAGCTTCACAGTCACATTGTGCGCTGAAAAAAACTGTTTCTTGATCTCTCCCTCCACCTTAAAAATCGTTTCCTTGGGAATCAGATACCCACAGCTTACGGTAACTCTGATCAGCTCCCTGTTCTTTGTACCGGACACCTTTTCCACCGTTACCTGTTCAAACAGATCCTGTATTTTTTTGTCCAGCTTTAACGCAGGAAACACTTCAAAAAACTGCTTTGCCATTCTCTATACACCCTTATCTTAATCCTTCCAATGCTCCAGTTCTTCCCTGAGCACAGCAAGAAGCTGTTCTTCCGGTACCTTCTTAACAATCTCGCCCTTTTTAATCAGAAGCCCTTCCTTGACGCCTCCGGCAATGCCAATGTCCGCTTCCTTCGCCTCGCCGGGTCCGTTGACCGCGCATCCCATAACGGCAACCTTAATATCCAGCGGAAACTCCGAAACCATATTTTCCACCTGGTTGGCAAGTCCGATGAGATCGATTTTCGTCCTTCCGCAGGTAGGACAGGAAACCACCTCTATGCCCCCTTTTCTCAGCCCCAGCGTCCTCAGAATCAGTTTGGCGGATTTGATTTCTTCCACCGGATCCCCTGTGAGAGATACCCGAATGGTATCCCCTATCCCCTGATGCAGAATAATCCCAAGCCCTATAGAGGATTTAATATTTCCGCTGATAATCGTGCCCGACTCCGTAATTCCCACGTGCAATGGGTAATCGGTTCTCTCCGCAAGCATCTCATGGGCTTTTACACACATCAGCACATCCGAAGATTTGATACTGATTACCAGATTTTCATATCCCAGCTCCTCAATCATATGTACTTTATCCAGAGCGCTTTCCACCAGCCCCTGGGCTGTAACGCCATGGTATTTTTCCACCAGCTCCTTTTCAAGGGATCCGCTGTTCACACCTACCCGTATGGGAATATTTCTCTTTCCTGCGGCGTCTACCACTGCTGCCACCTTATCCTGTCCGCCAATATTTCCGGGATTGATTCTGATTTTATCCGCGCCGTTTTCTATGGCGGCAATCGCCATCTTATAATCAAAATGAATATCCGCAACCAGCGGAATAGATATCTGCTTTTTGATCTCCCCGATTGCCTGCGCCGCTTCTAAAGTGGGCACTGTACATCTTATGATCTCACAGCCTGCTTTTTCCAGCTTATGGATCTGTGCCACTGTGGCGTCCACATCCTCTGTCCTTGTATTGGTCATAGACTGTATTAAAACAGGATTGCCGCCTCCGATCACCCTGTCGCCTATCTGAATGGGTCTTGTGTGCTCTCTGGTCATTTTCCCTCCGTTCTGAAGCTTCTTCCCGCCTCTCTCACTTTTTCCGTTATCATACATTATATGCCACACCCAACAGAATATCAATTTAAACTTCTGCTAATTCTCCTCCCTTTGAACCAGAAAAATCCTGCTGCTGTAGCGTTTTCCTTCTTCATTGACCCCAATGATCTGCAGCGAGATCTGCCCGCCGGGAAGACGCTCCGCCGGAATCTCAAACTGAACCCGCTCCTCCGCCTTGTAAACAGCGTCGTTTTTCAGAAGCATCTTCCGTCCCTGCTGATCCCGCATTTCCACCCACAGGCTCTCCTCTTCCTGGGCGGCATGAACCAAGCCTGCTCCCAAATGGCTTTTCCCGGCGAAAAGACCGGATGCCATAAAAAATAAAAGCAGGACAAAAAGACCGGAAAACTTCTTTTCTGTAAGTAAAATGCTTTTCTCCTGTTTGATCAAAGACTGTTTTCTTTTTCTCATGGGAAATAAAATCAGATGTATCAGAATCGTGCCGGCGAGCGCCGTCAACGGTTTGAATAGATAAGGAAATGGGATATGACTTTCGGGAATGCCTTTTAGAAGAGGGAACAGAAAACAGAAAAGCGTGTAACCTCCCGCCAGGGCAAAAACCGCCTGCTTCACCATTCTCTGCAGAAAGGCACGCCGCCTTTTCAGGGGATAGGAAAGCAATGCCGACTCTACCTGCCGGATCGTTTGATACCTGTCCTTTTGCCGGTCCGCCCTGCAGGTTTGTATGATCTCCTTCAATGCCCCGGGTATCCCCTTATCTTCCCTCCGCCCTTTTGCCGGGTTTTCGCCGGTAAGCATCTCCCATAGCACTGACCCCAGCCCGTAAATATCCCAGGTCACATTTCCACGGGTGTGAATCCACTGCTCCTTAGGCGCATATCCGGGCGTTCCCGCGCAAAGCTCCTCCTGTTCCGCGCCGCAGGCATATCTCACGGCTCCGCCTAAATCGATCAATTTTAGCGTGCCGTCCTGCCTGATGATAATGTTTTCAGGCTTCAAATCCCGGTAAATCACCGGGGGACGCCTTCCATGAAGATAATCCAGTATGCCGCAAAGCTCCAGCGTCCATTTCACCGCCTGTCCTTCCTGTACCCTTCCATGCTTTTTCAGATATTGGCGGAGGGTCATTCCCTCCACATATTCCATCACAAGAAAGGTCTTCCCCCATTGCCGTATACAATCATAAATTCCCGGCAGCCCGGGATGTTCCAGCTCCAACAGCAGCTCTACTTCTCCGCTTAAAAATTCTTCCGTGCTTTCTTTCACTGCTGCCAACCGATTTAAGTGTAAATTCCTTGCCAAATACACTTTCCCTGTTTTTCCTGCTCCAAGGAGCCTTAGTATCTCATATTGACCGGATAAATCCCCGTTCATTCCCTGTCCTCCCATTCTATAAAAATCCCAGATATACCGCCGACATGTTATCCGTCTCTCCTTTTCTCAGCGCCGCCGCTGCAAGCCCCCGCAGCCTTTTTTCAATCTGTTCCTCCCGTTCCATTTCTTTCGGTAAAAGAACGTTCAACTGTGCCGGCTCCAGCCTCCTGTAAAAGCCGTCGGTACACAGAAGAACCCCTGTCCTTTTCCCCAGTCGTCCAAACTGAATATCGGGACGTTGAAAGGGAAAGCTTCCCAAACACCTGGTAAGCCCTCCACCTCCACAGGAGTGGTCTCTGGTAAGCGCCTTGATCCTGCCTTTCTGATACAGATAAATTCGGCTGTCTCCTAAATGAACGATTCCATAATTTCTCTTCCAGACAAACATAAGAGAAACAGTTGCCCCAAGCTTGATATCTCTTTCTCCTCCATAGACCTTAAGCGCCTGGTTAATCTCCCAAAAGCAGCGCAAAAAATTCCGCTTAAGGTCCTTCCTGCCTTTCCCCCTGGCGACCAGTGAAATTATATGATCGTAGTAATTTTCCATCAGCTTTTCTACGATACAGCCGCTTGCCTTTTCTCCCTCCTCCAAGCCTCCTATGCCGTCGCTTACAACGGCAAGCATTACCCGCCCTCTGGGGGTCATTGTCTGTTGTAATAAAAGAGAATCCTGGTTTATGCTTCTCCTGCCCTTATCCCAATATATACCTGAAATCACCCTCAATCCTGACGCTTTCCTCCTAAATCCTATATGATCCTTATATGGTAATATGAATTATATGTCTGCACAAAAAAAGAATCCATTCTACAAAATTACCAAAAACATAATTTCAGTAATTCTGTATATGGATTCCGCTTGTTATTCTAAATCATATTACAAAAATTTCGCTATGTCATTCACAAATACCAACACCATTAAAACCATCAGTGCCATCATTCCTGCTAAATGCACCAATCCTTCTCTTTCCGGCGGCACCGGCTTGCCCCGTATCGCTTCTATCAGCAAAAATACCAAACGCCCCCCATCTAATGCCGGAATGGGCAGCAGATTCATAATTCCTAAGTTCACCGAAAGGAAAAGCGCAATATTGATCATATTGACCAGCACTTGCATAAAACCATCTGTCTTCGCCTGATCATAGACGTCGTCCACCATCTTCACCATTCCTACCGGTCCGGAAATATCGTTTCGGGAAAGCTGACCTGTTACCAGCATCTGAAGGCTCTTAAAGGTTGCCTCCACATAATACTTCATAGTATACCAGGCATATTGAAAAGTCTGGGGTACATTGCATTTCAGATATCCGCCCGCAATAATTCCCATATAATAGCGCTGAGTTTCCTCCTCATAAGCGGGGGTAATCACCACAGTATTCTTCTGACCGTCCCGTTCATAGGTTATTGTAAAATCTTCTCCTTTTGTATTCAGAAGAGAATGAAGGGTTACTTCTTCTCCTAAATGAATACGCTTTCCGTTGATTTCCGTCAACACATCGCCTACTTGAAGCCCTGCTTCCTCGGCCCTGCTGCCCTCGTTTACCACCCGGATCTCCGGCGTCACCACACCGCAGACAGACACAATAATGACCGCCATCACATAGGCTGTGAGAAAGTTAAACAGCGGACCTGCAAAAATCGTTGCGATACGGGTCCATACAGGAGCATTGGGAAAAGCCCCCTCGGACATTTCTCCTTTTTCCTTTTCCAGCCCGTCCTCCCCTTCAAACATACAGGCGCCTCCTATGGGAAGAAGCTTTAAGGAATATTTGGTGTCTCCTTTTTGAAAGGAAAAAAGCGTCGGCCCCATGCCGATAAAAAATTCCACTACATGAATGCCGTTTTTCTTCGCAATTAAAAAGTGTCCAAACTCGTGAGAAATTACCACCACAAAAAAGATGATAATAAATAAAATAATAGATACTGCCACTCTAATACCTCCTGTGAGACTCTATATATTCATATGCTGCCGCCTCCGCCTCAAGAATCTCCTCCACGGAAGGATCCGCCACCGTCTTATGCGCCTCCATGGCTCCCTGAATCAGATCGTAGATCTCCAGAAACCTGATCTTTCTGTCAAGAAACAGTGAAACAGCCTTCTCATTTGCCGCATTGAAAACAGTGGGCATACTTCCTCCTGCACGGAGCGCCTCGTAAGCAAAGGCAAGCCCCTTAAAGGTATCCGTATCCGGTCTTTCAAAAGTGATGGACGACAATTCAAAAAAGTCCACTCTTTTCCCCTCCATGGGTCTTCTGTCCGGATAAAACAGCGCATATTGAATGGGCAGCTTCATATCCGGCATTCCCAGCTGCGCCATAATGCCTCCGTCTGCATATTCTACCATGGAATGGATAATACTCTGGGGATGTACCACCACCTGAATTTTTTCAGGTTCCACCCCAAAAAGCCATTTCGCCTCTATCACTTCCAGCCCCTTGTTTACCAGGGTCGCCGAATCCACCGTAATCTTTCTTCCCATAGACCAGTTGGGGTGTTTTAACGCATCCTCCACCCTGATCTCGGTCAGTTCCTCTCTTTTTCTTCCCCTGAAAGGTCCCCCGGAGGCTGTCAAAAGAATCTTACTGACCCGCTCCCTGTTCTCACCATGCATTGACTGAAAAATCGCGCTGTGCTCACTGTCCACAGGAAGAATGGACACCTTTTTCTCAGCCGCCAGAGGCATAATGATATGCCCTGCCGTTACCAGGGTCTCCTTATTCGCAAGGGCGATGGTTTTCCCCGCCCGGATCGCCGCAATAGTGGGTCTGATACCTATCATGCCCACAATTGCAGTTACTAACACTTCCATTTCCTCCATTACTGCAATTTCCAGAAGTCCTTCCATTCCCCAGAGAATTTTTGTATCTGTATCCGCAACCTTAATCGCCAGCTCCTGTGCGGCTTCCTTAGTCCACATTACGGCAAGCCTGGGCTTAAATTCCCGTATCTGCTCCTCCATTTTAAGAACGTTGCTTCCTGCCGCAAGGGCGCTTACCTTCAGATCCTGATTATGCCTTACAATCTCAAGGGTCTGCGTTCCAATGGAACCGGTAGAACCCAAAATTCCTAATTTTTTCATTTCTTTTCCTCCATCAGCCATGGATCAACAAAAGCGCTAAAAAATAGATCATGGGAGCCGTAAAGATTACACTGTCAAAGCGATCCATAACGCCGCCGTGTCCCGGTATCAGCTTCCCGTAATCCTTGATGTCATGATTTCGCTTTACAGCCGAAGCTGCCAGATCTCCTACCTGGGAAATCACCGCTCCCAAGGCGCTGATCAATACAAATATCCATGTAATCCTCTGCTCCTGAACCACCGGCTCCACAATAAAATATCCATAGACCGCTCCCACAATGGCTGATCCCGCAATCCCTCCAAGGGCGCCTTCAACGGACTTTTTGGGACTCAAAACCGGCGCCAGCTTATGCCTGCCCGTCAGCATCCCTACCACATAAGCACAGCTATCGCAGATCCATGAACTGATAAAAATCATCCAGACAGTATAAACTCCGTAAGGCAGGCTTCTCACCAGATAGATAAAGGAAAGCATCACAGGGGCATAGGCAACGCAAAAGAACGCGCACATGATCTGCTCCGCCCGGTATTTTGGAAAGGTAAATACATAAAGGAACATAAAGCTTACCAAAATGGTAATCAGCACCAGCAGGAGGAAAATTTTATTTTCCACAAAAACCATAAAAAGATAATAAACGCCTATTCCAGCGTAACCGATCCATTCCAACCCGTTGGGCTTTTTACCCTCAGCTCCCAGCTTACACGCCTTCATCAGCTCCCTGTATGCCGTAAACGCCAAAAATAAGAGGACTGCAGCCAGCACATATCCGCCTGCCAATATGGTGGTCAGCGCCAGCGCCACCAACACTATGCTGCTGAAAAGTCTCGTCATAAACATGACCTGTTCCTCCTTATACCCTGCCGTATCTTCTGTCTCTATGATTATATGCCTCCACAGCTTTTACCAATTCTTCTTTTGAAAAATCAGGCCATGGCACAGGCGTAAAATAAAATTCTGTATAGGCAAGCTGCCAGAGAAGGAAATTGGATATTCGCTGTTCATTACAGGTGCGGATTAATAAATCCGGCTCCGGAAGCCCCCCGGTGTCCAGCATCCCTGCCAAATATTCCTCCGTAATGTCCGCCTCGGAAGCCTCTCCCTTTTCCACCTTTTCCACAATTTTCTTTACGGCGCGGACAATCTCGTCTCTTCCGCCATAATTCAAAGCAATCTGAAAATGCAGACCGTCGTTATCCTTTGTGGATTCCTCCAGCTGCTGGATTCTGTTTCTGATATCCTCGTCCAATCCTCTTTTGTCCCCCAGAACCCGCACGCACATGCGGTTCTTTTTGGCGGTGGTAAGGCAGGTTTTCATGTAATTGCGCAGCAGCTTCATCAGCGCGTCCACTTCCTCCTTGGGACGACTCCAGTTTTCCGTGCTGAAAGCGTATACGGTGAGATATTGTATCCCCATCCTGTATGCTTCCTCGCAGATCACCTCAACCGTCTTCGCCCCCTGCACATGTCCGTAATTTCTGGGCATTCCCTTACTTTTCGCCCATCTCCCGTTGCCGTCCAGAATAATCGCCACATGTTTAGGCACGTGCTTAGACATGATCAATTCCTCTCCTCCGGTCATAAACCTGCCATCCTTTCCTTTCTCGACTTGCGTAGCAAAGGGGCACTACGATTCATACAAACGCCGTTTCCTTCATGAACCGGTTTATTGTAACATAATCGCCTGCCCCTCTATTTGATTCAGTTGCGTCATGCTCTGCATGTGATTACACAGTAAGAATTTCCTTGGATTTTTCCTCCATCAATTTATCGATATCCTTACTATATTTATCCGTCATTTTTTGAAGTTCTTCCGTCAGTTCCTTGATCTCATCCTCCGAAACCTCCGCCTTGGCAAGCTTCTTGAAAGCGTCGTTGCCGTCTCTTCTGATATTCCGGACAGCCACCTTACTCTCCTCAGCCTTTTTCTTAACGTCCTTAACCAGATCCTTTCTGCGCTCCTCTGTCAGTTCAGGAAATACAAGTCTGATCACTGCGCCGTCATTGGAAGGGGTAATTCCAATATCTGAGGCAAGGATCGCTCTTTCAATATCCTTGATCAAAGACTTTTCCCATGGTGCGATCTGAATCATCCTCGCTTCCGGAATGGTAATGTTGCCTACCTGCTGAATAGGAGTGGGAGTTCCGTAATAATCTACCCGAAGCTTATCCAGCACATGCGGGTTGGCGCGTCCTGCGCGGATTCCCAGATAATCTCCTTCCAAATGCTCAAATGTTTTTTTCATCTTATCGTCATAAACCTTTAATCTCTCATCCATCCTCTTATCCCTTTCCCTTATACCGTTACCTTCGTTCCGGTGAAGTTCCCCTTTACCGTATTTACAATACTGTCCTTCTCATTTAATTCGAACACCCACATGGGCATTTTATTCTCCCTTGCAAGTATGGATGCCGTCATATCCACCACCTGAAGGTTGTTGGCAATCACTTCATCAATGGAGATCTCATCGTATTTTTTTGCCGATGGATTTAACTTGGGATCGCTGTCATAAACGCCGTCAATGGATTTTGCAAGAAGAATTACGTCCGCCTCTACCTCCACAGCGCGAAGCACCACACCTGTATCCGTTGAAAAATATGGATGACCGGTTCCCCCTGCAAAGAAGACTACCATCCCCTTTTCAAAGTACTTATTCGCCCTGTCCTTGGAAAACAGCTTTGTAAAAGAGCCGCACGCAAAGGGGGTAAGAATCGCTGTCTTCATGCCTGCGCTGCGAAAAATTTCAGATACGTAAATGCAGTTCATCACCGTTGCCAGCATACCGATCTGATCCGCTTTGGTTCTGTCGATATTTTCGCTGGTTCTGCCCCGCCAGAAATTGCCGCCTCCGGTGACAATTCCTACCTGAACGCCTTCCTCCACCAATTCTTTCACCTGCAGCGCTACCGCCCTCACCGTATTCTCGTCAAAGCCGGTTTTCTTCTCCCCTGCAAGAGCTTCCCCGCTTAACTTCAATAAAATTCTCTGCATATCTGCGCCTCGTCTTATTTCATCTTTTTCAGTTCTTCAAAGAAGGATGTAGGGTTCACCTCTGCATAGCACTGCGAACACATACCTTCCACAACCGCGCCGTTGTTAATCTGGACGGATTTGGACTTGATGTCTCCCATTACGATTGCCGAAGAATCCAAAATGACAGGTCCTTTAATATCCAGGTCGCCTCTTACCGCCCCTGCAATCACCGCGCTGTTTGCAAAAATATTACCGAGGATAACCGCATTTTGCCCCACCTTGATACTTCCCTGGCTTCTAAGCTCACCGGTAATCCTTGCGCCTTCTGCATAAATCTCAGCGCCCTGTGAATTTCCCTGAATCTCACCGGTAATATTCAGCTTTCCAAGTGCCTCTACGTTGCCCACAATGCAGCCTCTCACATCGAGACCGCCCTCTGTTGCAATATTACCGTTAATGATCATGGATTTTGTCAGCACAGACACTTCATCGCTTATACGCTTTCCGTATGCGGGAGTGGTATCTCCGCTTTTCTTTTCAACGGGGGACTCTGCCTGTTCCGATTCCTCCGCCTGGAAAGAAGTATCCCCAACCTGATCCAACAGCTTGTCCAGATCCACATCCAGTTCTCCTGCGGAAATGTCAGATACCTCGCCTACCGTCATATCAGATACCTCTGACAATTCCAGCTCCGGCTTTGCCATATCTGCACCCTCCAAAGAAGACGCTTTTCCGCCTCCGTTCTGAACTGCCTCACCGGTTCCCTCTTCCGGCATCAACTCGTTGACTGCCTGTGACAAATCATCCTTTAAATCTGAAAAAAAACCCATCCTAAAATCCTCCAATCGTATCTTGATTATACTTCCTTTATTACTTTGCCGTCATGTGCTGAACCGGTACGGTTTCATCCGTGACAGGCAAAAACACGGCATCCCCTCTCTCCTGAATCTTCTCAATGATTTCAGGAAGTGCTTCCACCGTTGTCTTCTTTTCTACTGCGTCATGCATCAAGACAAAGCCTCTGTTGATATTGTCCAGATTGCCCACTGTATTTTCCACCAATTCCTCCACGCTGACCTGTCCGCTCACCGCATCGCCGCAGGCAATATTCCAGTCAAAATAGGTGATCCCGCTTTCCTCCAGGTAAGCGGTCAATTCTTGCATATCCACCTTACTCACCGTATTGGAACTTCCCCCTGGAAATCGATAGAATCTGGACCATATGCCCGTAACCTGATAGAGGTATTCCTGAAGCATGGACAAATCCTCTATAAAACTCTCCTTTGAGGCATATATTTCATCGTATTTGTGGCTGTAAGAATGCATGGCAAGGGTGTGCCCCTCCGCAACAATCCTCTGGTAAGCTTTTACGGACTGTTCATCCATTTTACCTACTACAAAAAAAGTTGCTTTCACGTTATATTCTTTCAGAATGTCCAAAATCTCATCCGTATTCTGGCTTGGTCCGTCATCAAATGTCAGATAAATCTGCTTTTTCGTCTGCTCCTGCTCCCGATGCTTCTCCTGCGCTACCTCTCCCGCCTGAACGGTATCTCTGGGGGATTCTTCAATACTGGCGGTGGTGTACACACCCGTTACATTCTCCGGCGGGTTCTCATAATCTGCCAGTGCTTCCTCCAGCCTGGTTATTTTATTTTGCAGGGAAATAACGCGAATGCCCAATAATATGCTGACTCCGGTGGGAATTATGATGGCAGCTGCAATGGTTCCCAATATGATTCGCTTAAGCAGCCGAATTCGCCTGCGCCGGTCATAACTCCTCTCCTCCATGAATTTTGAACTCCTTAAACATGATTTGCCTATATTGTATCACAATATGCTTTTGTGGGAAAGAGCCAAATTATACAGATTCTTATTTCTTATTTTAAAAAAGCAGTGAACCATTTTTTCGTACAAAAACAAGTTCACTGCTTTTTTTGTCTGCATTATAATATGCCTCTGGCAGTCCGATTACATACCAGCCTGCGCTGCAACCTCTGCTGCGAAATCGTCCACTTTCTTTTCCAGTCCTTCCCCTGTTTCATAGCGGACAAATTTCTTAACGGACAGCTGCGCGCCGTTTTCCTTGGCAACCTGCTCTATATATTTGGCAACCGTCTGCTTGCCGTCTTCTGCTTTCACATAAACCTGCTCTAAGAGACATACTTCCTTCAGTTCCTTGTTGAGACGACCTGCCACCGCGCCCTCAATCACCTTTTCAGGCTTTCCGGCCATCTTGGGATCATTGGCGATCTGTGCCATCAAAATTTCCTTTTCATGTGCTTTATATTCCTCGGAAACATCTGCCGTAGAAACATATTTAGGAGAGAGAGCGGCAACCTGCATTGCAATATTTGTCATTGCCTCCTTAATTGCATCGTTCACTACATCCGTCTTTGCCTCTACAATAACGCCGATTCTTCCGCCGCCATGCACATAGGATACTACGCATCCCTCTTCTGCCGTAACCTTTTCAAATCTTCTGATATTTAAATTTTCCCCGATCTTAGCCACTTTTGCTACCAGGGCGTCTTTCACGGTCATAGAAGAATCTGCATTCCAGGTTTCAGCAAAAAAAGCGTCCATATCTGCTGCGTCAGATTCCACAGCCTGCTTTGCAACTGCTGCCACAAAGTTCTGGAATTCTTCATTTTTAGCCACAAAATCTGTCTCGGAATTTACTTCTACAACCGCCGCTACCTTATCGTCCTTTACCAGTACATTACAAAGTCCCTCGGCTGCAATTCTGCCGGCTTTCTTTTCTGCCTTTGCCTGTCCGTTCTTTCTCAGGAACTCAACGGCTGCATCCATATCTCCATCGGTTTCGGCAAGCGCTTTTTTACAATCCATCATGCCTGCACCGGTCATTTCTCTTAATTCTTTTACCATAGCTGCTGTAATATTAGCCATTTTTTACTCCTCCATCTATCTACACACGTATCGATTATTCAGCTTCTGCCGCCGCAACTTCTTCAATGTCCTCAGCCGGCGCATTCTCTGCCGCTTCTTCCATCTCTGCAGTCACCATCTCTTCGCCCTGATTTGCCTCGATCACAGCGTCCGCCATTTTGGAAACAATCAGCTTGACTGCTCTGATAGCATCGTCGTTGCCGGGAATGATGAAATCCAATTCCTCAGGGTCGCAGTTTGTATCGCCGATACCGATCAGGGTAATTCCCAGGGCATGTGCCTCCTGCACACAGATTCTTTCTTTCTTGGGATCCACTACGAAAATGGCATCGGGAATTCTTGACATGCTCTTGATTCCGCCAAGGTTCTTCTCCAGCTTTTCCCATTCTTTCCTGATAGCGATTACTTCTTTCTTGGGAAGAACATCAAAGGTTCCGTCCTCAGCCATCACTTCGATTGCTTTTAATCTCTCAATTCTGCTCTGGATGGTCTTAAAGTTTGTGAGCATACCGCCCAGCCATCTCTCATTTACATAATACATGCCGCAGCGCTCAGCCTCTGTCTTAACTGCATCCTGCGCCTGCTTTTTGGTTCCTACAAAAAGAATGGTTCCTCCCTGAGAAGCGATCTCGAATACTGCTCTGTAGGCTTCGTCTACTTTGCCTACGGACTTCTGCAGATCGATGATATGGATACCGTTTCTCTCTGTAAAGATATAGGGAGCCATCTTGGGGTTCCATCTTCTGGTCTGGTGTCCGAAATGAACACCTGCTTCTAATAACTGTTTCATTGAAATAACGCTCATGTTTCTACCTCCATTTGGTTTTGCTTCCGCATATCGTCCTCTCTCCTGCAAACCCTTCAAGACTCTTTGCCCGAAAAGCACCGACAGTTGATCCATATGCGTGTTTTATAGTCACAACGAAAAATTATAGCATAAAGAATTTCTCTGTGCAAGAAATTTATTACCGTCCTCCCAGGATTTTTGCAATCTGTTCTTCATCTGCTCCTGCCGGTATCTCAAAGGTACCCACATTCAGCCGTTTGTCATATCCATTTTGGCACAGATACAAATCAAATTCCGCCGCTGAGGACACCAGCCCTGCCTCCTCCAGCTTTCTGCTGACTGTTAGAGAGCCGTCTCCTCTATTGATCTGGACGGTAACCGTAGAAGCCGTCAAATCTGTCTCCCCCTGCTCCATTTGGGGCGATGGTTCCGGCGTCTGGACAGGTGTGGGCGTTGCCGTAGGAACAGATGTTGGTGCAGCGGTAGAAACCGGCTCTTTTGTTGGCGCAGGAACCGGTTTCTCGGTAGCGCCGGGTACCGGTTCCTTTGTAGGGGTGGGCGTCCCTTCCGGTTCCTTTATGGCGCTGGGCAAGGGAGCCGTAGAAGGCGTTATTTTTTCCACATCGGCAAGTATCGTGCTCTCCTCCACCATGCCAAGCGCCCTGGCGCGTTCTTTAATTTCTTCGTTACTAAGGGTCTCTTTCTTTCCTCCCGACGCAATTCCCATAATCAGCGCCGTTATCACAATCCCGATTCCAAGACCTCTCAAATAATATTTTAAGTTCATCCTCTTTTACCTACATTCCTTCAAACAGATCAATAACCAGCTTAACCTCTCCGATTCCCAGTCCCAACTCTCTGGCAATTGCCATGTTTGATTTTCCCGCCTTATGAAGCTCCAGAATCCGCTCGTTGTTGTTTCTGCTTCCAGCTTCTCCCTCTTCATTTAGGGTCACCGCCACCTCTGGTGCCGAATCCATATCCTTCCCTTTTGGGGTTTTACCGGCTGCTTTAGGCGTTCTCGGTTTCCTTGGGGTTTTACCGGCATTTCTAGGCTTTGGGGTTTTAGACCCGCTTTGACCGGGAATTTCTACAGCCTCGATTGCCTTTACCTCCATAGGCTTAAATTCTTCCGCCTCCGGAAGCTGAACAGGCACATCCTCCATTTCTTCCGCCTTTGCTGCATTTTTTGCAAGATCGTCGATGGTCTGCTTCACTTCTTTGGTTTTTGTCTCTATTTCCTGCGCCGTTACCTCTGCGTCCTTTAAGGTCTGTTTTACCTCGCTTACCGTTTTTGCTGCCTCGCCGACAACGGTTTTAAGGCTCTCCTGCTTATCGTTCATCATATCGTACAGAAAAACCACTTCTTTATGATTTTTATTGATCTCGGCAAGCACGGTATCTGAATATTCGTTGACTGCAAGAATTTTTTCATTGGTCAGCCGTTCCATAGACCGTTCCGCCTTTTCCATGGAATAGGTAACTGTTTCCTCCACCACATCGGTGATTTTTGTTTTTGCCTCGCCAACTTCCTTTTCAACCGCTTCCCGGATCGCCTCCTGATCTATCTGAGGCACTTTCTGGTTCTCTTCTTTTCTGCCTGCCGGCAGTAAAAAGCTCACTATGAACACAGCCGCTCCAAGCACCAATAAAATAATTTCCATTATTCCCATATCTTCACCCGTATTCTGTCAAATTTTCATATCGAAACCGCTCCGCCCTTTTAAAAGGACCTTCCCGTCCGATTCTTCTTTTTTTCTTTTTCGGCCGCCGTCTCCGGCATAATGCCCGTTTCCCTTGTCCTTGGCGTCAAATTTCTTTCCTCTGTTTTCCGCCTGATCCCCTTGATGAACCTGGCGGATCTTAGCCTCTACCTTCTGCTCGAACTGATTCTGAAAATTCGACTGATCCACATTTACCTTGGTATCTTCATTATGCTTGATGGTAGTAAAATCCTGTGCTCTTGTCACTTGTCCCTGAAGCTCTACACGACTAATGGTCATATAATCCCATCCTTTCCAATTCTATTACTTATTATAAAGCCCCCATCTCCACCTCGCCCTTTGTCTTAACAAACCGGCAATGGGAAAGAGTGCTTTTTACGATCATGGAAACATCGGAAATACAGATTCTGGTTCCGCTGAACACTTCTCCAATCACTTCCACCCGCGCCTGACTGCTTTCCGCCAAAGACTGCTGCAGGAAATCAATTTCCGCTATACTGTCCTTTTCTTCCTGCTTCAGCTGTTTCTCTCTCTGCATCATTTCCTGCGCCGTCCGCAGCTGCTCCGGCTTCAGGTTCGCCCCCTGGCTCATCCTCTGTGCCATGGTAAGCAAAACCGGATGTATCCCATCAATCTCCTTCCGGATCTCAACGACTGCCTTTTGCAGCTCCTGTATCCGTAATCTTGCATTGGGATCCACGCCCACCTCCACAAGGGTATCGGCTCCCATATAGGAACCCAGCGTCTTAACCTGAATCAGGCTTGCGGCGCATACCCTGCCGCCGGTAATAAATCCTCTGCGCCCGCTTACAATGATTTCCGTTCCGGCGATTACTTCGCTGTGCAAAATAGACTCTGTGGACACATAGCCGCCTGCATTTACCTTGGCATTTTCCAGAAACTTTGCGATAATATTTCCCGCGGCTTTCAAAGTTCCCTTTCCCATACCGTTCATTCCCCTGGTTATGACGATGTTTCCTTCCGCCTCCAGATAAGCGCCTTCCACAACGCCTCTTACTTCTATATCTCCCTTCGCCTTTACGGAAAAATTGGTGCAGACATTTCCGTTAACCGATACATTTCCGTCATACTCAATATTTCCCGTAGCATTGTCTACATTTTCCACTTCCAGTACATTGGATACAAAGACCTTATTCTCCACCAGGGAAACATGTCCGTCCACTTCCGTGGTCAGCACCTGACGGTCTTCGGAAATAGCAATATTCCGTCCATATTTAAGGGATAACTGCTTTATGTTTCTGGGCTTGATTTTCTCCCCATAAACATTGGTTCCCGCCTCCCCCGGATCTCCCGGGAATAAGCGTGCAAGAACGTCTCCTTTTTTGCAGTGGTTCAAGGTATTTAAATGAAAAAAGTCTACGCTTCCGTCTTCCTTAAGTGTAGGCTTTGCATGCAGATCTGTTTCAAAATAATATTCAATCCTGGCATCCTCACCATGTCTGGGCGGCTGTCCCTTTGCCACAATAATATCAGTACAATAAATCGGCTTCAAAAAGAAATGTGCCAATCCCTCTTTTCGGATTCCGAATTTAATGCGTTCTCCCTCCAGAAAATGGATAAAGCTTTCTGTTGACAGCCGTTCCCCTTTCCCGGAAGGCGGATAAAATCTGGCAATCGCCATCATACCGTCTTCACTGACCTGGAATATATAACTCTCCCGCACCTCAGGCGATGTAATCTTGTTCAGTCTGAACTGATGTACCTCTTTCCCTGACGAAAGTGCTTCCCGAAATCCCTGGCTTAACGCGGACACATCATATTCGATATCGTTTCTGTTTAAGTAGTTTATCACTTCTTTTGCGTGAAAAGGTCTTCCCCCATCCCTGGGACCAAATATCTTTAAAAATGTTTCCCCCTCACCGCACACGATCTGGAAATATCCATTTCTCATCCCATCGAGCCCCCGTGTTAGTATCTCAACTCATCCCGAAAATATCCCCATATAGTTTCCCATCTTTGCTTTCATTTTCTGAAGCGCCCTGGTATGGAGCTGCGAAATTCTGGACTCCGATACCTCCAAAACATTGCTGATCTCCTTCAACGTCAGATCTTCATAATAATATAATAAAATAACCTTCTTTTCTTTCTCTGTCAAAAGCTCCAGCGCCTGCTGCAAAATCTTTTTCAGTTCTTCCTTTTCAATTACTTCCTCCGGACTTTCAAAACGATGCTGCTCCGACTGTTCCGCCGGCACCTCGCTTCCGGATTCCATGAACTCATTCAGGGAAACAACCCCTGTAATTTTCATCTGAGACTGCCATGTCAGGTAATCGTCATCCGATATTCCCAGACTTGCCGCAATCTCCTCATCTGTTGCCGCCCGTCCGGTGGACGCCTCAATCTCCTTGATCGCAACGTCGATTTTTTTCTGTTTCTGCCGGATGGTTCTTGGAATCCAGTCCATTTTTCTGATCTGATCCAAAATAGCGCCCCGGATTCGGAGGCTTGCATATGTTTCAAATTTCACCGCTTTCATGCTGTCAAATTTATCAATGGCATCGATCAACCCAAAAATCCCATAACTTACCAGATCATCGTATTCCACATTATATCCCAGATACATGCTAAGACGCCCCGCCACAAGCTTTACAAGGGGGGCATATTCCAGTATCAATTTTTCCCTGATTTCAAGCGATTTCGTCTTTGCGTAACTTTCCCAAAGTCTGTTTCTTCCTGCCTCGTCCATCGCCACCTCCATCACCCGGATTTAAGTCCTTTATTCTGCCGCATTCTCCGTAGTTTCCCCGACCTGTTCGACTGACGCCTCTTCTTCTCTTGCCGCTTCCTGCTCCAGCTTGATTCTCTCCTCTTCCTCCGTCTCCCGTATCTGACTTACAAAAGCGTTCACCTTCCCCTGAATAAAACTTCCAGCCACATAAAAAAACAAGAGCACAGCCAAAAGAATCAATAGCATCTGCTTCATGCCATAATGAAAACGGTACATCATCAAGCTTGCAACCGCTCCGGCAAGAAGCATCAGAAAGGGCGCAAACAATTGATTCTTTTTCATATGGTCTTCTCCGATCTTCCAACTGCCTTTATAATAAAGTCGCCGGTTTTAGGGTAAAAAATAACCGTTCTTCCATATGTATCACCGGTATCCTCCGCAAGAAGAGGAATCCGGAGTTCTGCAAGCTTTTTCTTGCTTGCCATGGCATTTCTCTCTCCTACCCGTATCATATCGCTCTTGCTGCCAAATGCAAACATCTGCGCCCCGCCGGCAATCTTTGCCACCAGCCTGCTGCGGTTGGCGCCCATACGCACCAGTTCGGTCACCATATCCTCTATGCCCGTATCTGCAAACTTCGGTCTGTTCGTATTATTTTTAATTTCAGTACTGTCAGGCAGCATAATATGTGCCAGCCCTCCAATTCCTGTTGCCGGATCTCTGATTGCGATTCCAACACAGGAGCCTAACCCCAGAGTCGTTACAGCGTCATCGCCTCTGCAGGTCTTGAAATCAGCCATACCTACCTTAATCACTTCGCCCATTGTTCTAAGTGTCTCCTGTTTTTTCTTTCAAAGTTTACAATACACCCAATGATGTTAAAATTTTCTCGTAAGATGTCATATCCGGAATTAAAATGAAATAACCATCCAACTCTACATCATCCGAAAAATTTGTCTGTATCAGCAAAATATTATCCCCTAACACTCCAAATTCAACTGCCGGAACACTCAAAAGCGCCCCCGCCATGTCAATGCCAAGCTGCGGTATAGACGGATAAATTTTCAAATTGGTAAGCCCTGCAAGGGCATTTAAATAAGCGCCGGTAACAATATTTCCCAGTTCCTTCACCGCCGAGCATTCCATTTCCCCAAACTCATACTCTTCCGCATTGCTCTCATCAATGCCAAGCATGCCGCCCATCAGCTTGTTCACCAGATGTGCCGCCGTTTTCTTTGAAAAAATGAACATCATGCTGCCTTCTATATCCCCTTCCACCTGGAGATAAATGCCCACCATGATCTGGTCGTCTCCGCCGACAATTGCGCCAAGCTCATGAAATTCAAGGAATCTTACCTGGGGCACAGACATATCCACCTTACAGCCTATCATCTGGGCAAGTGCCGTAGTTGCATTTCCCGCGCCGATATTCCCAAGTTCCTGCAGCACATCGTAATATTGATTCGTTATTTGATCCATACTAAGGTCCTTCATAGTCCCTCCTATATTGCGCTTTGCCTTTATCTGTTCTTTTATTTATTTTCCATTGCCACAGCGTTAAGATCAAGAAGGGAAATGAGTTCACCCTCATGCTTCCCCACTGCCGAAACAAAATTCGTCCTGTCGTCCTTTCCGTCATAAGAAACCTTTTCGATCTCTTCCTCATCAAGGGCAACCACTTCCTTTACCTCGTCTACAATAACGCCGATGGTTCCGTGCTGTTCCAGCTTTAAAATAATGATTCTGGTCGCCTTGGTATACTCGTCCGCCGGAAGTTCCATTTTAATTCTCAGACTCATAACCGGGATTACTTCTCCCCGAAGGTTGATAACCCCTTTCAGATAATCAGCCACTTTAGGCACCCTGGTAATGTGCTGCATGCGGACAATGTTATCCACAAACTTAATATCAATGCCATACTGCTCATTCCCCAGTTTAATCACTATGTACTGCACCGCATCGTATTCCGCCTTCAGTTCAGATATATTTATGCCAGATACTTTAAGTTCATCCATTGTTTTCCCCCCTATCCTATATCAGTGCATTGGCATCTAAGATCAATGCCACTTCGCCGTCGCCCAGTATTGTTGCGCCGCTGATAATTTTACATTTGCTGATATACTTTCCAAGCGATTTGATAACGATCTCCTGCTGTCCCATCAGCTCATCGATTACCAGGCCTGCAAGTTTCTCGCCTTTCTTGACAATTACTACAACCAGATTATCCTCCGGCGATTTGCAGCTTTCAATATCCAGTTCCTTGCTCAGTCTTATAAGCGGGATAACGCTGCCTCTTAAATGAATCACCTCTCTGTTCTGAACCAGCTTAATCTCGCTGGGGCTGATATCCTCAATGGTCTGGATGCCGCCTAAGGAAATGGCGTATTTTTCTCCCCCTACGATTACCATCAATGCCTGAATAATTGCCAGAGTCAAAGGAAGCCTTACGATCCACGTGCTGCCCTCTCCCAACTGAGATTTCACTTCCACCTCGCCGCTTAAGGACTCGATCTTTGCCTTTACCACATCCAGTCCTACGCCTCGTCCCGAAACGTCTGAAATCTGCTTTGCGGTAGAAAATCCTGCATGGAAAAGAAGATTGATGATATCCTTTTCACTCATGTTATCTCCCTGCTCAGGAGTGATAACACCGCGCTCGATCGCCTTATTCTTAACAGCCTCCACGTCAATACCGTTACCGTCGTCTCTTACCTCGATCACTACGTTATTGCCGTCCTGATAAGCATCCAGGAAAATAGAACCTACCTCCGGCTTTCCTCTCTGGAGACGTACCTCCGAGGACTCCAGTCCGTGATCCGCAGCGTTTCTCAAAAGATGCATCAGAGGATCGCCAATTTCATCCACCACCGTTCTGTCAAGCTCTGTCTCCTCACCGGACATATACAATTCCATCTTTTTATCCAACTTCTTGGAAAGATCCCTGATCATTCTGGGGAACTTGCTTACCACGCTTTCAATGGGCACCATGCGGACCTTCATAACGGATTCATGAAGGTTTGTGGTCACGCTCTCCAGATATTCGATCTGTTCCTTAAAGCCTGTTCCGGATCCCCCTTCCGAGCTGGAAGCGGATACCAGTGAGTTTTTGGCAATAATCAATTCGCTTACCAGATTCATAAGCACATCCAGCTTTTCAATGTCAACCCGGACCGTTCTGTTTGCCACCGGCTTTCCGCCTGTTTTCTTATCATTTGCTTTTGGCGCCGCGCTCTGGGGCTGAGTCGCTACTGCCGTTTTGGCAGAGGACTGCTGTTCCACATTCTTCTCCCCTTCCGGAACAGCTTCAAACTCATAAACAGCGCCTGCCACCTTGTCAATCTCTGAAACATTTCTTGTAACCTGAAGAATCTCCTCCAAAGAGCAGTCCGAAACTACCAACAGACTGAAATCCAGATCAAATCTCTCGTCCTCTATATCCTGTGCCGGCGGATTGCAAACAATAATCTCCGCCTTTTCCTCCACAGCCTTGTAAACCAAAAAAGCCCTTGCCGCCTTCAAAAGACAGCTTTCCTGAACAACCACCGTCAGCCCATAGACATTTTTCCCCTGTGTCTTTGCAGCGGAAAGAACCACCCTTTCCGATTCACCCAGCTTGATATCCTTCCATTTCTCTATGGATACATCCTCAGCGGCTTCCTTGGGCGCTTCCACGGGCTTCTTTTCCTCCACAGCTCCGCCTGCCTTCAAAAACTGATTCAGCTGATCGATCAGCTGCTGATTGTCATTGGTACCTTCATCGGCTGTTTCCTGGATATTGCTGGTATACTCTTCCAACGCATCCAGACACTGAAACAGCGTATCGATCAGATTTGACTTCACTTTCATGGTGCCGTTTCTGATTTCTGAGAAAACATTTTCCATATCATGAGTCAACGCCTGCATACGCTTATAACCCATGGTACCCGCCATACCCTTCAGGGAATGGGCGGCACGGAAAATTTCATTAATCGTATCCGCGTTCTCCGGCTCCTGCTCCAAAATAAGAATCTGTGCATTCAAATTCTCAAGGTGCTCTTTTGTTTCATCCAGAAAAATTTCAAGATATTGATTTACATCCATCCTAAATTACCCCCACGTTCTTTATGATTTCCTGTGCAATTTGCTCTAACCCTATTTCTTCATCTGAAAGACCTGCCAGCGCAACGCTTCTTGGCATTCCATAAACCGCACAGGTTTTTTCACTCTGAACAAATACTGTTATTTTTTTCTTTTCCTTTAAATTCCTGATACCTGCCGTACCGTCCGCCCCCATACCCGTCAGCACCGCACAAACAACCTCATCGTAGCCGCATTCCGCAAGAGATTCATACATATAATTTGCGCATGGGCGAACCCCCTCCCGGGGCGGCTCATCCGTGTAATGTATGACATGTTTTGCTCCGCTTTTTACTACTTGCATGTGCCTTCCGCCCCGCGCCAGATATACCTGTCCCGGTGCAAGCACATCTCCTTCGGCGGCCTCCTTAACAGCCATTGGACTTAAAGCATCAAGTCTTCCTGCCAATGCCTCCGTAAAGCCCACCGGCATGTGTTGTACGATCAATACTGGTGCATCCAGATCCGCTGGCAACAATGGAATCAAGGTCTGCAGCGCCTTAGGTCCGCCGGTAGAACTGGCAACTGCAACTATTTTCTTTCCGGCTTTGTTTACCTCTGCCTTCACCATGATAGATCTTTCTCACAATCTAATATCATATATAGTATATTATAGCACAATCTCTGCTTCTCATGGGTGCATAATCACCAATTTATAAACCTTTTTCATTTTTTCGGTTTTTTCTTTCCTCTTCAAAAATGAAACGAATAATCTCTTCTCTTTCCTTTGTATCGATATTGATATACTGTGCCCGATGCTCATAATATCCGGGCTTTCCCTCCAGTTCCTTTACCATCAAAACCTTAGCCACCAGGGTATATTCCCTTGCCTTTCCGTTTCTGACCAGATTGTATTTACAGCACACCAGGCTTTCCGGCTCATAGGCATAATCTCCCACAAACCGAATACCGCCTCCGCTGATATCCACAATAATGCTGCGTTTTAAAGGAAGCCCCGGCACAAGATAATTATTTTTCTTTTCCACCGCATCGATCTCCTCTTTTTCAAGAGGCCTGGAATCCATATCCAACACGCAGCTTAAACGATAATATTCTCTTCTCTGAAATTTTCTTAAATTACTGGACAACTCCATCAACAGAATAAATTGGTTGTCTGTCTTGTACCGGTCTATCACAGTTGCAAAACACTGATACAGCCCTCCTGCCGTATAGAAATAGGTGTCATACTCCCCCCCTACAGGCAGTAAGATGAGCTTTGATTTTTCTATGGGCATTAAAATCTCAAACCGGTCTTCCGACAGAATATCGATTACCTGGGTCTGGTACACCTTCTTTTTTTCCAGATCGTCCATCCCCTTGGTTTTATCTACTATTTGGAGCTCTACCCGATTTCCCGGGACAATGTATTGTGATAACATCTGCTCCCCTCCCCCTAAAATATTTTTCCTGTTACTATATGCGAAAAGAAAGCCGCCATTCCTCTTTTGGGGATACTTTTCGTAATTTCCTTGTTCATCAGGGTCGCCGCAATATTTTCGTAGGCAACCGCCGATCTTGCTGCAGGCGCCTGAATGGATACCGGCATCTGGTGCATAACTGCTTTGGATAACTGGTGATCCAAGGGAACCGCTCCCAAATAGGAAATAGGGACCTTTAAATACCTGCTCACTACAGAATTCAATTTATTAAAAAGTGTCTCTCCATCACTTATTTCATCCACCTTATTGGCAATTACCTTCACCTGGGACATTTCCGGCGAATATCTTGTATGCCTGCCCAATGCCTTTAAAAGGGAATAGGAGTCCGTAATGGAAGTAGGCTCCGGCGTAGTTACCAGCAGAATCTCCCCACTTGCCACCAAAAACTCAAGCACCGCGTCTGAAATGCCTGCGCCTGTATCAACCAGGATAATATCTGCAATAGAATCCAGTTCCGCCAGATTGTTAATAATATAAGAAAGATAATCTCTACTCAGGTTGGATAATCCCGCAATTCCGGATCCTCCCGATATAAAGCCCACATCCATAGGTCCCCAGGTAATAATCTCCTTGATGTTTTTTCCCTGATAAATTAAATCACATAAGTTATGTTTCGGCACGGTACCAAACATAATCTCGATGTTGGCAAGCCCAAAATCCGCATCCAAAATAATAACCCTCTTCCCCATCTTCCGGAACTGGATCGCCAGATTGATTGCCGTATTGGATTTGCCCACGCCCCCCTTGCCGCTGGTGGCTGTAATCACCCTTGCAAGAGGTCTGTTGTGAGAAGTGCCGCTGGCTTTAATTATGTTTCTTAATTGTTCGGCTTGGTCCATCTATTTTCCTCGCTTTACCCTTCGTATTTCCTGTTAACTCTTCCTTCCCCCTAAAAGCTGTTTTACCGTTTTCTGGGGGTTAAACACCTCGATATCATCGGGAACATTCTGTCCGTAGGTTACATAGGATAGAGAAGCGCCCGTATGCAGCTTTAAATTCAAAAGATTTCCCAAGGTGGTGGTCTCATCCAGCTTGGTAAAAATCAACTTATAATCCGTCATCGCCGAATAGGCATCTGCAATATGAAGCAGATCCCGGTATTTGGTAGTGGCGCTCAATACCAGAAAAACTTCCTTCTCAGCCATCCCGTCTACCGAATGAATAAAACTGCTCATGGATTCCTTCTGCGCCTCATTCTGATGGGAGTGTCCCGCCGTATCCACCAATATATAATCATAATCCCTGAAATCTCTTAGCGCCGCTTCCACCTCTTCCGTAGAATAGATTACCCGGAAGGGGACTTCCAGAATATTGGCGTAAGTCCGAAGCTGTTCCGCCGCCGCGATCCTGTAAGTGTCCGCCGTCAGAAGCGCTACCTTCTGCCCGCTCTCCACGCTGAATTTGGAAGCAATTTTCGCAATCGTTGTGGTTTTACCTACGCCTGTAGGTCCAATGAAAAATACGATCTTCGGTCCCTTTTGGGCCGGCGTAATCTCCATGGGCTTTCCAAACTTCAAAATCATTTTCTGATAGGTATTGGCAAGGGCATAATCAAAAGGCATATTGGGCTTGTTGATTTTCTCAATCTCATCGATGATTTGATTGGCATTCTGCTCGCTTACCTCGTTGGTGAGCATGGTATTGTAGAGCAGCTTCATAAAGCGCTCCACTTCGCTTTCCTTCTCTTCCTCCAGCTCCTCTCCTTTTGCCTCGTCCGGCTTTTGGAGCTGCTGTTCCAATAATGTATGAAGGGTATCCAGTTTTTCTTCAATGGCGCTGCTGTCCGGACGGCTGCTTTCCGCCTCCGCCGCTTTTGCCATATTACTCTCAATGGAAGCCGACACATCCATTGCCGCCTTCTGCACTGCCGCATCGATGAAAGAAGACTGAGGGCGCTGCTCCTCTTTTCTGGGCGTGAAAAGCTGTTCGGGCTCTTCTTCCAAAGCGACTGTAACTTCCACCACCTGCGCTTTTAAAAAGCCCAGCAACCCTTTGCGCTTTATATTCCGGACATTCATAATCACTACATTGCTGCCCAGCTCCTTTTTCGCGCTCTCCACCGCTTCCGCTTCTGTTTTTCCCTGAAATTTTTTGATTATCATGCTGTCACCATTCCTACAGATTGTAATTCGATGTAGCTTTCTATTTCATTGTATGAAACCACAATCAAATCTTTAAAATAATCCTCTGTGAGCCGCTTAAAGTACATACGGACAATTGGGGATGTAATCACTATAGGATTTTTCCCGAGATTTTCCAGCTTTGTGATTTCGTTTTCCACGGATTTCATAATTGCTTTGGTTTTTTCCGGATCCAGACTTAAATAAGCGCCGGTTTCCGTCTGTTTCACACTTGCCATAACCTCCTGCTCCAGCTTGGGATCCAGGGTAACCACACTGGTGGTTTCGTTTGCCGGGAAAAACTTGCTGGAGATTGCCCTTTTCAAACTCTGCCGCACATATTCCGTAAGAATGTCGGTATCTCTCGTAGTGGCGGCGTAATCCGCAAGGGTTTCAAATATGGTAAGCAGATCTCTTATGGAAATTCCCTCTTTTAAAAGATTCTGCAGCACCTTCTGCACCTCTCCAAGCCCTAACAGCTTAGGCACAAGCTCTTCCACCAGTGATGGATTGGTTTCCTTCAAATTGTTCACAAGGTTCTGTACATCCTGTCTTGTAAGCAGTTCGGAAATATACTGCCTGATAATTTCCGTCAGATGAGTGGCAATAATGGACGGCGGATCTACCACCGTATAGCCCATGCTCTCGGCGCGCTCTCTCTGCCCTTCTGTGATCCAGATTGCCGGCAGATGGAAGGAAGGCTCAAAGGTGGGAATTCCCGTAATCTCCTCCTCCACGTATCCGGGATTCATCGCCATATAATGGTCAAAGAGAATCTCTCCCTCGCTGACCTGTATTCCCTTTATTTTAATAATATATTGATTGGGATTGAGCTGTATATTGTCCCGCAGACGAATAATCGGCACTACCGTTCCAAGCTCCAGGGCAATCTGCCTTCTGATCATTACCACACGGTCCAAAAGATCGCCGCCCTGATTCACATCGGCAAGGGGAATGATCCCATAACCAAATTCCAGTTCGATGGGATCTACCTGAAGCAGGCTGTTGACATTCTCCGGCTGCCTGATTTCCTCCGCCGCCGCTTCCTCTGCATCCACTTCCCCCTCGATCTGGGCCGTCTCAATGGTACCGGCTATAATTCTTCCTGTTACAATGAAAGTCAAACCAAGGGCAAGAAAGATAATATCAGGAAGGGGCGTAACGATTCCCAGCCCTGCAATAATAATGCCTACCAGATAAAGTACCTTGGGAATGCCAAAAAGCTGACTGATCAGCACCGTACCAAAATCCGCATCCTTGGAGCCTTTGGTCACCAGAATACCGGTAGACAAAGAAATCAGCAGAGACGGAATCTGGCTTACCAGTCCGTCGCCAATGGTCAGAATTACATATTTATCCAAAGCTGCCGAGATATCCAATCCCTGGCGGAGCATTCCCATGGCGATACCGCCTACAATATTGACAGCCGTAATCACCAGTCCCGCCGTAGCGTCTCCCTTTACGTACTTCACGGCACCGTCCATGGAACCGAAAAAGCTTGCTTCCTCCTGGATCTTATCTCTCCGCTTCTTTGCTTCCGCATCGGTAATGGCTCCGGTATTCAAGTCGGCATCGATTGCCATCTGTTTACCCGGCATAGCGTCCAGGGTAAATCTTGCCGTTACCTCCGCCACTCTCTCGGAACCTTTGTTGATTACCATAAACTGAATCAGAATCAAAATAATAAAAACAATACATCCCACTATCAGGTCGCCGCCGCCTACATAACTTCCGAAAACGGCAACCACCCGTCCCGGGTCGCCGGTGGTCAGAATCAAACGGGTAGAAGAAATATTCAGGGAAATTCTGAATATGGTGGTAAACAGCAACATGGTAGGATAAAAAGACATATCCAACACCTCTTTGGAAAACATAGTTCCAAAAAGGATGGTAAAAGCAATCGCTATATTACAGGCAAGCAGCACATCCAAAAGCCCATTGGGAACAGGCACAATCATCATGACAAATGCTGCAAGTACATATGCCGCAACACCAATATCCGCTTTTCTCATAGCCACTCTCCTTTCTTTATACTTTTCCTTTCAAATGGTAAACAAAGGCAAGCACCTCCGCTACCGCCTGATATAATTCCGGTGGGACAAGCTCCCCAATATCCACATTTGCGTAAAGCATTCTTGCAAGAGGTTTATTTTCCACAATTTCAATATCATTTTCCCTTGCTATATCCTTGATCCTCTGCGCCAGATAATTTTCTCCCTTGGCAAGCACATAAGGGGCATCATACTTGTCCGGATCATATTTGATCGCCACCGCGTAATGGGTCGGGTTTGTGATAACCACATCCGCTTCCGGAAGCTGCTGCATCATTCTGCGCATGGAAGCCTCCCGCATACGCTGTCTCTGCTTCCCTTTGATCTGGGGATCCCCTTCCTGATTTTTAAATTCATCTTTTACTTCCTGTTTGGTCATCTTCATATCCTGCTTAAACTTGTATTTCTGATAAGCAAAATCAAGAAAAGCGATGATCATATATACCGCGGCAATTCTGATCCCTAAATCGATCACAATCTCACCAATCAATCCAATGGCGCGGTTTAAAGCGATATCATACAGAATATAAATCTCGTTTAGCCTCCCCTGGAGGTAAGAATACACTACATATCCGATTACCACCAGCTTCAGCGCCGCTTTTAAAAGCTCTACCAGGGAGTTGGCGGAAAAAATTCTTTTAAATCCTTTCAAGGGACTTAGCTTGTTGAACTTCGGCTGCATAGGCTTGGAGGTAGGCTTCCACTTCACCTGCACTACATCGCATATAAAGGCAACGGCAAAGGCTACCAGAAGAATCGGCAGAATCAACAGAAGCAGCCGGAACATCATGCTGCGGATCAGCGTAAGAACAGACGCCGTGGGCAGTTCTCCATTGTACATTTTCACCATATCCGGGATCTGATTATAAACCCCATGGAATCCTTCTATAAAGCTTGTTCCCATGGTTCCCAGGTAGATCTGTAATGTAATAAACAGGGCTAGTATGCCGAAAGCATTCCCAATCTCCTTGCTTTTTGCTACCTGACCGTCTTTCCGGGCGTCCTCCAGCTTTTTGGCGGTAGGCTCTTCGGTCTTTTCGCCGCCGGGACCATCCTTGGCAAAGAACTGCAGCTGATAGTTCAATATGAATTTACGATCCTTCGCCGCTCCGCCGTCCTTTATCAACCTTTCAATCAGTCCTTTCTACATCATGCTCTCTACAAACACCGCCACGGCATGCTTCATCTGTTCATAAATAAAATTAGCAGCGCCAGGCAGCATGGAAGTAGATAGAAACAAAATACTGATACCTACCAGTACCTTCATCTGAATACCTACCGCAAACATATTCAGCTGCGGCGACACCTTCGCCAGAACCCCCAGCACGGCGTTCAGAATAATCATAACCGCAAATATGGGAAGGCATATGCGAAAGCCAATCAAAATATAATCCGCCATAAATCCCAGGGTTGCCGTAAGAAGAGATTCCCTATGAAATACAGCCCCGTTTATGGGGATCAGGGTATAGGTTTCTGCAAGCGCTTTCAGCAGGTATCTGTGCATCCCAGAAATCATCAGCATCAGCAGAACCATATAATTATAATAAATACCGGAAATGGTAGAGTTCTCTCTGGTAGCGGGATCCAGCATACTTGCCATGGAAAGCCCCATCTCCATATCCGCAACCTGCCCTGCAAAGGTCACCACCGTGCTGCAAAGATTGGCGGCAAAACCAATCAAAAGCCCGGTCAACGCCTCTTTCATTATAATCACAAAGTATCCCAAAAGGGTTTCATATGCTACCGTCTCGCGGGGAAGCGCATGGTAAAGGAGAACCGACACAAAAAAGCTGAGGGCAATCCGAACGTTTCTGGGCGTGTTGGTCATGCTGAAAAAAGGCGCTATAAATACAAAACAGCTCACTCTCACCAACACCAGCAGAAAATATTCCAAATCCTCATAGGCAAATGTATATTCCAGCATAACTGCTACCTTACATAACGGGCAAAATCAGACCACAGAGTTTCCATAAAACCTGTCATCTCCGTCAGCATCCAGTTTCCCAATACAGTCAATGCAAGAAATACGGCAAGCACCTTCGGAACAAAAGTAAGGGTCTGCTCCTGTATGGAAGTAACCGTCTGAAAAATGCTGATAATCAGACCAACTATCAAGGACACCAGAAGAACCGGCGCCGCTACCTTTATTACCAGGAACAAAGCTGAGCTGGCAACCGCTGTAACCTCATCAATCGACATCTTTTTTATCCCTCCTGCACACTATGGGTAAAATGACTTCACCAGATTCACAATAATCAGATCCCATCCGTCTGCGAGCACAAACAAAAGGATCTTAAAGGGCATGGAAATCGTAGTAGGGGGAAGCATCATCATGCCCATACTCATCAGGGTAGACGCCACCACCATATCAATTACAATAAAAGGAATATATATAATAAAACCAATAATAAACGCCTGCCGCAGTTCCCCCAGAATAAAGCTGGGAACCAGCACCGCAAGGGAAAGGTCATCCAGATTTCCAGTCCATTCTTCCCCTGAAATCTCCAGAAACATCCTTACATCCTTGGTCTGGGTCTGGGTGTACATAAACTCCCTGAAGGGCTGAATTCCTACTTCCAAAAATTCCTCCTGAGTTATGGTTCCCTCCTCAAAAGGAACCACAGCCTCGTCATAAACCCGGGTCAGGGTAGGCTGCATAATGAAATAGGTTAAAAACAAAGCCAACCCAATCAGAACCTGATTGGGCGGCGCCGTTTGCGTATTCAAAGCGGCTCTGGTAAAATGAAGGACAATAATGGTTCTGGTATAGGAGGTAAGCATGATCAGCAGGATCGGCGCAAGTCCTATTAATGTCAGCGTGAGTAAAATCCGTAATGTACCATTTACCTGACCGTTGCCGCCGCTTTGGGTAATTGTCAGATTGTTTGCAATATTCAATTCTCCCAACTCTTCCCTGGTATCTGCGCTTCCCGGTTCCTCAATATTCGTCCGTTCCTGGGTCTCTCCCGTCATGCCGGGATCCACGCCAGCCGCCTGTACATCCCATTTGGGAATAATACACAATATGCCTACCGTCAGCAGCAGGCATATTAGCTTTATGATTTTATTTACGGCAAAGTTCTTTTTCATATAATTGCCTTATCCTTTAGTCCTTATCTTTTTCCGTCATTTTTTTAACTCTATCAAGAACATTTGCAAAACTGGGCATTTGCTCCTGATTTTCTTCCAAAAAGACAAGTTCTTCCGCAGAAAGCTCCGAAAGCATATGAATCTCATCTTTTCCCACGGCAACCACAAGGTACTTCTTCCCTGCTCTTATAATCTGGACATACTTATTCTGGGCAATCCGGCAGGTTTCCACAATTTCCAGATTCCCGGAACCCGTTTTTCCCTTTTGGTACTTGGCGATCCATCTGGTTACCAGATAGGTTGCCGCAAGCACGAAAACGAAAAGAATCAGCACCGTTATAAACTGAAGATAGCTATCCGTCCTTGTGGTAACTGAAAGGAGCATATCAGCCCACTACCTTTTTAACGGCTTCCAATACACGCTCCGGCTGGAAAGGCTTAACGATAAAGTCCTTCGCCCCGCTCTGAATGGCTTCAATAACCATGGCCTGCTGTCCCATTGCAGAGCACATAATTACCATTGCCCCCGGGTCAGCCCCTTTGATCTTCTTCAGCGCTGCAATACCATCCACTTCCGGCATGGTAATATCCATAAGTACAAGATCCGGCTTCAGTTCATTATACTTATCAAACGCCTTCGCACCATTTTCAGCCTCTCCCACTACGTTATAGCCATTCTTTGTCAGAATGTCCTTGATCATCATACGCATGAAAGCTGCATCATCAACAATTAAAATATTCTTTGCCATATTATTCTCTCCTACCTTTTATTTTATTATTTCGGTTACACGGATACCAAAACTTTCTTCAATAACCACAACCTCGCCCTTTGCAACAAACTTACCATTTACAAGTACATCTATAGGCTCACCGGCTATCTTGTCAAGCTCTATGATTGTTCCCGGTGCAAAGTCTAGTATTTCCGCTATGGATTTTTTAGTTCTGCCCAATTCGACGGTAACCTCCAGCGGTACATCCCGAATAAGTCCTATGTTCTCCTGTCCCGGAACGGCGCCCACATTGTTGAAGCTCTGGAACTGAGCAGGCTGTATGTTCATCTGGGGCATTTGAGGATTCATTCCCATCGCCATCTGAGGCATTCCCTGCATAGGCATTCCCATCATCGGCATCCCCTGCATACCGCCCATCGGCATGCCCTGAGGATTCATGTTCATATCCATCTGCGGCATTCCCATGCCCATGTTCATCTGCGGCATGCCCATATTCATCTGGGGCATCCCCATCCCCATATCAGGCTGCGCCATAGATGACGCATCCATAGCAGGCGGAGCAGTTGGCTCGGGAGCTGGCGCCGGAGCAGGCTCCGGTTCCGGTTGATTTAAAATGAAGCTTTCATAAAGACCTTTGGCAAATTCAATTGGATACAGCTGCATGATTGTACTGTCAACCAATTCGTCTATCTGCATTCTGAAGGAGATCTTTACAAAATTTCCTTTCAAAAAGGATGCAATTTCTCCTCCCTCTTTAAAATCATTTAGATCAATCAGATTCGCCTCCGGGGGGCTGATATCAATCATCTTCCCAAGCATGGTAGACATGGAAGTAGCCGCGGATCCCATCATCTGATTCATCGCCTCGGAAATAGCGCTCAGGTGGAGTTCTCCCAGCTCTCCCTCCGTATTGCTTCCGTCTCCTCCCATCATCAAATCCGTTATTACCTTTACGTCATGTTCCTTCAGGATCATAATATTGGAACCATCCAATCCCGATGTATAACGAATTTGTATAAAAACACAGGGGCGTTCGTAATTTCCTACCACCATTTCCCAATCGGCAATCTCTACCACTGGGGTTGTAATATTTACTTTTCTGTTTACCAGAGAATATAAGGTGGTAGCGGAAGATCCCATGCTGATATTGGCAATCTCACCTATTGCATCCCGTTCATCCGGCGTCAGCAGGCTTTCATCAATTGTACCCTTTTCCCCCGCTTCCGCAGTGTCTTCCGCTGCCGGGCTTTCTGCTTCTGCACTGCCGGACAGATCCATGCCCGAAAGCAGCGCATTTATTTCATCTTGTGACAACATTCCGTCCACGCATTACTCCCCCTCTCTGATTATTGATGTTACCTGAACCGCGTAATTTTCTTTCATGGATCCAGGAAGCGCCGTGAACTTTCTGATATTTCCAACATAAATATTCATTTCCGAATCCACCTTACTGTCTAATCTTATTATATCTCCAACCTGCAGGCTTAAGAAATCATTTACCGCCACCTGGCTCTTTCCAAGGACAGCTTTCACAGGTATGTCGATCCTCTTAATCAATGATTCGATATGCTCCTCATAATCTATCGAATCATCCTTTTGCATTGTTGAGAACCAATACTTGGTATTCAACTTATCCATCACATCTTCCAGCGTAAAATAAGGAAGACAGATATTCATAAGCCCTTCCACATCGCCGATCTTAACGCTCATGGAAACAATTGCGATCATATCGCTGGGGGCAATCACTTGGGCAAACTGCGCATTGGTTTCAATTCTTTCCATCATTGGATTAATATCCACCACATTTTTCCACGGTTCCCGCATCAACTGCATACATACCACCAGAAGCCGCTGCAGAATGGTCATTTCAATCTCCGAAAAGTCTCTGCTCTTTTCCAGAGGAGCACCCTGCCCTCCAAGCATTCTGTCGATCATGGCAAACCCCAAATTGGGCGATAATTCCATAATAATATTTCCCGCAAGAGGTGAAAAATCTACAATTCCCAATATAACCGGGTTGGAAAGCGCATTTGTGAATTCTGAAAAGGTAACTGTTTCAGAACTTGCCACCGTCACCTGTATATTCTTTCTCAGATAAACCGGAAGATTGGTAGATATCAGTCTTCCATAATGTTCATAAATAATCTCAAGGGTTCTCAGATGCTCCTTGGAAAACTTCGCAGGTCGTTTAAAGTCATAATCTTTCACCTGCTTTTCCCCAGGCTCCTGTATCTCTTCCACATCCAGTTCGCCGCTGCTTAACGCTGCCAGCAAATTGTCTATCTCACTTTGAGATAATACCTCACCCACGAGCTTTCACCTCCTTCATTTCAGCCGTAATATCCTGTCATATGATCTGCCTTGTACGGCGCTTATTGATAGAGATAACTGCTCAGTGTCACATCAAAAATGAAATCGGAATCAAAAAGGGTCTGGATCTTATTTAAGATTTCATCCTCTATCTGCTGGTTGCTTTCTTTTGCCTGATCTAAGGTATACTGACTCACCACATCATTGATCTGCCCCTTAATCAAATCTTCTCTTGTAGACAAGTCCGAATAGGTCTTGTAATCTTTATGCTTGCTGTTCATGGAAAGAGTTACGTTTAACAGCGCATAATGGTCATCAGGGTCTGTCTCACCTTCCGCTGAAGGTTCCGCCTTTTTCAGAAGGATCCGTAAGTCTGCAATGGTATAGGTCTGGGTATCTTCCATGGGGATCACTTCCGCCGGTTCGCCTTCCTCTTCTTCTCCCAATTCCAGACTGATTGCCGAGGCAATGTCTGTTACCAGATTCGCTGTCTTTTTGTTGGTGCTCATTACGCTGAACATCATAACCGATGTCAGCACAATATTCACAATCAACAGCGCAAGAATAATAATTGAAATCAGATTTTTCTTCATGTCAATAAGCCTCTCTTTATGATTATTAATAAGAACTCAAAGAATTATAGATCTTAATCTCCACTCTTCTGTTCTTAGCTCTTCCTTCCGCCGTAGAATTATCCGCAATCGGAACATATTCTCCTCTTCCGGAATGCTTAATCCGACTCACATCCAGCGTCGTATTCTGTTCCAGATAATAAAATACCGATAAGGCCCGCCCGCTGCTCAGTTCATCATTGTTGGAATACTTACTGCCGGACATGGGAACATTGTCCGTATGTCCCTCAATTTCGATGACCCCCGTTCCAAACCTCTGGAGTATAATTCCCAACTGATTCATCAGCGGCAGCGCCTCTTCCTTGATCTCCACACTCCCCGAGTCAAACAGCAAAGCGCCGTTCAAAGTAAGCTGTACATACTGTGCCGTAAATTCTATGTCAATTTCCTTGTCAAGATTCTTCTCCTGCATTGCCTCTTCGATTTCACTTGCCATTTCCTCGGATTCCCGTATCTTTGCCTCTTCCATCATTTCCGCTGCAGATTCCAGATCTTTGGGAATTGTATCGCCTTTATTATCCCGCCCTGTACTATTTATATAATCATCAAGCTCTGTCAGCTGGCTGACTCCCATCCCCGTAAGGACACCCTCGCCAATCGCCGTCGCTCCCGAATCAAAAATGCTGAAGGTCTGATTAAAGGAAGCGGCAATCAACTCAAACTTCTGAGCGTCAATGGTGGACATGGAAAACAACATAACGAAGAAACAGAGAAGCAGATTCATCAGATCCGCAAAGGTGGACTGCCACGCCGGGGCGCCTTTGGGAGGCTCATCCGGTTTCCTTTTAGCCATTTTCCTCACCTCCGTCATCCTGACTGATGCGATCGCCCGGCGACAGGAACGACTTTAACTTTTCTTCAATTACTCTGGGATTCTCTCCTGCCTGAATAGAGAGCAGCCCTTCTATCATAATTTCCTTGATCATAATCTCATTTGCATTGTTTGATTTCAATTTCCCGGCAACAGGCGCGCAGATCCAGTTGGCAAGCATAGATCCATACAGAGTGGTAATCAACGCCACCGCCATGGAGGGACCGATGCTGGAAGGATCATCCATTTCATAAAGCATGTTAACAAGACCTATCAGGGTACCAATCATACCCCAAGCAGGT
>DKYT01000055.1:645-3453 GCA_002492465.1 Lachnospiraceae bacterium UBA7093 | reverse complement strand
AAAAAATATTAAAAGAATAAAATATTTATTATCTTTATCATCCATTGGAGGATGATCACCGCAATGGCGCCATATAAATAATAGGGTATTTGTATCTCCTTCTCTCCGATCGTTTTACGGATATGTTTACGGTAAAAAAACAACGCCATAAAATGAAAATAGGCAAGCACTCCATAAATTACCGTCGGATTAAACAGAAAGCTATCGATAAAAGCTCCCCGGAATAAAGAATAAAACGCCCTGGTTCCTCCGCATCCCGGACATGGCAGACCACACATTCTGCGAATAGCGCATGTGGCAAGATCTCCGTAACGTTCATACCCTCCATGGGCAAACCAAATCCCCACCAAGCAAAAGGGCAGCCAAAACCCTTTCCCTATCAGGTAAAAGATTTCATCTGCCCTGTATTTAACTTCGTTTTCTTTCTTAATAAAAGTCATAGTAATCTAAAAAGTCCTGAGCCGCTACGCTGCCGCTCCAAACCAGTGCAATCACGCCGATTACCAGTCCCAAACCGCCTGTGATAATGCCTGCAATTGCCATCCCCTTACCGTCATACTTAAAGCAGATGGCAATAATACCAAGTACAATTGCAGCAACCCCAAGCACTACGCTAAACAGCGTCAGGCAGCAGCACAGCATGGAGAGAATACCGCACACCAAAGAGGCGATGGCAAAACCAATGTTTCCGCCTCCCTGCTTCTCTTCTGTCTGATTTGCCGAATAATAAGGCGATGTTGTCTGTGTATCATAATAACGGTTTGATTCTGTATCGCTTCCGCTGTAACTGTTTGACTCATAAGAATTCTGAAAGCTGCCCTGATAAGGAACCTGAGCCGGTTTTTCTTCCTCGGCGTCTGTTATCTTTTCGTAAGCAGGCGCTGTCTCCTCCTGCACCGTTTCCTCTGCCTGGGGAACAGCCTGTTCCAGCTTTGCGCCACAATTGCGACAGAATTTCGCAGCATCGTCGTTTTCATTTCCACACTGTGTACAATAAATCATTTTCTTCTCCCTCTTCCGAATAAAATATTTATTACTATTTTAAGGTATTTAATCACAAATGTCCATATAAATATTTTAACCCTTACAGTAATCAAAATAACAGGAGATATAATTGAAAAAAAGTCCTGAAAATGGTAGTATAAAAAAAATAGAGTTTGGAGGAATTGAAATGAAAGTTCTTAAAAAAATTGGTTGGTTTATTGTGTCTATGCTTCCCCTGGCGCTTTCCTTTTTGCTGAATTTCGTAAGTATATTCGCAGCTGTTTTTATCTTTATCATGTCAGAAATGTTCAAACAGGGCGGAAACGGTGACTACATGGATCTTCTTAACGCCGCTCTGATTCAGTGTTACACCAATATTCTTTTGATTACCGTAATCTATCAAATCACAGGATTGGTTATATTTGGCATATGGTATTATCTGGCATACGGACGGAAAAAGAGAGACGCCCACTTTCAGCAGCCGGGCATCCGGGAAGTAGGGTTTATCATACTTTTAGGGATCTCTATTCAATTTTTAACCAGCAGCGCCTTAAACCTTATTTACCTTGTGTTTCCCGATCTGCTTCAGGGATATGTAGATCTGATGGAGATAGCTGGTCTTTCAGAACTTACGCCCCTCTCTTTTCTTGCCGCTGTGATTCTTGCTCCTATGGGCGAGGAATTCCTATGCAGAGGCGTTACTTTTAGAATTGCAGGAAAAGTAAGCGACCATTTCTGGATTGCCAATATTATTCAGGCATTTGCCTTTGGGGTACTGCATGCAAATCTGGTTCAGGGAACTTATGCATTCCTCATGGGGCTTGCTCTTGGATACATATACGGAAAATATCATAATATCTGGCTCTGCGTATTGTTACATTGTATTATTAACAGTTCTTCCTTTCTGGTTGACGGCTATTTTGGAATATACCCGGAAGCTTCTGTCCTACCGGTTTATCTTATACACCTTCTTCTGGGAGGGCTTCTGCTTCTGTTTACCTTCAAAAAACTGGGCAAACGCCCGGACGCAGTATCTGCGCAGGCATAAAATCCCAAACGCTGACGCGTTTTGCGCGCTGGCTTATTGGACATAAAACAGGGCTGACAAATTGGGATACAATTTGTCAGCCCTTTCAAAATCTAATGAAACTCTTAGAATTTACCTGCCTTCGCCGCTTCCTCCACGGAAACCGCAACAGCAACGGTAGCGCCTACCATAGGGTTATTGCCCATTCCGATCAGACCCATCATTTCAACGTGAGCCGGTACGGATGAGGAACCTGCGAACTGTGCATCGGAATGCATGCGTCCTAAGGTATCTGTAAATCCGTAGGAAGCAGGACCTGCCGCCATGTTGTCAGGATGAAGGGTACGACCTGTACCGCCGCCTGATGCAACTGAGAAATATTTCTTTCCGGCTTCGATTCTTTCTTTCTTATAGGTACCCGCTACCGGATGCTGGAATCTGGTAGGATTGGTAGAATTACCGGTAATGGAAACGTCTACATTTTCCTTCCACATGATTGCCACGCCCTCGGGAACAGAGTTTGCGCCGTAGCAGTTAACCTTTGCACGAAGTCCCTCGGAATAAGACTTGCGCTCGATCTCCTTTACAGTGTTGGTATAGGGATCGTATTCTGTTTCCACAAATGTAAATCCATTGATTCTGGAAATGATCTTTGCAGCGTCCTTTCCAAGACCGTTAAGAATTACGCGAAGGGGTTTCTGACGAACCTTGTTTGCTTTTTCTGCGATACCGATAGCGCCTTCGGCAGCGGCAAAGGATTCATGTCCCGCTAAGAATGCGAAACACTCTGTCTCTTC
>DKYT01000055.1:0-350 GCA_002492465.1 Lachnospiraceae bacterium UBA7093 | reverse complement strand
GAATGCGAAACACTCTGTCTCTTCCTCCAGCAACATCTTGCCAAGATTTCCGTGTCCCAAACCAACCTTACGGGTATCGGCAACAGAACCCGGGATACAGAATGCCTGAAGTCCCTCTCCGATTGCAGCGGCAGCGTCAGCAGCCTTTCTGCAGCCTTTCTTGATTGCAATTGCAGCGCCTACGGTGTAAGCCCAGCAAGCATTTTCAAAACAGATGGGCTGGATTTTCTTAACCTGCTCATATACGTCAAGCCCAGCGTCTTTTGTAATTTTCTCAGCTTCTTCAATAGAAGAAATGCCGTAAGAATTTAAAACGGAATTGATCGTATCAATTCTTCTTTCATATGATT
>DKYT01000049.1 GCA_002492465.1 Lachnospiraceae bacterium UBA7093 | reverse complement strand
TAAAGAGATAATCTAAATTCACCATAAATTTTATGTTAAAATAAAGTGCATGAAAAAACTGCGAAGCTCTAATTGGCAGTTTCCTTCATACAAATTGTGAAGGCTTCATTTACAGCGGATACGCCTGCTTTTATAGAGGAAGACAAAAAATATTCATCCTGGCCGATGGATATAATCTGTATCCCTTTTTGAAACCATTCACACAATTTTGCAACCGGGGTTCCTGTTGGTACTGCAAGTGCTACGGGGATTCCGGCATTTCGTGCCACATGAATTACATGATCAATAACCGCTGTAAATTCCGGGGTGTCGGTCTGTAAAAGCTTACCCATAGAGGCGGATAAGTCGCTTGGTCCAATGAGAATTGCGTCCAGACCCTCTACCTGCAAAATTTCATCTAAATTATTGATAGCGTCGATCTGTTCAATCATCATAATTTTCCATATCAAACTGTCTACATGTTCAATATACCAATCATTTTCTACGCATCCATATTTATTAGCGCGCAGAGGATTCCAACCCCGAATTCCTTTTGGCGGGTACATACATGCCTGCACTGCCTTTGATACGTCGTCTGCATTCTTGATAAATGGAAAAATAATTCCGTCAGGTCCCATATCCAGGACTCTTTTTACCATTACCTGGTCATTCCATGGTATTCTGACAAATGCTGCCGCGTTTCCTGAATGCGCCGCAATAATATGGCTTTCAACATCTTTGTAGGAGAGCGGTGAATGTTCCATATCGATCCACACATAATCGCATCCGGCAAATCCAAATATTTCACTTACTACGGAATCGCTGAGGAGGATATTAGCACCGACAACCGGTTGATTTTCGGCAATTTTTTGTTTTATTTTTTCCAATTGATACATAGCTTACTCCCCCTGTACATCTGTAATTTCTAATTCGCAGTGGACGATCTTTTGACGTCTCCACGTATAAGTTAAATCGATCAAATTGTCCTTTACAATGGCATAGGGATAGGAGTATTCTCCGGGATCCGTCTCAAAGTCATAGCGCCCGGACCAGGTCAGCCCATTATCAACCGATATGATCGCTGATAAAGGGGTGCGTTCTCCCCAATTGACATTAATTGGATTGTAGAACAGAATAAGCGCGCCGTCGGACATCTGCACCACATTTATTCCACAATTGTTATTAGGCAGTTCCGTGGGATATGCTTCGCACCACGTCTCTCCATTGTCGTAAGAATCTGAACGATAAATGGATCCTCTTGAACTTCTCATCAGGCAATGAAAGGTCTTTTCGTCGCTTTGCCATAATGCAGGCTGTATAATGCCATCCCACTTAAGGACGATTGCCGGGTCGCTTTCCCACAATTCCTTTACGCCTTCCCATTCAATTTTGTTCGGATGTGGCAAGTGTTGATGGGTAAAGGGAATGGGGTGGATATTCCATGTCTGCCCCCGATTTTCAGAAATATCAATGTAACAATCGTGATTTAAATCATCCTCCGTTGAAGTACCCCCAAACCATCTTCCGTCTGACGCTACAAGGATATTATTTTTAGTTGCCACACGGGGACTGTGATCATTCAAAACAGCTTCTCTTGACTCTGTCCAGCTTTCTCCGAAATCATAGGACTCCGTAACGAGGGTGTACCAATCGTGGGTGCCATGTCCTACCTTATAATAAAGAAGTACCTTGTCGCCGTCTTGATGGAGAATTGGATTCCAATGCTGAAATCCATACATATATTTAATTCTTTTTGGCTTCTGCCATTTACCGTCAATTCTGCGCGATAACCATATTCCCAAATCTAAGGCACCTTCCTTGGTGCCGCCAAAATGTGCTACTAACAAATCTCCGTTGTCATTTTTAACACAAGTGGAAACATGACATGCCTTATATAGGCTGGAAGGGTCATCCCAAATAAACTCTTTTTTTAGTAGATGAATGCTCTTCAATTTTTTTCCTCCTTTTCTTTTTTAGTATATTCATAAACAGCCGCTATATTTTTAGCCTCCTTTCTTGTTCAATATAACCCAAAGCAGCTGTTATATCCTTAAATGTATTTGAAATGCAGCTTCCTTTAACTGCTTTGAATACTCAACCTGCTTTTCCTTGATGACGGCCAGCACTCCGCAAATACTTATTGCACCGATCAATATATTACGGCTGTCAAATATGGGAACGCCAACAGCACCCACTCCATATTCAGATTCGCCTAAATCAAGTGCATATCCTCGTTCCCTGACTTTTACAATATCATGAAAAAGATCCTCATAATTTGTAATCGTCTGTGATGTCCTGGGCTCAAATGTAATATCTTTCATTTGTTCTAGCAAATCTGTTGACGAAAACGCCAGCATTGCTTTTCCCATGGAAGAGCAGTATAAAGGACAGCGCTCGCCGCTCACCGACCGATAAGGGAAATCTCTTTGGTGAATATGCGGATATACGGAATACAGAAACAGCAAATCATGCCCTCGAGGTACGGAAAAATATACGATTTGGTTCACACTGCGGGATAAATCCTGAAGAAGATCATAAATGCAGCGGGCGTAGCCCAGGTGTTGATTTACTGCGTGTCCAAATTCCAGCATTTTTAAAGATAAGGTATACTTAGAGCTGTCCGGGTCCTTATCTAAATATCCCATTTTTTCGTAAGTATATAAAATATCATATACATTACTTTTGTTCAGATTTAATTGATTTGCAATATCTGTAATTCCCAGCCAGCTTTCATCGCTGCTAATAAAGCAATCCAAAACTTCTAATGATTTTTTTAATGTCTTGACGGAATTATCTGTTTTTTTCATTTTTTACATCAAATCCTCTCGCAATTATTCTGAAAAATAAATTTAAGTTCTGATATTCAGAACGCTGATCTAAATTACAAAACAATATTATCATTTTTAATGAAAATTGTCAATACAAATACAGTATTGTGTTAACGGTTTGGATCCGATACAAAGAGACAAAACAGTTGCCCTTGTGAATGATGTCCCAAAAGGTGAGGGTTGTTTTTTTCTCCCACATAAATTATAATAGGCTTTGCGGTTAAGAATATAGTAAGATAGGAATAAACCGGTTGGACAAACAAAGGAGAATGATATGTCAGTTAAGTTTCACAACTTTGGCGGTGCGCTTGGATGGAATTTACAGAAAAGATTTCCCAAGCTATCTTCTGAGAGTTATTTAAAATTACAATTTCTTACGAGAAATAAACTTCAGGAAAAATATATTGATTACTTTTTCAAGGGAGAAGAAGTGCCTATGCCTCTGGTGGTCAATCTGGAGACCATCAATCGCTGTAACAGTACCTGCTCTTTCTGCACGGCAAATAAAAATGCAGAAAAGCGTCCTTATAAGCGGATGGACGATAAGCTGTTTTACAGCATCATAGACCAGCTTCGGGACTGGGGCTATAAAGGTCATCTGACTTTGTATGGAAATAATGAGCCTTTTCTGGATACCAGAATTGTAGAGTTTCATAAATATTGCAGAGAACAGCTTCCGGATTGTTTTATCTTCCTTTCCTCCAATGGACTTTTGCTTACGGTGGACAAGGTAAAGGAGATTATTCCCTATGTAGATCAGCTGATTATCAATAATTATTGCAGGGATATGAAGCTTCATGACAATGTACAGGAGATTTACGATTACGCAAAGGCGCATGAGGAAGAGTTTCAGAATGTGGAGCTGTTGATCCAGATGCGCTATATGGATGCGGTGCTGACCAATCGCGCGGGAAGCGCCCCCAATAAGCAGAATACCCAGAAGATCATCAAAGAGACCTGCCTGATGCCCTACACAGATATGTTTATTTTCCCGGATGGAAGGATGGGAATCTGCTGCTGCGATAATTTTGAAGCGACTACGCTGGCGGATCTGAACCAGACGCCTTTAAAGGAGGCATGGAACAGTGCAGAATATCAAAAGCTGCGCCAGGCGATCAAGAAGAGCAGAGGAGATTACAATTTCTGTAAATATTGTGATTTCATAGACGCAGGGCTGCGTATGGATGTGGTGGACGACACCTTGAAACACAGAGACGCCAATCATGGCGCACGGCAGTCCCTTTTCAGAAAATAAAAAAACAGAGGTCAGTTAGCGTTTCCGCCAGCTGACCTCTTTCTTAATCAACCTCAGCTTCGTTTTTAGGACCTTCCTCGTGGTATTCCTTTTCAGTGTTTACGTTCCAGACATTAGTCTTGTCCTTTTCTCCGCTTAAAATGTTCTTAACGGCTTCAAAGGAGGTCACCATAGAATGGTCGATGTTGTTGTATCTGTGCTGACCGTTACGTCCTACGCAGTACAGGTTGTCGATGGAGCTTAGGTATGCCACCAGAGTATCGATCTCATCATAGGTATCAAAGTAAGCGGGATATGCTTTCTTTACCTTCTCCATGTGGGTGTCTATCACAACCTCGGGACCGTCGATCAAGCCCAGCTTAATCATTTCCTGAATGCCGATTTGCGAGAACGCCTCTTCACTCATGTTCCAGAAGTTGTCCCCCTCGTTTACAAAGTATTCAAGCCCGATCCATACGGTGTGCTCCAGATCTTTGATCATATAAGGGGACCAGTTATTGTAGATCTGGAACCGCCCGAGTTTTACGTTTCGATCTTGTACATAGACCCAGCAGTCGGGGACGATATTGCCAACGGTTTTCAGCTTTGTCTTGTTTTTCAGATTGATCTTGGGCACAAGAACGCCCAGAGTCATATAATCACGATAGGGAAGCCCTGCGGCAATCCTTTTGGGGTCGGCGGGAACATCGTTCATACCGCCAACCAGATCCTTTACCGGCATGGAAGAAATGAAATAATCTCCCTCCATGGTGTGTTCCTGTCCATCCTGTTCGTAGGTCAGGGAGGTAATTACGTTGTTTTCATTTTTATGAACCTTTGTCACCTTTGCATGCTTGATAATAGTCCCCCCCAGCTTTTCGATCTCACTGGCGGTAACGTCCCACAGCTGACCGGGACCCAGTTTGGGATATTTGAATTCTTCAATCAGAGAGGTTTCCACCTTGCGGTTTTTCTTTTTAAATTTCTTTTCAAATACATCCTTTATGATCGCCATAATGGATAAACCCTTGGTACGCTGTGCGCCCCAGGAGGCGTCGATTTCGCTGGGGTGGCGTCCCCAGAGATTTTCGGTATAATATTCAAAAAACATAGAGTACAACTTGCGGCCGTAACGGTTGATATAAAAGTTTTCCAGGTTATCGTCCGGCAGCTTGTGCACCAGGGCGGCAAGGTAACTGAAGCCTACCTTCATGGTGGTGAGAAAACCAAAATTCTTAAAAGTTTCCAGCTTTAAGGAAATGGGATAATCATAGAATTTAGAATCAAAATAAATACGGGAGACACGATGTCTTGTGAGCATGACTCTGTCTTCCTTTTCCGGATCGGGACCGCCTTTGGAAAGGGGCATGGGTCTGTCCAGAAGAATGTCGTCATAGGTGGGCGCTCCCTGCATGGGCAGCATCTTGTCCCACCATTCGTTAACCTCGGGAATCTTGGAGAAAAAGCGGTGACCGCCCATATCCATACGGTTTCCCTTATAATTTACGGTTTTGGAAATACCGCCGAAGCAATCGCTTTCCTCAAATACGGTAACTTCAATGTCCTCTGATCTGGTCAGAAGTTCATAAGCGGCGGTAAGACCCGCGGGACCAGCGCCTATGACAAGTGCTTTCTTCATACTTATAAATCCACCTTTCCTGTATGAAATCGTGTATCATGACGTTATATACATTACATCATTGTAGCATAGTTTAAAAAATGTGTCCACTTATGCATGAATAATATTATGTATTATTATGGATAGAAAATCTTAAAGAATTATACACTGGTGCTTGGAATGGAAATGGTGTAAAATGGGAGGAAAGCCATGAATCTGCAGTGCAGAAAAGGCTGGCAGGTTGGAAAAGATCAAATACCAGGGGCTTATAAAGACGTCCCTTTGGGGATGTGAGGGTGAGGTAAAGAATGGATAACACAGGTAAGATTGCACATAAAAAAAGCTGGAGGGGATGCTTTTTGATTGTGTCGGCATTTTTGATTATGCTGATTGCAACCAGATCTTCCTTTCTTTATCCCTGCAACGACTGGAACGATGCTAACAGCTATTTTTCAGTGGGAAAGGCGCTTTTTAACGGGAAAATGCCTTATAGGGACGTGTTTGACCAGAAGGGCATGTACCTTTATTTCTTTTATGGGATTGCCTACCTGATCTCTCATACTACCTTTGCAGGGGTGTTCGTCATGGAGGTGATTCTTGCCGCTTTTGATCTGTTTGGCATTTACCGGATTTTAGAGCTGTATGTCAAGAAGGGAAGAGCTTTGGTTTTCAGTATTCCCACCCTTGCGGTAATGGTCAGTTCTTACAGCTTTTATTGGGGAGGAAGCGCGGAGGAGGTCTGTCTTCCATTTCTGATCTGGGGGCTGTATTTTTCCCTGGATTATTTTAAAAACCAATATCCTGAGAGAACTATGAGCTTGAAAATCGTTTTCATAAACGGTATTCTGGCGGGAATGGTGGCAAATATTAAGTTTACGGTGCTGGGCTTCTTTTTTGCCTGGATGATGTGCGTGGCATTTTCCTTTCTGGTGAAAAAGGATCTGTGGGGAGCGGTGAAAGGGTGCCTGGTATTTTTAGGGGGTATGGCGATTCCCTTTCTGCCCTGGGTGATTTATTTTGCCTTAAACCATGGCTTGTATGAGTGGTACTGGGGCTATGTGTATATCAATGTATTTGTGTACAGCAACTTAAATGGGGAAGGACCGGGGCTTTTTGACAGAATTTATACTTTAAGTAAGCTTTTGTATTGGGTAATCCGGCAGAATTGGATTTACTTTTTCTTTCTCATTCCGGGGGTAGGCTGGCAGATACTTGGCAAAAGGAGAAAATGGCTGGAGCGGTTTAATGTGCTGGCGCTGTGTTTTTTCCTGTTTCTGGGAATTTATATAGGAGGATCGGAGCTGCCCTATTATGCCCTTCCCCTTTCAGTTTTTACAGTGCTGGGGGCTGCGTTTGTGGGCGTGTCGGGGGAGAGGAAAGAGCAGAGGCATCCAGAAGGAAAGATATCCATAAAAGGATGGGAAGATATTTGGGCAGTTCTGATGGTAGCAGCCAGCGTAGCCGCCGTATACATGTTTTCTATGAACGTTCCCCACATGGGGGAGAAATAGGAGGACATCTTCCTGTATCAGTTTAAGGAGATCGTGGAGCAGGAGGAGGAGCCTACGCTGTTGAATATCGGCTGTCTGGATGCAGGGCTTTATACGGTGTGCGATATTGTCCCTACCTGCAGATGGTTCCAGACCCAGACCATTGCCATCGATGATGTGGAAAAGGAGCAGGAGCGGTATATTGCAGAGGGGCAGACCACTTTTGTGTTGGCGAGGGATACTTATCCTGAAGTGATTCATGAAAAGTATGAGCTGGCGGCGCAGGCACCCTGGTATCTGGACGACCAGGAGTTTACCTATTACCTGTTTCGGCTGAAAAAATAAGAAGGGGAAAAGAAAGATGATCGTATTAAAAGTATTAGGGCTTATTTTCTGGCTTCTTGCCGTCCCGTTTTGCATGGGACTTCTTCCCATGCCGCTTTTAGAGCGGCGTCTGAGGACCCCTGGAGTGGCTTTCATTGCCGGTTACATTCTGCTGTTTACTCTTTTTGAGCTGGTGGGAATACCGGTGGTGCTCTGTGCCCTTTACAATGGCTTTACCATTCTGGTAAAAATTTTTACGCCTCTTGCCCTTTTGTGTGCTATGGCAGGAATTTTTGTCACATGGAAAAGTATAAAGGGGGGAAAAGAGTATGATTTTTCTCTTTTGTCCGGCTTGAGAGAAAGCGCCTGGGAGGAGAAGCTGATTATAGGGCTGTTCTTTCTTCTGGTAGGATTTCAATTGTATATGGCGTTTGTAAATGCATCCTTTGACGGGGACGACGCTTACTATGGGGCACAGGCGCTGATTGCCCAGCAGCTGGACACCCTGTACAGAGTAAATCCCTATACCGGACGCAGCTCGCCTTTGGATGTGCGTCATGCCCTCGCCCTTTTTCCCATATGGGAGGCTTATATAGGAAGCATGTGCGGCGTCCATGCTACGATTGTGTGTCACAGCGCGGTTCCTCTTGTGTTGATTCCCCTTACCTATGTTCTGTACGGACAGCTGGGTAAGACGCTTTTGGGCAAAAGAAAAGACCTGCTTCCCATGTTTCTGTTTTTGATCGCTTTGTGGCAGGTGTTTGGCAATATATCCATCTATACCACGGAAACCTTTTTCCTCACCAGAACCTGGCAGGGGAAGTCCTTTGCGGGAAATTTTGTGATACCGGCGGTGATCTGGATTTTCCTTTGTCTTGGAAAAGAGGAGACGCAAGAGAAAAAAGGACTTTGGCTTTTGCTTACCTGCTTAAATTTTGCGGGAGGGGCAAGCAGTTCCCTTGCGATTCTGCTCAGCTGTCTGATGACGGCAGGGTACGGCGTGTTGTTTGCATTCAGGCATAGGAAACCGGGAATTCTGATCAAGGCAGGACTGAGCTGTGTGCCCGGAGGGGCTTATGTGCTGCTTTATATTGCCCTGACCCACGGATGGCTGGTTCCCTAGTCGGAAAGGAGATCGTTTATGTTTGGAATCTTTATGGAAAGTCTGGTGATTTTCAAATTATATACAGGATTAAAGTTCCTGCTTTTATTAAGCGCCATCGCCTGGGTTTATCTTTTGATTCGGGAAAGGGACAAGAGAATCCGTCTGCTTCTGGTTTATGCCCCTCTTTTGGTGGTGGTGCTGTTTTTGTTCCCGGTGAGCAGAAAGGTATTTGTGGCGGCGGGGCTGGACGGAGAGACCTACTATCGGGTTCTTTGGACCGTGCCTATGGGGCTGATCTTTGTGTATGGAGCCTGCCGTTTTTTTGCAGAGCATAAAAGGATCGGCGTGGCGATTTCCGGGCTGCTGGTCGTTCTTTGCGGAAGTTATGTTTATAAAGGTCAATATATTTCAAAAGCGGAAAATCTTTACCATATACCGGATACGGCGATTAAAATCTGCGATTTGATCGGACCGGAGGATCCAGGGGCTTATGTGTCCGCGGTGATGCCGCCGGAACTGATTCATTTTGTCAGGCAGTATGACGCAGGAATCCACATGCCCTACGGCAGGGAGATGATTGTGAATCAGTGGTCTTACTACAATGCCGTTTATGAGGCGATGGAGAAACCGGAGGTGGTGGATGTGGACGCGCTGCTTCAGGCGGTGCGGGAGGACTATTGTCAGTATATTGTGATGGCAAAGAACCGGGCGACGGATGTGGATCCCCAGGATCGGGGGCTGGTGTTTTTGGATGAGATCGACGGTTACTATATTTATGAGGATCCGGTCACCGCAAAAACGGTAGAGCAGTGGCAGGATTATTATGAGGATGAGGAATAATGCTGTTTAATTCTTACGGGTTTTTATTTCTGTTTCTGCCCCTTACCTTTGCAGGCTTTTGGGGCTGCAAATGGCTTGGAGGGAAGCTGTGGGGAGAGGCGGATAAAGGAAGACTGAGCCTCTTCTTCCTGCTGGCGGCGTCCTTTGTATTTTACGGCTGGAACCGCCCTGCATATTTGCCGGTTTTGGTATGCAGCATGGCAATCAACTATGGATTGTCCTGGCAGATGGAGAGGACAGTGTACAAAAAACAGACGCTGGCGGTGGGCGTGCTGTTTAACATAGGGGCGCTGGTGTGCTTCAAGTATGTGGGAACAGGGGGTTTTGTGCCTTTGGGGGTAAGCTTCTTTACCTTCACCCAGATCGCATTTCTGACGGAATGCTACAGAGGCAGCATAAAAGAGATAAGGGCGCTTTCTTATGGATTGTATGTAAGCTTTTTCCCCAAGGTTATGCAGGGACCTATCGCCCTGCCGGAGGAAATGCTTCCTCAGTTTGAGGATTCCCCAAGACGGGCGGACTGGGAAAGGATTTTCAGGTGTCTCTATCTGTTTTCTTTAGGGCTGTTTAAAAAGGTACTGCTTGCGGATACCCTGGGAAAAGGAGTAGATTTCGGCTATGCCAATCTTGGGGCGCTGAATACATGGGACGGATTGATTGTGATGCTGTCCTATACCCTGCAGCTTTACTTTGATTTTAGCGGATACTGTGATATGGCAATGGGAATCGCAGGTTTGCTGGGCTTTGACCTGCCGCTTAATTTTGATTCTCCCTATAAAGCGGCTGATATTATGGAGTTTTGGAAGAGATGGCATATAACCCTTACCTGTTTTTTTACCCGATATCTATATATTCCTCTGGGAGGGAACCGGAAAGGAAAAGGCAGAACCTATTTGAATTGCCTGCTGATCTTTCTGGTGAGCGGAATCTGGCATGGGGCGGGTCTGCAGTTTGTAGTCTGGGGGCTGATGCACGGAGTGCTCTACGTGGCAACCAGGGTATGGAAGGATTACCGCCGGGGGAAAAAGAAGGAAAACAGGGGAGAAAATAAAATTTTACATGGCGTTTGCGTGTTGCTGACCTTCTTGTATGTAAACGGGGCATGGATTTTTTTCAGGGCGCCTTCTGTGGGAGAGGGGCTGGCGCTTTTTAAGAGAATTTTTTCCGGCGGTTTTGGGAAAATCAACTGGGAGCTTGCCGGCTGCTACAATCTGGATGAGTTCTGGTATGTGATCAAGGTGCTGAGAATAGACACACTGCCCTTTTCTCATTATATTTTAATGGTATTGCTGCTTGTCTTATTGCTGCTTTGGGTATTTTTCGGACAGAATGCAGTAACGCTTGCGAAAAAGGCAAAGCCGGGCGTCTGGAATGTTCTGGTTATGACGATTCTGCTGGTCTGGAGTGTGCTTTCCTTCTCCGGTGTCAGTTCCTTCCTGTATGTGAATTTTTGACGGCAGAATTCTTAGAATGGAGGTAATAGCGCGCCTGCGCAAATACCTTCGGTGTGGAGGAAAATATGAAAAATCCCTTTAAGAGGGCGGTGCAGAGTTTCCTGATTCTTACCGCCTGTGCCTGTATTTTCATTGTGGCGCTGGTGATTTATGTGGATCCTTTTTTCCACTATCACAGCCCTTTGAAAGACTTCCCTTATTTGGTAGACAATCAGTTATCCCAAAATCCGGGAATGGCTGCGCATATGGAGTATGACAGTGTGATTTTAGGTTCTTCCATGACGGTAAATTTTCAGACCGCCTGGTTTAAAGAGCTGATGGATCTGCAGACCATTAAGCTGAGCTACAGCGGCGCTTTTCCCAGGGATCAGGCAAATATCATGGATATTATTTTTAAAAGTCCCAATAACCAGGGTAATAAACGGGTTAAAAAGGTGTTTTTGGGAGTGGATGTGATTACCTATACCGGCGGTGTGGAGGAAACCAAATACCCCATACCGGAATATCTGTACGACGACAATCCCCTGAACGATATTGCCTATGTGCTGAATAAAGATGTGGTCTTGAACTATATTCTTCGCCCCATTGCGGATCCCGATCCAACGGATCTCTCCAATGTGTACGCCAGCTGGTGGACAGAGGAATATTATAGTCAGGAATGGGTGCTTCACAACTACACCTCCCCGGAGCAGGTTAAGGAAGAAGCGCAGCCGGAGGCTTACCTTGCCGCCGCCGAAGCAAACCTTTCCGCCAATATATGCCCCTACATAGAGGCAAACCCGGACACCCAATTTGTAATTTTCTTTCCGCCTTACAGCATTTTATTCTGGAACGATGTGCGGAAAGAAAATCATTTGAACGCTACCATAGAAGAATACCGTTATATCTCCAACAGACTGAATGCCTATGACAACGTAGAAATATACTTTTTCCCTGACCAGGAAGAAATTATCTGCGACCTGAACAACTACGCAGACTACAGTCATTACCATCCCAGATACAACCGCTACATGACGGAGTGCTTTGCCAATCAAACCAACATAGTTGCCAAAAAGGGGCAGCCGGGAAAAACAATAGACGAATATCTGCTTCATATGAAAGAGATTGCCCTTAACTTTGATTATGAAAAACTGCTGTCGCAAAAGTAAAATGAGCGGCAGCAGTTTTTATATTGTGGCAGAAATTCAGCCCCATAAAGGGGACAGAGTTAAGGCGGGCAGGCAAAGGGCAGGCGGCGCAGCATATATATCTTATTCAGGCTGTGGCGGAGAATTGGTAATTTCACTTACAGAATGCACGGAAACGAGGGCAAAACCGCCAGGACGGCGGTTTTAGAAGTCCTGCGGCACGGATGCCGGTGGACTTCGACCCGACTGGTTTGAAGTGTTTACTGCATTCTGTTAGTGAAATCCAATTCGGAGACGAGTCTGAATAAGATATATATGCTGCGCCGCCTGCCCCTTGCCTGCCTTAACTCTGTCCCCTTTATGGGGCTGAATCCCTTCAAATGGCGAAATTATTTTTGGGTGGTTGCGTTAACCGTTCCCATCCGGTTGTTGATGATGTCTGCAATCCGGTCCGCAAGCTTTTCACGCCCGGCATCATTATAATGCATATGATCGGTCATATACTGTTTGTAGTTGTCTTCATTGATGGTTCCAAAGTAATTGTCGATGAAGGAAACGCCGCAGTCCATGGCGGCATCGGACTCCTTCACCAGATAGTGGTTCAAGGTACCGTTCCCTAAATCTGTGGTGGTTCCGTTGTGCAGGGCGCCGCCCTCGTCCATGTACTGAGCGTAGGTGGGAGACATAACGAAAACACGAATATAAGGCCAGGTTTCTTTTATATTGTTGATGGTGGTTCTAAGCCCTCCGGTAAATGCCGTAACATCGTTGGGATTGTCTGGATTGTCGGAAGGGGTACCCACATTGTAATCGGTGCTGTCATACATGATGATTATAATATCCACTTTATCCATATCTACCGTTTTCATGACCTCTACGGTTTCCTGGTAGGTGGGATCGGCTTCATCCCCTGCAATGGAGGAGATGGCTGTAAATTCATTATTCCGAAAGCACTCCGTTACATAGTAAAGGTTGAAATGATCTCTGGTATACTCCGGATTGTACACAGGGTATTTGCATGCTGCGGAGGAATCAGGAAAAGCGCAGTCGTAAACTACGGAATCTGTTTTGGAGGCAATCAGGGAGGCAAGCCCCTTATCGCTCCGGTCATCAGTAAAGGGATTGTTGCCCAGGCAGAGAATGGTGGTTACGCCGTCGTCCTCCCGTCCGGCAAGAAGAGAAGCGTCCATTGGAATGATCATGTCAAGGGCTTCGATGTCAAATTGGGAGGTGTCGATCTCGCTCATGTCCGTATCCAGGGGCGTACCCTGGTTCCATTTGTAAAGCCTGAATGCGGCGATGGCGGCAATCAGCAAAATGGAGGCGATCAGAACAAGATGAAGGTTCATGTGAAAGCCGGATTTTTTGGGGGAAGGGGTTTCCGCCGCCTGCTCCTTTTCGGAAGGTATTTTATCTTTGTTTTCCATAAAAATTCTCCTTTGATTGTTTAGACCTGTACGTAAAATAATTCTCTGTTATTCTACTATTATCTTGCCAAAAAATCCATATATTCATAAAAATTTAATATACATGAAAGATTTCCTGTGATAAAATGGCGATAGCTTTTACAAGATTGTGGGGATAGGAGATGAAATGGCTTATGGCGGAATCTACGGAAAAGAAACCCGGGTGGGGGAATATTCTTCTGCTTCAGGCGGTTTTTTTTATTTACAGTATATCCAGTGTGGTTTCAAAGCTCGCCTCTAACCAGGAGACCTTCAGTCCGGCATTTATTCTGCTTTACGGAGTGGATGTGCTTGTGCTGGGCGTTTATGCGCTGTTATGGCAGCAGGTGATCAAGCGGTTTGAGCTTTCTATTGCATATGCAAATAAGGCGGTTACCCTTCTTTGGGCGCTGGTGTGGGGCATTTTCCTTTTTCACGAGACCATTACCCCATGGAAAATTGCCGGTATTTTGCTGGTTATGCTGGGGATTTTTATTCTAAATAGCCGGGAGGAGGAACAGGGATGAATCAATATTTGTTGTTGCTGCTTTTATCGGTGCTGATTGCGTCTTTTGCCCAGATCCTGTTAAAAAAGAGCGCCCTGAAAACTTACAGTTCCCCTATCAGAGAGTATTTGAATCTGTATGTAATCTGCGGATACGGGATGATGTTTTTGTCTATGTTTATCACAGTTCTTTCCTACAGGGGACTGGATTTTTCCAACGTTCCGGTGGTGGAGTCTTTGGGATATGTGGTAGTGATGCTGCTTGGGTGCTTATTTTTTAAGGAAAAGATAACCAGGAGAAAAGTTTTGGGAATGGCTGTGATTCTGTGTGGGATTTTTGTATATTACAGATGATATGCATGAGAACCTTTTAAAATCCAGGAAGGAAAATATGATCAGAGAGGCAAAGCAGGAGGATCTGCAGAAAATGGGGATTATAGAGGAAAAGGTCTGGCAACCCAGTGTTTAAACCGGGCAAGAGAGATTGCACGGGAAAATCACTGCTACAAAATGATGCTGCTGACAGGTTCCCGGGAGGAGAAAACGCTGGGTTTTTATCGGCATGCGGGGTACAATAGCTCTGATAAGACAGCATTTATTCAGTGGTTGAAGTGATAGGAAAATTGGAAGGTTCTACAGATAAAATGGGGATGCCGCTCAATCATCTTATTTGATGATTTTGCGGCACCCCCATTTTTGAATGGATGCGCCTGTCGGCGCAGGTTTGCATAGCGCTGCTTTGCTTAATGCATCTGATGTAAATTGCAATCCTCAGCTCCTTGACGAGCCATGGAGGCAAGCAAGGTGGTGATAGGAAGATTTTTCTCGTTGTGTGCTTGAAGCTCCTTGTACCATTTACTGTATTTATACATACGATAGCTGGCTTTGAGCTTACACAGTTGCGTTTCGTCTGCACAGGCATTTTTGAAGGCATCCCGTTCCTCCATGTCCATTTCTACGTAGTCCAGATAAGAGATTTGGAGTTCTGTCAGTGGACTTGCGCATTTTGGACAGATGAGTTTGTGGCCGTTCAGCATAAAAATGCGGTGACAGGGTTTGCAGTAATGCATGTACATCATAAGAATTCCCCTTTTCTAAAACAACTATTGTCGTAAAGATGCTCTTAGTTTATATACCCTTTAGGGTAAATGTCAATAACCTATAGGTAATATACAAAAGATTTGAACGACAGAATTCGATAAATATTTATGTTAACTACAAAGATTCTGATTATTAAGTCTTTATAACACATAAAAATACAAAAAGATTGTGTATAATATGGAAAAATGTTATAATGTCAACTGAATGACTGGAAGGATATTACGGAAATATTAATTTGGAGGGTTTACATAAATGGGAAGACTTTTGAAGGGTCGAAAAAGCACAAAAAAGAGAAGCAGATATGAGAAGAATTCGGGCGAATTAGAGTGGCTTGATTTTGATGATGAGGAAGTCTACGAGGATGAAGAGGCGTACTACGAGGACGAAGAGTACGAGGATGAAGAAGCCTATTACGAGGACGAAGAATATGAGGATGAGGACGCCTATTACGAGGACGAAGAGTACGAAGATGAGGACGCCTATTACGAAGATGAAGAGGATGGGGATGAAGAAGCCTATTACGAGGACGAAGAATACGAGGATGAGGACGCCTATTACGAGGACGAAGAGTACGAGGATGAGGACGCCTATTATGAAGATGAAGAGTATGAAGATGGGGAAGACTATGATGAAGAGGATGACGATGAATACGACGAGTACGATGACGACGAGACCAGCGGCATAGGGAGGGTGATCTACAGGCTGACGCATATGTCGGCAGCAGACCATATTATTGCCCTGACCGGAGTGGCGGTGGTTGCTTTTGCTGTTTTGACGGGAACTTTGTATCTGAGGGCAAAAGGGAATCAGGCGCAGATCGAAACCTTTGCCGAAGTGGGTGCGGGTATGGAAGGCATTCAGGTAATCGGCGAGAGCGGGCTCCTTGCCATTGCAGATGCGCAGTCGGCGAAAATGACAGCGGCATCTATAGAGGAAGAGACCAAGCCGGAAGAGGAGGAAACAACGTCAGATCAGAAAATAGAAGTGGTGATGAATCTCACATCCATTCAGAAGGATCTGAAAATTAAATTTATCAATAAGGATACGGGAAAACTGGTTTCCAATGTTGCCTTTGAGGTGGAAATTGAAAAGCCTTCAGGGGAAACTTATACCAAAAAGGATGAGGACAAGGACGGCATTATCTATCAGACTGATCTGGCGGCAGGAAAATATAAAGTCAAAATGACGGCTCCCGTATCGGATGAAACTTATGGTATTTCAGGTGAGACTACGGCAATCACTGTAAGAGACACCATTGAGTATAAAAAGGTAGATGTATCCGACGAGGTGAAAACAGAGGCTCAGGTGAACGCGGCGGTAGAGGATACCAAGGTCAACGAGACGGTAGTGGAATCCACCAATACCGATACGGTAGAATGGGTAGAGTCCACGAAAACGCTGATAGAAGGAACGGAAAGGTCGGAAGATAATTATGAAAGGGTAGATAAGAGCCAGATTGCGGATCCGGGGAAAACCGCATACGGCGCTTTCCGGTTGTTTGCGGCGGAGGTAGACTCGGTTCCTACGGCAACGCCGGAAGGAGAAACGCCTGTCTCCACACCAAAGCCAACGGCGGTGCCCACGGCGGAGCCTACGCCGGAACCCACATCGGAGCCAACAGCGCCTCCTACCGCACCTCCAACGGCGCCGCCGACTGCGGAACCAACAGTGGCACCAACGCCAAAGCCGACTGCGGAGCCTACAGCGGCACCCACGCCAAAGCCGACGGCGGAGCCTACAGCGGCACCCACACCAAAGCCAACGGCGAAACCAACGCCAAAGCCGACGGCGGTGCCCAGTGCGTCGCCCACCATAAAGCCAACGGCGGTGCCCACGGCGTCGCCCAGCGCTTCCCCTTCGGTAAGCCCTACTCCGTCGCCTGATGCGAAAAATGATACCACCAGCATATTGAAGACCACCGGCGGAGAGACTTTGTGGGTAAAGAATTCCGACGGAAGCTTCCGGGAAGCGAAATATGCGGATTACTATACGGCAGGGGAATTTTTCCGGAAGATCAGCAATACCACAGGAGAATACAGATATACCGGATGGCAGGAGATCGACGGCGCAACCTATTTCTTTGATAAAAACGGAAACAAGGTGACGGGAGAGCAGGTCATTCAGGGAGCGAAATATACTTTTAACAGCGACGGGGCTCTGAATACAGGCTCCGGACATATGGGAATAGACGTTTCCAAATGGAACGGAAACATTGACTGGAATGCAGTGAAAAACAGCGGCGTATCCTACGTGATTATTCGCTGCGGCTACCGGGGTTCCACTACGGGAGCACTGATAGAGGATCCTATGTTCAGGAGTAATATAAAAGGCGCTTCTGGCGCAGGTCTGAAGGTGGGAGTCTATTTCTTCACCCAGGCAGTAAACGAAGTGGAAGCGGTGGAGGAAGCTTCTATGGTATTAGGACTGATAAAGGGGTATAATATCAGTTATCCGGTATTCCTGGATGTAGAACCGAGCAACGGACGCGCCGACGGGATCAGCGCTTCCACCAGAACGGCGGCATGTAAGGCGTTTTGTCAGACCATACAGAACTCAGGCTACAAGGCGGGTATTTATGCAAATAAAACATGGCTGAACAGTTATGTGGATGCCCCCAGTTTGTCAGGCTATAAGATCTGGCTGGCACAATATGCTGCGACGCCAACTTATAATAAGACCAGATATGATATGTGGCAGTATTCTTCTAAAGGAAGCGTGTCCGGTATTAAGGGCAGTGTTGACATGAATATCAGTTATATGGGATACTAGGAAGCGTAAACAATAAAAGAAGATGGAGAAATCAAAATGAGAACTTATTTGGTAACGGGAGGAGCCGGATTCATCGGATCCAATTACATTCATTACATGTTTGGAAAATATGACCAGGAGATTCGCATCATCAATGTGGATGCGCTTACCTATGCGGGAAACCTGGAGAATTTAAAGGATGTGGAAAACAGGGAAAATTATACTTTTATCAAAGCGGACATCTGCGATAAAGAGGCGATTTCCCGTATCTTTGCGGAAAACGACATTGACAGGGTGGTTCATTTCGCGGCGGAAAGCCATGTGGACAGGAGCATCAGGACACCCGAGGTATTTGTCCAGACCAATGTGCTGGGGACAGCCGTTATGCTGAACTGTGCAAAGGCGGCATGGGAAACCCCTGACGGCAGCTTTTTGCCGGACAAGAAATTCCTGCATGTGTCTACAGACGAGGTGTATGGTTCTTTGGAGGAGGACGGCGGGTATTTTTATGAAACGACGCCTTATGCCCCACACAGCCCTTATTCGGCAAGCAAGGCAAGCTCGGACATGCTGGTAAAGGCATATATGGATACCTATAAATTTCCGGCGAATATTACAAACTGTTCCAACAATTACGGACCTTATCAGTTCCCGGAAAAGCTGATTCCTCTTATTATAAACAACGCTCTTTCAGGGAAAAAACTTCCGGTTTACGGAGACGGCAAAAATGTCCGTGACTGGCTTTATGTGGAGGATCATGCCAAAGCGATCGATATGGTGCAGGAAAAGGGAAAGCTGTTTGAAACCTATAATATCGGCGGGCACAATGAAAAGCAGAATATTGAGATCATTCATATTATTCTGGACACCCTTCAGGAAATGCTGCCGGAGGGGGATCCCAGAAAGAAGCTGGTCAGCGAGGATTTGATTACCTATGTGGAGGACCGTAAGGGGCATGACAGGAGATACGCCATTGCGCCTGATAAGATCAAAGCGGAGATTGGCTGGGAGCCTGAAACAATGTTCAAGGAAGGGATCAGGCGCACCATAGCGTGGTTTTTTGAGCATGAGGAATGGATGAAAAACGTCACAAGCGGCGATTACCAGAATTACTATGAGGCGATGTACGGAGAAAAATAAGCATGTGCCGGAAAGCATCGTGAAGACGGCTATTTTTATATCTGTGAAGAGTTTGAGTACAATGGAGAAAAGTTTGGTTTTTTCAGGGCGAATCCGGAGAATCGGGAAAAGAGGGCGTCGTTGCGGCAATTTCCATTTTGTAGTATACTAATAAAAGTTATGCATAGAGAAAAGAATATGTTCGGAGGTATGGTTTATGAAGGGCATTATATTGGCGGGAGGTTCGGGAACACGGCTTTATCCTTTGACAAAGGCAATCAGCAAGCAGATCATGCCGGTTTATGACAAACCCATGATTTATTATCCTTTGTCCACTCTTATGCTGGCAGGAATCAGAGAGGTGCTGATTATTTCAACACCCAGGGATCTGCCTGTGTTTGAGGCGCTTTTAGGAGACGGAGAACAGTTGGGAATGCAGTTTTCCTATGCAGTTCAGGAGCAGCCCAGAGGGCTTGCGGACGCTTTTATCATAGGAGCGGAGTTTATCGGAAAGGATCGGGTGGCGCTGGTTCTTGGAGACAATATTTTTTATGGGCAGAGCTTTTCAAGGGTGCTTCGGGAGGTGGCGGCAAGAGAAAAGGGCGCAACGATTTTCGGATATTATGTGCGCGATCCCAGGGAATACGGCGTAGTGGAATTTGACGATACAGGAAAGGCGTTGTCCATTGAGGAGAAACCGGAAAATCCAAAGAGCAATTATGCGGTTCCGGGGCTGTATTTTTATGACAATCAGGTGGTTGGAATTGCTGAAAACGTAAAGCCCTCCGCAAGAGGAGAAATTGAGATTACCAGTATTAATAACGAGTATTTAAAGAGGGGAACCTTGCATGTGGAAACCCTGGGAAGGGGATTTGCATGGCTGGACACAGGAAACCATGATTCCCTGCTGGATGCCGCCGATTTTGTGGCTGCGTTCCAGAAACGCCAGGGCTTATATATTTCCTGCATTGAGGAGATTGCCTACAAGAGAGGATTTATCAATAAGGAGCAGCTTCTGAAGCTGGCGGAACCGCTGATGAAGACTGATTACGGGAAATACATGAAGGAAGTAGCGGAAGGGCTGTAAATATTTCCGGAGAATTCGAAGAATAGAAAGGTATGGTTGTTGAAATGGGCAAGATAACGGTAGAAACATGTGAGATTGAAGGATTGAAAATTATTACGCCTGCCGTCTTTGGAGATGCGCGGGGGTATTTTATGGAAACTTACAATTACAATGATTACAAGGAAGCGGGGATTGATCAGATCTTTGTGCAGGATAACCAGTCCTCATCGGTTAAGAATGTTTTAAGGGGGCTCCATTTTCAGATTCAGTATCCCCAGGATAAGCTGGTAAGAGTGATTTCGGGGGAGGTATTTGATGTTGCGGTGGATCTAAGACCCGGTTCAGCCACCTATGGAAAGTGGCATGGGGTGAGACTTTCAGCAGAGAATAAGAAGCAGTTTTTTATACCGAAAAATTTTGCCCATGGCTTTGTGGTTTTGTCAGACTATGCAGAGTTTGCTTATAAATGCACGGACTTTTATCATCCCAATGACGAGGGCGGTATCCGGTTTGACGATCCGACGATTGGAGTGGAATGGCCCATTGCGCCGGGAACGGAATTGATTATGTCCGATAAGGATAAAAAGTGGGACGGATTCAAAGAATATACTGCAAGCAGAAAGAACGGGTAAGCATGAAGGACAATGGAAAAGAGAGAAAGCAGTTGAAACTGAAAAAGCTGCCCAAGCCTCTGGGGGTCGGAATATTTTTTGCCATTTGTATGCTGGTGGCGGTGATGGTACTGATGCATAATAATCCCCTTGCGCCGGATCAGCATACGGAAAATTTGAAAAAATTTTGCGCCTGCGCGCTGCTTACCCTTGCCTGTATCATTTTTGGCTTGTATTATGACAGGATGTTCATCATTCCCAGAGAATTGTTTCAAAGCCGGGAATTGATCTGGAAGCTTGCAAAAAATGATTTTAAAAAGCGATATGCAGGTTCTTATCTGGGATTTTTATGGGCGCTGGTGCAGCCGGTGGTTACGGTGTTGATGTACTGGATCGTGTTTGACCGTGTGTTTCAAACCAGAAGCCAGTTAGTGGCAAGCGGCGTGGAGGTTCCCTATGTTCTGTATCTTACGGCGGGGCTGGTGCCCTGGTTTTACTTTTCAGAGGCAATCACAAACGGAACCAATGCTCTGCTTGAGTACAGCTATCTGGTAAAAAAGGTAGTGTTTAATATCAGCATTCTTCCTATTATTAAGCTGATTGCCGCTACCTTTATTCATCTTTTCTTCGTAGCGGTGCTTTTGGTGGTTGCGGCGTTTTACGGCTATTATCCCAATATCTATACCATACAGGTGGTTTATTACAGTTTCTGCCTGTTTGTGCTGGTTCTTGCCATGAGCTATTGCAGCTGTGCGATCGTGGTGTTTTTCAGGGACCTTGCACAGATCATCAACATCGGACTGCAGGTGGGGATGTGGGCGACTCCTATTTTGTGGAACATCGACATGCTCAACAACGATAAGCTGATTACCCTTTTTAAGCTGAATCCTCTGGTTTATATTGTGAACGGCTACAGAAATGCGATTTATGGCGACGAGTGGTTTTTTGAGCATTTCTATTCCTCCACATATTTTTGGATTTTCACGGTCACCCTGTTTTGTATCGGGTCGCTGATTTTTAAGAGGCTGAAGGTACATTTTGCAGATGTTTTATAATAAAGATTATGCCATGCCGGAAAGCGGAGAGGTAATGGCGGGAGAAAGTATTGATGGATGAGAGAAAGATCGCCATACAGGTAAAAGAGGTGGAAAAGGCATATAAGTTGTATGATAAACCATCGGACAGGCTGAAGGAGGCGCTGGGAATCTGGGGCAGGAAACGCTATAAGGAGCATTATGCTTTAAAGGGCGTAGATATGACCATATATCAGGGGGAAACAGTTGGGATTATCGGAACCAACGGCTCCGGGAAATCCACTATTCTCAAAATAATAACAGGTGTTTTGAATGCCACAAAAGGCACTGTAGAGGTGAACGGACGTATATCGGCACTCCTTGAGCTGGGCGCAGGCTTTAACATGGAGTACAACGGGATTGAGAATGTATATTTGAACGGAACCATGATTGGTTTTTCCAAGAAAGAGATTGATGAAAGAATGGATCAGATCCTGGAATTTGCAGATATTGGAGCGTATGTTTACCAGCCTGTGAAGACTTATTCAAGCGGTATGTTTGTGCGGCTTGCTTTTGCAGTGGCAATCAATATTGATCCGGAGATTCTGATCGTGGATGAGGCATTGTCTGTGGGAGATGTGTTTTTTCAGGCAAAATGCTATCATAAATTTGAAGAATTTAAAAAAATGGGTAAAACCATTGTGTTCGTAAGCCATGATCTGAGCAGCATCAGTAAATATTGCGACCGGGTGGTGCTGCTGAATCAGGGAATCAAGCTTGGAGAAGGCTCCCCCAAGGAGATGATAGACGCCTATAAGCAGGTGCTGGTGGGACAATATCCTCTGCCCGAGGAGGATGACAGTCTGTTAAACGACAGGGAACTGCGTGCAGCTGTGGGCAGTGGGGAACTTAAGGAGGCGGCTCCTGAGACGGAGGAGGATCGGATTCAAAATCCGGATTTGCTGGAGTATGGCACCAGGGATGCAGTAATCGAAGAATATTATGTGACAGATGAGGCAGGCAGACGCTGCAGCGCAGTACTAAAGGGCGCGCAGTGCTGTATACATATGACAGTGCGTTTCCTGGCGGATATCGGAGAGCCCATTTTTGCTTTCACCATTAAGAACATTAAGGGAGTAGAGATCACCGGAACCAACACCATGGTGGAAAAGGCGTTTTTGGAGCCGGTGAAGGGGGGAAGCGTCAAGCATATTACTTTTACCCAAAAGCTGGATCTCCAAGGGGGAGAATACCTCCTTTCGCTGGGAGTGACAGGGTATGAAAAGGAAGATTTTCAAGTATACCACCGATTATATGATGTGTTGAACCTGACGGTTATATCGGACAAGGACACGGTGGGGTACTATGATACCAATTCGGTCATAAGGGTTACTGACCAGCAGTAGAAAGGATGCGTTTCATGAGCGAGAACAAAAGCAGACCGGCGCCTATTCATTTAAAGGAAGAAGAGCTGCTCAAGAAGCTTCCCACAAAAATAGGAAATGTAAATTTAAATTATGAATTTTATCCGGGAGAGGATCTGTACAGCGATGGAAAGGTAGAGGAAGAAATTCTTTCCATTGTTAAAAATGCATCTCCCGTAGAATATCCGAAAATCATTGAACAGAAAAAAAGCTGGCCAATCCTGTATCATTTATCGCCTTTGAGAGGAAATATTGTGGATTGGCTTCCTTTAAAATCCGGCGATAAGGTGCTTGAGATCGGTTCAGGATGCGGCGCCATAACGGAAAAGCTTTCTCAAAAGGCGGGACACGTTACCTGCGTTGACTTATCCGCACGGAGAAGTCATGTAAATGCCTACAGAAATCAGGATCGGGATAACATTGAGATTTGTGTGGGCAATTTCAGCGATATCGAGCCGTCCCTGCCGGAGGATTATGATTTTGCCTGTATGATCGGCGTGTTTGAATATGGGCAGTCCTATATTCATACCGATACCCCTTATGAAGACTTCCTGAAAATCATGCTGAAGCATGTGAAAAAAGACGGATGTATTGTGATTGCCATAGAAAACAAGTTTGGGCTGAAATACTGGGCAGGGTGCAAGGAAGACCATGTGGGAACTTATTTCAGCGGTCTGGAAGGGTATCCGGAGGGAGGAAGCGCCCGAACCTTTACAAGGCGGGGGCTGGAAAAAATCTTTCACAGCTGCGGCGTGCAGAATTATTCTTTCTACTACCCATATCCGGATTATAAATTTCCTACCGCGATCTATTCTGACAGAAGACTTCCCCATCTGGGTGAGTTGACGGATAATATGCGCAATTTTGACCGGGACAGAATGGTACTCTTTAATGAAAAGTATGTTTTTGACGGAATTGTGAAGGACGGACTTTTTGATGTCTTTTCCAATTCTTACCTTGCGGTTATCGGTAGAAGTCTGGATACCTGCTATGTGAAATATTCCAATGACCGGGCGGGAGAATACGCTCTGAGAACGGACATTGTGGAGACGCCAAAAGGAAAGGTAGTGCGCAAGATTCCCTTAGACAACAGAGCAAAGGCACACATAAAAGGCATGCAGGACGCCTATGAGCGTCTCAGGAAAAGATATGAAGGAAGCGGGCTTGTCATCAACCCATGCAGCCTGGGGGAAGACGGCGGCTATGCGGAGTTTCCCTTTGAACAGGGCGTTACGCTGGAAGAGTTGTTGGATCAGTGTCTGGAAAAAGAGGATATGGAAGGATTTTATGGACTTTTTGACAGATACTATGAACTGATCTCCTACGGTGAGGAGCAGGAGGTTACGGACTATGATCTGATCTTTGCCAATATTCTTGTAGAGGGCGACCGGTGGACGCTGATCGACTATGAATGGACTGTAAACCGGAAGGTCCCTTCCGCAGAAATTGCATTCCGCGCTCTTTACTGCTATGTGCTGGAAGAAGAAAAAAGAAATAAATTAAATTTAGATTTTATTATGGACAAACTGGGGATCACCCAGCAAACCGCCGAGGACTACCGCGAAAAAGAAAGGAAATTCCAAAAGCAGGTGACCGGAAAGCGAAAATCCATGGGAGAAATCAGAGCCCTGCTTGGCACTTACAGCATAGATCCCAAAGAACTGATGGAGCGCCGGCTGCAGGAAATTTTAGATCAGAGAATCCAGATCTATTATGACTATGGGGAGGGCTTTTGCGAAGAGAATTCTGTTTACATGCCGGACGTCTATGTGGAGGAACAGAAGATAGAAGCCCGGATTCCGCTGGATGGAAATGTGAGAACGCTGAGGATCGATCCCGCAGACCGTTCCTGTATGCTGAGGCTTACGGAATTGTCTCTGAACGGAGTCAAGGTTCCCTTTCAAAAGAAATATTTGGAGACCAATGGCAGAGCAATCAAGGGTGGCTGCTATCTTTTTGATACCCAGGATCCCAATCTGGTGATCAAGGTATCGCAGCTTCCTATGACCGGAGAAAATGTTCTTTCGATGAAGGCGGAAATTGCGCCTGTTTCGGAGAGTATGGCAAAGGATGCGATTCCTTCTCTCAAGACAGTATTAAGAGGAAAATAAAGTGGATTTTTTGAAGCGGAGTATAAAACAGATTTTAACGGAACAACAACACAGTGCCTACAGAAAAGAGGTGGAATCCAAAAATCTAAATTACGATAGTTGGATTAGACAACAGGAAGAAAATCTCCCAATTGCTAACTCTATTAGCTTCGGACAGTTTAAATGTCTGATAAATGATCGGAAACGGGTGCAATCTGACAGGGATAAATTGGAAAATGATGGAAAACCTTCAAAAATTGATGGAGGCTGTCAAGTCGTGACGTTTTCCTGCGACTGCGGTCAAAAGAAGGAGAAAAAGGAATATTTACTGGTGCCTGCGGAGGTTTTCGGAGAGAAAATAGAGGAGTTTATGGCGTGTCAGCTTCCGGAAGTGCTGGTGCTGACTTTTTATCCTGGCGAGATCAGTGAATTTGCCTGGAGCCTGGTGGCGCAGTGCTTTTATGAGAATGAAAATGCGGTGCTGGCATACGGCGACGAAGATGTGCTGGAGGACGGCGTCAGGAGAGAACCCTGGTTGAAACCGGATTGGTCGCCGGATCGCTTTTTGTCCTGTTTCTATTTTGGCGCACTGGTGGCGGTGAAAACAGAGGCGCTGCGGGAGGCATGGAGGCGCCGCAGTGCAGACGAAGGGAACACAGGCGGGGGAAAAACACAGGGAAAAGGCATAGGGGACGGGGCGGAATGGCTATATGCATGCCTGTATGAAATGATTTACGAGAGGAAAGGTTACGAAAAGCGCTCCCGGAACTGGAAAACGCCGGTACAGCATATCCGGCAGGTGCTTTTCCATAGCATGGAAAGCGGATATGAGCAGATCAGGGGGCTAAAGCTTGCCATAGGAACGGATCGGAATTATTTCAGGCTGGTAAAGGAGAAAAGTGATCCTCTGGTTTCCGTCATTATTCCTTCAAAGGATAACCCGGAGGTTCTTTTTCATTGTCTGGATTCCCTGACAGAGAGAACCCGGACAAACTGTATCTATGAACTGATTCTGGTGGATAATGGAAGCTGTGAGGAAAACCGGGAAAAAATAGAGGATAAGGTCAGGAAGATAAGGGAAAGGATAGAATGCAGGTATCTTTATCAGCCTATGGACTTTAATTTTTCCCGCATGTGTAATCTGGGGGCGGAGGATGCCAAGGGAGAGGTTCTCCTGTTTTTGAATGACGACATGGAAATTGTCTGTCCTGAATGGATGGATATCATGCTGGGGGATGTTTTGTGGAACTATGCAGGGGCGGTGGGAGCAAAGCTCCTTTATCCGGATTCTGATATCATCCAGCATGCGGGCATTACCAATCTGCGGGTGGGACCGGCACATAAGCTGCAGTTTTTACACGACGGAAAGGAGCATTACTTTGGCATGAACAGGGGGGCGCACAATGTGCTTGCCGTCACAGGGGCATGTCTGATGGTACGCAGGGAGGTCTTTGAGGAGGCGGGCGGCTTTTGCCGGGAGCTTGCCGTTGCCTTTAACGATGTTGACCTTTGCTATACCATCCATGAACATGGATATTATAATATTGTAAGAAACGATGTGGTTTTTTACCATCACGAATCTTTAAGCCGGGGAAAGGACGGGGAATCCACGGAAAAGCAGCTGCGCCTTTTAAAGGAAAAAGACCTACTTTATGAAAGGCATCAGCCCCTTTACGGCAGGGATCCCTATTACCACCCCTATCTGACCACGGATATGCTTGAATCGGAATATGCACCGGCATACCGCTATCAGGTGACCCTTGATATGCCCTGGTCCAAGGTGCGCCCCGGGGAGAAGGAAATCCGGAATGCAAGGGAGGATAAATGCCTTGTGGTGGGGATGGAGTGCGCTATGGATATATACAAATGGAAATATGGCGTATCTCGTGACATATTACCCGGGGGAGGGAAGGCTGAAATATCCGGAGAGGATATGGGGTATTATTTCCAAGGGTATTCCTTTGTAATAGGAGCAGATAACGCGTGTTATAAAAAGAAGCTTTTGCTGAAAAACCAGGCAGATGGCAAGGTGTGGACAGTTGTCCTGGAGAGACGGTACCGGAAGGATATCAGGGACAATCTGAAGGATCAGTTAAATGTAGATTTAACTGGATTTGCTGCAAAACTGCGCAGCAAGGAGGTTCCCCCGGGCATCTATCAGTTTGGAATGCTGGCGGAGGACCAATGCTCCAGGCAGAAGCTGGTGAATTGGAGCAATTGGGTGTTGGAGGTAGAGAACGATGGAGAGTGAAAGGAAAAAAGAAATAGACTATCGGGAAGCATATGAGAAAGAGCATTTGCGCAATGCGGATCTTGCGGGGCGGGTGGCGGATCTGGAGGCGAAATGCGACGATCTGAATTTTAAATTGAACAGAATAAAAAGCAACCCTCTCTGGAAAATGTCTGCTCCCCTGCGGAGGTGTATGCATTTTGTGCTGCGTCAGGTAAGCAGGGTGAAAAACTGCGGCAATTTGCGTGGCATTTTATCCAAGCTAAAGTATAAGCAGATTGAACGGCAGGCAAGAGAAAATTATGGAACCAAAAGCTTTCCTTCCCTGGAGGAGGCAAAGAGGCAGAGGGAGGAACGTTTTGAGCGGATGGTGAAAATCAGCATTCTGGTGCCGCTGTACAATACGCCGGAGGCTTTTCTTCGGGAGATGATACAATCGGTGGTGGATCAGACCTACGAGAATTGGGAACTGTGTCTTGCCGACGGTTCGGACGGAGAGCATGGGTATGTGGGAAAAATTGCCGGGGAATACCAAAAGAAGGATGGAAGAGGCAGGATCCTGTACCGGAAGCTGTCTAAAAACGAAGGGATTTCAGGAAATACCAACCAGTGCCTGAAAATGGCAACAGGGGAATATATAGGACTCTTTGATCATGACGATGTGCTCCATCCCTGCGCTTTATATGAATATGTAAAGGTAATCAACGAAAAGGATGCAGATTACATATACTGCGATGAAACTACCTTTAAAAGCGGAGACATCAATAAGATGCTGACGCTGCATTTTAAGCCGGATTATGCCATTGACAATTTAAGGGCAAACAATTACATTTGCCATTTCAGCGTTTTTGCAAGAGAGCTTTTGGACGGTACGGAGCTTTTTCGTCCGCGCTTTGACGGGAGTCAGGATCATGACATGATCCTGCGGCTGACAGACCGCGCCAGGCATGTAGTGCATGTGCCTAAGCTTCTTTATTACTGGAGAAGCCATCCGGGCAGCACGGCTTCCGATATTACCGCAAAGCCCTATGCCATAGAGGCGGCGAAGGGAGCGGTGGCAGATCATCTGAGAAGACACGGTTATGAACATTTTCAAATCACTTCAACCCGTGCTTTTGAGACTATTTTCAAAATCAGATATCAGATTATAGGGGATCCTATGATTTCTATTATAATTGCAAACAGAGATCATGCGGCGGATTTAAAACGGTGTATTACTTCTATATTAGAGAGATCCACTTATGAAAATTATGAAATCATTGTGGTGGAAAATGGAAGCAGCTCGCCGGAGATTTTTGATTATTATGAAGAATTGAAGGAGGAGCCTAAGGTAAAGCTGGTAGTATTTGAAAGGGACTTTAATTATTCCGCCGTTAATAATCTGGGGGCGTCCCAGGCTAAAGGAGAGTACCTTCTGTTCCTCAACAATGATACCCAGGTGATCACGGTGAACTGGCTGGAGGAGCTTCTGATGTACGCCCAGCGGGAAGATGTTGGAGCGGTAGGAGGTAAGCTTTACTATGGAAATAAGACCATACAGCATGCGGGCGTGGTCTTGGGGCTTGGCGCCCATAGAACGGCAGGACACAGTCATTATGGTCAGCACAGAGATAATTTAGGGTATATGGGCAGACTGTGTTATGCCCAGGATGTTTCGGCGGTGACCGGCGCGTGTCTGCTGGTGAAGAGGGAACTGTTTCAGGAAGTGGGAGGGCTGGACGAGTCCTTTGCGATTTCCCTGAACGATGTGGATTTCTGTCTGAAGCTCAGGCAAAAGGGCTATTTGAATGTATTTACGCCTTTTGCAGAGCTATATCATTTTGAATCCCTGTCCCGAGGGCTGGACGACCAGGGGGAAAAGGCGCAGCGTTACGAAAGAGAATCCCAGCAATTCCGGGAAAAGTGGAAGGATGTGCTTGCGGCGGGAGATCCCTATTATAATCCAAATTTTTCTCTGGACAGAAGCGACTTTGCTTTGAAAATATAGAGAAATTATGGTAAAATAATACAGGTACTCTGAATTTCTGTACCGGATATGAAAATAACGCGAGGAGGATGGAACATGAGCTATAAGGAGCAGTATGATTTTTGGCTGGAAGACGCCTATTTTGATGAAAAGACCAAAGAAGAGCTGCGCGGTATCGCAGGAGATGAAAAGGAAATAGAGGATCGCTTTTACAAGGAACTGGAATTCGGAACCGGAGGTCTTAGAGGCGTAATCGGCGCGGGCACCAACCGCATGAATATTTATACCGTGAGAAAGGCGACCCAGGGACTAGCCAATTACATTATCAGCCAGGGAGGAAAAGACAGAGGTGTGGCGATTGCCTATGATTCAAGAAGAATGTCCCCTGAATTTGCGGATGAGGCGGCGCTGTGCCTGAACGCAAATGGGATTAAAGCATATGTATTTGACGCCCTGCGTCCTACGCCGGAGCTTTCCTTTGCCCTCCGCAAACTCCACTGTATTTCAGGTATTGTGATCACGGCAAGCCACAACCCTCCGGAATATAACGGTTATAAGGCATACTGGGAGGACGGCGCCCAGGTAACGGCGCCCAAGGATGTGGAAATTATCACAGAAGTGAAAAAGGTAACCGACTATCACCAGGTTAAAACCATGGATAAGGATGCTGCCATTGCCGCAGGGCTGTACCAGGTGATCGGCAAGGAAATAGACGACGCATACATGGAGGAACTGAAAAAGCAGATCATCCATCCCGAGATCATTCAGGAAGTGGCGGACGACATTAAAATCGTATATTCTCCCTTCCATGGAACGGGGAATGTGCCGGTAAGAAGAATCCTTTCAGAGCTGGGCTTCAAGCATGTGTATGTAGTGCCTGAGCAGGAGCTGCCGGATCCCGATTTTACCACACTGGAATATCCCAATCCCGAGGATCCCAAGGCATTTACCCTGGCGCTTAAGCTGGCAAAGGAGAAAAATGCGGATATTGTCCTTGCTACCGATCCGGATGCGGACAGACTGGGGATTTACGCCCTGGATACCAAATCCGGCGAATACATTCCTTTTACGGGTAATATGTCGGGGATGCTGATTGCAGAGTATATTTTGAGAGAAAGAACGGCAACCGGCACCATGCCCGAGAATTCTGCGCTGGTAACCACCATTGTAACCACCAATATGGCGGCGGCGATTGCAAAGGACTATGGGGTTAAATTCATTGAGGTATTGACCGGATTCAAATTTATTGGAGAGCAGATTAAGCTTTTTGAGCAGACCGGCTCAAATAACTATGTGTTTGGATTGGAAGAAAGCTACGGCTGCCTTGCAGGCACCCATGCAAGAGATAAGGACGCGGTTGTTGCCGTTATGTGCCTTTGCGAGATGGCGGCATGGTGCAAGAAAAACGGCATTACCGTATGGGATCAAATGTTAAAGCTTTATGAAAAATATGGTTATTTTAAAGAAACACAGTATGCAATTACGTTAAAGGGAATAGACGGTTCCAAACAGATTGCCCAAATGATGGACAAATTAAGAAGCAATCCTCCGAAAAACTTCGGGGAGCTTACGGTAAAGGAATTCAGGGATTATGACAAGGGCATCATCAAGGATCTTGCCACAGGGGAAGAAAGACCTGCTGGTCTGCCCAAGTCGAACGTGCTGTACTTTGACCTGACCAATGATTCATGGTGCTGTGCCCGACCTTCCGGCACAGAGCCCAAAATTAAATTTTACATGGGGGTTAAGGGAAGCAGCCTGGCGGATGCAGACGATAAGGTTGCAAAGCTGACGGAGGCGCTGAAAGAATATCTTTGATTTACTTCATTGGGAATCGTCCTGGTAATACAGGACGATTCTTAGGTTAGGCAGAATGAAAGGACGGAAAGTTGACAAAAATTATAAAGGTAAATAATCTGAAAAAAACATTACGCTATATAAGGAAAAACGGGATACGCCGTGCCTACTATGCCATGAGGGAGCGGGTCGGGACAGAAATTTTGGATGATTATACGTATAAACCTTTGGATGTGGTTACGCTGCAGGGACAGAAAAAAAAGGGTAAAGCGTTTTCCGTTAAGTTCAGCATTCTGGTGCCTGCCTATGAAACCAGGGAGGAGCACTTGCGGGCGATGCTGGATTCGGTTCTTGCCCAGACCTACGGCAATTTTGAATTAATTATCGCTGATGCCAGCGACAGTCCCAGGGTGGAAGAAGTGGTAAAAACCTATTCCGATCAGCGGATTATGTACAGAAGACTGAAGCTGAATGCGGGAATTTCAGCCAACACGAATCAGGCGCTTATGTATGCCACGGGAGATTATGCCGGGCTTTTGGATCACGACGATGCGCTTACTCCGGATGCCCTCTATGAGGTTGCCGCCTGCATTGACAGGTACGACAGGGAGGATATTCAGCTGCAGATGATCTATTCCGATGAGGATAAGTGCGACGAGAATCAGACCCGTTATTTTGAAGTGAACCGGAAACCGGACTTTAATATTGACCTGCTTTTGACAAACAATTATGTGTGCCATTTTATGGTAATGAAACGTCAGTTAATGCAGGAACTGGGGTTTAGAAGCGTGTGTGACGGCGCCCAGGACTATGATCTGGTGCTTCGGGCGGTGAGCATGATGCTGGGAAAGGATAAGCTGAGAACAAAGAAAAAGGAAATACCTGTGGCACACATTCCCAGGGTGCTGTATCATTGGCGGTGTCACGGACAGTCCACTTCGGAAAATCCCGGAAGTAAGCAGTATGCCTACGATGCAGGGAAAAGAGCTCTGGAAGATTTCCTAAGGTCCAGAGGGTTTAAGGGAACGGTATCCCACATGCCCCATCTTGGTTTTTACAGGATCGAGTATCAGCCGGATCTTCTTTCCAACAGACCGGATGTGGCGGTGGTAGGAGGCAAATTGATTGATAAGAAAAATAAAATAACAGGTGGTTTGTATACAAAGGAGGGAACACCCCTTTACCAGGGGCTTCACAAGGAGTATAGCGGATACATGCACAGAGCCGTTTTGCAGCAGGAAGCGGAAATGGTAGATATCCGCTGTATGAAAGCCTCTATGGCGGCGGAAGGGATTCTGGAGGAACTGATCGGTCTCCCCTATTTGCAGCATGCGGGAACTGGAAGATTTGACTGGCGCGACTGTCTGAAGGAGGATGTGGATTTTCTGGAGCTGAGCCGGAAATTTTGTGATAAGGTGCGGGAAAAAGGCTATCGAATCGTATGGGATCCCATGATGACGGAAAAAATAGAAGAAATAAAATGAGGATTTAATAAATGACAAAAACCACTGCCATAATACCCAACTACAATGGAATTCAATATATCGACCGCTGTCTTGCAACTCTCTGCGGGGGAACGGCAGTTCCTGAGATTATTGTGGTGGACAATCATTCTGAGGATGGAAGCCTTGCATTGGTAAAAGAAAAGTACAGGGAAGTGAAGGTAATTGCTTTTCCGGAAAATACAGGATTCAGCAAGGCGGTAAATGCGGGGATCCAGGCGGCGGAGACGGAGTATGTGCTTTTGCTCAACAATGATACGGAAGTGGACGGACAGATGGTTTTTCAGTTGGAAAAGGCTCTTGACGCCCATCCCGGCGCTTTTTCGGCAGCGGCAAAAATGATTAACCTGCGTAATCCCCATAAGCTGGACGGTGCAGGGGATTTCTACAGTGCTTTGGGCTGGGCCTTTGCCCGTGGAAAGGATAAAGGGACAGGGCGTTTTGAACGTCCGGGACGGGTTTTTTCCGCGTGCGCCGGAGCGGCGCTGTACCGGCGTGCCATGTTTGAAAAGATCGGTTTTTTTGATGTAAACCATTTCGCTTATCTTGAGGACGTAGATTTAGGGTATCGGGCGAATATTTATGGTTATCCTAATATATATGTGCCGGAGGCAAAGGTTTTTCATGCCGGAAGCGCAGTCAGCGGTTCCAGGCACAATGCCTTTAAGGTGAAATTGTCTGCAAGGAATAATCTTTATATGATTTATAAGAACATGCCTTTTTTACAGATACTCCTGAATCTGCCTTTTTTAGCAACAGGGCATCTGATCAAGGGGCTGTTTTTCACCCTGAAAGGAATGGGCGGGGCGTATTTTGGAGGTCTTTCTGAGGGTATCAGGCTTGCCTGCTCCGAAGAAGGACGGAGGAAGAAAGTAAAATATTCAATCAGGAATACCGGAAACTATTTCTGGATTCAGGGGCAGTTGTGGGTCAGTATGCTTAGAAGGCTGCTCCAATTTTAAGTTGTACTTTTTGTAATAATATTGTAAAATGTTTGCAAGAAGGTAGCAGGAAATGATAAAGGACAATCAGAAGTATTTTAATCGATTGCACTTGTTGGTAGACGCTATTGTGGTGGCGGTCTCTTACTTGCTTGCATGGTATATAAAGTTCTGCACCATTTTTGCCGATACGGAACCGGGCGCAGGGGCACTGGATATGAGGACCTATTTTAGTTTCCTTTATTTTGTTGTGCCCGAATATATTATTTTATATTATTTTTTCAATATGTATGCGCCCAAACGCGCTACCAGACGGAAATACGAGCTTGAAGGCATTATCATGGCGAACTCTGTGGGTATTGTCTTATTCATCGTGTTTTTGTATATTATCAAGCAGCAGGATTTCTCCCGTTTTATGATGGGAGCATTTTATATTATAAACGTAATGTTCACCACCATATGCCGTACGCTGATCCGGAACATGCTGCTTTATTTCAGGAAAAAAGGCTACAATTTAAAATATATTCTTCTGGTGGGCTATTCCAGGGCGGCGGAAGAGTATATTACCAGAATTAATGCCAATCCCCAATGGGGATATGTGGTTCGCGGCATACTGGACGACCGAATTCCCAGCGGAACGGTATATAAAGGTGTTAAGGTGGTGGGCAGAATTGAAAATATTCATTATATTCTGCCGGAGAATAAGCTGGATGAAATTGCCATTACGCTGGCGTTGAAAGATTATGACCATTTGGAATATATTGTGGATCTGTGCGAAAAGTCAGGGGTGCATACAAAGTTTATTCCCGATTATAATTCATTGGTACCCAGTCATCCCTACACGGAAGATCTGATGGGGCTTCCGGTAATCAATATCCGCTATGTGCCCCTTACCAATACGCTGAACTGGGTTACAAAACGGGCGGTAGACATGATAGGGGCGGCAGTGGGAATTGTAATATCCTCGCCGATTATGCTGATTGCAGCTCTTGCTGTGAGATTTACCAGCCGCGGACCTGTTATCTTTAAGCAGGAGAGAGTAGGGCTTCATAATAAAACCTTTAAGATGTATAAATTCCGTACCATGGAAATGCAGAAGCCGTCTTCCGAACAAAAGGGCTGGACCATAAAGGACGATCCGAGAGTGACGAAGGTAGGGAAATTCCTCCGCCATACCAGTTTAGACGAGCTGCCTCAGCTTTTCAATATTCTCCTGGGGGAAATGTCGCTGGTGGGACCGAGACCGGAACGCCCTCAGTTTGTTGAGAAGTTTAAGGAAGAAATTCCCCGTTATATGATCAAGCATCAGGTTCGTCCCGGGCTTACCGGCTGGGCGCAGATTAACGGTTACAGGGGAGATACCTCCATACGAAAGAGAATTGAATACGACTTGTTTTACATTGAAAACTGGACTTTGGCGCTGGATTTTAAGATTATGTTTTTGACCATATTCAAGGGTTTTGTGAATAAGAACGCCTATTAAAAACTTTTTGTATATAAATGCCCTAATTTACAAATCTTAAGGATAGATAAAAAAAGCGGTCAGGGACTTGCCTAATGGGAAATTTTGTGTCAAAATAGTATCTTGTGAGAAATCACGGATGATGAGGCCCAAAAGATTTTAAAAGTAGTAAACAAGGGAGAGATTGATAATATGACAACAACATCCAAGAAACCTGTGAAGAAAAGACCGGTAAGGCATGAGGAGCCTGTAAGCGTTAAGAAAAAGAAAAGCAGCCATGGCAAGAAGGTGCCTGCTTCTGTAAAGAAAAAGTCCAAAAAGACTCGTACCAAAATTCTTCTTTTTATTTTGGAGATTTTTATTTTGCTGATTATGGTAGTGGTGCTTTACGGTGTCCTGAAAGTGGAAAAGGTGGGAAAAGTGGATCTGCCGGAGGAAGAGATCGTGATCAACCCCGAGGTAGAGGAGAAGGTTGAAACCACCGCCATGAAGGGCTACCGCAACATTGCGCTGTTCGGTGTGGATTCCACCACCGGCGCGCTTACCAAAAATACACGAAGCGACACCATTATGATCGCTTCCATCAACCTGGATACAGGGGAGTGTAGGCTGGTCAGCGTTTATCGTGATACCTATCTGAATCTGAGCAACGATTCTTATAATAAGTGTAACGGAGCCTACGCAAAGGGCGGTCCCATGCAGGCGATCAATATGCTGAATATGAACCTGGATATGAATATTACGGATTTTGTCACTGTAGGTTTTGCAGGGCTTAGCGACACCATTGATGCCTTGGGCGGCGTTATGATCGACGTAGATGACGCGGAGCTGAAGCATATCAATAACTATCAGATCTGTATGGCTGAGAATTTAAAGAGGGATTATACGCCTGTAACCAGTACGGGATATCAGCTTTTGGACGGCTTGCAGGCAACGGCGTACTGTCGTATCCGTTATACGGCAGGAGACGACTTTAAACGTGCGGAACGTCAAAGAGAAGTGCTGATGGCAGTTGCAGACAAGGCTAAGACGGCTTCTCCGGCAACTTTAAATTCCGTTGCCAATGCAATCTTTGACAAGGACGAGATTTATACCTCTCTGGATCTGTCAGAGATTCTGGAACTTTTAGGAGAGATCGGCAAATATGAGATTGTAGATCAGGGCGGATTCCCGGAGGAAAGTATGCGTAAGACAGGAACCATCGGTTCCAAGGGAAGCTGCGTTGTTCCGGTATCTCTTGCGGACAATGTACAGTGGCTCCATGAATTCCTGTTTAAGGATGAAGAATACAGTCCTTCCTCAGTTGTTCTGGAATGCAGCGAGAAAGTAGCGGCTGACACAAGCGCGTATGTAAAATAAGAGACAATGAAATCAAAGGACCAACGAAAGCTGGTCCTTTTGTTTACGATAAACCAAGCGAGAAGCGTGAGGCATTCGTTAGAGGTTAACTATGGCAGAAGTAGATGTGATTATTCCGGTGTACAAGCCTTCCGCCGGTTTTTTAAAACTGTTGGATCGGCTGACAGCCCAGAGCCGGCAGGTTGGAAAGATTATTCTGATTAACACTGAAAAAAGTTATTTTGATCAGCTAATTGCAGGTACGGACTTTTGGGAAAGGTACCGGAATCTTGTGGTGGAGCATATCAAGAAGGAAGACTATGACCATGGCGGTACAAGAAATTATGGGGTTTCGTTGTCCACGGCGCCGTATTTCATTATGATGACAGACGATGCCGTTCCGGCAGACGAAAATCTGGTGGAGGAGCTTTTGCAGCCTTTTAAGAATCATGAGGTGGCAATGGTTTACGGAAGGCAGATTCCTGCCCCTGGGTGCGGGGTGATCGAAAGCTACACCAGATCCTTCAATTATCCGGAAGAATCCTGTGTAAAGTCGGCTGATAATTTAAAGGATATGGGGATCAAGGCTTTCTTTGCCTCCAATGTCTGTGCCGCCTACAGAAGGGATGTATTTGACAGACTTCGGGGATTTACAGACCACACCATCTTTAATGAGGATATGATCTATGCCAGAAGACTGTTGAACGAGGGCGGCAGGATTGCATACGCCGCAAAGGCAAGGGTGATGCATTCTCATAATTACAGCGGATGGGAGCAGCTTCGGAGGAATTTCGACCTGGGAGTATCTCATGCGGAGTATCCCCAGATTTTCAGCGGTCTTTCCACAGAATCCGAGGGAATTCGTTTGGTAAAGAAAACCTGCGCCTATCTTTTCCGAATCAAAAAACCTTGGCTGATCTTTAAGCTGGTATGGCAGAGCGGCTGCAAGTATATAGGATATTTTTTGGGAAAACGATATAAGGCACTGCCTTTAAAAATGGTAAGGGCATTCTCCATGAACCGGAGCTATTGGAAATAGAAATGTGAAACAGATAACAAAATCCTCAAATTTTTGTCACAAATTGAACACAATTACTGAATATACTGATTACATAACAAAGGAATGAACAGGAGGTAATTTGTTATGTATGACAATCAGTATCCAAACGATTACAACAACGCTGCGGACAGACAGAACACGGCAAACAATACAAATTATGGGCAGGGAAGCTCCAACACCTACCAATACGGAGGGAATGGCAGCTTCAGCGGAGCCAGCGGCAGATTTTACAGCGACGGAAATCCTTCCGGGTATGGGAAAAAGCCCGAAAAACCTCATAAAAAAACTTCCGGCGTGGGCAAAAAGCTTTTGATTGGTCTTAGCTGCGGTTTGGTCTTTGGCATTTTTGCAGGAATCGGTTTCCAGGCAATGGATCTTGTATCCGGCTATGTAAAGGCAAGGGCAGGCGTTTATCAGACCAGAGAAGAAGAAAAACAGCAGGCGCAGGAAAGCAGCCAGCTATCTGATGTAGAAAGTAAAGTGGAAATAAATGGCGATAAGGTCGTCCATACCACCGTTACCGACGTGACAGAGGTGGTAAAGGACGCCATGCCTTCTGTGGTTTCCGTAAACAGCAAATTTGTGGAAAGAATGTCCTTCTGGGGACAGCAGTACGACAGGGAAGGCATAGGCTCAGGTTCCGGCATTATTATCGGGAAAAACGATACGGAGCTGCTTCTTACCACCAATCATCATGTGGTGAACGATGCAGAAGAATTGACGGTTCAGTTTGTAAACGGCGAGCAGGCAAGGGCTCAGATTAAGGGAACGGACGCAGACAAGGATCTTGCTGTAATAGCAGTGAAGCTGGAGGATATCAGTGACGAAACCATGAGCCAGATCGCTATTGCGCAGATGGGAAGCTCTGAGGAACTGTTGGTAGGCGAACCGGTTATTGCCATTGGAAATGCCCTTGGTTATGGGCAGTCTGTTACCACCGGTGTGGTCAGCGCTCTTGACAGGGCGATTATGGAAACGGCAGTGCAGAGTGACTATCAGAGCGAGGATACGGAGATCAACACCTTTATTCAGACAGATGCGGCAATTAATCAAGGTAACTCCGGCGGCGCCCTTTTAAATATGTACGGTCAGGTAGTGGGTATCATTTCCAACAAGATCGGCGGCTCTTATGTGGAGGGTATGGGCTATGCCATTCCCATTTCCGATGTGCAGAGCATTATAGAAGAGCTGATGAACCGCGAAACAAAAACCCAGGTCAATGAAGCGGACAGAGGTTATCTGGGAATTACAGGGATGGATGTAGTAGCAGAATATTCCCAGCTTTACGATGCGCCTCAGGGAGCGTTTGTATCTTCCGTTACGGAAGGTTCAGCCGCAGATCAGGCGGGGCTGGTAAGAGGAGATATCATTACGGCACTGAACGGGGTGGAGATTACCTCCATGGCGGAGCTGAAGGAGGAGCTTCAGTATTACGCTGCCGGAACAACGGTAGAACTGACCATCATGCAGGGGAGCCCTACAGGTTATCAGGCGAAAACCGTGGAGGTAACCTTGGGCAATGCTCAGATCAGCATCCAGTAGGCATTCTTTTGACGGTCCTCTCATAAAATTAGTAAAAAGAAAACAGTGTTTGATTATGGGTGGTCGTTATGAAGGAAATCTGCCTGCGTCTTGCAAGATGTTGGATGTACGTGTTTGGAGTTTTTGTCCTGTGCTTTATGACAGGGTGCGCAAAAGAAGAAAAGAATCCCATGGAAAAAATAAAGGATTTGGAATTTACGGTTTTAGGGGAAGATAATATTCCCCAGGAGCTTAAAACGGTCATAGACGAAAAGAAGGGAAACGCCTTCAAGGTTACGTACCAGGATAACGGATTCTTGTATATTTGCATCGGTTATGGAGAACAGATAAGCGGCGGGTACAGCATTACAGTCAATGCCCTGTATCTTGCAGAAAACGCCATTTATGCAGATACGACGCTGATCGGACCGGATCCGGCGGATACAGAATCGGAGAAAAAGGAGGCGCCTTCTTATCCATATATTGTGATTAAGACGGAATTTGTGGATAAACCGGTGGTATTTAATTGAGAAGGAAGAGAGCGGCAGGTAGCGGATAGGTTACCTGCTGTTTTTTTGCGGGAAGGGAGGGGCGGCGGAGTTTTTGCGCCCTGGGGCAGGGGATGGGAGGAAAAATATTTGGGGTTCAGTGTCGAACTCAAAATCGGATTTCCCTAACAGCATGATATAAGATATTTTAACCTGTCGGGTCAGAGTCCGGCGGCGTCCATGCCGCAGGACTCTTAAAACCGCCGTCCTGACGGTTTTGCCCTCGTTATGAATCATGCTGTAAGTGAAATAACCGATTTTTTGTCAGGACACTGAACTCCAAATATTTTCCCTCCCATCCCCTGCCCCAGGGCAAAAAACTCCGCCGCCTATCTCCGGCAAAAATGGAGAATGAATTCAGACGGCAGAATGAAAGTATATTGGGCAGGCGGGAATATGAAATGTCGTAAAACTTTAAGACGAATTCAAATGACAATTTTGGGGTTTTATAGTAGAATTAACTTGGAAAATTATGCAAGGAGATTGTAGCGAGGGAAGAAAAATTGCGGGCGGAGATTGACAAGATTATTGTAGAAATAGAGGTGGGTAAATAATGAATAACTTATCTGTCAAAACCAACAATATTCTTATGGAGAATTATAAGAATACGGATAACATTACGGAAGATATAGGAGAGATTATCTTTTCTGCGCAACGGAGTGCATATAGGGCGGTCGATGCGATTTTATTACAAAGAAACTGGCTGATTGGAAGACGTATTGCAGAAGAGGAATTAAATGGAAAAAACAGATCAGAGATATATGGTGTGGAAATAATAAAAAAGTTGTCAAAGGAATTGACAGAAAAGCACGGAAAAGGTTATAAAAAAACCAATTTATATAGTTTTTATACGTTTTATAAAGAATATAGAGACATTTTCCACCCAGTGAGTGGAAAATCTGATATGTTGTTATCTTGGACGCATTATAGAATATTGCTTCAGGTACATGATTTAAAGGCTCGTGCATGGTATGAAAAAGAGGCATATGAGCAGACTTGGAGTACAAAAACCTTACAAAGAAATATCAATACACAGTATTATTATCGCCTACTGCAGTCGCAGAATAAAAGCGCTGTAGAAATTGAGATGAAAGAAAAGACTTTGAATTATCAAAGTGATAAGTTGGAGTTTGTAAAAAATCCGGTTATTGCTGAATTTATGGGCTTGTCTGCTAATACAGACATGACAGAAAGTGATTTGGAAACGGCTATCCTCAATAATCTGCAAAAATTTTTAATGGAGCTTGGTAAGGGTTATGCTTTTGTGGCAAGACAGCAGCATATTCATACAGAGAAAGAAGATTACTACATTGATTTAGTGTTTTACAATTATATCTTAAAATGCTTTGTACTGATCGACTTAAAGACAAATAAGATTACGCATCAGGATGTAGGGCAGATGGATATGTATGTCCGTATGTATGATGAATTGAAAAAAAGGGAAGATGACAATCCAACAATCGGAATTGTACTTTGTGAAGAAACGGATGAGGATATTGCGAGGTATTCTATTCTTCATGGTAATGAACAGTTATTTGCCTCCAAATATAAGTTATATCTACCGGATGAGGATGAACTGAGACGGGAAATCAGCAGGCAGAAGGCAATTTTCCAGTTACAGCAAAAGGAGAAGGCTGCTTTGGAGGAGGTAGATGCAGATGAGTAGGTTGGAAGCGTTGATACAGGAACTTTGCCCGAATGAGGTGATGAACAGGATGCTTTACATTAAAAACGGAACCATTATAGATCCGGTGAAAAATATTCTTTATGAGGCGGATCTGCGGATAGAAGAGGGCAGAATTGCTGAAATTTTGCCACATAAAGAGGGAAAAAGAGAGCAAAATCTGGATAAGATTCCGGAAGAATGCATTTATAATGCGGAAGGATTGATGATTGCGCCAGGGCTTGCAGATACCCACGTGCATTTTCGAGATCCCGGGTTTACCTATAAAGAGGATATTGAAAGCGGCGCTGAGGCGGCGAAGAGAGGCGGATTTACCCAGATTGTGCTGATGGCGAACACCAAGCCCCCGGTGGATCATGAGGATACCCTTGCCTATGTGCTTTCCAAAGGGAAAAAAACAGGCATCCATATCGGAAGCTGCGTGAATGTGACCAGGGGAATGGCGGGAAAAGAGCTGGTAGATATGGAAGGGCTTGCCCGTGCCGGAGCGGCAGGCTTTACCGATGACGGGATTCCTCTTATGGACGAGGGGTTGGTGAAAGAGGCGATGGAGCGGGCGGCAAAGCTGGGAAAGCCCATTAGCTTTCACGAGGAAGATCCGGGAGTAATCGTCAATAACGGCATTCATGCAGGCAGGGCATCGGCGTTTTATCATGTGGGCGGCTCTCCCAGGGAGGCGGAGATCAGGCTGGTGAAAAGAGACGTGGAGCTGGCGCTTCTCACAGGCGCAGAGGTGGTGATACAGCATATCAGTACCAGGGAAGGGGTGGAACTGGTGCGCCGGGCGAAGGCGAAGGGGGCGCATGTCCATGCAGAGGCAACTCCCCATCACTTTACCCTGACTCAGGAGGCTGTAATTGAAAAAGGGACGCTTGCCAAAATGAATCCGCCTCTTCGGGAAGAGGCAGACCGGCTTGCTATTATAGAAGGATTGAAGGAGGGGGTGATCGATCTGATTGCCACAGATCATGCGCCCCATAGCAGGGAAGAAAAGGAAAAACCTATAACGGAAGCTCCCAGCGGTATTATCGGACTGGAAACGGCGTTGTCTCTGGGCATTCGAGAATTGGTGAAAAAGGGCTTTTTGTCCTATGGGGAGTTGATAGAAAGGATGAGCACAGCGCCCTGCAGGCTTTATGGATGCCCTGGCGGCAGGATAGAGGAGGGAGCGCCGGCGGATTTGGTATTATTTGCGCCGGAAGAGACCTGGATTGTATCGGATTTTGCGTCCAAATCCAGCAATTCTCCTTTTATTGGACAGGAGCTTCCGGGGTTGATATATGCTACTATTTGTGACGGAAAGATCGTTTATCAAAGGAAAAAGGAAGGAAAAGTGGAATGAGCAAGCAGAAAGCAACGGCAATTGTAGCGGAGCAGAGAAGGATTGCGCCGGATATTTATGATATGTGGCTTTTAACAGACCTGGCAAAGGAGGCATATGCCGGACAGTTTATCGGCGTTTACCCGAAAGATGGCGCCCGTTTGCTCCCCCGCCCCATCAGCATTTGCGAGGCGGACAGGGAGGGCGGAAGACTCCGTATTGTATATAGAATTGCAGGAAAGGGAACGGAAGAATTTGCCGGGTGGCGGAGTGGACAGAGCGTGGAAATATTAGGGGTTCTTGGAAATGGCTTTCCCATTCAGGCGGCGGGAGGAAAACAAGCGGTGCTGATGGGAGGAGGAATCGGTATTCCGCCCATGCTTCAGCTTGCCAAAGAATTGAAGGCGGCAGGGGGTGAGCCGATCATCATTGCAGGTTATCGGGAAGGACAGCTTTTTCTGAAGAAAGATTTAGAACAATACGGTAAGGTGTATGTTGCCACAGAGGACGGAAGCGCGGGAATAAAGGGAAATGTGCTTACGGTTATGGAGCAGGAGGGGCTGGCGGCGGAGGTTATTATGGCATGCGGTCCCATGCCTATGCTGAAGGCAATTAAAGCCTACGGGGCGGAAAAACAGATCGACGCTTACCTGTCTCTGGAGGAGAGGATGGCGTGCGGAGTAGGCGCCTGCCTGGGATGCGTGTGTAAAACGACCCATAAAGACGGGCATTCCCATGTCAACAATGCAAGAATCTGTACAGACGGACCGGTGTTTGAGGCAAGAGAGGTGGATATCTGATGAATACAAAAGTAAAAATTGCAGGGGTAGAATTTAAAAATCCTGTTATGACGGCATCGGGAACCTTTGGTTCCGGCATGGAGTACAGTGATTTTGTGGATTTGAATCGACTGGGAGGCGTGGTCACCAAGGGAGTTGCCAATGTGCCCTGGCAGGGAAATCCTGTGCCCAGGGTAGCGGAAACCTATGGCGGAATGTTAAATGCAATCGGGCTGCAAAACCCCGGTATCGACGTGCTGATAGAGCGGGATCTGCCCTTTCTTGCCCAGTTTGATACCAGAGTCATTGTGAATGTGTGCGGAAAAAGCGTAGAAGACTATCTGGAGGTAGTGGAGAGGCTGGGGGATACGGAGGTGGATATGCTGGAGATTAACGTATCCTGCCCCAATGTAAAGGAAGGGGCGATTGCTTTCGGTCAAAAAGCGGATTGCCTTTACGATATTACTTCCAGGATTAAAAAGAAGGCGAAGCAGCCTGTGATTATGAAGCTGAGTCCTAATGTTACGGATATTACGGAAATGGCAAAGGCAGCGGAGGCAGCGGGAGCCGACGCCCTTTCTCTGATCAATACCCTTACCGGGATGAAGATCGATATCCACAGGAGAACCTTCGCCCTTGCCAATAAAACAGGAGGGCTTTCGGGACCTGCCATTAAGCCGGTGGCAGTGCGGATGGTTTATCAGGCAGCCCATGCGGTAAAAATTCCGGTAATCGGTATGGGCGGGATCGGTTCGGCGGAGGACGCCATTGAATTTCTCCTGGCGGGAGCCAGCGCGGTTGCGGTGGGAGCCATGAATTTTGTCAATCCTTATGCCACGGTGGAGGTGGCGGAGGGAATTGAAACCTATATGAGGAAATATGGAATAGAAGATGTCGCAGAGCTGATTGGCGGTGTAAAGGAGTAAGGGCACTTTTGGCATACTTTACCTCCCTTGGTCATACATTTAAAACAAGTAGACCTTAGGGAGGTATTTTTATGGAGTTAATGAAACGGAACATACATACTGACTGCATGAAATGCAAGGCAAATACCCAGATGACCCTGGAAGATGACGTGATCATATCCGATTCCAGACCGGACGCAGCGAAGCTGATTATGGATAGAGGAAATGTGATAATTGATGAAATGAAGGTAACGGACGATCATGTAAATGTAAAGGGCAAATTGTGTTTTTATGTGCTTTATCTGGCAGAAAAAGGAACTGCTGAAAAGACTGGTGTCGCTGACATGGAAGGGGAGATCCCTTTTGACGAGATGGTTTTCATGGAAGGCATTCGGGGCGGCGACAGCGTAAATGTAAACTGGGAGCTGGAGGATCTGAGCATAGGGCTTATCAACTCCCGAAAGCTAAGCGTTCAATCGGTGATAACTCTGGGATTGACCTGCGAGGAGATTTGCGACGAGGAGACGGCGGTGGACCTTTACAGCGAGGAACCGGTGGAATTCCGTAAAAAGACCCTGGATGTGGCGGTTATGACCATTAAAAAGAAGGATATTTTCCGGGTAAAGGAAGAGGTGGAAATTCCGGGGAGTTTTCCCAATATTTTCGCTATGATATGGTCGGAGGTTACGCCCGGTGCAGTGGAATTTAAGGTGTTGGAGGATAAGATCAGCATTCAGGGAGAATTGCGCGCCTTTTTCCTTTACAGAGGAGAGGGGGAGGAGGAAGAATTGTGCCATTATGAAACCACCCTTCCCTTTGCGGGAAGTCTGGACTGCCCCGGCGCCCGGGAGGGCATGATACCGGAGATCCGCTTCCGGGCGGAGAACAGGGAGGTAGAGGTGAGACCTGATTTTGACGGAGAAGAAAGAGTCATCACTTTTGAGCAATGTCTGGATCTGGATATCTGCCTCTACGAGGAAGAGAAGATTGACATTTTAGCGGATGTTTACGGTGTGGTAAACGAGGTATCCGTTGCGGAAAAAAATGCCGAGTTCAGAAGGCTTCTTTCCAGAAGCAGCGGAAAGACAAAGCTTGCAGGGCATTTTAAGTGCGAGGATGAGAAAGCGGTTCTTCACAAGATCCTTCATACCACAAGCTGTCTGCAGATTACAGGGCAGAATGTGATGGAGGGAGGAATCGAGCTTACAGGCGTGGTGAATTTACAGATCTTTTATCAATGCAGCAACGAGGAAAACGAATATGGCGTGATCAAGGGAACGATTCCCTTCCGATATGAGCTGGAAGCGGAAGGAATTGATGAAAGCTGTATTTATCCGGTGCAGGCATTTGTGGATCAGGTGACGGTGGCAATTATTGACAATGGGGAAGTGGACGTGAAATGTGTTCTTTATTTCAGAGCCAATGTCTACCGTACCTGGCAGGAAAAGATCGTAGAGCAGATTACGGTAACCGAGCCGGATATGGAAAAAATGGCGTCGCTGCCGGGTATTGCAGTATATATGGTAAAGGAAGGAGAAAGTCTGTGGGATATCGGGAAACGTTATTATGTACCGGTATCGGTGATCAAACAGACCAATGATCTTGCATCAGATGAAGTGAGGGCGGGAGACAAGATTCTGATCGTGAAAAACATATAAAAATGTGAACATAGAAAAGGCTCAAAACCGGCGCACGGCGCGGCTTTGAGCCTTTATCATGTTCTTTTCATTTGTTCCGAACAATACGTTCGTGTTTATGCCTCTGTTTCTGCCGTTTTAAGACCGGCATCCTCAGCCATCTTATCAAAGCCCTTCATAACGGCATCATAAGTTCTCTGGGAAATGTCAGGAAGACTTCCGCCCCAGGTCTTTTCAGCCTGCTTAAAGCCCTTCTGGAATGCGGCGCGCATTTCTTCGATTTTATCAGGGTCTCCTCCGGTTAAAGCGGTAGCGAAATCAAGAATACGCTGTGAGGTCTGAGATACGCCCCAGTATCCGTCTTCTGCAATATCAGCCTGAGCCTGCGCTTTGGTTTCGGCATCAACGGTAAACTTGCCGCTGGATAACAGACTCCAGATATCGTTTGCCTTTCCGTAGGTCTCGCCCTGCTTGGTGAGCATCTTCTCTACCAGGCTCTTTAACTGTGCTGTCCGTGCGTCTGCATCTGCTTTTAATTTAGCAACCATATTTGCATCGGGCTTATATTTCTTGTTGGAAACTGTGGCAGCTTCCTTAGAAGGCTCGTACACTGCACCAGTGGATTCAGCAGATGTTTTGTCCTTTGAAGCTTCTGCCTTGCTTTCTGTGTTCGTCTCGGTGCTCTTGGTATTAGCTGCGTATGTATTGTACGCACTACTTGCACCTGTAACTCCGTTTACGCTCATAATATCACCCTCCTTGGTTATTTTAGTCATTTGGTTATAATGGTTATCGGCGTGTTCCTTAAAATAAATTAGTCCTTATTTATCATTTTAATGGAAAATGTTATGAAATGCAATAATAATGTAATTGAATGTGCAGGCGTCGGGGTGGAACGGCAACAGATGTTTGACAGGGGACGGTAAACATTATAAAATAAACACGGAAGTTTGGGGACTTTTTTGAAAAAGACCGTTTCAAATGCATGGGACAGAGAGGTTCGTATGAAGTCATTTTATAGCAAATGCTCTTTTCAAAAGGTAAGGGGTGTTCTGTTGGCATTGCTGACGGTTTTTTTTGTCTGCATGATTTACCTGCTTAGTGTCCCCGGGGCGCCGAAGCAGGTGGTGATTAATGAAGTGTGCAGCAGTAATTTTACACTGCTTCAGGATGAAAACGGCAGGTATTCGGATTATATAGAGCTATATAATGCCGGTAGCCAGGCGGTTTCGATGGATCACTGGTTTTTGTCCGACGATGAGAAGCAATTGGAAAAGTATCCCTTAGACGGGATTGTGCTTGGACCCAAAGAGTATTATGTCGTGTGGCTGGACGGCAGGGATGATGCAGGCGCCGGGAAAATCGGATTTAAGTTGTCAAAGTTTGGGGATAAGGTATATTTAAGCAATGCCGATACGGAAAAGCTCCTGGATTCCGTAGAGGTTCCGGCACTGACTTACAATACCGGCTATGGCAGAGTGAAGGACGGAGAGCGGCAGTGGAGGATGATGGAAGCGACTCCCGGGGCTTCTAACGACGAGGCGGAAGTACTGCCGCTGGTTGCACTGGAAGACCCTGTTTTCAGCGTGGAGAGCGGATTTTATAATGCTCCTTTTGAATTGACCATTACGGCGGATGAAAACGAGACGATCTATTATACCTTAGATGGAAGCGAGCCAACTACGGAATCCTTTCGTTACGGCGCGCCGATTACAGTGGAGGACGCCAGCAGCCAGGAGAATGTGTTTGCTGCAAGGACGGATCTGTCCCCCACCAGAACCTATGTGCCTCCTTTTAAGGTAGATAAGGCGACGGTGATACGTGCCGTCAGCATCAATGAACAGGATCAGACTGCCAGCAGAATTATATCCAAGGTATACTTTGTGGGATATGATAAGAGGGAAGAGCATGATCTTCTTCCGGTTATTTCCATTGTAACGGATCCCGATAATCTGTTTGATATGGAAATAGGGATATATGGAAATGGAAGGGTGTTTGAGGACTATAAGGAAAAGGGAGGGCTGCAAAAGGGAGAGCTGTTGAATAGCTTTACCGATGAAGAGGGTGAAGAACATATTCTTTATATGGCATCCAACGCTTTTTTTGACGGAAGGGAATGGGAGAGAAACGCAGCGGTAACTTATTTTGACACGGAACAAAATTATGTCTTCACGCAAAATATGGGTATTCGGATTGCCGGACAATCCACGCGCGCTACCCCCAAAAAATCCTTTAGTTTATATGGAAGAGATATTTATGACGAAAATGTCATATTTCCCTATGATTTTTTCCCGAAATCGCCTTATTCGACGGTCAAGTTGAGAAACGGCGGAAATAATAATTCGGAGCTGATGTTTCAGGACGCTTTTCTGGAAGAGCTGGCACAGGATCGGAATGTGGCAATACAGCGGTCAACGCCGTGTATTCTGTTTTTAAACGGAGAATACTGGGGAATCTATAATATTCGGGAACGATATAAGGAAGAATATTTTAAAAATCACTATGATTTGAAGGAAGACGATATATGGCTGATCGATGCCGGTTTGGCGAATATAGGGGAGGAAGAGGCACAGGAGGCATATCAATATATGCTGGACGTAGTTACGGAATGTGATTTGTCTTATGATGACGTTTATGCCATGGTATGCGAAATGATCGACGTGCAAAGTCTCATAGATTATTGCTGCATTCATTTTTACATTGATAACAGGGACGTTTCCTTTGGGCAGAATACAGCGCTGTGGAGAGCCGCCGAAGTCAGTGATAAGGAGTATTGCGACGGCAGATGGCGATGGATGCTGTATGACTTGGATGTTACTCTTTTTGAATATAGCGATGACTCTTCTGTGAAAATAAAGGACAGTGATCTGTTTCAGGAGCCGGCGCTGCAAAGCCTTCTGGACAGCGAACTGTTCAGAAAGCAGATTTGCCTCACCTTTATGGATATTGCCAATACCACCTATGCATATGACAGAGTGCATCAGGAGCTGATGGAATGGAAGGAAATTTATCAGGATCAGATGATAAAGAGTCAGCATAGGTTTTTTGACGAGGCTTTTACGGAAGAGGATCTTGACCAATATATTGACCAGGCGGATGATTTCTTCCGGGAGAGGCTTCCTCACGCGGCGGATGATCTGGCGGAAGCGTTGGGACTGACCGGAAGTTTGGAAACGGTTACCATTCACATGGATGAACCCAGGGGGGGACAGGTGGTAGTCAACACCGCTTCTGTGGAAGGAGACTGGAGTGGGCAATATTTTACGGATTATCCCATTTCACTGCAGGCAATCCCTGAGAAAGGGTATCGGTTTGCAGGATGGCAGGGGGATATAGCAAGCCTGGAAGAGGAACTGGAGGTTTTCATTCCAGTGGGAGGTCTTAAAATTCGGGCTGTATTTGAAAAGGCGGATTAGAGATTGCGGAGGCAGCAAAGACAGGTATGATAAAAAGAAAAAGCAGATATATGATAGGACTTTGGCTGGGATTGGCGTGGCTTTCCGGGTGCGGGCAGGTGCTGGATATGCCAGTGGGAACGCCAAAAGAGACAGATGTGGAGACGTCTGGAAAGAGTACTGTGGGCGCGTATGAAATTACGGCAAAAGACAGGGATACCCAGGTGGCAGAGGCAGAGGAGATCGATCTAAGCAGTCTGGAACCGGGGAGTGAGGCATGCTATGAATTTGATGGCAGGGAGTTGAGAATTCAGGAAGAGGGCGCCTACGAGATAACCGGAAAGATGAATTATGGAAGTATCGTAATTTCCGTGGATGAAGACGAGATAGTTCATCTGGTTTTAAACGGCGTGGAGCTTACTTCCGCTCAGGGACCGGCGATTTATGTGGAGAAGGCGGCGAAGGTAATTATCACTGCGAAAGAGGGGAGCGAAAATACCCTAAGTGATGGCGTTACAAATGGAAAAGAGCAGAAGGCATGCATTTTCAGCAATTGCGATCTCACGTTGAATGGGAGCGGCAGACTTTCCGTGTATGGCTATCATGCAGACGCTGTGCGTTCCAAGGATCAGCTGAAAATAGTCGACGCCAATTTTTATGCCAAGGCAAAGGAAAACGGAATCAGAGGAAATGACGGCGTAATTTTAATTGACAGTAATACGGAGGTAGAGTGCGAGGGGACCGGCATTTTTGCAAGAAGCGATAAAGATATGGTGGTTGTGGAGAGGGGAAGCCTTAAGGTGATTGCAGGGGAAAATGCAGTTTCGGCAAGTCAATACGTATCTATTACAGGGGATCAGATCGATTTGTATTCCGCATTTGAGACGATACAGTGCGAGGGCATTCGGGAATTTGATGAGGAAATGATAAAATGACGGGGCAGTCAGGGAAAGTAAAATACCGGCATGAATACAAATATCTCATAGACAGCATGGAAAACGCGGTTTTAAAAACAAGTGTAAGCGCCCTTTTGAAACCGGACGCCCATACAAAAGCGACTGGTTTCTATCGAATCAGAAGCCTGTATTTTGATTCGCCGGGGGACGATTGCTATTATGAAAATGAGGGCGGTATCGGAGAACGGGATAAATACAGGATCCGCATTTACAATGAGGATGCCGGGAGGATTGTTCTTGAGAAAAAGAGCAAACGCCGCCAGATGACCTTGAAACGTTCCTGCTCTATTGACGAAGGGCTTTGCAGACAGCTTATGGCTGGAAAACATGTACAAATCACCCCGGACATGCCCGGGGAGCTGCAAACTTTGCTGTGGGAAATGCAGAAAAAAGGTATGAGACCGGTGGTGATTGTGGAGTACCTGCGCTATCCCTTCGTGGAAGCCAATGGCAATGTGAGGGTTACCTTTGATGAAGGGATTTGCTCTTCCAATGATATTGCAGGATTTTTAGGCAAAAATATTACAGTCAGACCGCTTCTGTCCAAGGGGTTGTCGGTACTGGAAGTGAAATGGGATGAATTCCTGCCTGATTATATTAAAAATCATATGCAGCTGGACTCTCTGCAATGGTGCAGCTTTTCCAAATATTATCTGTGCAGGAAATTTAATACTTATGGAGGAATCAGAATATGAGCTTTGCAGACATTTTTAAGAAATCTTTCCTGGAGGGATATGCGTCCTCCGCCCTTTCCGTGCGGTCGATTGTTATTTGTATAGCGGTTACAACGTTGATAGCCGCTTACATTTTTATTCTTTACCGGATAATCAACCGAAACTCCTTCTATAATAAAAATTTTAATCTGTCGCTTTTGGCGCTTGCGGTTATTACTGCGGCGATTATTTTGACGATCCAGTCCAGCATCATTATTTCCCTGGGTATGGTGGGCGCCCTTTCCATTGTCCGTTTCAGGACGGCGATCAAGGATCCTATGGATCTGGTGTTTCTGTTCTGGTCCATCAGTGTGGGGATTGTCTGTGGGGCAGGCTTTGCCGTTATTGCGGTGATCGCTTCCGTTGTGCTTACCTGTATCCTTCTTCTGGCAAACCGCTTACCCATAGCGAAAGCGCCCCAGATTCTGCTGGTAAACTCGGGAACCTTTGAGAATGAAGAAGCGATTATGGAAATTGTGGAAAAACACTGTACCCTTCATAAAGTGAAGGCACGTAATCTGACCGCCGATCACCTGGATATGGCGATCGAGGTAAGAGTGAAGGAGGAAGGGGCATTGGTAAAGGAACTTATGAAGCTTGAAAATATTACTTCCGCCTCTTTAATTGCCCATGACGGCGAAGTGACATTTTAAGAGTGGGCGCAGCTCTATGACTTGGTGATCCGGTAGATTTTAAAGAAGAGATAGCCGAATTGATATTCCCCAAAGTACTCTGTGGTAAGCCCGGCATTTTTCAGTTCTTCCTGGTTCAGGTAGTTTCCACTGTCAAAGAACCAGAATTCGTTATGGCTTTCATCGTCCAGCATCAGCTGGGCGTTAAAGGAGCCTACATAATAAAGTTCTGCCTGGGGAATATAGTAGCTGGAGCAGTTGTACAGGTAATCGTCGCCGCTTACAAGGATGATCTTATCGTTTTCTTTGATCTGCGCTTCGGCAAAGCGGAGGGTATGGATGGTTTGATCCTTTTTCAGGGAGCTTAGGGCAGACTGATAGCGCATGCCGCCGATCAGTGCAAAGACAAGAAGCATCAGTAAAATAAGGTATTTATTTATGTGTTTAACAGCGGGGGCAAGTCCCAGGAACAGAAGGCATACAGGCATGATCAGATACCGGCTCAGCATAATAGGTTTTACCAGTTCGCCAAAAACAATGCCGAAGGCAGTAATGCCCCAGATGGCGCTGCAACAGATAAATGACCAGTAATATGCCACATGCTTTTTCCTGATCAGGGCAATGAACGAAAAAAGTGTGAATCCTGCCATAAGGAGCAGGTAAAAATATTCAGAATAAGGAATTTCACTGACAAATAATGCTTTTAAAGGTTCCAACCGGGAATCGGGTTCCGAGATCCAGTTGCCGTTTGATTCTTTGATCTGGGCAATGGCGATCAACAGAAAAGGGAAATAGGCAAGTACAGTTACCAGGCTGCAGATCAGCCAGTTTTTCAGCTGTTTTGCGTTGCGTTTTCCTATATAATAAATGAGAATGCCCAGGTAAAGGAAAACCATGGCAAGTACGGCATAATAATGGGTGTATGCGGATAAAAGGCTAAAAAAGGTAAAAAGAATCCAGTTTTTCCTGGTTGGGGCGGTTAAAAGCAGATAACAGAAAACGCCGCTTAAAAGCGTAAAGGCGGTTGCCCAGAGATACATGCGGATTTCTGTGGATTTCTGCAGCATGAACGGATTCAGGTAAAGAATTCCAAGGTAAAAGAACATGGCTTTTTTTCCAAAGTTTTTTTTGACAAAGCCCGTCCCGATTAAAAAAAGGATGAGTAGCGCGGCAAGGGAAAAAAGACGCGCCATAAAAATATTCTGTCCTGTAAGAATGGCAAAGGGACGTATCATAAAATAGTATAGAAAAGGCGAAGTATCATGAAGAACTTCGTGAAGAAAGTCTGGAAAACTGCTGCGGCACCATTGCATGGTGTAAAATTCATCAAAATTAATGGTATACCGGGAGCATGCTGTGACGGACATAAACAGAAACAGGAGAATCAATAAAAATTCATACTTTTGTTCCCATATTTTTTTTCTCATAAACATATCCTTTCCTGCTCACCATTTCCTAAAAAGACGATATTCATTATAACAACAAAAGCGGCAATTTTGCAATAGAGAAGAACATATAATTGCCCGGAATGGTATAGACTATAATAATATATGAATATTTTTTTAAGATTTTTTTTAGGATAACTTAAAATGAACAGAGGGAATTGGAATTTTGTGCCCTATATGTTATTCTGGATATTGCAAAATGAACAGCAGGGTCAAATAATAGAATGCAGCGAAAGAAAAGCAAGATGCAGGAAAGGAGTATTTTTATGATCCCAAATGTAAAGAAGAAACGGAAAGCAGTGTTGCTGGCAGCAGTATTGTTTTGCATTGCCGTAACCGGGTGCAGTCAAAAATATACCGAGGATGAAGGAAAGGAAAACGAAGCGGGAAGCAATATCCTGATTACGGAGACTGGCGAAGAAATCGAAAAACCGGAGGAGAACCTTCCGGCGGAAATTCCTTCTCCCACGCCGGAGCAGGCAGAGGAACAGAATGCCAAGGTTGAGATCGACATTCCGGTGCCGAGCCAGACGGAAATCAATGAGGAGCCAGAGCCGGAACCGAAAGATGATAATAAGCTGCAGCTGGTATTTTTAGGAGACAGTATTTTTGACAGCTATCGGGACGGCACAGGAGTTCCCTATCTGACGGCGAAACTGTGTGATGCCAACCTCTGTAATCTTGCCATTGGCGGTACCTGCGCAAGCATTGAGGAGACTGAGGAAGCCTCCTGGGAAGAGTGGACCTCTACCAGCCTGTGCGGTGTGGTAAACGGAATGTTGAAGAGAATTCCCCTGGATATTTTTGATGGAACCAGGGCAGGAGAGCTTCTTAAGGATCCCAATATAGATTTTTCTAAAACAGATTACTTCATTGTGGAGTATGGCACTAATGATTTTTTCAGGGGAGTCAGACAAAGCGATGAAGACGGCTTTAATCTGAAAACTTATGGCGGCGCGTTGCGCTATGCCGTGATAAATTTGAGAGAGGTAGCGCCTGATGCGACCATCATTCTATGTTCGCCCATGTATGCCCAATTCTATCATAACGGCTATCTGGTAGGGGACGGAAACATGACGGATAACGGAAACGGCACCTTGTTTGACTATGTGGGCACCTGCAATTACGTTGCCAATGAACAGAATACGTTATTTTTAAACGCATATCTGGATCTGGGCATTGACGGCTACACAATAGATGAATATATGGAAGACGGCGTACATTTGTCAGAAGCGGGAAGAAAGCTGTATGCGGATGCGCTTTCCCATATGATCCTTTCCTATGAGAAAACCAAAAATAATTAAGCGGTAAAGACGTAAGGGAGTATCACAAAATAACCGGTTTCCGGTTACGGTGTGATACTCCCTTTTGAAAATGGAAAGGGAATATGGGATAGGCATTGACAGGAAAGTCCAAATTGTATAAAATTAAGTACAATCTATGTATTATGTATACAGAAAAGTGGAGAATCGATCTATGGAACAGATAACGCGCAAAGCGTATGCAAAGATTAATCTGGGGCTGGACGTAATCGGAAGACGCCCCGACGGATATCATGAAGTAAAGATGATCATGCAGACGGTGGGAATTTACGATGTGCTGACTTTTCAAAAGCGGAAGGCGACTGCCAATAGCCCCTGCATACAGATTTCCATAGAACAGGCGGAACCTGGGGGAGAAATCCTTCCCAGGGATCAGGGCAATCTGATTTATCGTGCGGCGGCGCTGATCATGGAAACCCGGGGGATAAAAGAAGGGGTGGAGATTACCCTTCAGAAAAAGATTCCCATAGCGGCAGGAATGGCAGGGGGAAGCACAGATGCCGCAGCAGTGTTTCATGGGCTGAATGAATTGTTTGGGCTTTCTATGAGTCCTGAGGATATGAAAAGGCTGGGTGTTCAGATCGGCGCGGACGTTCCCTACTGTATAATGGGGGGGACTGCTCTTTCGGAAGGGATTGGAGAACGGCTGACGCCTCTTCCAACACCGCCTGCGGCGTATCTGCTGATTGCCAAGCCGGATATCAGTGTTTCTACCAAATATGTGTATGAGAATCTTCATGCGGATACCCTTACCTGGCATCCGGATATAGAGGGAATGGCGGAAGCTTTGAAAGCAGGAAGTCTTTCCGGTATTGTGGAGCGTATGGGGAATGTGCTTGAAAGCGTGACAGAGAAGAAATATCCTGTTATTGGGCAGCTTAAGGAGGAAATGAAGGCACATGGGGCACTGAATGCCCTCATGAGCGGCAGCGGACCTACGGTATTTGGCATTTATAGGGAAAAGAAGACTGCAGAAAAAGGATATGCTGCAGTCAGGAAGCTTGGACTGGCAAAGGATATTTTTGTAACGGAATTTGTTTCGCCTTAGAAAGGAGAAAAATGGGAGAGCAATTTCAAATTGATATGAATGAATTCCTGCCTCTTCGGGATGTGGTTTTCAATACCCTTCGGAAGGCGATCTTAACCGGACAGTTAAAGCCGGGGGAACGGCTTATGGAAGTGCATCTGGCAAACCAGCTGGGGGTCAGCAGAACGCCCATCAGGGAGGCGATCCGGAAGCTGGAGCTGGAGGGACTTGTAATTATGATTCCCAGGCGGGGCGCCGAGGTGGCGAGAATTACGGAAAAAAGCCTGAAGGATGTGTTGGAGGTAAGGCGCGCCCTGGACGCGCTCAGCGTGGAGCTTGCCTGCGACAGGATTACGGAGGAAGACACAGAGCGGCTTTTGACAGCGTGCCATGAGTTTGAACAGGCGACAAAAGGAAAGGACGCGGCGGTGATTGCAAAGGCGGATGTGGCGCTGCATGATATTATTGTGGAAGCAACGGGAAACCAGAGGCTTATGCAGATGGTCAATAACCTGTCGGAGCAGATGTATCGGTACCGCTTTGTCTACATTAAGGAAGAAAGCAGGCATGACAATCTTATAGCCGAGCACAGAGAGATCTATGAGAGCATCGCAAGGCGGGACAAGGCGAGAGCGGCAAAAGCGGCTAAGCTGCACATTGACAATCAGGAAAAATCAATTATCAGGCAGATACGTCTGGAAAATGAAAGCCGATTGAATAAGCGGCTTTAAAAGGGCAACACTCTTATCATAGCACATGACCTTTTCTATGGTCATGGAAGGAAAGGTGAGAGTGAAGAATGAAAAGAGTATGTGAAACAGCGGCAATATTGATCGCAATCATAGGATGGTGGGGATTTGTATATCCGGATCTGTGCCTTACAGAAGACACCTGCGAGGTTTGCGAGGAAGAGGACGCGCCAAAAGAACCTGCGTGGGAAATTGGTGATGTTCGTATAAAAAGCCGTGTGATAGAATATGTATATGAGAGAAAAAATGAAAACCAAATAGAAAAGAGATGCAGATATGAACCATAAAAATGCACCCATAGGGGTCTTTGACTCCGGAGTGGGGGGACTTACGGTGGCAAGGGAAATTATGCGGCAGATTCCCAACGAAAAGATTGTGTACTTTGGGGATACGGCAAGAGTGCCCTATGGCAGCAAATCAAAGGAAACGGTTACCAGGTATTCCAGACAGATCGTCCGTTTTTTGCAGACACAGCAGGTCAAGGCGATCGTAGTGGCGTGCAATACGGCAAGCGCCTATGCGCTGGATGAAATTGAAAAGGAAGTGGACATTCCTATGATCGGGGTAGTGAAGCCGGGGGCAAAGGTAGCGGCGGAAACTACTGTGAATGGGAAAATCGGCGTGATCGGTACGGAAGGCACCATTGGCAGCAACATCTATCCCAGATACATAAAGGAAATCAATCCCAAGGTAAGCGTAGTGGGGAAGGCATGCCCCCTCTTTACGCCGCTGGTGGAGGAAGGCCTTTTGCAGGATCCGGTTACGGATGAAATTGCCAAGCGCTACCTTGCTGAGCTGATCGACATTGGAATCGACACATTAATTCTGGGCTGCACCCATTATCCATTGATCCGTTCCACCCTGGGACGGATTGTAGGAGAAAAGGTAAATCTGGTAAACCCTGCCTATGAAACGGCGAGGGAATTAAAGGAGCTTCTGGTTGCAGAAAATATGCTGAATGATGAGGAAACGAAGCTGGGCGATAATAAATATCGCTTTTTTGTGAGCGACGGCGCTGAAAAATTTAAGCATTTTGCCAATTCCATTATCAAATACGGAATTTTATCGGCAAAGACAATTCATATAGAGGAGTACGAGGCACAGGTATGACAAAAGAAATATTACTTTCCCTGAAAGGACTTCAGATGGAAAAAGCCGACGAGTCCCAGGAACTGGAGACGATTACCACGGCAGACTATTATCAGCGAAACGGAAATCACTACATTGTTTACGAAGAGATGATGGAGGGATTTACGGAGGCAATTCAAAACAGAATCAAATTTAATGCATCCAGTCTTGTGGTTTCCAAAAAGGGACTTGTAAATGTGCAAATGATTTTTGAAGAGAATAAAAAGAATATAACCAGCTATATGACCCCTTATGGGAATATACTGATTGGAGTGGATACGGAATTTATTTCTCTGGAGGAAAGGGAGAACCAGATCCGGCTGGAGGTGGAGTATGCACTGGAAGCAAACTACCAGCACCTGGCGGACTGCAAAATAGAAATGGAGTTAAGACCCCGGGGGGAGGGGGTACATTTCCTGTAAAACGGCGTTTGGACCAAACGCCGGCACGCTTTGCGGTCCGGCTTATTGGACATAAAAAGGACGCTCCCACGGGAAGCATCCTTTCGATAGACAATAAAAGTAATATAAAATGGCAGCTACTTTACCGGCTTAGCGCCGGCTTTTTCCTGGGCTTTCTCAAGGGTACGCTTGAAGAAGCCTTTTTTCTTGGCTGGAGCGGGAGCGGTCTTGCCGTGAAGACCTTTTACATCGGTGATATAAATGCCGCTTACCACTGCCTTTACTTCTTTCTTTACAGGAACGGAATCAAAAATTTTCTCCTCGCACACAAGGGTCATGATCTGGGGACCTACCTTTGCCTTAACGATAGGGAGTTTGGAGCCTCGAAGAAGCTTGGGCGTCTGATCGATGACCATTTGGGGAAGGCCGGATTCCTTGATCTTCATCCGTTTTTTGTCAATGATCAGCATGGAAACTGTCTGTTTCATAGCGTTAATCTGTTCCTGCTGTTCGTCCTGACGCTTTTGCGCCTTTTTCCCAAGGAAATATAAGACAACCAGGGCAATAACCAATACTGCCAGAATCACTAATAAAACGATTGCTAATTTACTCACGGTAACCTCCTTGCCGTCTGTGCTATTGCAAAATGAAGTGGACGGCGATATGAATTTTATTTTATCATTCCAGGAAGAAATAGGCAAGCTATTTCATTGAACTTAGGGGGAATTTGATATATAATTGTAAATTGGAATTATAAATTTATTTTAAATAAAATAGGGAAGTGCTTTTGTTTACCCCTGTTTTATGGTATAAAAGTAGAGTACCCGTTAAGGGGATTTGATAAGGAGTATTGATGATGAAAAAGAGTATAGCGGTAATGATTTGCGCCCTTATGATTGCAGGCTTGTTAACCGGATGTGGAAATCAGGGAAAGAACGAAGCGGAAGAGCAGGGGAAGAAAACAGAGCAGGAATCAGGAGGGGAAGAAGCAGGCGGTGGAGAGGAAGCAGTTTATCTTTCGGATTTTACAGCCGGCGATTATGTTACCCTTGGAGAATACAAAGGACTTGAGGTTGAAATTTCCGCACCTAAGGTGACAGAGAAGAATATTGATCGCTTTATATCTGATGTGCTGGCTTCGAACCCTGAATTGGTGCCGATCACAGATCGCAGCGTCGCAGAAACCGGCGATGTGGCAAACGTAGATTTTGAGGGGAAAATTGACGGCGAGGCTTTTGACGGCGGAACTGCTGAGGACTATTCCATTACGTTGGGAGCAGGCGGCTTTATAGACGGCTTTGAGGAGGGGATTATCGGTATGGAAGTGGGAGAAACCAAAGACCTGAATTTGGCTTTCCCGGATCCTTACCTCAATAATCCGGATCTTTCCGGTACGCCGGTGGTCTTTACGATTACGCTGAACAGCATCAATACCCAGGAAGTGGCGGAGCTTACGGACGAGTATGTTGCCGGACTTTCCATTGAGGGATGCGCCACCGTGGAGGATCTCAGGGAATATGTGAGAGAGGGGTTGACCCAGCAGGCACAGGACTATTTTGAACGCAATAAAGAGGACTATGAAGTGATAGCGGTTATTTCAAAGGCAGTGGAAAATGCATCCTTTAAGGAAATTCCCCAGGGAATGCTTGACCGTATAAGTGGAACTGTGACCGAAGCGCTGACCTCTCAGGCGCAGATGTATGGTCAGGAGCTTGCGGATTATGTGGCGTATATGTATGACTGTACTGCAGACACCTACGAGGACGCGATCCTGGAGGAGGCACAGGCGTCGGTACGGCAATGCCTTGTGGCAGGAGCGATTGGGGAAGCGGAGGGAATCGAAATTACAGATGAAAAGCTGGAGGAGGTTTTGGCTGAAGAAGCTTCGCAATATGGATTTGAAAGCGTGGAACAGTATAAAGAAGCCATCGATGTAGAATCCTACAGGGAACATCTGCTGCTGCAGGAGGTAGTGGAATTCCTGAAGGAAAGCGCTGTGATAAAGGAGTAGGATCTAAGGCAAAGGATACGGGAGCAGAGAGAGGGCGTGACGCCCGGTTAAAGTGTGGGTGTGAGGCAGGAAGATGCATAAAAGGAACAGGAAACAGGTCAGGTTTCTTGCCGCGCTGCTGGCGTGCGCTATGATGTTTTTGGTGGCGGAGCCGGTAAGGGCGTCAAGTATCTCTGATTTGGAGAGACAAAAAAAAGAATTAGAGGATCAGAAAAGAGAAGCGGACGCCAGAAAAAAAGAGGAACAGCAGCGGTATAATCAAGCTTCCGGCAAGGTGAGTTCTATCCAGTCTGACGTAGACGAGGTGGCGGATGAGATCGATGAGATCGATGCTGCTCTTGTGGAAACCATTGCCAGCGTAGAAATGATCGAGGAAGAAATTGAGGATAAGAAAAAGCAAATAGAAGAAACTACCATAGAATACGAGGCGGCGAAGGAAACCGAGCGGCAGCAGTACGAGGCAATGAAGCTTCGAATCCAGTTTATGTACGAAAAGGGGGATACTACTTATTTACAGATTCTGCTTGAAAGCCAGAATTTCGGAGATATGGTGAATAAAGCGGAATATGTGGAGAGGCTTTACGAGTACGACAGAAAGATGCTGGAGGATTATCAGGCGGCAAGGGAAGCTGTGGAGGCGCTTAAGGCGAAGCTGGAGGAAGAGATGGCGGAGCTGGAGGCACAGGAGCACGAGCTGATGGAAGAAAAGGAAAGCCTGGAGATTATTCTGGCCGACAGAAAAGCAGTCTATGAGGATTACGAGGTTCAGCTTGCCCAGGCAAAGCAGGAAGCGGCAGTTTACAAGGCGAATATCCGAAAGCAAAATGACGAGATCAAAAAGCTGGAAGCAGCGGCGGCAAAGAAGCAGTCGGAAATCGACGCGGCGAAGCAGGCGGAGGAAGAGGCAAGGCGGGCACAGGAGCTGGCGCTTCAAAACCAGGCGTCCCAGAGTTCTTCAGGGGGACAGAGCACATCCTCTTCCGGAGGCAGCAGTTCCTCCTCCGGCGGAAATTATGCCTCCGCGTCCAGTTATTCGGGAACCGGCAGTAAAGGACAGCAAATTGCCAATTATGCCTGCCAGTTTATCGGAAATCCTTATGTGCCGGGCGGAACCAGTTTAACCGAAGGGGCGGACTGTTCCGGTTTCGTATGGCGGGTGTATAAAGACTTTGGCTACAGTGTGCCAAGAACCTCTTACTCTTTGCGGAGCACAGGGACAGGGGTTTCCTATTCTGAAGCGCAGCCGGGCGATATTATGTGCTATGCAGGACACGTGGGCATCTATATCGGAAACGGTCAGATCGTCCATGCCAGCACCCAGCGGTCAGGGATCAAGATTACCCACGCTACCTATAAAGAAATTTTATCCGTGAGAAGGGTTGTGTAACGGAAAATATATTATGCGTCGGAAACGGTGCAGAAACGAGGGAAAATATGTCAGATTTTGATGAAAAGGATCAGAGCGAAGAAAAAAAGGAATTGGAAAACATAGATACGGAAGAAAAGAAGGGCGAGGATAAGAAAGAAAGCGACTATGAGGATGTCTGCTTTATCTGCCGCCGTCCGGAGAGCAAAACAGGGAAAATGTTTAAGCTCCCCAATAACATTACCGTATGTAACGATTGTATGCATAAAACAATGGATACGGTCAGCCAGTTTGATTATCAGGGAATGTTGAACAACCCTTCCCTGATCGACGATCTTAATAAAACCATGAGCGATAAAGGCTACTCCGGTATCCGGTTTGTGAATATTGCAGACCTACAGGGAGAAGGCGGAATTCCCAATAAGCAGAGGGTCAGAAAAAAGAAACCCAAAACAGGGGAAGAGCCGGTGCTGGATATTAAAAATATTCCGCCGCCCCACAAGATCAAGGCGCAGCTGGACGACTATGTGATCGGACAGGAGCATGCCAAGAAAGTGATTTCCGTTGCGGTGTATAACCACTACAAAAGAGTTGCCACTGGAACCATGGACGATATCGAGATCGAAAAGTCCAACATGCTGATGATCGGACCTACAGGCTGCGGTAAGACTTACCTGGTAAAGACCCTTGCAAGGCTGCTGGATGTGCCCCTTGCCATTGCGGACGCCACGTCTCTGACAGAAGCAGGGTATATTGGAGACGATATTGAAAGCGTGATCTCCAAGCTGCTTGCGGCGGCGGACAACGACGCGGAAAAGGCGGAGAGGGGAATTGTATTCATCGATGAGATAGATAAGATTGCCAAAAAGAAAAACACTACCAGCAGGGATGTAAGCGGCGAAAGTGTGCAGCAGGGGATGCTGCGGCTTCTGGAAGGAGCGGATGTAGAGGTACCGGTGGGAGCCAACAGCAAGAATGCTATGGTGCCCCTTGCAACCATCAACACCAGAAATATTCTCTTTATTTGTGGCGGCGCTTTTCCGGATTTGGAGGAAATCATCAAGCAGCGTCTGAAAAAGCAGACTTCCATTGGATTTAATGCAGAGCTGAAGGACAAGTTTGATAAGGAAAAAAATATTTTACGTCAGGTTACCGTTGAGGATTTAAAAAAATTTGGGATGATACCGGAATTTATAGGAAGGCTTCCTATCATTTATACTCTTGCCGCGTTGGACAAGGAGATGATGGTGAAAATTCTGAAGGAGCCTAAAAACGCAATTTTAAAGCAATATCAGAAGCTGCTGGAACTGGATGAGGTAAAACTGGAGTTTGACGACGGCGCCCTTGAGGCGATTGCCGAGAAGGCGATGGAAAAGGATACCGGCGCAAGGGCGCTTCGGGCAATTATTGAAGAGTTTATGCTGGATATTATGTATGAGATTCCCAAGGATGACAACATAGGGCGTGTCATCATTACCAGAGAATATATCCAGGGAACAGGGGGACCGATCATTGATATACGGAGCGTTGGCGGAGAAAATCCGGATCATCTAAGGGTGATCGAGGATAAACAGTGATGGCACTTTGCCCGGCCATGGCATATATTAAAAAAAACAACAATGAGATTGTAAATGACAGATCGGGAAAAAATTCTTTCAAATGATTATTATGATCTGCTTACGGATTTTTCACTGCCGGAGGAATTGCGAAGAGGGTTAGGCGCCTATGTTTATCAGCCGGTGAGCGGAGAGATCGCTGTGAGCTATATCAGGCGGACAGATATTCCGCTGCCTATGAGTGTGAGCAATTTTTCATATCCTGTCATTCCTGGGATTTATGGTTTGATGCAGACAGGACAGATAGAAACCTTTGACCCCACGCCTCTGGTGAGAAGCGGAATTACACAGGTTCAGGGGGGGACGCTTAACCTTACAGGAAAAGGGGTTGTGATAGGTTTTTTGGATACGGGGGAGGGTGTCATAATATTGTCAGGTTGATGCGGACAAAGATGCCTTTTCACGAATGATTATGATAGGACAAGTTAAGTAAAGCATATATTAGTGCAAGAGGTTATTTAAAGAGGCGGAACGTGGGGGTATCAATAGAAGAACTGAGATATATGCAGAACAGGAATATCATGGAATTAAAGAGAGAGGAGCTTGTGGATGTAGACGATATTGTGATCGATTCTAAAAAGAGCATGGAGAGCCGTATTCTGTCTTTTATGGAACAGGCAGGTAATCCATATGCACAAAAGGTTGGGGAATATATTTTACAGACCGGATTTGTGGAAGAAACGGATGAAACAATCGATGATAGAATTATTTTACTGGCCAAAAGGAAAACCCAGCTTCGAATATAAAAAATTAGAAGCTTCAGGGAAGGGGAACGCATATGGAAGCAGAAAAAGTATATAGCGTAGCTGTTTATCTCCGGTTAAGCCATGATGATATTTTTGCCGGGGGTAACAGCAAAAAAATGGAGAGCAATAGTATAATTTCACAGAGAGACCTGATTCGATCCTTTATAAGAAAACAAGATGATATGGAAATTTATGATATATATGCAGATGACGGTTATTCGGGAGTGAACTTTGAAAGACCACAATTTAAACGAATGATGCAGGACATAGAGGCAGGGTATGTTGACTGCGTAATTGTAAAGGATTTATCTCGATTAGGACGAGACTATATAGAAGCCGGGCGGTTGATTCAGAAGACCTTTCCGGCTCTTTCTGTGCGGTTTATTGCGTTGACAGATCATTTTGACTCACTGACGGCAGATGACAATGAAAAATCAATGATAGTACCTGTCAAAAACTTTATAAACGATTCCTATGCAAGGGATATATCCGAAAAAGTAAGGAGCCATCAGAAAATTAAGAGGGAACGAGGGGAATTTATCGGCGCGTTTCCGGTTTTTGGTTATAAGAAAAGCAATGATAATAGAAATCTTCTTGTGCCGGATGAATTTGCAGCAGATATCGTAAGAAAGATTTTCCGTTGCAAAATAGAAGGGTACAGCAATCTCGCCATTGCAAATTTATTAGACAAACTGGGTATTCTTTCTCCAATGGAGTATAAAAAAATGCGAGGGGACAAATTTCAGACGGGCTTTGAGACGGGGATAAAAACAAACTGGTCTGCAGTTGCCGTAAAGAGAATTTTGACAAATGAGAGTTATATTGGGACATTGGTGCAGGGAAAGGAAGAGAAAGTTAATTATAAAGTGAAGAAATCCTTTATGAAACCGGAGGAAGAGTGGACGAAGGTGGAAGGGGCGCACCAGGCGATTGTGTCAAAGGAAGATTTTATGTTGGTGCAGGAATTGCTAAAGATCGATACCCGTGCAGGAAAGGGAGAAAAGAAAGCGCATATCTATGCCGGATTGCTGTTTTGCGGGGACTGCATGGAGCCCATGATACGAAGAGTAAACAGGTATAAGGGGAAAAAGACGGTTTCCTATATCTGTGCTACGAAAAATGCAGGAGGAGACTGTACCAGGCATACCATTTCAGAAGAAAATTTAACCCACCTTGTATTGACAGGCTTAAGACAGCAGGTTGCCTTGTTTTCAGACAGAAGCAGAGTGCTTAGGGCAATAGAACAGATGGAAGTTGCATTTGACGAGGTGGCGGCTTTTGAAAAAGAAATGCAAGGTCTGTACAGGGAGCAGGATAAATATCTTGCCTTAAGGGCAGGGCTGTATGAGGATCTGAAAGGGCAGCTTATAACAGAGGAAGATTATAATAATTTTAAAGAAATTTATGAGAAACGTTTTCGGGAACTTCAACAGGCGATCAGCAGCCAGGAAGAAACCCTTAAAAAGCTTTTTGGGTCAGGAGTCAGGGCAGGGGCTGATCTGGAACGAATGAAAAGGACAATGCAGATAACAGAACTTGACAGAACGACTCTTGTATCCTTAGTAAAGCGTGTGCTTGTATATGAAGATAAGAGAGTGTATTTAGAATTAAAGCATAAAGAATTATTTTCCCGGGCGGAAGAATCCCGGCAGCGAGGACAGGATGAAAGCATCCAATGTATGGAAAAGGGATAATAAGTAGTAGAACTTTTTATACATTTATATTATAATATTAGAGACTAAATTCACGAAAGGATGGTGCAGATATGCATATTGACAGAATCCCGCCACAGAGCGCAGAGTTAACGATGATGGAAAATTCGAAATATGCAAAAGAGCAGCATCAGGAAATTCTTTTGGGAAAAGAAGAGGGATTGGACGTTTCTCTCTATGCGAATCCGGAGCTTAACTGGCTGCAGATGGAACAGATCCGAATGGGGATTAAGGATAAAGTAGATGTTTCGCTGTATGCAGATCCTTCGTACAGTTATGAGACTATGAAACAGATCCGCCTTTCCTTTTATTCATCCAATGATCTTGTCTCCTATTTGGCAAGGGGATTTGTGGATGATGAGTTAGAACAGATTCGTCTTGCGCTTGAAGATGGGCTTCCTATTGACAGATGGCTGACAGACGATATGTACATGCAGCAGATCTATGAGATCAGAATAGGTTTATATGAAAATTTAGATGTGTCTATATATGCGGATTCCCGGTATAATTGGATGCAGATGAGAGAAATCCGCCTGGGCTTGGAGAAGAAGCTGAGGGTTTCGCTCTATGCGAATAGCTTGTTCAGCCACTGGCAGATGAGAGAAATTCGCTTGGGACTGGAAGCGGGACTGGATGTAACATCCTATGCAAAGCTGATTTTTTCCAGCACGGATATGCAAGAAAAACGCGAAAAAATAATAAAAGAAAAGACAGAAAAACGGGCAAGTACTGCTCAATCCAATATAGATATCAAAGGATTTGGAAAAAAAGAATTCAGTATTTTCGTAGAGAATGACGGAATTAAGGCATTTGCCTATATTCCATGGATTCCAGGAAATATGGTTAAAGAGGAAGATATTTATGATGCGCTGGAGACCAGAGGAATTGTAGCCGGAATTAAACATGAGGCGATTACAGAATTGATCAAGAAGCGGAAAATGAATGAAAAGGTACTGATTGCCGAAGGAGTACCGGCGGAAACCGGCAAGAATGGATGGTTTGAATTTTTTGTCCGGCTGGATCTGCCCAGAATTCCGGCACCTCTTCCGGATGGAGGCGTTGATTATGTCAATATAGAAGCGTTTGAGATGGTAGAGAAAGGCGAAAAGCTTGCGGTATATCATCCCGCTGAAAAAGGAGTAGACGGACATAATATTTTTGGAGAAGTGCTTCATGCGAATAAAGGAAATGAAAAAAAGCAGTTAAAGGGGCAGGGATTTACAATAGCTCCTGATGGAGTAACCTATATTTCAAAGTTAAATGGGAAATTTGAGTATGTAAATGGTAAAATTATTATTTCCAATATGGTTGTTGTGCGCGAAGATGTAACGGCTGTGACGGGGAAGCTGGAGGTTGATGGTTCTGTATATGTGATCGGAAGTGTGTATTCAGGCGGAAGCATTGAAGCAACAGGAGATATTATTGTTGAGTATAATGTTGAGACTGCAAGGCTGATTGCAGGCGGAAACGTTATGATAAAGAAAGGAAGCTGTTCCAAACGCGACTGTTTTATAGAAGCCCAAGGGGAGGTCTCCGGCAGCTTTTTTGAGGCGGCGAATATTAATGCCGGCGGAAATGTCAAGGCAAATTATATTATGAACAGCAATATTAACACCGCGGGCAAAGTTATTGTATCTGGCAGCAAGGGAATGCTTTTGGGGGGCAGAGTTTGCGCGGTAAAGGGTGTTGACACATATAATCTGGGAAATAGTTCCAACATTAAAACCACGGTTGAGGTTGGAAAGAATGCACTTTATGACAAGCAGCAGAGGATATTCGGAGAGAAAAGAGAGCAGCTTTTGGAGGCACTTTCGATGCTGGAGGAAAAATGGAATGCAGTTCTGAAGTCTCTCCCTCCCAATAAAGAGCAGGCGGCGGAATTAATAAAGAAGCTTAATGTTGCGATTGTGGCAAAGGATAAGGAACTGGCAGATTTGGACGCCGATATATCCAGGCTTACTCATGCAACCGATCCGGATATGATAGAAATTCTGGTCAGAGGGAATGCATATGAGGGAAGCATGGTGGTAATCAATACGGTAAGATATATGCTGTCGTCAAATGTGAGCAGAGTTATTTTCAAAATCAGGAATAAGAGCGTAGTAATGGTAAAATTGTAAGCTGGAGGTAGGGATAGAAGGTGATAAGTAATAAGATTTTGATTTTTGAAGAAGAGGAAGAAAGCCGCAGGAAACTGACTGAAATTTTTCAGGATAAATATCAGATTTTGATGGCTTCAAATGAAAGACAAGGAATTGAAGTGTTAAGAGAGCATACATCTGCAATTGCAGTGGTTATATTCAATCTTTTGATACCGGCAAGGGATAATTTTCAAATATTGGAGAGACTGAGTGAAAAAAGGTTTTTACATCGAATCCCCTTTATTATGATTACCAGCGAAAAGGCGGCGGAATATGAAAAAAAAGCATATGAATGCGGCGTTGTAAGCTATATTAAGAAGCCTTTTCAAGCGGATGCGGTAAGGCTGCTGGTTGATAATATGGTTAAGACCTTTCAATATAAAGTGCAGCTTGAGCTTGTGGTGAGAAATCAAAATGAAAGGCTTAAAAGACAAAATGATATGCTGAAGCAGCTGACAGAGAAGCAGAGGCATATGAATGAAGTGCTGATTAATTCTTTAAGCAATATTGTAGAGTTCAGAAATCTGGAATCGGAGCAGCATATAAAAAGAACCCGGGAAATGTCCCTGTGTCTTGGAAAAAGCATTATGGAACTGTATCCGGAGTATGAGCTTACACAGGAAAAAATTGAGATCATCAGCTGGGCATCCTCGCTGCATGATATCGGTAAAATTGTAATTCCTGATAATATTATTTTAAAAGCCGGAAAGCTGACACCGGATGAATATGAAGTCATAAAGTCGCATACAACAAAAGGCGCAGAAATCATAGAAAGGCAGATTCAGCTGGAGGATAAAGAACTTAGTGACTACGCGTATGATATAGCCAGGCATCATCATGAAAAGTATGATGGCAAAGGTTATCCGGACGGCTTGAAGGGAGAAGAAATCAGCATTGCCGCCCAAATTGTTTCATTGGTGGACGTATATGATGCCCTGACTTCAAAGCGGGTTTATAAAGCAGCGTACGATATAGAAAAGTCTTATCAGATGATTATAAATGGTCAAAGCGGAGCCTTTTCTCCGAAAATGATAAAAGCGTTTACGGAGATAAGGGGAGAGCTTGAACAGATTGTAAAGAAATATTGCGATGATTAGGCATGGCGCAATCATTTAACATACAGAATATGATTTTGTAACAACGATTTAACAGCTGCCGGTGAGAATCCCATTACACAACTGGAAAATGGCCTGTAATGCTTTTAAGCAATGATTTGACAGGAGAGGGCATACGCTATGAGGAGGAAGTATTTCGAAAATCGGATGGAAGTACCCGCATTCTGGGTATATGGGATCAAACCATACAGACAGGGCAGCCTCCTGCAGGTATTTTGTATGGAACAGAATACAGGAGAGAGCTTATTAATCTGGCACTTCAAAGCGAAAATCCAAGGGAAATTGTTCCAAGCTATGATGAAAACGGACATGGTACGGCGCTTGCCAGTGTGGCAGCGGGGAGCATTCTCAGAAATGGATTGGGATTTGTAGGGGCGGCGCCCGAGGCTGATATTGTAGTAGTCAAGTTAAAACAGGCAAAGCAGTACCTGAGGGATTTTTACCTGGTGCCGGAGGATGTGCCTGCTTATGCAGAAAGTGATATTCTGGTGGCGCTTCGATATCTGGAAAGCTATGCGATATCTTTGGCAAGACCCCTGGTAATCTGTTTTGCCATGGGAACAAACCTGGGGGATCATGAGGGACATTCTATTATGGCTGATTTCCTGAATCAGATTGCAACCAGGCGAAGCAGGGCGGTGGTGGTGTGCGGCGGTAATGAAGGAAACAGCGCCCATCATTACATGGGAATGCCTTCTGACGGACGCCGGGATATGACAGACAATGTGGAGATCAGAGTAGATGGTAATACCAGAGGCTTTATTGCGGAACTTTGGGGATGCCCGCCTACGAAGCATGCTATAACCATCCGGACGCCGGGCGGGGAGGTTACGCCCAGAGTGGATTTCAGAGAACAGCAGAGCAGGGAATTTGAATTTGTGTTTGAGAGATCAAAGGTTCAGGTGGACCATGTTCTGGTGGAACCCATATCTGGTGAAGAGTTGATTTTTTTTCGGTTTATCAATCCGACGCAGGGAATATGGACGATTCAGGTGGTAAGCAGTGGAGAACGGGAGGGAAGCACATTTCATATTTGGTTACCCCTTACGGAATTTTTGGACAGTGATACGTATTTTCTGAGACCGTCTCCCTACATTACGCTGACGGAACCGGCAAACGGACGTGAGATCATCGCAACTACCACTTATAATGATGCTAATGGAAGCTTCTGGGCGGAGTCGGGAAGAGGCTATACCAGAACAGGACGGATTAAACCGGATATCTGCAGCCCCGGCGTTGACATTAATACAATTTTAGGATCAAGAACAGGTTCCAGCATGGCTGTGGCGTTTGCGGCAGGGGCGTCAGCTTTGTTTCTGCAATGGGCAGTGGTGGAAGGCAATCAGCCCAGAGTGGAGAGCAGGGAACTGAGAAATTATCTGATCAGAGGAGCAGACCGTTCACTGGGGGAAACCTATCCAAGCCGGGAATGGGGGTACGGACGGCTGAATATCGCCGGAACCTTCAATGTGTTGGCAGGGGTGTGAGCAGGGAAAACAGCTTTTGGAGACAGAAGCTGTTTTCATCTCAATTGTAAAATGAGTGGTAAAAACGACGAAGAAATAAAGCAATGATTAAAATGTCACAAATTCCTTTGATCGCAGAGCAGAATCGGAGATTCTGCTCGCAGCTCCTATGAGTATGCCTCACGGCAAACTCAGCGTAAAATGCTTCGGAATGGAGGGAAACATGAAATACCTGGCAGTTATTTTGGGAATTTTCGGTATAGAATGGAAACTGAAAAACCATATAGAAACGACGAAGGAAGATGGACAGGAAGAGAAAAAGTGCGGCGGCTTTTTGCTGATTAGAAAGCATCACAACAGAGGGGCGTTTTTGAATTTCGGTGAGAACAGGCAAAAGTGTGTGGCGGCGTTGTCCGTTCTGTTTGCTGCGGCGCTCACCGTTTTGTTTATTTTAACCTTGGGAATGAGCGGAAAGGGACTTTTAAAGTGGGGGCTTACATTGCTTTTGGGAGGTGCCTACAGCAATACCTATGACCGTTTGGCGCGTAAGTATGTAGTAGATTACGTCAGCTTTCATGTGCCCTGGGGGCTTAGCAGGGTGATTTTCAATATTGGCGATTTTTGCATTATGATCGGAGCGCTGCTGAGCGTTATTGGTTACAGCAGATAAATAAAAAATAGACTTGACAAAATCCCTGTATTGTATTATTGTATCATTAAAATAGTACAATAAAGAAAGGGGGATATCCATGGCATGGAACTTAAATTCTGACCGTCCCATTTATGCGCAGATTCTGGAAGAAATGCAGCTTCGTATTGTCACAGGATTGTATAAGCCGGGAGCGAAGATACCAAGCGTGAGGGATCTGGCAACAGAAGCAGGCGTAAATCCTAACACAATGCAGAAAGCGTTGGCGGAACTGGAGCGCAGCGGGCTTGTAATGGCACAGAGAACAAGCGGAAGAATTGTGACGGAGGATATGGAAATGATCAGGGAGACTCGCAATAAAATAGCGCAGGAGCAGATAAAGGATTTTGTGGATAAAATGCAGAAGCTGGGATTTCAAAAGGAAGAAATTATCAAGCTGCTTGAGCAGGCAGAAGGGGGAACGGTATGAACGAACTGGTAATTGTAAACAACCTGACCAAGGTTTATGAGAAGAAGAAACTGGCGCTGGACCACATGAACCTTGCCATACCCAGAGGGAAGATTATAGGACTTTTAGGTCCTAACGGAAGCGGCAAAACGACCCTGATTAAGCTGATCAACGGTTTGCTGACGGCTACAGAAGGAGAGGTTTTTATCAACGGCAAAAAACCGGGTCCGGATACAAAGGCATGGGTTTCTTACCTTCCTGAGAGAACCTACTTTCAGGGAAATATGCAGGTGAAGGAGCTGATTGCCTATTTTTCGGACTTTTACAGTGACTTTCGCCCTGAGAGAGCGCGGCAGATGCTTGCCAATTTAGGCATTGATGAAAACGCCCGTCTGAAAACCCTTTCAAAGGGTACAAAAGAGAAGGTTCAGCTGATTATGGTTATGAGCCGGGAAGCGCAGCTCTATATTCTGGATGAGCCCATTGCAGGGGTGGATCCTGCGGCGAGAGACTATATATTAAAGACGATTATTTCAAATTACAATGAGAATGCCACGGTATTGATTTCTACCCATCTGATCTCTGATATTGAAAAAATTCTGGATGAAGTGGTCTTTATTCGGAACGGAAGAGTCATTCTTCAGGATACAGTGGAGAATATCAGGGAACGAAAGGGTAAATCGGTTGATTCTTATTTCAGGGAGGTGTTCGCATGTTAGGAAAGCTGTTAAAGCATGAATGGAAAGCGGTTTGGAAGGTTCCCATGCTCCTGTTCGGCATTTTAATGATTATGGCGGTGATGGCAGGGCTTACCTTTTCGCTGCCAATATGGGACAGTGAATGGATCGGGCTGCCTCTTTCGGGAGTTATGCTGCTTATGATGTTTTATTTTGCATTGATTGGCGTCAGCGTGGGTGTTTCCATTTATTTTGCAGTGCGTTATTACAGGAATATGTTTACGGATGAGGGATATTTGACCCACACGTTACCGGTTACCAGCCATCAGCTTTTGCTTAGTAAGGTGATTACCATGTGCGGATGGCAGCTGATTTCCGGTATTGCTGTGATTATCAGCCTGATTCTTTTTGGAGGCGTTACCTTTTTGTCGCTGGTGCCAAAAGACAGTAGCTTTGCAAGGGAAATGGTAGATTTCTTTAGCGAACTCATGCAAGCTCTTCCGGAACTTTGGAGGACGCCTGAACTCCGCGGGATTAACGGATTTTGTGCCAGTATAGTGGTCATGATGCTGACGGGTACATTCAGCGGTACAATGACGGTGATTGGTTCCGTTACACTGGGGCAGATGGTGCGTGGGCACAGAATACTGGGTTCCGTGGGCGCTTATTTTGCCATTCAGACGATTATGCAGATTGTTACTACGCTTTTGATTTTACCCCTTATGATGATGAGAATTGAGACCTTTGACTATTATATAGAGGATTCTCCTTTTTATGTTATGACGCCGATGTATTTTGTGATGGCGGTGATTGCTTTGGCGGTTGGGCTGGGATTATATTTTTTAAGTGAATATTTGATCCGGAAGCGGCTAGAGTTGGAATAAGCAGGCAGTCCGGCGGAAAAATAGCAGGAAAGCATCGGTCTAAATGGCGGATGCTTTTCTGTCAAACAGGGAAGAAATGAGGAAAATATGCAGAACGAGGATATGATAAAACAGGAAATGTGCGAAATCGGAAGACGTGTCTATGAAAGAGGCATGGTGGCGGCAAACGACGGCAATTTTTCCGTGAAAATAAATGAAAACGAATTTCTATGTACGCCCACAGGCATCAGCAAGGGATTTATGAAGCCTGAATGTATCTGCCGGATCGATGCCCGGGGGCAGCTGCTGGAGGAAAACGGAGGCTTTAGACCTTCCTCGGAAATGAAAATGCATTTGCGGGTTTATCAGGAGCGTCCGGATGTGGGGGCGGTAGTCCACGCCCATCCGCCTTATGCCACTACTTTTGCGGCAGCAGGGCTCGAACTGGAACAACCCATATTGTCAGAGGCGGTTCTCACGTTGGGAAAAGTGCCTGTGGCAAAATACGGAACCCCTTCTACCCAGGAGGTTCCTGATGCGGTGGCGGAATATCTGCAGGATTATGACGCTATGCTGCTTGCCAACCATGGGGCGCTTACCTACGGCGACTCTTTGATGAATGCATATTATAAAATGGAGTCGGTGGAATTTTACGCAAGAATTCTCTATCAAACGAAGATGCTGGGCGGGGCGAAGGAACTGACCAGGGAGCAGGTGGAGGACATTTATGAGATCAGGAGGAGGTCCGGGATGCAGGGGAGACATCCGGCAATGATTTCCTGTTATGAGATGCCTAAAGAATAATGTATTTATGCCGATAAATATATCGAGAACATTGTTTAGGCATTTAAGTTCAAGTAAAAAGCATAAATATGACAGGGAAGGTCGGGTAACTATCATGGAGGATAATGCAAGGGTAAGGATTGATGAGAGATGTATGGGTAAGATCAATTTTTACTCTTGTTTTTTTGTGCAAGAGGGTGCTGCCCTATGAGAAAAACACAGAAAAGCCAGGCGGAAAGTTTCCTTGCGCTTTTGAAAGAAGCGCATGATGAAATAAGACAAGCCGTTGAGAGAAATGAATATGATCTTGCCATGGAGTTACTGGGGCAGTGCCAGGATGGCGCTATCAAGCTGGGAGAGATGATTGAGGATGCGGAAGGTGAAGGGTTCCCGACGATTTCTTTGCTGGAGGGCTATTGTGAACAGGTTTATAGGCTCTATGAGGAGATCGGTAATGGGAAAAGCCTTGATGCAAGCCGGGTTTTTGAAGTTTTGCAGGTCGAACTGGGAGGGATTGAAGGCAGCGTAAGGAATGAGATCAGGATACGTAAGGAAGCTGTTTTCCTTCCTTACAAGGCATCCATGTGGGATTCATTAGAGAGCATCTGGCAGGCAGCGAATGAAGATCCGGACTGCGACGCTTATGTAATACCGATTCCCTATTATGATAAAGGGGAGGACGGTTCCTTAAAGGAGATGCACTATGAGGGCGACAGGTATCCGAAGGAGGTTCCGGTTCTGAAATATGATGAATTCGATTTTGGAGCTCATCGTCCGGATATGATTTTTATTCATAATCCTTATGATGATGGGAATTTTGTGACCAGTGTACATCCTTTTTTTTATTCAAAGAATTTAAAGAAATATACAGATTGCCTGGTTTATGTGCCCTATTATGCTACCACAGGAGGCATGAGCGAGGCGCAGTCCCTTTGTCCGGCATATATTTATGCAGATTATATTGTGATTCAGTCGGAAAAATATAAAAAGTTTTTTGATCCCATGATACCAGAGGAGAAGTTTCTGCCTTTTGGTTCCCCGAAGTTTGACAGCGTGATCAGGAAATGCCAGAATCCGCCGGCACCGCCGGAGAGCTGGAAGAAAAAAATGGAGGGGAGAAGGGTCTATTTTTATAATACCAGTATTAACGGTATGCTGGAGAATACAGACAGCTTTCTCAAGAAAATGAGGTATGTATTTGAATGCTTTAAAGGGCGGGAGGATGTTTGCCTGCTTTGGCGTCCTCATCCTCTGATGGAGTCCACCTTTGCTTCCATGAGGAAAGAATATGCTCCGGTCTATGAAGAACTGAAACAGAAATTTATCCGGGATGATTGGGGGATCTTTGACGATACGCCGGATATTGAGAATACCATCGCGTTGTGCGACGGGTATATCGGAGACGCCGCCACAAGCGTCACATCGCTATTTGGGGTTGCAGGGAAGCCGCTGTTTATTTTGAATAATTATATCCACCATGAACCGGAGGAAGAGGACTGGCGCGGGGAGATCATAAGGGGATTTTGCATAAATGGGCAGGATGAGTGGATGATTACCCAGGGAAATAAGCTGTATCACGCGCCCAATCATGATTATCAATATGAATATTACTGCGATCTTTGCGAGTATGCGGCAGGCAACTATTATTTGCGGGCGTTGGAGATCGATCATAAGGTATATGTGTGTCCGGCGAATGCACAGGAAATATTAGTGGTGCAGGATAGGAAGATTCAAAAGAGAATAGAGTTGGAACGCCGCTTGGAACGCCCGGGCGCATTTTGTGATGCATGGAAGGTGGGAAAGTATCTTTTTTTGATTCCCAATCAGTATCCGGCGATTGTCCGGTTGGATACTTGTAATGATGAAGTATCCTACATTACCGGCGTAAACGAAGTGTTTTCCAGGAACGTGGATGGGCAGTGGCGAGTGGGCGGCAGAAATGTGTATGGTCAATATTTGATGATAGCTTCTCCTGACAGCAATCAGTTGGTGGCAATTGACAGCAAGAATATGCAGGTACAATACCTGACGACCGGAGCAGAGAACCAATGTGGATGTTTTGTAATGGCGGTTATAGGTAATGATATATGGCTTCTTCCTTATTGCGGAACAACCATTACCAAATGGAATCCCAATACAGGAGAAGTGAAAGAATTTGAGAATGTTCCTGATCAATTTGGCTGTTATGACAGAATAAGCGGAACAGTATGTGACAAAATGCCATTTAATGCGGCAGTGCCCTGTGGAAGCGAGGTTTTGTTTTCTACCTGTCTGGGTAATATGTTTTTGATGTTGAATCAAGAAACAGGTGTTTTCAGGGAATGGAAGCCTTCATTTGAAGTATTACAGGAAGAAAAGAATGAATATTTTCTGTCGGGAACAGCAGGCAGGTTTTTAGGCAAAACGGATATTTTGGGGATGCAGGCATATCGGTATTTTTCCGAATGGGATAAGAAGATGCATGCGATTAACCCCCGGACGCAAGAGTATAGAGAAATTTCAATTGGGTTTGACAAAAGAGAACTGGAAATACACACCGCAGGGTTTGACAGGGAATCGGAGTGGCTTTTGTATTGCTGCAGAGAAGACGCATTTCATTCGCTGCCCAATTTTTTGGGGCAGCACCTAGTGGGAAAGGCTTTTGACCGGGAAGAGCAAATTCGCGTTTATCAGGAAATTGCCGCAAACAATGATGGGACATGTGGAGAGAAAATCTATCAGTTTGCTTGCAGCAAGATCTGACGGATGAAGGAGGCAGCGACATGGTTAAGGTAATTACATACGGAACTTTTGATCTGTTTCACGAAGGGCATTATAGATTGTTACAAAGGGCAAAAGCCCTTGGAGATTATCTGGTTGTGGGAGTTACCACAGAAAAATATGATATGGAGAGGGGAAAGCTCAATGTGGTGGATCCCCTTCTGACCCGAATAGAAAATATCAAAAAAACGGGATTTGCAGATGAAATTATCATAGAGGAATCGCCGGGGCAAAAAGTCAATGACGTTAAAAAGTACAATATAGATATCTTTACGGTAGGTTCTGACTGGACGGGATCTTTTGACTATATGTCAGACTACTGCAAAGTAGTTTATATTGAACGGACGAGAAATATATCCAGCACAATGCTGCGGGAGCAAAATCAGAAAATTCTGAAAGCGGGGATTATTGGAACAGGGAGGATTGCCAATCGGTTTATACCGGAGGTAAAGCTGGTCAGCGGAGTCAGCGCTCAGGGAGTGTACAATCCCCATAAAGAAAGTGCCAAGGCTTTTGCTCAAAAGTGGGAAATAGACGCTTATGACGATCTGGAGGCATTTTACAGGGATGTAGATGTGGTTTATGTGGCGTCCCCCCATCAGTTTCACTATGAGCATGTGAAGTCCGCTTTGGAACACGGGAAGCATGTGCTTTGTGAGAAGCCTATGGTGTTACGCAGGGAACATGCGGAAGAACTTTTTGCCTATGCCAAGGAACAGAAATTGATATTGGCAGAGGGGATTAAGACGGCATATTGCCCGGGATTTGAAAAGCTGCTGGGGATCGCCTGCAGCGGAATGATTGGGAATATCCGTTATATCGATGCCTGCTTTACCAAGCTGGAAAATGCAAACAGCAGAGAAATGACGGATGAAAAGTACGGAGGCAGTTTTACGGAGCTGGCAAGCTATTGCATGCTTCCGATTATCAAACTGTTTGGATATCAATATGAGGATATTCGGTTTGATACAATACGGGGAAAAAATGGCTTAGACCTTTTTACCAAGGCATCTTTTTGTTATCCCAGGGGAATTGCGACGGCAACCTGCGGCTTGGGAGTAAAGTCAGAGGGAAGGCTTTTGATTGCGGGAACGAAAGGGTATATTGTGGTGGAAGCACCGTGGTGGAAAACAACTTATTTCGAGGTACATTACGAAGATACAGCACGGGTAGACAAATATTCCGAGCGGTTTTTAGGAGATGGGCTTCGGTATGAGATAAAGGATTTTATTAATACAATCAATGGCAATGACAAGAGCGGATTTAAACTGACCAGAGGAGAGTCTATTGCTATGGCTGAGGTTATGGAGAAATTTATGTGTGAAGAAAAAAGAACGCAAGCATAAAGTTCTGAAGAGGAGAAATCTTTATGAAAAAAGTGAGAATTGCGATTTGGGGAATTAGCGATGGTATTTGGGATGCAGTTCAAAAAGAGCTTAATCCGCAGAACGTAGAAATTGTATTGTTTTTTGATAATGATGAAATGAAACATGGCGTTTGCTATAGGAACATTCCCATTGTGGCGCCTACAAAACAACTGGTTTGGGAGTATGAGATCGATTATATCCTGGTAGCAGCATTATCGGCATATGAAAGTATCAGAGAACAGCTAATCCGCATGGGAATTGAAAAAGAAAAAATTCAGGCGTTTATTGCAAAGGGTATTGAAAGATATTGTATAGGGAAGATGGATGATGTTGATACAAATCTCATAAAGAAAATATATTTTGAGCCGCAGAAAATCATGAATATTGTTGTAGAATATAAAAAAATTTTTGACCTATATTCAAAGATTCCCGTTTGCGAGGAAAGCGTGGAAGAATGGTATACGAAAGGCAGGATGATTTCTCATGCATGCGGCGGAGTTGTTAATGGAAAAAGAATAATGTATTCAAATTCTAAAGAAGCTTTTGATTATTCGGTAGAGAAAAAATTTAAGCTTATAGAATGTGATCTGACACGTTTACCTAATGGAGAATTGATACTGTTACATGATTGGGAATGTTCCTGGGAATGGGGAGAGCAATATTCTCCGATGACAGCCAAAGAATTATTAACGCTTATAAAAAAGCACAGAGAGATGAGTTGTCTCATTGACATTAAGTGGAAAGACCATGATGAATATAGTCTTCTGATAAATGAAATTGACAAGCTTATAAAAGCGATTTGTGATAATAGTAGTGAAAGAGATGTTTTGAAGAGGCAGGTTATCATGGAAGTATATGATGAGGAGACAATTCAAATTGCAAAGATAAATAAATTCAATATGATTTTTACACAATACAGAAATCCTCAATGGCAGTGCTTCATGAATACAGTTAATCTTTGCTATCGATATGGGATAAAGGCAATAGCGATGCCTGTAAGCGCTTGCCTGGATTGGGGTGCGTGTATAAGGATTTTTACAGAAAAAAATATTAAAATTTTTGCTTTTAGTACGGATTCCATTGATGAATATTCTGCACTTAGAAGAATGAATGTAACGGGCGTTTTTACAAACTATTTAACAGAAAGTGACATTGGTTAGAAAAAGGGAAAATGATGCGCATGAATGAAGTACAACAATATTACATATCGGAGGAAGAGTTAAGGCAGATACAGAAAATCCAACAGGAGTTGATTGGCGAGGTAAAGCGTATATGCAAAAAGTGTGGAATTCATTTTAATATGGTAGGAGGAACTATGCTGGGAGCGATCCGCCATAAAGGGTATATACCTTGGGACGATGATGCAGATATTGGCTTTCTTCGGGCGGAATATGAAAAATTCCGAGAGGCGTGTAAAACGGAACTGGATCATGAAAAATATTATATGCAGGATTTAAGGGACACGGAAGGGTATCGCTGGGGGTATGGAAAGCTCCGCAGGAAGAACACCGCATTTGTAAGGTTGAATCAGGAGTTTATGCCCTATGAGCAGGGAATATCTATAGACCTTATGCCCTTTGACAATGTGCCGGATCACAAGCTGGCAAGAAAAATTCATTTTTTCAGGTGCTTTTTATATCGTAAAATATTCTGGTCTAAGGTGGGGAGCAGAACAGAAAAACAACTTGGCATTCGTTGCCTGTATAAAATTATGAATTGTATACCCATGAAAGCGGTTATAAAAAGTTATCAGCGATTTATTGATGCACAGCAGGGAAGGAAGACACAATTGGTTCGTATTCTCACCTTCCCGACTCCAAAGGGAGTATATGGATATAAGAGAAGCTGGTATACCCGTTTAAGTTCGTATCCATTTGAAGATATGATGCTCCCGGGGGCAAAAGACTATGACGGTTATCTCCGGGTAAAATATGGAGATTATATGAAAATGCCGCCAATGGAAAAACGCAAGGTGCATCCGGTTTCTAAATTAGAGCTGCTTAAGGAGTGATAAAAATTGGGAGCAAACAAGAAGTATAAAATAGGATATACAGATGGCGTGTATGATTTGTTCCACGTGGGGCATTTAAATATGATACAGACTGCGAAGCAGAATTGTGAGTATTTGATTGTAGGCGTACATGGGGATTCGGTTGTTGAGGAGTACAAGCGCCGGGCGCCTATTATTAACGAAAATGACAGAAGAAGAATTGTCGCATCCATTAAAGGCGTAGACCGGGCGGAAATTACCAGGTTCCGAGACAAGCTGAAACTATGGGAATTATATCATTTTGACGTTATTTTTATCGGCGATGACTGGAAGGGAACAGATCGATGGAATCGTTTTGAAAAAGTATTGGCGGAGGTAAATGTGGATGTGGTGTATGTTCCATATACGAAAGGAATTTCTACTACGGAAATCAGAGAAAAAATTATGGATGGAGATCACGTATGAAAGAAAGAATGCGAATAGCCATTACAATGGGAGATCCGGCAGGGGTCGGCCCGGAAATTATCGTAAAAGCGTTGAGCCACGTGGAAATATATCAAAAATGTATTCCGATCGTGGTAGGAGATTATGCGGCATTGGCAGATGCTCTTCGTTTCTGCAATCTTCCTATTGAACTGCATCAGGTATCAGAAGTGGCTGAGGCGAAAGGAGAGTTTGGCAATATAGATTTCATTTCGTTAAATAAGATCCAGCCAGGAGGATGGGAATATAAAAAGAACAGTGCAATCTGTGGAGAGGCATCTTTTCAATATGTAGTGTATGGTATTCGTCTTGCTATGGAAGGAAAGGTGCAGGCGGTTGTAACAGCTCCCATCAACAAGGAGTCGATTCATATGGCAGGGTATCATTACAGCGGTCACACAGAAATTTTTGCCGAGTATACAGGAACGAAAGACTTTGCCATGCTGCTTGCAAGCCGGACGCTGCATGTGATCCATGTTTCGACCCATTGTTCTCTCCGGGAGGCATGTGACAGAGTGAAAAAGGACAGGGTGCTGAAGGTAATCAGACTGGCGCAGGAGGGGATGCGGCAATTGGGATATCAAAACCCCAAGATCGGAGTTGCAGGTTTGAATCCCCACTGTTCTGAGAACGGGTTATTTGGAACAGAAGAAGAGCAGGAGATTGTTCCGGCAATAGAAGAAGCAAGAAAAGAAGGAATTGACGTTGCAGGTCCGGAATCGCCTGACACAGTTTTTGTAAAATGTCAGGCAGGACAATACGATATTATTGTTGCCATGTATCATGATCAAGGTCATATTCCCCTGAAATTAAGTGGATTTAAGTATGACCTTCAGAAGAATAAGTATGACTCGGTAAGCGGAATCAATTGTACCATTGGATTGCCCATTGTCCGGACTTCTGTTGATCACGGGACGGCATTCGGAAAGGCTGGAGAAGGCAGGGCGAATGAAGAAAGCATGATGGACGCGATCTTTGCGGGAGTGGAAATGGCGAGATATCGAGGACTGGAAAAATAAGGGAGGACAACTTTTGATTAAAGTACTGCAATTTGCAATCGCATCATCTCAGGGAGGATATACACAGTATGTAACGAATATATGGCGGCTGATGAACAGGGATATGCTGCATTTTGATTTCGTAACCTTTAGCAAAACCATTGATTTCGCAGAAGAACTCATCCGTGGCGGATGTAAAGTATATCAAATTTCCGTGTATCCGGAAGAAGACATGAATACTTTCATGGAGGAGTTTGGAAAGGTACTGGATGGCGGCTATGATATAATTGAGATACATACGAGCTTCTGGAAGAATACGATTGTGGAGCAAATGGCAAAGGAAAGAAATATAAAGGTGATTGTTCATGCGCATAGTACAGGGATTTCAAAAGCGCGCAATGCAGAGGAAGAAAAACGATTATTGAAACGGCATTTGGATATTAAAAGCAAAATAGATGAAAACCTTGCTGATTATTACTTTGCCTGCTCCCAGGATGCGGCGGAGTGGCTGTATGGAGATGCGATACCGGAGGAAAAGGTAAAAATCATACATAATACCATTGATGCAAACCGGTTTGCCTTCAACGAAGAGGTTAGGCAGAAGATGCGGAAGACGCTTCAATTAGAGGATCGATTTGTGATCGGACATGTTGGCAGATTGGAACGCGTTAAAAATCAGCAGTTCTTAATCGAAATATTTGCAGAAGTACATAAGCAGATGGAAAGTGCAGTGCTATTGTTTATAGGAGATGGAACATTAAGGAAAGATTTGGAAGAATTGGCAAAGACCCTTGGAGTGGCGGATTCTGTAATTTTTATGGGAAAGTGCAGTGACACAGGGCGTTATTATCAGGCTATGGATGTTTTAGTATTACCTTCATTACTGGAAGGGTTTCCGCTTGTGTTGTTGGAAGCGCAGTGTAACGGCTTGCCATGCTTATGTAGTGAGAAGGTGTCACAAGAGGTTTTTATAACTGAAAAAATAAGGAAGATACCGTTGCAAAACCGTCGGGAATGGGTGCGGGAAATTACGCAAATACCGGGTACATACGTGCGGGAGAATGAAAGAAATGCCATTATAAATGGTGGTTTTGATACAAATAAACAAATTCGGGAAATTGAAGAGCTGTATCAAAGGATTGTAATGTAAGTATAAAACGCAAGCGGAGAGGGAAGCGGGATGAAGCAGCATGCTATTATTTTTGGAAGAGGGATTTATTTTGAAAAGAAGAAAGACAGCATAAGAGAAAAATATGAGATAAAAGCGTTTCTGGATAATGCTGTAAAGCCGGGAAGCGTGGAGGAAAAAGATGGAGTGAAAACATACAATCCTCAGAATGTGGAGTCTTATTTTATGGATGCTAAAATCATACTGGCTTCTAATAAATGGTTCGAGATGTGGAGGCAGTTGATGGAACTGGGAATTGAAGAGGATCGTATTGTTTTTGGATCCGAACTTGCTCCTTTTGTGGATGTAATAGAAGAACTTTTCCATAATGAACATATTACCATGAAAACAGAAGGGAAAGTGCTATATTTACAAAATGGAGGGGAGGAGCAGGCAGTATCCGAAGAGGCAGAATTTAAAAGGATTGTAAGAAAGTTATTTGCAAAGAAAAATCCATATATAAAATTAATATCCGATATGCCGTGCAGACCGGTGAGTAAGCGATTTGGTCAGGAGAGAGGAACAGCAATCGACAGATTTTATATTGAAAAATTTTTGACTGACCACAGAAAGGATATAAAAGGAACCGTTATGGAGATTGCAGAGAAGCGTTATATTAAAATATTTCCTGAGGATATATCAGAGGCGGTTATTTTGCATGTGAACGGTTGGGGAGAAAATGTTATTAAAGGAAACTTGGCTACAGGGGAAGGCATTATAGAGAATAGTGTTGATTGTATGATCTGTACACAGACCATACAATTCATTTATGATATACATAGTGTAGTTAAAAATATATATAAGCTTTTGAAACCAGGAGGAAGGGTTTTGCTAACGGCATCATCGATCTCGCAGCTGTCCCTATACGATTATAAAAATTGGGGCGAGTATTGGAAGTTTACAGATCAATCAATGAAAAAACTAATGCTAGAAGCATTTGAAGAAGATCAGGTAGAGGTTTGCTCATATGGAAATATGAAGGCGGCAATTGCGTTTATGTATGGTATGTGCCAGGAAGAACTAGAAGCATCAGATTTGGAATACAGGGATGAGCAGTTTCCAATGATTGTGGCAGCGGCTGCCAGAAAGGTTTAGCTTAGATTGTAATGTTGAATACATATAAATTTAGCAGGTGGCAAATTGCATACCGCAGAACAGGAGAGGAAAAATTTCATTTAATTCCAAATCCTTCATATGGCTGGTGCGCGGATCCGTTTCTTGTAGAATACAATCATGTAATTTATTTATTTGCAGAAATATTTCTTTATAAATCCGAAAGAAACGGTGTGATTGGTTATTGTACATATGAAAACGGGAAGTTTGGATCGTGGACCGTTACAATGGATAAACATTGGCATTTGTCCTATCCTAATGTCTTTGTGTATGAGGACAATTTGTACATGTGCCCGGAAAGCTATCAGAAAGAGGAAGTGGGAATATACAAGCTGATAGAATTTCCGGACCGTTGGGAGAAAGTAGTCTCTTTGCTGGAAAATGGAAAATATGTAGATACGACTTTTTTGAAGAGAGAAGGGCAGGAATATTTATTTACCTTTCAGCCATCCTTTAATGAGCATGGCGGATCTTTGCTGCAATGCAAAATAGGAGATGGTAAAGCGTCAGATATGCATATCATTACAAATGATAAGAGCGTTGCCCGTCCGGCAGGAAATTTTATCGAGGAAAATGGTAAGCTGATGAGAGTATCGCAGAATTCCGCCAATGGTTATGGGGAGGGACTGGTTTTTAGCGAGGTTGATGCATTGTCTCCTGAATATCAAGAGCATAAGATTAGAAATGTATATCCGGAAGATCTATTAATAGAAGGAAAACAAAAGAAATATATTGGCATTCACACTTATAACAGATGCCATAATTTGGAGGTTGTTGATTTAAAGTATACGTGCTATTCATTTAAGGAATGGATAGCGAGAAAAAGGGTGCGTAAGGTTTTTTTGAATAAGTATGGAAGGTAGAAAAATGTTATTTAGAGAATATTTCCCTTGTGATGTAGAAGCAGATAAAAACGTGCAGGTTTCAGCAGAAGAAATTAAAAGAATTTACGAAAAGATAGAAGATGATGATTCAAGATATATTTTTGAAAATCGGTTTCTGTATTCGTTTACGGGAGATTATGAATATATAAGAAGAATTGTGCTGAACACGGCCGCCGGAAAAAGGACAGATAAATTACTCAATGGGAAATTATATATATATGGATCGGGAAAACGGGGAAGAACATTACTTGAAAACTTTCCTGATAAAGAGTGGCAGGGATTTATTGATGCAAACAGGGAAGGCGCATATGAGGGATATTTGATACATAGACTATGTGATTTTCAATATATTGCAGACACATCGATTGTAATTTCCAACAAATGTGGTTATGAGGAAATAAAAGACGTATTGATCAAAGAAAAGGGAGTGCCGGAAGACAAAATTATTGTTTTTGAGCTTTTGTATGCGCAAGCATGGAAATCCAGGTATTTTCAGCCAGAGTGTCTGAAGAAATATCCTATGGAGAATCAGATATTTATGGATTTGGGGTGTTATGACGGGGTCGATGCAATCAGAGCCTTAGATTTTTTTGGAGAAAAAGCAAACGTATATGCAGTAGAACCTGATAAGGAAAACTTTATAGCTTGTAAAAAAAAGTTAGAGTCATATAGCAATATTCTTTTGTTCAATCAGGGGGTTGGAAAGAAAAGAGAAAAACGTTTTTTTGTTGAAGGGGGAGAAGGCGCACGGTTTTCTGAAGAAGGAGATGTACTGGTAGACATAGATACGATAGATCATATAGCAGGAGAGAAAGCGGTTGGATTTATTAAAATGGATATCGAAGGATATGAAGAGGAGGCGCTCCTTGGCGGTGCAGAAACAATAAAAAGATGCAAGCCTGTTTTGGCGATATGCATTTATCATAAAAAAACCGATGTTTGGAAAATTCCATTGACGATTCTAAAGTTGAATGCAAATTATCGTTTCTATTTGGGACATTATGCTTTGAATTGGGGAGATACGGTTTTATATGCAATCGACCCCGAAACGTTATTGTAGATAATCTTACAATAATAGTGTGGCTGTTGAGAAGACATTTGTAGGGAGAAAAATATATGTGCAAAATAGGAGTGGTAGTAACTGTTTTTAATTTAGAACAGTACATAGAATTTTGTTTAAACAGTATATTGCAACAGACATATCAGGAAATAGAACTGGTAGCGGTAGATGATGGATCCACTGATTCCAGCGGCGCTATTTGTGACAGAGTAGCCAATAGCGACAGGCGAATGAAGGTCATTCATCAAGAGCGGCAGGGACCTATTTTAGCGCGTTTGCACGGAGTAGAACATGTATCAGCAGATTATGTGACATTTGTAGACGGCGATGATTGGCTGGATGAGAATCTGTATCAGACGATTATGGATCGCCAGATGTTGAAAGAAGCTGATATGGTATGCTTTGGCATATTCAGATATCGGGGAAATAATGATATTTATCGTTCCTCTTGCGGTTTTAAAGAAGGAAGTTATCAGAAAGCAGCCATAGAAAAAGAGATAATTCCCCAATTGTTTTGGAATTCAGAGAGTTGTACATATGGGCTTGATCCAAGTCTTTGTTCCAAGATTTTTCAGAAAGAGCTACTTCAAAAGCATTTAAACAATGTCTCTGATTTGGATATTCATTATGGAGAAGATATTGCCGTCTTGTATCCTCTTTTTTTGGAATGCAATACGATCATAATGATGGATGAATGCTATTATTATCATAGAATGCGAAAGCGTAATGTGGTTGCACCATATTATCAAGACGAACAATATTTTGAAAAGTTGTATCGATTGTATCATTACATGCATCAAAAATTTTCATGCAGTAATTACGGGGAAATATTACTAAGACAGCTAGACTATTTCTATATGTATTCTGTAAAACTTGGGAAGATTAAGTATGGAGATTTGGTTTTTGAGGAGAGATATTTATTTCCATTTGATAAAGTTGAGAAGGGATGCAGGCTGGTTCTCTATGGGGCGGGACAGGTAGGGCAAACGTTTTACCGCCAGTTGGAGAAAATTCATTTTTGTGAAGTGGTATGTTGGGTGGACAAAAACTATCAGTTATATGATAACAAGGGGATTCAGCCGATAGAGTCCATAGAGAAAGTAGAGTATGACTATATATTAATTGCTGTTTATGGAAGAGAAACTGTTGCCGTGATCAGGGATAGTCTGATAAAAACAGGAGTTGATATATTAAAGATTATTATACCGTAACAAGATATGAAATATGTTATATGCAAGGAGAAAAGAACCTATGAAGTGGGAGAATAAAGGTCATGAATTTGACTCTGATGCAGAAAAAATAATTCAGAGTTTTAAAGATCATAATGAAAAGATTTATTTGTTTGGAGCAGGTAGAATAGGTCACGATATTGGTCTTTCGATGAAAAGATATCATATTCTGGGAGGATTTATTGATAATAACCCGGAAAAACAAAAAGGGAAATTATTGGAAGAACAGGTTTTATCACTGGGACAATATTTGGAGAATCAGGATCGAGGATGGATTGTTGTCACTGTTGCCGGAAATAGGGAAAATGAAATTGAAAATCAGTTAATTGACTTGGGATTAAAAAAGGGGATAGATTTTTTTAGCTATGAGGATTTTACAATGTATACTTTCCCTATTTTATCTTTTTACAAATTTGGTATATTATATGCTGACATAGCGCAAATATCTTTAACAGAAAGATGTACTTTGAAATGCAGGAATTGCGCCCATGGGTGTTATGTAGTTGGTGCAGATCGTAAGGATTTGAGTATAGAAGAAGTATATGACAGCGCAGATTATTTTTTCAAATATGTCGATTGCGTCAGAGAGTTTGTATTGATCGGAGGAGAACCTTTATTGTATGGGAAGTTGGCTGATGCAATCCAATATATAGGTGAAAAGTATCGTGATAAGATGGGGCTTTTTTCTATCACCTCGAATGGAACGATTATACCCGAAAAAAAAGTTTTGGAGATGTGCAGAAAGTACAATGTTTTGTTCCGCATTTCCAATTATTCAGAAACAATAAAAAGGCTGCATGAAAAATACAGGCAATTACAAAAAGTGTTGGAAGATAACGGTGTGCAATATAGTTTAGGGAATGCTGAGAAGCAGTGGATGGATTATGGGTTTGAAACTGTGTGCAGAGAAGATGAGGAGGAGATTGCAAGGGTATTTGACGCATGCAAAACGCCCTGTAGAGAAGTAAGAGGAAGCAAATATTATTATTGTGTGATGGCAAGAAGTGTGTCAGAAAATCTTGGTTTTGATATTGGAAAATGCGATTATATGGATTTGAAAAGTGTAGAAGATAAAAAGGTTTTCTTTGAGTTTAACATGGGATATTCGGAAAAGGGATATTTGGATATGTGTGGACACTGTCGTGGATCAGAAGCAGTTCAATATCCAATACCGGTAGCGGAACAGGTGAAAGTCTTATAGTTATATGCAGGGGCAGAAGTATGGAAAAGTTGTTTTTATTCGGAACAGGAAAAATATCTAAAAAATATACACAGGTTATAAGTCAGTTGTCGGTAGAAATAGGGGGATATGTTGATAATGATAGGAGCAAATGGGGAACTCAGTTTTTAGATAAGAGAATTTATTCTCCGACTGTGCTGAATCAGGCAACGAATGCCTATATTCTAATAGCTTGCGCTGCAAAAGAAGAAATAGGAAAGCAGCTTACCGGGATGGGGCTGGCAAAACGAATGGTTTCTTTTTGTCAGATTTTGAAATTTTATAGCCATATTTTAGTGGAATCGGCAATGGCAAATATAGAGCAGCAAATAAGCATAGAAAAAAAATCATTGGCTGACAGGGCAATTGTAATTGATAATTTTTATGGCAACTGGGGCGGAGCGGAGGACTGGTGTCATGTTGTTGCATCAGGGTTAATTGAACAGAACAATAATGTATTTGTAATTGAAAATAAGAAGCAGCCATATATAGAAAAACTGAATGAAAATATCATACATATAGATACAGAAGGAAAAAGCAATTATCAAATATATCAGGAGATGGCACAGATGCTCATGCATATGAGACCGTTTGTACTTTTTAATGTATGGAATTCAGAATTATTGTGGGCGGCTGCTACAATAAAATATGCGTATCCAGAGGACGTATTCCTTGTTTCCAGTGTTTTGAATGATGGATCATATGAAGAGTGGCATGACTGGGATGAGGTTACGGATCAGTATGTTTGTATCAGCAGTAAAATACAAAGGAGTTTAGTGGAATGCTGTAAGACAAAGAAAGAAAAGGTGTGCCATATTTCTCCGTTTATTGAAAAAATCAGAGTGGTTGACCGAAAATACAGTACGGAAGGGACAGAACCTTTAAAAATCGGTTATCCCTGCAGGCTTGAAAGAGATCAGAAGCGCGCAGATTTAATTCCGCTATTGATTGAGTATTTAGAAGCAAGAAAGGTTCATTATGTATTAAATATAGCAGGGGAGGGTTCATGCGAAAAGAAAATAGAAGAATATGTAGAAAAAAAATGTTTACATAAAAGAGTTAAATTGTATGGAAAATTAACCAAAACAGAGCTGACATCTTTTTTGGATAGTCAGGATATATATTTGAATTTCTCGGAATACGAAGGAACAAGCCTTACGATGTTAGAAGCTATGGCAAGCGGTTGTGTGCCGGTTGTTACAAATGTGAGCGGAGTGGATGATTTTATTGAATCCGGTGTAAATGGGTTAATAGCAGATGTGGGGGATTTGGGAAAAATAGTGGAGTGTATTGCGTATTTAGACAAAAATCGAAATATACTTATGGAATATGGATACAAATGTATGAACATAGTACATGAAAAGTGCAGGTTAGATAAATATATTGCGAATATACAGGAAGTATTGAAATCCCTGGAGAAAGTAGAAGGAATATAGATGATTCTGGTATTGGGTGGAAATGGGTTTATTGGTTATAATCTGGTAAAGCGGTTTGCACAGAGAGAAAAAATAAGAATATTTGACAGAGCTTGGAAGCATGGAATAGAAAACGAAAATATAGAATTGATGACAGGCAATTTTCAGCAAATAGATTTTGAAGAAATGCTGGAGAAGGTGGACACCGTATTTCATTTTATATCTTCTTCTACTCCTTTTGATGGAACAGATACTCTGTTGGCGGATATAGAGGAAAATCTTTTACCAACTGTTCGATTGCTGGATGCAATGAGGAAGAAGGAGGTAAAAAAGATATTTTTTATTTCCTCGGGAGGAACAATTTATGGTGAATGTATAGAACCTGCAAAGGAAACGGATAAAGTTTCCCCGGAATGTGTATATGCGGCACAAAAGGCATGGATAGAGACCTGTTTACATTTATATGAAAAATATGACGGCATTCAAGGATATATACTGCGGATAGGAAATCCATATGGATTAGAAATCAACAAAAAAAAGCGGCAGGGCATTATTCCTATTTTTACAGAAAAGATTATCAAGGGAGAACCAATAGAAATATGGGGAACAGGAGAAAATCGCAGAGATTACATATACATCGATGAAGTAATTGATGCCATAGAGGCAGTGTATTCATATCAGGGAGCGCATAGAGTTTTTAATGTGGGAACCGGAAGCAGCTATTCGACACGGGAGATCATAGAACAAATAGAATCTGTAGTGGGAAAGCGAGCGCAGATTGTATATGGAGAAAAGCGGAAGTGCGATTTACAGGAATCACACTTGGATGTTTCCTTAATATATAGGGAATGCGGATGGAAAAGTGAATTGGCGGTAAGAAAAGGAATTGAAATGTATATAAAAAAGCTGAAAGAGCAACAGGCAGGATTTGAGATATGAAAGTGGATATTTCTATTGTTATTCCAATTTATAAGGGAAGTCAGTATATTCCGTATTGGCTTGATAAAGTCAGAAAAAATGCTATTTATTTAAGTGCACTGCATTTGGAATGTGAATTGATATTGGTAAACGATTTTCCAGAAGAGCCATTTTCAGCAAAGGATTTTACAGCTGTTGGGTTTCACTTGGAAGTTTTGAATTCTGGGAAAAATCAGGGGATACATGGCGCGCGTGTGTATGGATTTGAACATGCGCAAGGAGAATGGATCGTATTCCTTGATCAGGATGATTGGATTACAGATGATTATTTATTGAAACAAAAATTGAGCATTGACGATGCTGACGGGGTTGTCTGTAATGGCTTTAGCAAACCTTTTTGCAAGTCTATAGGCAATTACATTTATGCAGATAACGATGAACAAAAATGTGTAATAGATTTATCATATTATATTTCAACAGGGAATCCAATTTATTCGCCAGGACAGGTTATGCTGAAAAAAAATGCAATCCCATATTTATGGCATCAAAACAGATTAAAGGAAAATGGTGCAGACGACTATTTGCTGTGGATGTTGATGCTAAGAGAAGGAAAAAAATTTGTATTGAACGAGGAAAAATTATATACCCATATAGATCATGGGAGTAACGCTTCAAATGACATGTTATCAATGGTGAGTTCCATTCACGAGGTGGAAGAACTATTGGCGAAAAATAATTTGTTGAGTCATGCGGAAAAAGAGATGATTGAAAACAGAGAAGCAGCATGTGTGTATTCGTTTAGATATACAGATATTATAACTACTTATGATTACTGGCTGTATCTTGAGAGCAGAAACTACAAAATTGCCGATTTCCTTCGTGAGCGGGGATATTTTAAAATTGGAATTTATGGGATAGGGGCTGTTGGCAGCCGGTTGTACGAGGTATTAGCCGATAGCGATGTAGAAATAATGTTTGCGATGGATCGTCGTGCCAAAAAATTTGTATGTAGTATACCGGTACTCCGTCTGGAAGATGTGAAGGCTGAAGATTATATGAAACAGGTGAATGCTATAATTGTTACTGCGCAATCTGCTTTTGAATCTATTAAAAAGAAAATTGAGGAAAGGAACCATGAAGTATTAGTGCTTTCGTTTAAAAGTATTTTATTGGAAATGATTGAGTCCATAAAATAGAAAAGCGGGTAATGGTAATTTACGGCAGTAACAAGATTTAAACTGGAGGAAAAAATGGAAGACGGCGAGAGACAATATTTGCCCAATGTGGTCGTTTGGGGGGCTGGGAAAAAATGTAAAATAGTAGTAAATGCAATACGAAAAGATGCGTGTAACCTGAAAGGGATAGTTGATTCAAATCAGGAACTGCATCATAAACGATACATGAATCAGTGGTTAATAGATGCTCCGGAAGAATTAATTGATCAATCAATCGATTACATTATTATTTCACCTGAATGCAGTGAGACGATTTTAGAGCAGTGCAGGGAAATGGGAATTGAAGAAGGCAAAATAATTGCCTATTGGGAATCAAACGCAGAATATGATTTTATAGATGCCAATGGGAAAAAAATATATGAGTTGGAAAAGGAACTTGAGAAACTTAAGATCCGACTTAACAATTTACCATATGAATTGGGGATGAAACCAAGCCCGATCATACGATCCGCTGAGGAACTGCTGGAAAAGATTATAAAAGAGAAACGATCTCTAAGCCGTTATGGGGATGGAGAACTGGAAATTATGCAAAACAGATCACGCCCATGGTTTCAGGAAACCGACAAGAATCTTGCTGAACGCCTGAAAGAGATATTTACTTGTGAAGATGAGAGAATTATCATTGCATTGGCGAATGATTTTGGCAATTTGGACTGCTTTACAGAAGAGTCGGCAGATGCGATACGCCAATATTTATCACAGGGCATTCGTGAGAAAGTAATGCAGATGATAGACCTAAATAGAATATATTATGATGCATATGTATCAAGACCATATATCCAGTATCAGAACAAGCCATATGCAAACCGTATTTTCACATTGTTTAAAAAAATTTGGGAAAATCGGAATATTCTGTTGGTAGAAGGCAGATATGCGTATAATGGGATCAGAAATGACTTGTTTCAGGAGGCAGCCAGTATCCACAGGATTATTGCCCCGGCGAAAAATGCCTTTTCTATGTATGATGAAATCCTGACAGCGGCAGAAAGATGTGCAGAGAAAGATACACTGGTTTTAATCAGTCTGGGACCTACGGCAACAGTTTTGGTTTACGATCTTGCCATGAAAGGAATTCAGGCTTTAGATATTGGACAATTGGACAATGAGTATGAGTGGTATATGCGTGGCACTGATAAAAAGATTAAAATACCAGGGAAGTGTGTAGCGGAATCTGTCGATTATCGAATTCCTGATGAGATTGCAGACAATTTATATGAACAACAGATTATTGCCAGGGTAGGTGTTTAAAGCTATGGCACTGCTGGAAAATAGTCGGAAAAAATTCAGATAAGGAGACAAGAAATTGAACATACTGTTTGTATCAACAGATTACCCTAAGCGGGGGCAGCCGACAACAGGTTTTCCCAATTATCTATATCGTGTATCCTTATCGCTGATTCAGTTAGGACATAAGCCTGTTATTTTGGCAGCGGGTGGATGGGACGGTCATAGAACGGAACGGGGGATAGAGATTTGGACGGTAAACGTCAGAACATACCATAATTACAAATCTCAGCCTCTTAATTATGCTTTGAGTGCACTACAGACAGGCTATGCTTTAAACCGAAGGATCACAGAATTGTTGCAGAAAATCCATATAGATATTATCCAATTCACCTCCCTTTATGGAATTGCATTGCTTTATCATGAGAAGGTTCCGGCGGTGCTAAGATTATCCTCCTATGCCAAGACGGCATTTTCATTCTATCAGACCCATTCTCCGGAGACGGTGAGGATGATGGCGTTGATTGAAAGGGCATCCGCCTACAGATGTAATGGGATCTTTGCGCCATGTAAAAAAAATGCCGTAGCATTCGGAAAGGATTGCCACAGAAAGGTAAAAGTAATTGAAACTCCCTTTGTAAATGATGTGCAGGAATATGATTGTGGATTTTATGATTATTATTTGCAGGGGAAAAAATATGTATTATTTTTCGGGACGCTATATGCAGAAAAGGGTATTCTGGTTATTGCGGAGATACTGGAAAAATTTTTAGAGGATAATCCGGATTATTATTTTGTGTTTATTGGAGACGAATGCAGGATAAACGGCGAAAATTCAACCCGACTGCTGCAGAAAAGGGCAGGGAAATATGCGGATAGAATTATCATATCCAATGCGTTACCCCATAAACAGTTGTATCCTGTTATTCGTGCCGCTGATTTTGTGGTATTGCCTTCTCTTATGGAGAATCTTTCCAATGCCTGCATTGAAGCAATGTATTTTGAAAGAGTGGTAATCGGGACGGACGGCGCCAGTTTTGAACAATTAATTAAGCAGGGTGAAAATGGACTGCTCTGCCAGATCGGCAGCTCGCAGGACTTACTGGAAAAAATGCAGATGGCTGTGGCGATGAGTGAAAGAGAAAAGAGGGAGATGGGAAAGCAGGCCAAAAGGCGGATTGACAGGTTGAGACCGGAATATGCCGTTAGAAAACTGGTAGACCTGTATGAACATATACTCAAAAACAGCAAACATAGGTAAGGAGAAGTATTTAAATGAAAAAGGGAGCAATTTCGGTGCTTTCGGCATTGGCGGGCGCACTTGCAGGAGCCGGGGCTATGGGCAAAACGGAAAGGGACAAGCGAAAGAAGGCGGAAAAGTTATCCGGGAAATTTTCGGCAATGTTCCATATGATGAATCAATGGGTAAAGGTAAAACAGGAGGGGAAAAATCTGTCCTCCTTTTTTGAAAGAAATGGTTATAAAAAGATTGCCGTTTATGGAATGAGCTATGTGGGAGAGACACTTTTAGGGGAATTAAAGGATACGGGAATAGAAGTGGCATATGGAATTGACAAACGAGTGCTTTCCAGTCGTTTGGATATTCAGATTGTGACGCCGGATGATCTGCCGGGCGGTGTAGACGCCATTGTGGTAACTGCAATCGACTTCTTTGATGAAATCGAAGAAATGCTCAGGGGAAAAGTGGAATGCCCGATTATTTCCATAGAGGATATTGTATTTGAAGTTGGTACTGGTTAGAAACCAGAAAAGAATAATAAATTATTCCTTGTCAAATTTATTACGAAATGTTACTATTTTTTCAAAGCATAAATTCTATCATCTAAGACAACAGTCTTCTTAAAATTCTTTTTTAATATCAGAAGTCTATGCTTTTACCCACAAAATAGAAGAAGCAGGAGATTTCTGAGGATCTCCTGTACAAAGGAGAAAATGAATATGGAAAAAGATTTGCAGAAAAAGGGATACTTTTATGCACCCGAAAGATTTGCAGACTTAATTAACGGTCTTATTTGTGCGGGAAAGGAAATTGTTTCTCCGTCGGATCTGACAGACATGGATTCGCAAACAGGGTTTTTCTTAGGGGCATCAGGCAATAAAGAACGTACCTCAAAGAAGAAACAACGTTATAGGGATCTCATTAGGAAGGCAGCTTTTGGAGTCAACTTTATGATAGTAGGGATTGAAAACCAAGAGGAGGTGAACTATTTAATGCCTCTTAGGACGATGACCTATGATGTGGCGGAATACGAAAGGCAGGCGGCGATAATTCGTCGGAGAGTTAAAAAGCAGAAAGATATTACGACGGCAGAGTTTTTGTCCGGATTCAGAAAGGATAGCAGGTTACATCCATGTATTACGTTGGTTTTGTATTATGGAAATAATTGGGACGGAGCCAGGGACTTGTATGATATACTTGATTTTACAAATATTCCGGAAGAGTTAAAGGAAAAAGTAAATAATTATAGAATATATGTATGTGAAGTACGCCGATTTGAAAATACGGATGTGTTTCGAACAGATCTAAAACAGGTTTTTGATTGTATTCGTTATGCGGAAAATCCGGAAAAGTTATATGAGCTTGTGATGAATGATCCGGCATATAAGGAATTGGAAGAAGAAACTTATGATACGATAGCGGAATATACAAAGACTATAGAGCTAATGCAAGTAAAGCAATATAGGAAAAAAGGAGGCAAGGTCAATATGTGTGGAGCAATTACAGAATTGATAGAAGAAGGGCGTATGGAAGGAATCGAGCAGGGAATTAAAGCGTTGATAGAGACAAGTATGGAGCTTGGAAGTACAAAAGAAGAAACAATGAACAGGCTTGTGGAGAAGCTGTCAATTTCTTCTGGAGTAGCGGAAAAATATTTAAGACAATTTTGGAGATAACAATATTCATTATAATATGTGGGAGGTCATATGCAGAACATTGCATTGATAATTGGCACATTACAAGGCGGAGGCGCAGAAAGGTGCGCCGCCGATTTAAGCTTTATTTTTACCCAGAGAGGCTTTTCTGTATTTCTTTTTACAGATTTATTAATAAAGATCGAATACGATTATGCAGGAACCCTTGTAGACTACAGCTTTGCGCTGTCTTCTGTGGATAAAACACAAGGCGCTAACCCCTTGCAGGATAGAGTAAACCAGCTGAAAAATTTGAAAAGGAAATACCATATTGATATTGCAATCAGTTTTATGCAGCTGGCAAACTATTTCAACATTTTATCCCGGGGCGAAGAAAAGGTTATTCTGACAACGCACAGCGTAAATTCTGAATATGCAAAGTACGAAAAATCCGTATTCTGGGCGGAAGAGACTTTCTGCGAGCTATACCAGTATGCAGATCTTATCACATTTCCGTCAGAGTTTTGCAGGAACGACTGGCTAAGGCATTACGGAGATAAAAATGGCATAACAAGAACGGTATACAACCCGGTTCATATGATGCAGGTTGAGGAAAATGCTTCTAAGGAGAATCTTGTTATTGCGGTGGGCAGAATGCACAGCATTAAGAGACAGTGGCATTTGATCAAAGCCTTCCGTCTGGTAAAAGAGGAGTGCCCGGATAGCAAACTGATTCTTTTGGGAGAAGGGGAATTAAGACATAAGCTGGAAATACTGGTGAAACAACTTGGTTTAACCGGGGATGTGGAGATGCCCGGAAATGTAAAGAATGTTCGGGACTATCTTATAAGGGCGAAGGTTTTTGTCATGACTTCCCGGTACGAGGCTATGCCCTGCTCGGTTCTGGAGGCGTTAAGCGCAGGCGTACCGGTGGTAGCTTGCGACAGCCCGGGGGGAATTAGAGAGGAGCTTGGGATTTCATATGAGAAAAAGGATATTGCGACTCCTATCATAGGAGAATGCGGAATTATAACGCCTTATATTACGGAGAAAGAGACAGATGATATTTCACGTGAGGAAGAAATGCTGGCAAGCGAGGTCGTACATTTGCTCAAGGACGATGACTTAAGGAGTCAAATGGCGGCGGCAGCGGTGAAAATGGTGCAGAGATTTTCGGCGGAAGTGATTGCTTCTCTATGGGTTGACGATATATTTAAAAATTTTCAGATAAGAAAAGCTGATCAGGAGGGGTTTGAAAAGATCAGGGAAAAGAATATAGAGTCTTTTCAGAAGCCGGAAATAGCAAATATACAGATGTATGTTTCATACTACAGGCTGTTGGAAAAGTGGATGACGCTGCACGAAAAGGGTGGCAGCACAAGGCAGTACTTTATATCCCGGGGAATAAAAAAGATCATCATTTACGGCTTGGGGAAAATGGCAAATCATTTACTGGAGGATCTGAAGGGCAGCGGTATCGATATTGTATGCGCTATTGATAGAAATGCAATAAATAAATATGGAGGGTTTCCTGTTATTACGGCGGAAGAAAGGATACCGGAGGCGGATTGTATTATTATTACGCCGGTGCACGAAGCTGAAGCAATAAAGAAAAATTTGTCAGACAGAACTTTACTTCCAATTATATCATTAGCAGAGGTGTTTGACGACTATAAACAATAAATAAAGAAGAGAGACTGTTATGGAACAAAAAAAGAAGTATTTTATGATAACCATAGATACAGAGGGAGACAATTTGTGGGAATGGAGGGAAGGAACTCCGCTGGAAACTGAGAATACAAATTTCCTTCCCAGATTTCAGAATCTGTGTAATCAATATCATTTTATTCCTACATGGTTCTGTAATTGGGAAATGGTAAACGATGAGAACTTTGTAGCTTTTGCAAATGAAAATCTAAGCGCAGGGAGATGCGAGGTTGGTATGCATCTGCATGCCTGGAATACGCCGCCTTATTATGAACTGCCAAGATGGGAGAATTCTGGTCTGCCTTATCTGATAGAGTATCCTTCGGAGATTATGCGAAAAAAAGTGATAACAATGACAGATCTGATAGAGAAAAGATTTGGTAAAAGACCCGTTACCCATCGTGCGGGAAGATGGGGAATGAACGAGGAGTATTTCAGGATTTTGCATGAATTGGGCTATATTGCGGACTGCTCTGTGACGCCGTATGTGGATTGGGCTACAAGCGTTGGGCAGACACCACATTTTGCCGGACCGAACTATTCAAATGAGACATCAGGTATTTCAACCCGACAAGGGATAACGGAGATACCAGTAACGATCTTGTGGTCGGAAGAAAAGAAGAGAGCTCTATGGCTGCGTCCCAACCGGACAAACCTGGATGAAATGCTTTATTTGATAGAGAAATATGCTGATTCCGACTGTGATTACTTAATGTTCATGCTGCATTCTTCCGAATTGATGCCGGGGGGGAGTCCAACTTTTAAAACCGAAGGGGGAATTAAAATTTTATACGAGCATCTGGAAATTATATTCAATGAAATTTCCAAGAGCTATATAGGCATTGGAGTTGAAGAATACACACGTAAAATAAGGGGATAGCAGTATGGAGAAAATATCGGTTCTTGTACCGGTTTATAACGTCGAAAATTATTTGAGGGCTTGTCTTGACAGTATACTTGCGCAGACATTTACAGATTTTGAGGTAATCTGTATGGATGACGGCTCCACGGATCAGTCAGGGGTAATTTTGGATGAGTATACGTTGAAGGACAAACGGATAAAGGTTATACATAAGGAAAATGCCGGTTATGGAAAGACGATGAATGAGGCGATGCAGCTTGCCCGGGGAAACTACATCGGCATTGTAGAGAGTGATGATACAATTGAAAGTGATATGTATCAAATACTGTATGATACAATTACCAAGTATGATTTGGACTTTGTAAAAACAGACTTCTTTGCCGTGTGGGATAGGGAAGACGGCAGAATGGAGAAGCAATATTGTGCCATGACGGGGGAGCGGAGGATGTATAACAGGGTTCTTAACCCTAATTCGGAATTAGACTCGTACTTCCTTGAAAAATTTACATGGGATGCATTATACAAAAAGGAGTTGATCCTTCAGAATAAAATCAGATATAACGAAACGCCAGGTGCGTCTTATCAGGACAATGGGTTTTGGTTTCAAACCTTTTACTGGTCCCGGCGAGTTATGTTTTTGGACAAGGCGTTTTATAACTACAGGCAGGATAATATGCTTTCATCTATACACAGCAAGCAAAAGGTATATGCCATGAAAAATGAGTTTGACTTTATCCGAAGGTTTATGAGGGAGCAGGAAGGTGTAGATCAAGAATTATACCGAATTTGTTTCCATTTGCGGATGATGGAGTATATAAGCACTCTGAGAAAAATTGATTTTCCCATGAAACTGGAATTTGCAAGAGTAATGGAACAGGAAAAAATCTTTTTTGAAGAGCAGAATGAAGCGTGTTATGACCGTATGACGCAGGAACAGCTTTCGATTATAAGCAATCCTTTAGCCTATGTGGAGGATGTTTTGATGCAGGGTGGAGAGATAACAAGGGAAGTTATCTCAGGATATGAAAATATTATTATATATGGCGCCGGTACATATGGCGAGCAGATTACTTATAGGGTAAAAGGAATAAAAACGGATGCGCAGAAGATAAAGGTTGCGGTTACAAGTTGTAATGGCAAAAATATGAAATGTCAGGGAGAATCAGTATGTGAAATTTTTGACTGCGCTGGTGAGAAAGATACAAGTCTTGTTATCTTGGCAGTAAAAGAAGACTCTGAGGCATTTCAGACGATGCTGGGATGTTTAAAAAAGCTTCGGTTTTCCAATATTATAACCGCGTCGGCAAGAAAAATAAATATATAAACGTTAAACTTGTATGCATATGAGGATGGAGGATAAAGGTGGAACAGACGCAGGAATTGATTAACGGGATACAAAAGGGACTTCTCCAATGGTATGATTTTAAAGAGGGAAGCAATGTGCTCTATATAGGAGATGAAAATACTCCTTTGGCGCATATGCTGGTGGAAAAAAAACTGAAGACAATATGTATGCCGTTAGAAATGTTGTTGGAAGAAGACTGGCAGCAGGAGTATTGCCAATATTTTGACTATATAGTGTGTATAGAAGCTTTGGAAAAGCAGACAGTCCCTGTGTCTTTTTTGGATATATTCCATATGCTTCTCAGAAGCAATGGTATTATGCTGCTTGGTATGAACAACCGGATGGGAATCCGGTATTTTTGCGGTGACAGAGATTCTTATACGAACAGATGCTTTGACAGTATAGAAGGATATCGATATGCATATACCAAAATGGAAGATAACTTCCAGGGAAGAAGTTATAATCGTGCTGAGATTAGAAGAATGTTGAATGCGTCAGGCTTTGAGCAGTTTTGCTTTTATTCTGTCTTTTCAGACCTGAGAAATCCGACGCTTATTTATTCGGAGAGGGTTCTTCCCACCGAAGATCTGGCAAACCGCCTTATCCCTCTTTTAAACTATCCCTATACTGCTTTTATGAATGAAAGGCTGCTGTACGAGGATTTGGTGGACAATGATATGTTTCATCAGATGGCGAATGCATATTTGATAGAATGCACAATAGATGGCACATTGTCAGACGTTGATCATGTCACCTGTTCTATGGATAGAGGCAGGGAGAGGGCGCTTTTTACCATCATTCATCATTCGGAAAGGGTAGAGAAAAAAGCGGCATATCCGGAAGGAAGGAAACGATTGGCGTTATTTGTGGAGCATGGGAATGATCTGGCTGCTCATGGAATTTCCGTGGTTGATGCGCGAATTGAAAAGGATGCATATGTTATGCCCTACATGCAAGGGGAGGCGGCGCAGCTTTATCTAAAGCGATTGATTCGGACGGATAAGGATAAATTTTTGCAGGAAATGGATCGCTTTCGTGATTTGATATTGCAGTCCTCAGAGCACGTGAAGGAAGATACGGGCAACGGCGAGGGGGTTGTTTTACGCAGAGGATATATCGATATGGTGCCGTTAAACAGTTTTTATATAGACGGTGAATTTGTGTTTTATGATCAGGAATTCTGCCAGGAAGATTATCCCGCCAATGCGATTATAACGAGAATGATCACTACATTCTATAGCGGAAACACATCGTTGAACAGAATTATTCCTATGGATGAAATGTTTGCCAGATATCATTTACTTGAAAAAATAGAGTATTGGCAGGAGATGGAGTATAAATTTTTGTCAAAACTTTTAAATGAGGAGAGTCTGTTAAGATATTACAGCAAGCATCGGGTGAATGATGACACTGTAAATTCAAACCGTCAGAGAATTAATTGCTCGGATGCAGAATACAGGGAGATTTTTATTGACATATTCAAGGATGCGGATACTCGCAAGCTGATTCTTTTTGGTTCGGGGAATTTTTCGAAGAAATTCCTTGCCTTGTACCAAAAGGATTACCCTGTTTATGCTATTGTGGATAATAATGAAGGCAAATGGGGAGAAAGTATAGGCGGTGTAAAGATATGCTCTCCGGAAATATTAAGGCAGCTGAAACCTGCTGAATATAAAGTAATTGTATGCATTAAAAATTATGTATCCGTATTAAGGCAGTTGGAAAGTTTGGGCGTGGATAAATACAGCATATATGATGCCAACATAGGTTATGGAAGAAAAAGCAGAGAGCCTGCGAAAAGTATCGATAAGGCGGTGAAAAAGAAATATCATGTGGGATATATTTCCGGTGTGTTCGACCTGTTTCACATTGGGCATTTGAATATGTTTAAGCGCGCCAAAGAACAGTGCGATTATTTGATTGTGGGGGTCGTGACAGATGAAGGTGTACGCAAAATAAAGAAAGTGGAACCCTTTGTGCCCTTTGAGGAAAGAATAGAGATGGTGCGTTCTTGTCGTTATGTGGATGAAGCGGTTGAAATTCCGCTGCAATATAACGATACAAAGGAAGCATATAAACTGTATCATTTTGACTGTCAGTTTTCAGGAAGCGATTACATAAACAATCCCTCATGGATAAACAACAAGGAATTTTTGGAGCAAAACGGCTCTACGATGGTATTCTTCCCTTATACAGAGAGCACCAGTTCCAGCAAAATAAAGGCGTTAATTGATAAAAAATTAATGTAGCAGGAGAGGAATAGATATGCATTTATCATCATACAAAAAAATGGCGCATATGGTAAGCTTTTATGAACAATTTTTTCCTGAAGATAATGGCATAATAAAGGTGCTTGATGTAGGAAGCTGTGATAAAGGGGGAACCTATAGGGAAATATTTGCTGACCCCAGATACAGTTATACTGGATTGGATATTCATGAGGGATCAAATGTAGATTTTGTCCCGAAAGCTGTCTATGATTGGAAGGAAATAGAAGATGAAAGCTTTGATATTGTGATATCAGGGCAGACATTTGAATATATTGAGTATCCATGGCTTACAATCAAAGAAATCAAAAGAATATTAAAGCCCTCAGGGTTTTGCTTTATAATCGTACCTTCTTCCGTTTATTATGGGGCGTCAAGCGATTGTTACCGCTATTATGCTGAGGGATTGTCAGCGCTTGCCAAGTGGGCGGACATGAAAGTGCATCATGCATCTGTAGGAGGTGTTCCAGAAACAGATGACGTAATAGAATGGCTGAGCGAGTGGAATGATACATGTCTTGCTGCACAGAAAAGCCCTTGTAATGACATTAAGGATGAACCCTTTAAGAAAGAAATAAGAGTGCCAATTAATGATAGCAGCATGTATAGCTTTTTTAGAGAAAAAGTGAAAGATGCGTGCAATCAGTTTACAGAGAAAAAGCCCATTGTACTATTCGGCGCAGGATGGGTGGGGGATACTGTCTTAGAAATTTTGGGAAGTGATAATGTATGCTTTTTTGTAGATAATTCAAGCATCAAAATTGGCACAGAGCGTAAGGGCAAAAAGGTTATTTCTCTTCAAATATATAAAAAAGACAGCGCCCGATATAACTGTCTGGTTACGGCGTCCGGTCATGCTTCATTGGCTATTAAGGAGAATTTACGGCTTGAAGGTATCGAATGTCAGACGTTGTTTGGTGAGTAATGTGAAAAGATACTATAAAAAGCGAGGAATAGTATATGCAAAGATTTAACTGTGTAGCGGAGGAAATCAGAAAGCAGGCGGACAAAATAAGAGACAGGCTGTTTGATAAGATTAAGGAAGGCAATCCGGTTATTTTTGGGGCTGGCGATTGTGGGCATAGAATCTATGATCTGTTATATGGCTATGGCATTCAGGTATTGTGTTTTTGCGACAATGGAATGGGCGGAGGCACAGATGAAGTAACAGGACTTAAAATTATTAGACCAGAGGAATTGCATGATACAGTGATTTGTCCGGAAATATTAGTCTGCGTAGGGGATGAGAAGGCATATCAGTCGATTGGCCGGCAATTGTTTTCGCTAGGATTTGACGAAGCGCAGATACATATCATGAATGAGTTTTTCTATTGGCAGACAAGAGAATATTTTGATGCAAATATTGAGACATATAGGAAAGCATATCAGTTTATGGAGGACGAATTTTCCAGGCAGGTATATCTTGAAAGAATGAAGAAGGTATTTTTGCTAAGCGATATATCACAGATTGTTAGTCCGAATGAAGAGGAATATTTTGACGAAAAGATTGTATTGACAGAAGATGAAGTGTTTATAGACTGTGGAGGCTTTGATGGAGATTCGGCATTGCGTTTTATAAAGCAGTGCGGCGGAATATATCGTGATATCATTATTTTTGAACCGGAAATTTCTAAAAAAGCAGCAATAGAAAAAAGTATGGGAGATAACCGTTATCAGCTATATCAATTAGGCGTATGGAGTAAAAGTACAAAGCTTTACTTCAATGCTATGGGAACGGGTAGCTCTCATGTGTCGAAGGAGAGAGGAAAATACATGATTGAAACTGCTGCTTTGGATGAAATGGTTTATGACAGGAAACCTACCTACATTAAAATGGACGTAGAGGGTGCAGAGCAGGAAGCGCTGAAAGGATGCAGGAAAATCATACAGACATATAAGCCTAAACTGGCAATATGTATTTATCATAGACCAGATGATTTATATAAGATCCCAATCATGATAAAGGAAATGAATCCGGAATATAAGTTGTATGTACGACAGTATGCAAACGCCTGGTTTGATACCGTTTTATATGCAGTGCCCTTCTCTCACGGTCCTCTGGCGTAATGCTACGTTTCGGCAGTGGTTTAAGTTTAACGAATAAAGTAAGAAATTGGTTATTGACATTTCGACCACTTGTGTTACGATATAGAAAAGCATATTTTCATTAACACAAGTCTGCATATTCAATTATGTTCTATATTCTATAGTTTCAGAAAATCCATGCTTTTATTCCTACAAATCAACTTTATAAAGCAGGAGGATTTGAAACGATTCTCCTGTATTAAAACAACCAGGAGGATAACGAATGAAAGAAACACACGTACAACGCAACTACAAGGATACCATGTTCCGCATGCTGTTTAAAGAAAAAGAAAATGCATTAGATTTATATAATGCTCTTAATAAAACGGCATATACGGATACGGACAAGCTTGAAATAACAACGCTTGAAAATGCCATCTATTTGAATTATAAGAATGATATATCATTTGTGTTTGAATATGAATTGATGTTGTACGAACACCAGTCCACAGTCAATTGCAATATGCCTCTTCGGGATTTAATCTATGTGACAGAGGTATTGCAGGGCAGAATTGAAAAGGAAGACTTATATGATAGGACAATGATCAAGCTGCCAACGCCAAGGTTTGTTGTTTTTTATAACGGCATGGAACTGCAGCCGGAAGAACAGACCTTGCGTTTATCGGATGCATTTGAAAAAAAGCTGGAAGAACCGGAATTGGAACTTGTGGTAAAAGTATATAACGTAAATCTTGGATACAACCCGGAATTGATGAGTGCTTGCAGTTTGTTGAAAGAATATGCACAGTATGTGGAACAGGTCAGGAAGCGGGCAGTAAAAGATATTCCCTTTGCAGAAGCAGTAGAGCAGGCGGTAGATTATTGCATTCAAAATAGGATATTGGCGGATTTCCTATCAAAAAACCGGACGGAGGCAATAGCGATGTGTATTTATGAGTATAACGAGGAATTACATCTTAAGAATGAATATAAAAGAGGACTGGAAGAAGGGAATTTGGAAAGAATCCGCTTGGAAGAGCAACTTATACAGAAAGAAGAACAGCTTATAAAGAAAGATGAGCAAATTGCGAAGCAAAAACAGCAGTATGAGCAGCAGATCCTTACGTTGATTGGCAAATGTAAAAGTGAGGGTGATGATACTGAACGGACGGTGAGGTTGATTCAGGATGTGTTTTCACTGGATCAATGCGAAGCGAAAGAACGGGTAAAAAGGTACTGGTAAGAAGCACAATAAAGGAGCAGGCAAATTGACGATCACATGTGCACCATCAGGAATTGTAGATACAAAAAATCCAAAGCAGGGCATTGCCCAGATTGCAGATGCCGGATTTAAAAGGATTTTATTAGATTTATCTCTGGATAATATAACTCCTTTTCTGGAGCAATGCAGGAAAAAGGGAGTGCAGATACCGGTAGCATACGCCCCCTGGCTATCAGGAAATGAAAAGGATGCAGACCTGAAGGAATCCTTTATTTTCCTTGCAGAGGAAAGCATCAGAGTATGCAGGATTGCCGGCGGCAGATATTTAGTGGTATGCCCCCTGGCTGAAGGTATTGAAAAACCGGATTTATGGGAGCGTAACCGGAAATTTTATTTATCTCTTGTTCCCGTGGCAAGAGAGCATGGCGTGCAGCTTTTGCTGACAAATCAGTGCAGGGATTACAACGGACATTTACTGAGGGGCGTGTGCGCAGACCCATATCAGGCGGCGGATTGGGTGGATCGTCTTAATGAAGGAGCCGGAGAGGTGTGTTTTGGCTTTTGTATGGATGTGGGAGTCTGTAGCTTATGCGGGCAGAATATGTATGATTTTGTGTTAACATTGGGGGATAGATTGAAAGCGGTGATCCTGCGGGATTGCGACGGCAATCACGAAGGCGCGCTTGTGCCCTTTACCAGTGCGGGTCAGGGGCAGGCAAGGACGGATTGGCTGAATCTTATTCGGGGATTGCGGCAGATCGGCTTTCAGGGAGAACTAATCATGGATATAAGGGATACGGTGAACGCTTTCCCGTTTTTCCTTCGCCCGGAGGCTTTGAAGTTGGCAAAGACTATAGGGGATTATTTCAAATGGCAGATCGAGTTGGAACAGATTCTGCAGAAATATCCCGCAAGGGTTCTCTTCGGCGCCGGGAATATGTGTAGAAATTATATGAAATGCTACGGGGAAAAATATCCGCCTCTTTACACCTGCGACAATGACAGATCTATTTGGGATACCGATTTTTGTGGACTTAAGGTAAGGAGCCCTGAATCCCTGAGGGAATTACCAGGGGACTGTGCAATTTTTATTTGCAATATTTATTATAAAGAAATCAGGGAGCAACTACAGGGCATGGGAATTAAGAATCCCATCGAATATTTTAATGACGAGTATATGCCGTCTTTTTATTTTGACAGGCTGGAGATGAAATAGCATGGAAATAGGCGTACAGACAAAAAATGTAGTGGATGATTTGAATCCGGAGAATGGCTTTGCAATGCTTGCGCAGGCTGGATTTTCCTGCGGGGATTTCAGCTTGAATGCTTATCTGCCTAATTCCTCCATTTATCAGGCAAGGCTGAATCCCTTTTTTAACCGCTCGGTACAGGAACTGGAGCATTTTTTCCTGCCTCACAAGCAGGGGGCGGCGAAAGCAGGAATCAGGATTCACCAAATGCACATGCCCTATCCTGTTTATGTGCCGGGAAAAGACCAGGAGCTGAACGACTATCTTTGGAATCAAGTGGCGCCGAAAAGCATGGAGATCTGTCACTTTTTCGAGTGCCCCTATATAGTGCTTCACGGCTTTAAGCTGGTGCGCTATCTGGGGTCTGAGGAAGCGGAGTGGGAGAGAACCGAGGCTTTTATAGATTCCATTGCGCCAATGGCAAAGGAAATGGGAATTGTTATCTGCATTGAAAATCTATATGATAATTTGGGCGGACACTTGGTGGAAGGTCCCTGCTGTGATGTGAGAAAAGCGGTGAATCGGATCGACCGGATCAATGAGAAATATCATGGAGAAGTGCTGGGCTTTTGTTTTGACACGGGACATGCCAATCTGGTGGGGCTTGATTTTGAGGAGTTTATCACAGCCTTGGGCGATCGGCTGAAGGTGTTCCACATTCATGACAACGACGGCATAGCGGATCTCCACCAGCTGCCTTTTACTTTTTCCAGAAGCAGAGACAATAAACCTTCCACAGATTGGGAGGGCTTTATCAGAGGACTGAGGAATATTCATTTTAACAAGACCTTGAGTTTTGAGACGGCGCCGGTTTTGGATGCGTTTCCCAAGGAAATGAAGGAAGATGTGCTGGGGTGGATTGCAAGAATTGGGACGTATTTTTCAGGTGCTGTTGGGGGGGAGAAGAGACGGAAGGCATAATTGCTGAAAAAGATTGATATTATTCGATCTATTGCGTATAATAGAGATGTAAAGAAAGTAAAGAAAATAAAGAGTCTATTTTTGAAAGGGTGATGATACATGGAAGTAGCAAAGATTTCGAGTAAAGGGCAAATTACCATTCCCGTATCGGTGCGGAATGCATTGAAGCTGAAAGCCGGGGATAAGATTGTGATTTTGGAGGAAAACGGCAGGTTCTATTTTGAAAATTCCGCAATGCTGGCATTCAAGCGGGTGGAAGAAGCGTTCGCCGGAGAAGCGGAGAAAGCAGGATTTACATCCGAGGAGGAGATGCAGGACTACATGAAGGAAATCCGGAAGGAAGTAAGGGGGTATTAATTTGCGAGTAATGCTTGATACCAACATTTTTATCTCCATGATTTTCTTCCCGTCCGCACAGACAAGGAAGCTTGCGAGACGGCTGACAGACAACCATCAGATCGTGGTGTGCGACTATGTAGTTGAGGAGCTGCGGCTTGTGACAGACCGGAAGTTCCCGACAAAGAGGAAATTCCTTGACTGTTTCTTTCTGGAATTGCCTTTCGAGTTGGTCTATACACCGAAAGCGTTGGATTTAAATGAGTTTCCGGAAATGCGTGATACAAAAGATTCTCCGATACTGGCAACGGCGATCATGGAGGGCGTTGATGTATTCGTGACGGGTGATAAGGATTTTTTGGTTCTGGACGTAGATATGCCGGAGATTGTGACGATGGCAGAATTTTTGGAACAATATTAAGAAAATGAGGGCAGACAGTGTGCAAAGAAAAAGTGCAGTGTCTGTTTTTCTACCTATCTTATTCTATTCCATCAAAACAGGAGGGATGATTTCTAATTTTTCAGGATTGTAAAAACAGAAAACTGAATAATGCAACGAAAGAAATAAGCAGTATTTGGAAAGAGGAAAAGCTCTGTTCGGTTGGATAAGTTAGTTGCGATCATAAATGCTTTAGAATGTTCGGCAGACGATGTGTCTTCTGATGTTATTGACTATGGCTACAAGATCAAGAGTTTACGCTTGTCAGAACGTCTTAAAGCATTACCGCCGGAGGAACAAGAAAAGGCGTTCGTTATTCTTGAAGCTTTTATTTAACAGTCTACAAAGTAATACTTTTTAAGTTTGATCCTGCTAATTTAAGTAGGATCTTATTTTTTTTCGAAAAACCTATCATTTTTTGCGGTTTTGTGATATACCAATACCGTTGTCATTAGTGATACACCATTAGCGTGATTTGGAGATGTAATAGTTGAAACATAAAACTTGTTGTTTTATAGGACATAGAAATATACTTTCAGGAGCGTATCAACTAATTTTCAAGAAAACTGAGGAAATGGTTGAGAACTTAATCAAGAAGGGCTATCTGTATTTCGGAGCAGGCAGAGCGTTAGGTTTTGATACTATCGCCGCGTTCACAGTCTTATAACTCAAAGAACGCTATCCAAATATTCGCTTGATCCTCGTATTACCGTGTCATTCACAGATAAAAGGTTGGTCAAGTGAAGATGTTGAGATATATGAGAATATCAAAAAGCAAGCGGATAAAGTTGTTTATACTTCTCAGGAATATGCAAGAGGGTGTATGCACAAACGAAACCGTCATCTTGTAGACGGGAGTTCAGCTTGTGTTGTATACCTTAAGGAAAGCAAAGGGAGGGATTAGATGAAAATGAAAATGTTAATTTCATTGATAGCCGCAGTTTTAATTTTCAACGTGGTTTTCACCATAGGAGTTTTTTAGCAAAAGAGAACGAAGAAACGCCGAGAGAAATGGCGAATTGAATCCACTATAAAAGAAGTTCTCGGTGATGATGTCAAAAAGCAGACAGAAACAGTCCTTGCAGGAACAATTAAGTACAGCGACAAGGAAGGTAGCGAAATCAACTATCATATACTGAAAACTACTTATTTTGAAGCAGATCCAACAGAAGTGACGGGACTAAATGTTGTCTCGGAGTATTGTTTGATCCTGATTATACGAATAGCTGTACTGAAATGAAAATTAAAGAATGGGATGCAGCACTTTATGTATTTGACGAGTATTCCTATCTTTGTTGGACAGATACACCGGAAATCAGCTATGTTTTAGAATTGTTGTTCCCGATGAAGAAATAATTAAAATGACTGAAAGTGCTGAGGCACCTGAAGAAAGTAAATAAAAAAACAGATGCCGAAGCACCTGTCAAATGCACTTTTGTTTCGTAGAGTATTCTCCTTGACG
>DKYT01000033.1 GCA_002492465.1 Lachnospiraceae bacterium UBA7093 | reverse complement strand
AATAATACAAGTGAGCGTTTCTGCTCAGTGTATGTATAAGACCTGTCCAATGCTGCGCCAACAGCGTTTGAGGATGGGTCTTTTTTTGTTTCACTGTTGAAAAGTATAGAACATATGTTTTTATTTGTCAATAGGAATATGCAAACATTTGTTCTGTGTTATTCCAGTTTTGGAAATTGAATGTCTTTTTTACTAGAAAACTGTGTTTGCGGAGGCAATGAAACGTAAGCGTCAAATCGTACGCTCCCCAATTAAGTGATGCCGCTAAATTTTAGCGGCATGGTTTCCTGCATTCCTCTGGCAGTTCCGGTGCCCAGGGCAGCAGATGCTCCAGTTTTGCAGTATCTATGGTTCCTTTTTCATCACACAGCTTTGGAAGCTCTGTTAACAAATAGTTAAAATAATAATACGGCCTCAGATTGTTCAGCTTTGCCGTTTCCGATATGCTGTAGATCACGGCGCTTGCCTGGGCTCCCTTGACTGAGTCATGGAACATCCAGTTCTTTTTGCCTATACAGAAGGTTCGGATGGCTCGTTCGCTTGCCGAATTGTCGATTGGTACATTGCCATCCGTGAGGAATACTTTCAGATACTTCTCCTGGTTGACGCTGTACCGGAGGCCTTCTGCGGTTTTCCCTTTTGGTGGAACCACCATATCCTCCAGCTGCTTTTTGACCCACGCAAAATACTCCTCAACCAGCGGCCTTATGGTTCTTTGCCGCTCTTGAAGCCGGTCTTGTGCACTGAGGTCCTTTAAGGTTCCCTCCAGCTTATATATTAATGATATCCGGCTCAGCGCCTGGTACGCTATGGAACGCTTTACCGCATTGGGGTCCGCTTTGTCCGCAGCCTTTATGGAATCCGCATAATCACGTCTCGCATGGGCCCAGCAGTTCGCATTTACAAGCCCTTCCAGCTTGTCTTCAACCAGATGGTACTGTTTTAGCCCGTCGGTAACAAGAATTCCTTTGTAGTTCCGGTAGAATGTGAGAGGCAGCTCATGGTCCCGCCCTTTTTGATATTCATATATAACGATTGGACGGTCTTTGAAGAATTCCCCTGACCGGTGGACCCACATATAGCTTTTGCTGCCGGGATGGCGGTCATCATTTATTACCTGTGTCGGGGTCTCGTCCGACTGGGTAACGGGCAGCGTGAGCAGCTCCTGTTTCATACGTTCCACAAGCGCAGCGAAATACCTGTCCGAACTGCCGGTGATCCAGTTTGCCATTGTCTGTCTGGAAATGTTCACGCTGTTCCGTATGAATTCCTGTTCGATCCGGTAGAGCGGTGAGGAATTCACATACTTTGCATTCAGAATGGAAGCAAGCAGTGACGGAGTCACGATGCTGTTTGGGAAAATGTCCTTTGGCCTGTCACCACGCAGAAACTCATCCTGATGATATCCGTCCGTTCCCACGTATACTTCCACCGTATGAATTTCAACCGTCCAGGATTCCGGTTCATGGCGCAGGCGTTTATAAGTTTCATCCGGCATGCGCTTCCAGTTCCCTTTTCCGTAAAAAGCGTCCAATGTTTCTTCGGAAACCGTATGCGCCGGAATGACTTCCTCAGGGAAAGCTTCCAGGTCCATCTCACGCTGGCCCTTTGTTTTCTTTTTGCGGGGCCTGGGCGGGATTACCTGATCTTCTTCCGGTTCACCTGCGGATTCGTCACGAAGCGTATCCGCCTCATCAAAGAAAGACATCTGCCCATCAATGGACTTCATGGTTTCCGTGCTGCGCCCGAAACGGTATTGGTTCGCAATTCGTATCTGCTCTATGAGCTTCTCGATATTTTCATTTAACGTATCAAGCTGCCCCTGCATCGTCAGAATGATCGTGATCAGTTCATCACGGCTTAGTGTATTCAGTTCATTCAGGGTATGTTTTTGACTCATCCGAAAGCTCCTTTGTTATAATTTATTATACTATAAAATCCGAAAAATAGCGAATTGGGGCGAGTCCGGACTTCGTCAAAATGCCCATGGATGAGAGCGCGTCACAGCCTCCTATACAATAGGAAAATATAAGTTTTTCAAGGTTCGGCATTTCTTCCGTAAAAGGCATATGGCCATGCAGACAGCGTCTGCCAGCGGTTAAAGGGACCGCACGGGCAGTCCCCTTTCGGAAAAAGCGGACACGAAAAAATCTCTGTTTTGCACAAACATCAAAAGGCCTTTTTGGGATGCACCTCCCGAATCTTAGGCTTTAATGGGTTCAATCCCATCATAAGCATACGGTATTGTTCCATCGTAAGCTCCGCCGCCTCGGCTGGGGTACGGGGCCATGAAAAAGAACCGGATTCAAGCCTTTTATATAAAAGCAGGAAGCCGTCCCTTTCCCAAAGAAGTCCTTTGATTCGATCGCACCGGTTCCCGCAGAAAAGAAACAGGATGTCTTTTTCAAAAGGATTCAGATCATATTTTGTACCGATAAGCTGGGCAAGACCATCAATCCCTTTACGCAGATTTGTTCTTCCGCAGGCAATGATAATCTTCTTCACTCCGGCGGCTTCAGCGAGCATGGTCTATTACCTCTAATAGTTTTGCCAACAGGCCGTCGGAGATCGAGTTCGAAATGCCGATCACGAAAGAGCCTGTGCTTATCATTGCGTCAGCCTTAAATGAAGCGTTAGTGCGCTCAGGAACCGGAATCTCGGCGAATGCCACTGCGGGCTGTTCGGCTGGCGTTGTAACAGCAGGCAGTTCAATGTCCATCCTGGAATAAGCGTTCTGCCGTACACGGCGGAGCCAGTAGTAATAGCTTTTCTCATTGATGCCATTCTCCATAAGCCATTGTTTTATGGTTGTTCCTTGTGGGCGGTTGCTGCACTGCTCAATTATTTTAGTCCAGTTTGCAAGCCGAACCTGATGAGTGATTTGATCCATTCTTATACCTCTCTATACTTTCTTATATATTTTGCACAAAAAAGCCTTTGCTTTAGCCATTTGTGCAATGGTTTATAAAGTTACTGCAATGACTCCGCATATGATAATGGGCGAAAACTGTGTCATTTCCGGTGCAATGCACTTCGTTTCCCAGTCAGAAAGGTTCACGAAATAAAACGTCATCCTTTTTATGAAAGCGAATCTGTGTCCCATTCTTCCCTATGGCTGCTAACCTCTCATGTCTAACAGGATCATCCGTCCGTTTCCGGCGGGTCCTAAATTCCTTCGTCCAGCCTGCCCATAGTGGGGTGCCGCCTCTGCTCCTACTCAGGGTCATGCCCTATAAAAAATGTCTTAGCGGCTTCGCTCTGCTTTGTCATTGATAGAGAGCACTCCTGTAATCCAGCACCAATTGAATCCTTGGCGGACGTTATCTGCTACAGTATGTGCTTTTGTTCTTAGGCTGCCTCCGGTCTGATGATGTCCCTCCGGAACTTCTCCTCATCAAAGTCACAGCCTGTTTGTAATACTACATAGAATACCCGTATTGCCTTGCACGCAACCGCTATCTTCGCCTGCATCCCGCCAAGCGGATTCCTGCTTCTGTTCCTGTAATAAAGAAACACATCCTGAAATGCCGGATTCCAGTTCATCAGCGCACGTGCGGATTCATACATCGTTCTCCGTAGTTTTCGTCTGCCCCTCTTACTGATTCTTGGCTGGCCTTTCTTCTTGCCTGAACTCTTTTTGACTATCTCAAGTCCGGCAAGCTTCTGTATCTGCTTCGGGTCGGTGAAACGTCCGATATCACCCACTTCTGCCACAAAACCAATCACCGTACTCAGCCCTACTCCTTTAATGGCGAGCAGTTTCTCCACATTCGGTACTTCCTTTACTTTTTCTTCCAGATACTCGTCAAGTCTTTTCAGCTGTTCCCCTTTCTGGATGTAGTCATTCACAAGAATCCAAATCTCAAGCCTTGCCGCCTCGCCGGCTTCCAGTCCCACACTGTTCTGTGCAGCTTCTACCAGGGTCTGTGCCCTCTTTATTCCTGCCGCACGCACCTTTGCATCACGCCATATCTGATTGATTCCCCCTGCACCGATTTTTAAGATATCCTGTGGAAGCGGCGCCTCCTTGAGAAGCATGAGTCCGCTGGTGGAATCCCAGTCCGCATAACACTCAAAATACTCCGGGAAGAACTTTTGAAGCCATCCTTGTATCTGGTTTGACAGTCGTACATGCTGCTTCATAATCTGGTCCCTGCATACGGATGCCTCCCGGATTTCAGCATAAACCCCGCCCGGCAGATAGGATGTTGAATACCTTCCATCCTTCACAAGCTGCGCTATGGTCTTTGGGTCTTTCAGGTCACTTTTTTCAGGACTGTTGTCATCCAGCTCCATGCTTTTGTTGACCGTGTACGGGTTAACCGTCACAAGTGTTACATCATGCTCCTGTAAAAACTTCTGGAATGTAAGCCAGTAGCAACCGGTAGGCTCGCAGCCGACAATCACCTTTTTCATTTCTGTCTTATCCATAAGTTCCTGCGTCCATCTCAGAAACGTAAGGAATCCCATTCCGGTGTTGCTGAACTTAAAAACCCTGCGCGAAAGTTCAAATCCCCTCCAGTCAAACGCCCTGCTGAAATGCGTCTGTGATCCAATGTCAACTCCCACAATTAAAGTGTCACTTGTTACTTGCTTTAATCTGTCATTCTGTGTTAAATTCATTGTGAAACCTCCGTATGATTTGGTATTTTTCATCCGTCCAAGATGATACCTCTATCATACTACGAGGTTTCTTTTTATTCTATTGGCGTTATTTCTGAATTACAGGAATGCTCCT